>JAHBAT020000001.1 GCA_018499985.2 Candidatus Moraniibacteriota bacterium
AGATGTGTATAAGAGACAGCCCAAAAATACCACTAAAAGAAGTAAGTATTTTATTTTTATTTTTGGCATTTTAAGCATAGAAAAACCTGTCCAATTTCTTGTAACTACTCACTCATAATTATACCTTAAAAAAACGTATTTTCATACCCACTTTTGGCTCTACAAAAATTAAAAACTCCTCATTGAGAGGAGTCTTAAAAAAACAAGAAATATTACTGTAATTTTAGCGATATGAGTTCATTAATTTTTGCAATGCTTCGTCATTGCGCTCATGTTTGAATAAGGGTTCTTTTTTAAGATTAAGACGTTCAGCATAATGAGATTTGCCAGTTTCTTGATAAATTACTCCTAGGGCCAGTCGAGAAGTATCAGAAACTACTTCCATAGCCTTATTTTTGTCTTTCTTATCATGATTTTCATCAAGATAGTAAGTATTCTCCTTAAACCACTGGTAAGTATTTTGCTTATTATAGACCACACATGGCTGAAAGACGTCCACTAAAGCATAGCCTTCATGCAGAATAGCCTGCTTTACTACTTCTTTTGCCTGCATAATATCCCCTGAAAATACCCTACCAACAAAGGTTGCCCCCAATGAAAGCGCTGTTAATAAAGGATTAAATGGCTCCAGTACAACCCCCTCTGTCTGAATCGGGGTTTCCAATCCCTTCTCGGAAGTTGGTGAAGCTTGACCTTTTGTAAGGCCATAAATCATATTGTCATGGACAATATTAGTGATATCTGGATTACGTCGAATAGTGTGCAAAAAATGATTTCCTCCCTCTCCGTATGTATCACCATCGCCTGATTCAGAAATAACTGTCATTTCTGGATAAGAAAGCTTAATGGCAGTAGCTACCGGCAAGGCTCGTCCATGCAAGCCATTGAAGTAATTGACCCTCATATACTGAGGAGTCTTTGCTGCCTGACCAATTCCCGAGCAAAGTACGACTTGTTCCGGGGCTAAATCAAGCTCTGCTAAAGCCATTTTTACAATATTTAAAATGGGAAAATTACCACAACCAGGGCACCAAGCGATGTCTGTGTGTAGAGGTAAATCGTATTGCTTTTTATCAACAGCCATAAAATTTCATTATGCAATAATTTTATTCAGTCTTTCCACTACGTCTTCTACAGCAAAAGGAGCTCCGTCATACTGCAAGATTTTTTCATCAACAGTAACTCCGTATTCAAGCTGAAGTAATTGAGCGAATTGTCCGCCAGCATTATTCTCAAGTACCACAAGCTTCTTATTTTTTAGTAATTTTTCTACATTTGGCGCTAGAGGATACACCTGAGAAAAGTGCAATCCAACCAATGAAGCGCTCCCAATACTATCGAGTGCTTCTTCTACTACTCCTCGATTAGATCCCCAAGAAATCACTACTGTATCAGCTTCGGTAAATTTACCTATTTTTGTTGGAGGATAAGCTCTTTTTTTGATTTCTTCAGCTTTTTTTAGACGCTTATCTTGCATTTTTTGGCGCACCTCATGACTTTCTGTAATATGTGCCTCTTCATCATGCTCATCACTATCAACACCCACCAATCCTTCCCCAAAACCAGGGATCCCTCGTGGCGAAATACCATCCTTATTATAAGCATATCGCTTATAATCACTCTTCGTCTCTACAATAAAGTTTTTTATTTTTTGTACTTCTAAATCCTCTTTTGTTACCGTGCTAATAGCGTCAAGCAAATACTGATCTGTCAAAATAAAGGTTGGGATTTGAAATTCATCAGCTATAGCAAAAGCTGCCTGAGCATGTCTAAAAATTTCTTCTAGATTTCCTGGGGCAAAAATTGCTCTTGGAAACTCCCCATGGCCAGCATATAAAGCGAGATTAAGATCTGCTTGTTCAGTTTTAGTCGGTAGTCCCGTAGCTGGTCCCGGACGTTGTCCGATATGAATCACAATCGGGGTCTCGATAATTCCCGCAAGACTCACACCCTCTGTCATAAGAGCAAACCCCCCACCTGATGTTGTAACCACTGCACGAGCACCAGCGTACCATGCGCCAAGACCCTGATTAATAGCTGCTATTTCATCTTCGGCCTGATCTACCACAATACCAAACTCCTTATGGTACTTAGCTAAATACGTAAGTAACACCGTACCTGGAGACATGGGATACGAGGAGATATAGTTACAGCCCGAAGCAATTACCCCCATACCTAAAGCATCTGATCCTTCCATAAGCAGCTCATCCTTTATACCCTTGTGACGTGTAAGATGAATTTCTATACCAGCGTCATACGCCAAGTGAGTACCATGATTGTAGCCAAGTGCTGCAGCCTGAATATTTTTGGCTACCACTTCTTCTCCTTTGCGAGCAAATCGTTCCCGCAAAAAATCTTCAAAATCCGCTAAAGGAGCCTGCAGTAAGCCAAGAACTACCCCGACGGCAATAGTGCTGGCGAAAATAGGATTACCTAAATCATTGGTAAATTTTGTAAAAGGAATGTCAAAGCTATTATGTCCAGCTGGAGCTCCAATTTTAGAAAGCTCCCCAAAGATAAGTGTATTTTTACTTATTCTTTTTTCTAGATGTGGCACCACATCCTTATCAAGAGCTACCAAAAAATCTATATGCTTCACATATGCTTGTCTTTTTTTATTTGTGATACGTATTTCTGTAGAGTTGCTACCCCCACGAATACGTGACATATATTCTTTGCAGGCAAAAACGTGATATCCTTCGCGCTTAAGCACAGCCACCAAAAGAGCCTCTACTGTTTGAATTCCTTGACCCGCAGATCCTCCTAAGACCAGCGATATGTCCCCCGCATATCTGTGCATATTTATATTTGTTTTGAGGCAAGTGAAACAAAAAAGTTTTTGTTTCTTTATCTTCTTTAGTATAGCGCAAAAACAGAAACAAAAAAACCAGCTTTCTCATGCTGGTCTTTTTCAATAACTACTCTTGCTCCAATTCTTTTTTGACTATCTCAAATTCATTCTCAATTTCTTGTAATCTCTCACGACTTTCTTTGATAAGCTTCGTCCCCTCTTTCATTTTATCCAAACCCATCTCTATATCCACTTCTTCCTGATTATCAAACCAACTAATAATCTCTTGAATTTTTTCAAGAGAATCTGCAAGTGTTTTCTTTGCCATATACCTACTTATTAATTTTTTTTACCAAAGCTTCAAACCCCCCCTTGCCAAGCTGCACACTCAGTATATCACCCGGTACAATTTTTGAAGCATCTTTGATAAGTGCTGTTCCCTTTTTCACAAGTCCATATCCCAACTGAAGCACTCGCCTTGGATCGTATATCTTCAATTGCTCTTCATATACCAAAATGCTCCTTTTTGCCCTGTTAAATACCTCAATAAAGCCACTTTTCAAAACCTCTCTTCTTAGGGAATTTTCCTTCTTCTTACGATTAATCTCCTCTTCAAAGCGCCGTATCTGCACAAAAAATGCCTGTTCTATTCGCAAATTTTTTCTTTGAATCAATCGTAGAACCTCAAGCAAGACACTTGTACCCGTATTCAAAAACTGCTTCTTCTGATAAAGTATCTGTTCAAAAATACGTGGCAGTTTCAAGCTAAGATTTTTAATGGCCTGCCTTCCTTCTGTCCATTGAGTGGTCAATTCCTTAGCTGTAGCAGTGGGCGTAGACACCATTTTATCTGCCACTAAAGCAGCTAGTGTAATATCTTTTTCATGACCCACCCCAAGTAACGTTGGGATAGGAAATGAAGCAACCTCTTTTACAAGTGCTTCATTGTTAAAGGCCTGCAAACTCTCAAGACTTCCCCCTCCCCGCACCATTACCAATACATCGTATCGGTCAGCTTGAGCACGAAAGTACTTCAAAGCTTTGAGTATTTCAAAAACAGCCTTCTTACCCTCAACTGCCGTTGGATAAAAGTCAATTTTAAGGCCAAAATTTCCAAGATTCATCTTGAAATCATCGATGGCGGCCCCCTGTGCTGAAGTAACAAGAGCTATACGCTCTGGATATTTTGGTAGATCTGTTTTACTTTCTTCTGACATGAGACCCTCTTCTTGTAGCTTACGATACAATTCATCATAAGCTTTTTTTAACATACCCTCACCAGCCAACTCTATGAGCCCCACCTTTAGACTTAATCTTCCGTTTGGCTTGTATATTTCTGGCGCTCCTTCAACAACAATTTGATCTCCTATTTGTATCTCCACTCCAGATATCTGATACGCAAAACGAAAAATGAGGCACGGAAGCATACTCCCATCAAACATATCTTTAAGCGTAAAATAAACCACTCTTTCACGCACATCTACACTCGTGACTTCACCGGTAATGCGGGCAGCCATTCCAGAGAGTTCCATATTTAAGCTATCCAAAAACTGACTGACTGTTAATGGATTATGGCTTGTTTCTTCGTACTGCTCCTCTAGTTCACTGTCTACTTTTTCTACCGAAGACTCCTTTACGGATTCAATAATGGCCAAAATAGCCTTACCATATTTCTGGTATTTTTTTTCTTTGATGCCTTTAATCAAAAGAATTTCCTCTTTTGATTCAGGCCGAGCTTCCACTAGAGCATCCAAGGTTGCCTTAGAAAGGATCTTATACGATTCGATTCCTTCTCGCCTTGCCTGCTCTTCTCGCCATTCTCGTAATTTACTTTGTAGCAACATACAGATACAAAAAGCCCGCTCAAGCGGGCTTTTAAAGGATTATCTCAATCTATCTTTGGCCCTTTACTTGCTATACTTATTGATTGCTTCTTGAAAACCAGCGAGTGGCAAGGCTCCTACCACCACTTCTCCTGTTACCGTTCCATCTTCAGCAAGAGTTCCAATAACAAAACTTGGAGTACCCGTGATACCAGCCTTGGTACCATCTGCAATATCTTTAGCTATCTCTTCCTTAGTAGATGCTTCTTCAGAACAAGCAAGTGCCTTAGTAGTATCAACACCTGCTGCCTTAAGAAGTTCCATCATTTTTCCTTGAGGAAGACCTTTTCCATTTGCTTGAGTAGCTCCGTACACAGCCTTTGTAAAGCTAAAATAGGCAGCATCTCCCTTCTGATCACGAACACACTCTGCTACAGCAGCTTCTTCGGTAGCCTTGGGATCATGGAATGATAGAGGAAAATCACGAGCTACAATTACTGCCTTACCTGTTTCAACATACTCTTTTACGAGCTGGTCATAAGTTTCTTGGTGAAAACGTTTGCAAAAAGGACACTCAAGGTCACTAAACTCAATTATAGCTACCTTAGCCTTTTTCTTATCACCCATGACAGGATCATCATCCAGAGAAACAGTCACTGGGCCACTTTCAGCCTCTTTTGCCATTTTATCATCTGCCTGCTGCGCTGGCTTTGCATTGGCACCTCCCTGAATCTTATCGCTCTTCATTGGTATCCAGTAACTACTGGCAATCAAAATAGCTCCTACAAGTAGTGCTCCTGCAATCAAAAGCGCATCTGAACTCAAGGCATCCTTCTTAAGCCACTGACACTTTTTCTTTGTTACAACTACCGACTCTTCTGTTTTTTCACTTTCATTGAGAGTTTCTTCCATAAAAATACTTCATTAAAACTTTATAGCTCTATTATATCACAATCCCCTCTTAAGCGATTTTTTCAGCCTTATACCGAGCATGAAAACTCTCCACGTACTCTATAGCCCATCGGAGAGGTGCGAGAAAGTTTTTCCATGCCAAAAGCTTAAGGAAGATATAGCTTCCAATGAGAATTCCCGACTGAATAAGAGCAAACCAGAGCTGACTATCTGTATTTACTTTAATGAAAAAGCGGTGCAAAATAGCGAACACAAACATAGCATAAACCGTTCTATGAAGCCATTTCCACTTCTTACCTCCCAGATACTTCTGCGCTAAATTATTAGAAGTAAACAAAAGAGGTAGGGTAAGAAAAAAGGCTACCATACCAAAGAAAAATCCATTCTGCCACTGACTGAGATTTGGCAGTATATATCCTTGAAACCAAAGAGGGTCAATCATATAACCCACTCCATGTACTATTGCAAGATACCCCATAAGAATACCAAGTTCCCGTCTTATAGCCATAAGAAGAGTAAGAAACCGAACACGCACAATACGTGAAGCTGGGCTCAAAAAAAGAATCACTATGAGAAGGTTGCCAGAGAGCTCACCAAACTCTTTTCTTAGGTCTGGAAAGAAAAAACCAAAAAGACTCAGGTGAGCAATTACTAAAATACCTTGCTTAATCTGCTGTATATTGCGAGCAAAGGCATTCGTAACTCCATCATGTATACGAAATACCAGGAAGAGAAGTGTTTTCATAAAAAGCTTATTGGTATTTATAATCAAAGACTCCCTTGTAAGGCAGTTTTCACTTCTTGATTATAGCATGAGAATAGTCAGAAATTATGGTATGATATGAGTAATAGAAAAATATGGAAACTTTGCAAAATACCGAACCAATCATCCGGGTAGATAAACTACGTATTGTCTACAACCAGGGAAAATCAAATGAAATGCGTGCCCTCGAAGAAACGAGTGTGGAAATCTATCCGCATGAGTACGTTATTATCTTTGGTCCTTCTGGTTGCGGAAAATCCACGCTCCTTTACTCTATCTCAGGTCTTCAGTCAGCTACCTACGGATCTGTTTATGTCGGAGGGAAAGAACTTGGGAAAATGACCCAGGCCGAGCAGGTGTATTTTCACCAATCCAGCATTGGGATGGTTTTTCAGGCTTTTTATCTTATCTCTTCACTTACCATCCTCGACAATGTAGTTCTTCCAAAAGTTTTCCGCGGAGAAGACCCGAAAACCCGCAAGGAGGTAGGCCAAACTCTTCTTCGTCGCTTTGGTATCGCAGCCCAAGGAAATAAATTTCCAAATGAACTTTCTGGTGGACAGAAACAGCGTGTAGCTATTGCTCGCTCACTCGTAAATGATCCAGAAATCATTCTTGCCGACGAACCAGTAGGTAACCTAGATAGTGAAAGTGCCGAAAACGTGCTTGCTATTCTCAAAGATCTCAATGAAGTCGACAAAAAAACTATCATCATGGTGACTCACAACCCAGAACACCTTGCCTATGCTGACCGTGTTATTTTTATGAAGGATGGTCGTGTTGTCAAAGAAGAAATTAATCGCGATAAACGCCCTTCCACAGCAGCTGCTTCAAAAACTACAAAGCCTGAAGAAAAATTTGCAGACAAAAACTCTCCAGAAGCCCTTGAACTTCAGATGCTCATGGAGTCATTCAAAAACCTTCTTCCAAAGCAGGTAGATATTCTTCTTATTCCTTTCAAGGCCAAGCAACTCCTAGCTCATATCATCTCTGAAATGAATGACGAGCAAATCTCTATGGCAGAAGCCTTTCTCAAAGAACGCCTCTTCAATAATATTGATGCCAAAAAACTTGCTCAAAGTCTTGATACTAGCCTTGAAGAGGGTGGTGGTGGCTGGAATAGTCTTCGAGCTCAATCCTTCACAAAACGAGCTGAGGCTATTATTGAGCAAGCTCGTATCACTAAAGAAAGTCCTCAGAAAGGCCTTCGTACCCTTGCTGAATACCTCGTAGAAAACTTTCATATCAAGTTTACTCAAGAATCATGGCCTCGTTTTGTAGAACTGCTCAAACTTCGTATTGAAAATAAAATGGGTCAACTCGAACTTCTCCGCAACCTTGATGCACCGGTCAAAAAAGGTGG
Source organism: Candidatus Moraniibacteriota bacterium (assembly GCA_018499985.2). Taxonomy (GTDB): domain Bacteria; phylum Patescibacteriota; class Minisyncoccia; order Moranbacterales; family UBA1568; genus UBA1568. Next base: position 7,653 of record JAHBAT020000001.1, read on the forward strand.
CGTAGGACTAAATCGTATTACTGCCGAAAAAATAGTCCGAGAAATCGAAATAATTATGCTTCTAAAATACAGCTAGTATGCGCGTCTGGGATATCACCAAACTTTCACTTCGTATGTTTAAAGCGCACACTATGCGTACGCTTTTGACAGTGCTCGGTATGAGCGTGGGTATTTCTGCTATTATGTTTCTCGTTTCTTTTGGATACGGTCTTCAAAGAACCTTGCTTGAAAAAATTACCACTTCTGATGCTTTGGCAAGTATCGATGTATCTGTCGGTAAAGAAGGTGGTCAAAAAAAACTTGACCAGGAAGCTATTGATACTCTCAAAACCATTCCCAATGTAAGTGATGTTGTACCTGTCCTTGAAGTACCTGGTCAAGGAAAATTTCCCACCTTAAACCTTGACGTCAACGTCGTAAGCTCTCAAGTTGGCTTTCTTAAAGGTGAAGGCCTAAAAATTGTCGAGGGTCGTTTCTTTGATAAAAATGAAACTACAGGACTTGTTATTTCAGAAGGTGTCGCCAAAATTTTTACAGATCCCTACGCCGACCTCATTGGCCAAACCGTCACCCTGACCCTTTTCCCTGCGAGTGAAGTCCCCGGCAAGAGCCTCACCTACAATCCACCTGCTAACTACCAAATTGTCGGTATTGTCGCCGGAGAAAACAACTCCGTCTACACATCACTAAGCTCTCTTACCAACTTCCCTCTCGTAAGTTATTCAAAGGTAAAGGTGAAGGGTACGAGTGCGGATGTTATTGATCCTATGCGTCTACAAATTGAAGAAAAGGGCTTTGTAGCTTCTTCTATTTCTGAGACGATTGATCAAGCCAACAAAGTTTTCCGGGCTGTTCAGATAGTGCTCATGGTTTTTGGTATGATTGCTCTCGTTGTTTCTGCTATTGGTATGTTTAACACCATGACCATTACGCTTCTCGAACGTACAGAAGAAATTGGTATTATGAAGTCTATTGGAGCCTCTCGAAGCAATATTTCTGTCATGTTTGTCATGGAATCAACACTTATGGGATTTCTTGGTGCTACTGGTGGAGTACTGATTGGATTTATAGAGGGACAAATTATCAACTTCCTCCTTAATATAGTAGCTACACGCTTTGGAGGTACAGCGGTAAATCTTTTTTACAGCCCTCTTTGGTTTGTTTCTGCTATTGTCATCTTTGGTGCCTTTGTTGGATTTAGCACCGGAGTTTTCCCTGCTAGAAAAGCTTCAAAGATTGACGCCTTGGATGCTCTTCGTTACAAGTAAAACCCCTTCTTATTTCTTAAAAAAAACTCCCCTTATCAGGGGAGTTTTTTGATTCTCTTTAACTTACTTCTTTTTAAAGTGGATTGACATCAATCTTTACTGCTCGTGCCGTGCCATTGTAGTTTCCTTCAGAACGCATACTCTCCGTTTCCGCTCTCCAATTTGAATCAGAACAACCCGTGATATTTGTACCATTGTGCCTAGTAAAAGTCACTCGATATGCACCGTTATTAATAGAGCCATTGATACCCGCTACGCCATTTACAACACTGCAAGAGTCTCCGTTTGAGGCAAGACAGTCTAGTCTTTGGCCATTACAACTTCCTTTATAAGTTCTCTCCAGTATTTTTTCTAAGCCACTATCGGCAATCTGAAAAGCTACTATGGAACGACTGACGGCATTGACACTCCTTTTCTCAGAGATACTCACGGCTGCCAATGACAATGATGCCACAAGCAGCAAAGAAAGAATAATCAATGTAAAAACCAGAACGGATCCTTTTTGTTTTTTATTGAATAACATACTTTAATAAGTAGAACGTAATGCGTTCATAATAACACAAAAATCAATAAGTTCCTGAATCAAGGCTCCGTGCACAGGATCTATATAGCCAAAGGAGGCAGTAATCATGCCAATTGTAGAAAGACCAATTCCCAAGAAGAGGCTCTGGTATGCTACCGTGTATGATCTTCTTCCGATATGAATAGCTTCGCGAATAGAAACAATATCTCTTCCTAAAATAGCGACATCTGCAGCCTCAAGAGAGGCTGCATTTTCTGTCCCTGAAAAAACAATCCCTAGATCAGCCATTGAAAGAGCGAGCGCATCATTCATACCGTCACCTATCATGCCCACCAACGTATCATTCTTTTGCGCTTGAGCTACGAGAGAAAGCTTTCTTTCTGGCGTAGCATCTGCATACAAAGGAAGATTAAACTGCCCAAGTACTCGTTCTGCATTTTTCTTATGATCACCAGTGATAATACCAAGCCTATATCCTCGTTCTTTTAGATAGGTAAGTACTTCTTCTACCTCAGGTTTCAATCCATCGTCAAAGAAAAAGCTGGCTACTCTCTCATCTTTTTTCCAAAGATCAACCTGAATACCCTCCTCTTCATTTCTTCTTGTTTTTTTAAGGCTGTATACATTCCCATCGATAGTGCCAGTGATACCTTCCCCAAAGACCTCTTTTACTGCGTGTGTTACCAAGAAATCAGCTTTTTTTTCTTCCTGTCTTGCTACCAAAACCTTTGCTAAGGGATGGATAGAGTGCCGTTCCAAAGAAGCTGCCACACTTAAAGCATACTCTTCTGTAAGACTTTCTTTATGGATAACTATCTTACGTAGCATGGGCTGGCCAATAGTAAGTGTTCCCGTCTTATCAAAAAAGAGCGTTTTTGTTTTTGCAAGCAACTCCAAAATAAATGGACTTTTGACAATAATTTTTCTTTTAGCTGCACGGTTCAATCCACCCAAAAAACTGAGTGGCACAGCAATAAGTAGCGGACATGGGGTCGCAAGCACCAGTACCGCCAAAAAACGATTCGATTCTCCAGATACCACATAGGCCAAAACAGCTATAGCTACAGAAAAGAGAGTAAAGAGGAGATTGTAACGTTCCGAGAGTCGCACAAGAGGTGCACTATGCACCTTACCCTGTTCTACAATTTCTAATATTTTTCGATAGCTTGAATGCTCAAAATCCGATTCCACCTCTACCACGATAGACTCTCCTGTGTTCACAAAGCCAGCCTTCAGATGACTCCCCTTACGATGTATCACCGGCATTGATTCTCCGGTAATATTGGATTCATTAAAAATACCCTCTTCTGATATCAGGCGGCCTTCAATAGGAAGCATTTCTCCACTCCGGATCACTACCACATCACCAGGGACAATAGCGTGAAGCGATACTTCATGGTGACGCTTTTTTCCATACAGAAGAATATTTTTTGGAATTTCATAAAAAAGATTTTTTAAGGTACTTTCTGCTCGCTCGGTGCCATATCTTTCCAAAGATTCACTCAAAGAAACCATCAAGGCAATGACTGCTCCTGTCAGCCATTCTTGCATAAAAAAAGCCGTAATAATGGTAAAAAGAGCAAGATAGTCTAAGTTTGTCTTCTTGAGTCGAATACGTCCCCATGATTCACGCACAAGCACCATCAAGCCTCCCACCTGCACAAGCATCCAAGCTTCTGGTACCTTAAAAACAAATCCTAAAAATATAAGAAAGGAAAAAAGTATCGGCAAACGAAACTCCGCCCGTAGCATTTCTCGCAAAAAAACTCCCATACTTTGTACTACTTTTTATTTAATGAATGTTCATTAGCCTGATCGTGTTCCAGAAACCATTGATGTGATTCTCTTCTTTGGCGAAGAATTTCTGTTTCATCCATAATCAATCTTTTTTCTAAGCGAGCAATTTCCAATTCATCCCTCTCGAGCTGACGAAAGAGCCAAAGTATCAAGATAACAATTGTTCCCGTAAAAACAAGCGACCCAAAAAAGAGCCACCAAAAAGAATTTTTATTCTTAAAAACCTCTTCTTGCCAAAGAGCGTATGGTGTATCTTTTGCCTCTCCATTTGCTTGCCACAAAGAACACTCTTTCTGATAATTATCAAATACTTTTTCTGAATTATAAAAAGAATCTATCATTCCTATCTTTTGTATTTCAGTATTCATATCATTGCAACGCCTCTCTACGTAGGCCTGAAACATTTTTCGAAAAGCTTTCCCAAATACCCCTTCTTGTGCATCAATTCTTGCTGCTCCCGCTATTTCTTCAAGGCCCTCAATTGACTGAGCAAAGGCAAAGTTGTCGCCACTCTTACGATCAAGGAGGTCTGTCTGAAAAGTTACCACTCCTACCACCCTACCTTCTTCATTGAGTACTGGTCCACCACTTGATCCCTGGGAGACCTTGGCATCAGTCTGATAAATCTTTTTCCCATCCGAAGACATACGCACAGCACTCACTACACCTGAAGTAAACGTCACCTCACCAGTACTCTTTTCATTCAATTCCGCTGTAGCCGGAAAGCCGGACAGGTACACCTTGTCTCCAACTGAAAGCTCCTTAGATGACAGAGCGAGTGCTGGGGCTGGTTTTTTATTTATTTTCAATAAGGCTATATCAGTACCTCCGCTCAAAAAATTCGGGGATTCCACCAATATCTCCGCTGGTTGACCTACAGAAAAGGCCTCTGTAAAAGAAAGAGCTTGTCGTCCAGGATTAAGCACTCGCACCTCTTGCTGAAGCTCAAATTGACTTCCAGCCAAAATAGTCTCAAAAACCTGCTTTATAAAGCCATCTTTTCCTTCATTCAAAAGTCCTTCCATTTCACTATCAGAAAGACTGAGTGCATTTTCATACAAAGAAGCCATAGCTCTCTCTGTCGTAAGACGTTTTTTGATAGTTTGCAAAGAGACGACATGAGCGTTGGTAGCAATAAAACCCTCTTCTTGAATCACAAAAGCACTACCGCTAAAATATTCATCTACCTGTATTTCCTTTTGGCTATCAGGCACTATAGACACGGTACGTGCCTTTACATCTACTAGGATATCTGGAATGGTTGCCTTACCAGTAATATGTGTAGCCACCTGCAAAACTCCTGATCTTGATATATCTGCCACGCCTTGAGAGGAAAGATTTTCTGCCAAAACCTGCTCTCCTCCTCCAAAGAAAAAGAGTCCTAATAAAAAGAAAAGAGATACTTTTTTACGCATAACTATTTTTGTTTTTGTTGCTTTCATTTTAGCATGTTTCTGATGAAAAAATATCTTTTTCTTCTTGATTGTAGTCTATTGACGAATAATAAAAAATATGCTAATATATTAGACTAATCTTATTACCCAACTCCCATGCAAAAAATCTTTGGAAAAGGCTTTCTTTTAGAGAAAATTCCCCTATTTTTGAACAAAACCAAAGCAAAATTTCTTCATTTTCTTTCCGAGAAACCCTGGGTAGGTTTTTTTGTTCTTCTGTGCTTTCTTTTTCTTATTATTTTTACTGGGCACACTCTTCGTGCACCAGAAGAAACACTTGAAACTCCTTCGCTTCAGCCAAAGCCCGTCACCCTCTTTTCAAATGAATCACCTCTTCTTCTTACTCTTCCGGCACAAGTAAAAAAAGATTCTGTTCTTCAAATTACTGCTCTTGCCCCTGGTATTGTAAGTAGAGTTTTTGTTACTCCTGGTCAAAAGGTACTAGCTGGGCAAACACTTTTCTCCCTTACCAATGACTACGGCAGTGGAGCTGCTTCAATTGAAAAAAATATCGCTCAAAATAATGCTGAGCTCGCCGAAGAAGTCTCTGACTTAGATAAAAAAATTCAATCTCTTGAAGAAGTTCGCATCAAAAAAGATGACACTCTCAATAAAAGTAATGAAGCTGTCAGTCTTGAGCGCCTCCAAAAAGAACGTGAGATTAGACGCTACACGCTTGTAAATAGCCGCCTCAATCTTGCTTTAGCACTAAAAAATGATGCTGTCTTTCAGCCAAAAAGCAGTCTTTCTGGTACGGTTACTTCCCTTCTGGTACGCCCAGGTCAATTTGTGAATGCCGGACAAGCACTAGCAACCTTTTCAGCCAATACCGACACCCTTACTCTCGAGGTCTCTCTTTCACCAGAGACCGCCTGGCTACTTGATCCAAATCAAAAAGCCCTCCTCTCTTTACCAGAAGGAGACCAAGAGCTTTCGCTGGTGTACCTCTCTAAAGAAGAAAACTCGACCGGTCTCTACACCGCTATTTTTAGTGTTCCCAATACTAAGACGAGCGCCCTTGTTGATAATCGCTATGTAGACATCCGCATTCCTCTTAAAAGTAAAGTAGCTAGTGCCACCCTTCTCCCTCTTGAAAGCATCTATCAAGATACGGACTCCGCTTGGGTAATGACTCTCAAGGATGGCGTAGCCAGAGCTCAAGAAGTCACCCTTGGCACTATCTATGGTAACTACATAGAAATTACCTCCGGTCTAAATACCGAGAGTTCTGTCATTCTCACTCGCGGCCTTATTGAAGGCGAAGCAGTTATCGCTCAATAAAACCTCTTTTTTATGGAACACGGACCCTCTTTTTTTGAACGCGTCATCTTTAATCCCAAAGATCACCAAACCCTCATTGGACGTTACTTCACTAGTATTCGTACCATTGTTCTTATTATCCTCACCCTTTCCGGATCTGGTCTTGTAACGTACCTGACTCTTCCGCGAGAACTCAATCCCAGCATTAAAATTCCGATTGTTTTTGTCGCTACCGCCTATCCAGGCGCAAGTCCCGATGATATAGAAAGCCTCATTACTATGCCTATTGAGGACGCTGTTTCCGGACTCAAAGGCGTATCCAAGGTTACCTCCTCTTCAAATGAAGGAGCTTCTACTATTACCATAGAGTTTGCTTCTGGTACCGATCCAGATCAAGCTAAGCAAGATATTCAAAGCGCTCTTGATACGGTCAATGAACTCCCAGAAGATACCCTTACTCCTTCTGTGCAAGTACTTGATTTTCAGAATCAGCCAGTCATTAATTTCATAGTGACTGGCAATACCGACACTGCTAGCTTGCAAAACTTTTCAGACATCCTTGAAGAGCGACTCAAAGATCTTTCCTCTGTAGAAAAAGTAGCTCTTACTTACCGTCAAGATCCTGAAATAAGCATTATTCTCGACTCTGCTAAAATAAATGCTCTTGGACTCAATGTCCAAGCTATTGCGCAAAGCACACGAGCCGCCCTCCAATCAAATCCTGGCGGTTCTCTTGATGGTAACCAAACTTCATTTTCGCTTTCACAAGACCGCTCACTTAAAACCACTGAAGATATCCGTCATCTCCCTCTTACGATTTCAGATACACTTATTCCTCTTGGAGAAGTCGCTCAAATAGAAGAGCGTCCCTCAGTAAATGCCAGAGAGGCTTTTGTCTCTATTGGAGGCCAAGAACCTACTCAAGCCATTACTTTTTCTGTTTTCAAGACAGATGGAGCCGACGCTACTGCGACTGTTACAGAAATTCGTCAAGCCTTTGAAAAGCTCAATCAGTCACATCAAAACCAATTTATATTGGAAGCAACCTTTGATGGTTCCCAAGAAATCAAAAAAAGTTTTGATCAGCTTTTTCATGACTTCTTTCTTACCGTAGCACTTGTTTTTGTTGTTCTTATTCTTTTCTTTGGACTTCGTCAATCTATTGTTGCCTCACTCGCCATCCCTCTCACCTTTCTTGTTACCTTCATTGTCATGGGAGGTGTCGGCATGAGTATCAACTTTATCGCCCTTTTTGCCCTTCTTATCGCTCTCGGTATTCTAGTTGATAACGCTATTGTTATTATTTCCGCCATGGCTAGTTATGAACGCACTGGCAAGTTTACTCCAAGCGAAAGTGCTCTTTTAGTTTGGCGCGATTTCCGTTCTGTTATTTTTATCACCACTATTACTACTGTTTGGGCCTTCCTTCCGCTTCTTCTTGCTACTGGTATCATTGGAGACTTCATCAAACCTATTCCTATTGTGGTCTCATCAGCATTAGCGATTTCAGCAGCTGTAGCATTATTTATAGTCATCCCTATGATGGCAATGCTTCAGACGGGCAACTTTCCTCGTAGAGTAGTTCTTTTTCTCTATAGTTTTGTTTTTATTGTAGGTGCTACTTTTCTCTTCTTTCTTATTCCGTCTGGTCCATACAAAGCACTCCTCTATCTACTCGCCCTTCTCTGTCTGTTTCTTATTTTTGTTATTTCTCGCATCCTTCGTAATCAAGAAGATAAACCTCAATTTCCTCTCATTAAAAAAATACAGCATGCCATTGCTCGTATTTCCGATGAAGGTATCTTTGATTTTCATCCTCTCGCTTTACGATACCAACAATTTATTCTCGGTACCCTCACAAAGAAAAAAGCCCGTCGCACTACCCTGGCTATGCTTATTCTTTTTACGCTATTCTCCTACCTACTTATTCCCACCGGTTTTGTCGTCAATGAATTTTTCCCTCAAGACAACCAGGATGTCGTCTACGTAAGTCTTGAGCTTCCTCAGGGAACTCCTCTAAAAGAAAGTCGCATCAAGGGAGAGGCTCTACTCAATGAACTCAAGTCATTGCCCGAAACCAGACTGGTCTTAAGTGAAATTGGAGCCAGTCTCAATGATGACGGCGTCTCTGGTAAGGGAGAAACAAATCATGCCCTCTTTACACTTCTCCTCCAGCCCAAAAAAGAACGTTCTCAAAACTCTAGCGAGATAGTCGAGAGCTTGTCGCTCCACTACAAAAACTTTCCTCTTGGCAAAGTCTCTGTCAATCAGCAAGCTGGAGGCCCTCCTGCCGGAAGCGATCTTCAAATCAAACTTCTCGGTGAGGATTCTGCTACTCTCAATCTCTACGCAGAAAAAATTGAAGCTTATCTTCAGACCAAGCCTGGGGTAAGTAATATTTCTCAATCCATAGATACTGGCTCAAGTAAAATTGTCTTTGTCCCCAATCAAAATGAGATACATCGTCTCAATATAAGTGAAAGCGAAAGTGCTTTCTGGATTCGTATGATTGGCAGCGGCTTTACCATCAAAGAAGATGCTCGCTTTGGAGAAGAAAAGCGTGATATTTCCCTGTATCTCAACGCAAGTGAAACACTAGCTACTCCAGAAAACCTATCTTCCCTACTTGTCCCTACTCCTCATGGCCCAAAACCACTCCATGCTCTCGGAAAACTTGAGCTTGCTCCAAATCCAACTCTTATCACTAGAGAAGATGGCAAGCGTACACTCTCTGTATCTGCTGATGTTGCTGATGGCTATTCACCAAGTGCTCTCTCAAAAGAGCTCGGGGACTTTGCTGACAACATGAGTCTTCCTGATGGCTATAGCTGGAAAACTGGCGGGGCCAATGAGGAAAATCAAAAATCAGTTACTTCTATTCTGGAGGCTATGCTTTTGTCAGCGGCACTTATTTTTGGCACAATGGTGATTCAATTTAATTCTTTCCGTAAAGCTCTTATTGTCATCCTTGTGATTCCGCTCGCTGTCTCTGGAGTCTTTATTGTCTTCGCTATTACAGGTATTCCTCTTTCCTTTCCGGCTCTTATTGGAGTACTCGCTCTCTTTGGTATAGTCGTCAACAACTCTATTATTCTGGTAGATAAAATCAACCGTAACATGGATGCCGGTCTCAGCCTTGATATGGCTATTGCCGAGGGATCAGCGAGTCGCCTTGAGCCAATTCTCCTTACTGCCCTGACTACTATTATCGGTCTCATCCCAATCACGCTCTCCGATCCTATCTGGCAAGGCTTAGGTGGAGCTATTATTGCCGGACTCCTCTTTTCTGGGATAGCCAAGCTTTTCTTTATTCCAGTTATGTACAAGATTCTCTACGGCGAAAAAGAAGATTAGGTATCAAAAAAACAGCTCCAGCATATCACTGGAGCTGTTTTTTATTTAGTTTTTGCTTTCTTCTTTTTTCTTATCATCCTTTATTTTCTCTTGAATAGTGACGCTCTGGATATACACCAATTCTACCGGAGAAGACCCTTCTCCGCCCGGCTTTGTCGGAGCGGTAGCAATAGCATCCACCACTTCTATACCCTTAGTGACATTACCAAAAATCACATAGCTCTTTGGTAGAGCCGTATCCTTGTGCATGATAAAAAACTGACTCCCATTGGTATTGGGACCACTATTAGCCATGGCCACTGTACCGCGGGTGTACTCTCCGGTAAATGACTCATCATTAAACTTGTACCCAGGACCCCCAGTTCCCGTACCTGTCGGATCACCCCCCTGAATCATGAAACCATTAATTGTTCGATGAAAAGGCGTGTTATTATAAAAATTCTTACGTGACAAAAAGACAAAATTATTGACTGTAATTGGTGTTTTGTCAGCCTGAAGAGCGATGGTGATATCTCCCTTGCTTGTCTTTAGGGTAGCCTCGTACGACTTAGTAGCGGCATCAATATCCATGACGGGTGCTTCTTGAAACATAGGTTCTGCTTTTTGTTTAGCTTGTTTAGCGGCTTCTGCCTGAGCTTTTTTTTCTGCCTCTACTTTAGCAGCTTCTTCTGCCGCTTTTGCTTTTTCAGCTTCTTTCTCGGAGTCAAGCTTAAAATCAGATGTTACCAGTTCTTGTTTACGAACCTCATCTGTACTGCAGCCTGTCAGAGAAAAAACGAGAAACAAAAAAAATACTCCCTTCAAAAAACGCATACTACAAGCATTGATTATTTACTGTGCTTTATTATAGCCTAAATTGCCTGTATTAAGCAAAAGTAAAGGCGTACACAGCTGTTTCATTTAAAAATTCTAAACGAAGTAATCCCTCTTTTGACTGACCTTTAAAATCTATAATCTCATACAAACGGTCTTCATTTACTTCAATCACACCTCCCGAAACATCTTTACCGCTCACATCTACACTAAGCATTTTATCGTTTAAATACACCTGTACCTTACTTGAACCAGTGGATCCTGGACTCATAACGAGAAAAACCTTTTCTCCTTGAAAACGTAACTGCAGCTTCCCTTGTGAAAGCGCCATTGCTCGTTCATCTTCCACTTGCCACTCTCCCTCAAAAGCATACTCATGTGCTTTTATATTTAGAGGAGCGGTAAATATCTGTCTACTACCAGTAATTTTCTCTTGAGAGACAAGCCTCTCACCGCGATCACTACCAAGATAGGTCTCAGGAGTGCGGATACCCGAACGCGTCGGTGTCTCGTCCTGTGTGTATTCTTTCTTTATGGTGACTTTTTTTCCTGCCTCTTTCAAGAGAGTCACGATAGCTGCCTCTGTTTCCTCGTATTCACCCTCTCCAAAATGCACTCTTCGCACATTACCCTCTGCATCAATCAAATAGTGTGCTGGCCAATAGCGATTATTGTAGGCTTGCCACGTAGCGTAGTCATTATCCTGAGCTACTGGATACTGTATATTATATTTCTTCAGTGCTTCAGCTACATTTTCTTTTTTATGTTCAAAGGCAAACTCTGGAGTATGAACACCGATTACCACAAATCCCTGATCTTTATACTTTTCATACCAACTAGTCACATATGGGAGAGTACGAATACAATTGATACAGCTATACGTCCAAAAATCAATTAAAACCACCTTTCCTCTTAGTGCTTTCAAGCTTGTACCATCACTATTGAGCCAACCATTGATACCTGTAATTTCTGGAGCAACCCCAAGATTCTCCAACTTTGTCTGAAGCATAGCATCAAGAACCAATGACTCTCTTTCTCCAGGGGCCACTTCTTTTCCTGTACGAATAGTCTCTAGCTGACCTGTTTTTTCTGCTTGACTCTCAAAAACATTTAAAAATTTTCCATAGTCAGGAAATTGCTCGAGTAGACTCGTTTGCAATTTCTTATCATAACCAAAAAATATCATAAGCGCCGAAAGAATCATGATGATACCAAAAACTTTTTGGATAGTCCCTGTGTAGAGAGAGAGTCCTCTTGTTTTTGCAAGAGCCTTGCCCCCAACAAGTGTCAAGATATACAGAGGGATACTGACTCCAGCCACATACACCACAATAAGAAGAAAAGCCTCTAGGCTCACAGCCCTTGTCGCAGCCAGTGTCGCCACAGCTGCCAAAATAGGCCCTGCGCACGGTGTCCAGATAAGACCCAAAGCAGCTCCCGTGATAAGCCCTCCGCCAAAACCATCACCTCTACCACTTGTGAAGCGTCCACCAAAACTTCCTAGTCGACTTACCAAAACTTCAAGCCTATCTCCAAATTGAGGCACTGCCAAGACAAGACCCAAAAATGCAATGACCGCTACCGCAAAATAACGGAGCACTTCCGGATCAAATGGAATAAAAGTGACAATAGTAGCAAGAGTAAGAGTGAAAAAAATAAAACTCACCGCCAAGCCAGTGACCAATCCCAAAGGCTTTCTCTTGCCTCCAGAGACGCTTGATGACAAAATAATTGGGAGAATGGGCCAAATACAAGGCGCAAAAATGGTCACGATACCTGACAAAAAAGTGAAAAAAAGAAGTGCTAGCATACAAAACTATAGTTATATGAATAATGATTCTCTCGGAGAACGAGAGCGCTCTCGTCCCCACGAGAAAACCTTATTTTACATTTGAAAGTACACTCTTCAGTGTATCTCCACCTACCCACTTACCAAGACTATTTCCCTCGCTATCTACCTGTACAAAAGTATGCTGAGTAGTTACTCCATACTTTGTCTTAAGATCCTTATGAGTATCATAGTCTACACTGAGTATTAATGTATTGGCTGGAATATCACTCATGTGAGCCTTGATATCAGCATCTACAGCTTTACAGGTAGGACACCAAGAAGCATTGAAGAAAAGCACTACTTTACCCTCTTTGGCAAAGGCTATTTTTGATGCGTCATAGGTAGTATACTGTCCACCTTTCATCATCATAGCTCCATCTTTTTCTATCATGGCATCTTTCTCCATCATGGTATCATCATTTTTCATGGCCTCCATTTCTTCTGGAGTCCACTCCTTGTTCTTATCCATCATATGATCACTTTCCATCATGGCGCCGTCTTTGGTAACCATTTTGTCGGTGCTACTACTACGAGTAGCCATATATACTCCACCAAGAACCACAATCACAACTACAAGTCCAAGCGCTATATTTTTATTCATATTCTTTCACCCCCTTTCTAAAATAAATAAATTAATATCTTTTTTTGGCATATATAAGCCCTACTACTTTCATAAAAAGCATAGCTCCCAAGGCATAAATCAAAGCGTCATTGCGCGTATGACTAAACTCATGTCCGACAATCATAGCCATGAGCACCGTCACGCCTCCGAGATAGCCCAGGCGAGCAGCGATATATCGATGCAATTCCTCTCTTTCATCATGTGCCTGTTCACGAAAAATAAAACTCACAAAAAGAAGAAGTAAGATAGCTGCTATACACGTAAGAGACATCACCAGCATATCTGACATAAACCAGTTTCCTGGATTTATCAAAAGAGTTAAAGCCACTATAGTAGCAGCCGCTAGCATACTTTCTCCTGTAAAATTATTTTTCATAGAGTTACACTCAAACTTTTAAAAATCTACTTGCGTGAATAAATACCAAAGACCTTTTCCACCTCTACCTTAAAAACTCTCGCAATTTTAAGAGCAAGCAAAACTGAAGGAACATAGTTCCCCTTTTCCAGTGCGATAATGGTTTGTCTTGTGACTCCCACTCGACTGGCAAGCTCTTCTTGCGTCATACTTCTTTCTTGACGAAGTGCTCCTACTTTATTTTGAATAGTTTCTATCATAGCAATACGTAAAGTTGACTTTACATAGGTATTCTAATTGTCTTGTAATTTCATGTCAAGTTAACTTTACTTTTCTTCTCCCTCTCCTTTACTCTCTATTGCAGGCCGTCTTGACTTTTCCTTTTTTTAGGAGTATAATAGATGTATAGAGATGAAAAACGGGTGCGAACCACACAAGGTTCCAACCCGTTTTCTTTTTTCTCTATCTAATCAACCTCCTTCTTCCTAGAAAGTCTCTTTACAGAGTTTTCCCAGGGTGAAGGTAAAAACAAATATAATAATATGCAAGAAGTAAAGATGGAAACATCAAATGCAATCGCTCATGCAGATTGCCCACAGTGTGCAGCCGCACAATTGGAAGCAGCTGAGAATCACGAGACAGGACTTTCCTTTCTCCTCGCCCTTCTTCCAATCATAACCCTTACTTTCTTTGGTCAGGTCGGACTCTTGTAAGACTTCTTACACACTAAAGCGCTCCCCATAAACGGAGCGCTTTTTTGTTTTTGCACAGTCGGGGACTTTATTGACTTTTTAGCAATTTCTCTGTATGATAAGATATTTCATAGACCGACTCTTCTACTTCATGAAGCATCCAAAAACCTTTTTCTTTAGTCTTTTTCTAATCCTTTGTCTCGCTGCCATTGGCGCTTTTGCGGTCTTTTTTCTCTTTTTTGTACCCTCAGTTCATGACTTTGAAAGCATCAAGCGTGGAGAAACCTCTCTTCTTTATGATCGCACCGGTGAACACGTCCTGTACCAAATCCACGGTGAAGAAAACCGTAAGCCCCTTAGTCACGACGAAATTCCCAACGCCGCCCGTCTTGCAACTATTGCTATTGAAGATGAGAACTTCTACAACCACAATGGTGTTGATCCTCGGGCCATCTTCCGTGCCCTACGGGTCAATATCCGTGAAGGTGGCTTTGAGCAGGGCGCTTCGACTATTACCCAACAGCTCGCCAGAAGCGTTGTTCTTTCTCGTGAAAAAACCATTGAACGTAAGGTAATTGAAGCTCTTTTAGCCATCAAGATAGACTTTTTTCTCTCCAAAGAAGAAATTCTCGATCGCTACCTCAATCAGGTACCCTATGGCTCCAACTCATACGGTATAGAAGCAGCTGCTGAGACATTTTTTGAAAAAAAGGCCAAGGATCTAACCCTTGGTGAGGTTACTCTACTTGCAGCGCTGCCCAATGCCCCTACTCTCTACTCACCCTATGGCAATAACACCAACGCTCTCGTCAAACGACAGCAAATTATTATTGAAAAACTCGTACGCAATGGCTGGATTACCAAAACACAAGCAGCTGATGCTATCAAGGAAAATGCCCTTCAGAATGTTATCCCTCTTAAGCGCTCTATTGCCGCTCCTCACTTCGTCTTCGCTGTCTTAGAGGAAGTAGAGAAAGAATATGGTCGTGACATGCTTGAATATGAAGGTATGCATATCTACACCACTCTCGACTGGGAAGCTCAACAAAAGGCAGAAGAAAGCATCAAAAAGGGCGCTACATTTAATGCAAAATGGGGAGCAAGTAACGAAGCTCTCGTAGCTATCGATGCAGAGAGAGCGGAGATACTGGCTATGGTCGGTTCTAAAGATTACTTCAGCAAGGAAATTGATGGCAAAGTAAACGTTGCTACCTCCCTTCGTCAACCAGGCTCTTCTTTCAAGCCTCTCGTCTATGCCACTGCTTTTGAGAAAGGTTATCAGCCAGAAACGCTCCTTTTTGACCTCCCTATGAATTTTGGTCCTGATGGCCAGGGCACTGAGTATGAACCCCAAAACTACGATGGTCGTACTCATGGACTCATTTCTATGCGTCAGTCACTCTCCAACTCACTCAACATCCCCGCCGTACAGACCCAATACCTAGCTGGAATCAATAACACGCTAGAACAAGTCAAAAAAATGGGCCTCACCTCTCTCGGAGATCAAAACCGCTATGGTCTGTCGCTAGTCCTCGGTAGCGGCGAAGCTACTCTTCTCCAAATGGCCAATGCTTACACTGTTTTTAGCCAGGAAGGCATTTATCAGAAAGCCACTGGCATTCTCCGTGTGGAAGATCGTAATCATAAAGTTATCCGCGAACACACCCCCAAGGGTGAGCGCGTTTTAAGCACCGAAACTGCTCGTAAAATTAGCTCTATTCTTTCTGACAACAAGGCTCGTTCTATGGTCTTTGGTACCAATACTCCCCTTGCCTTTCCCAATGGTGGCGTAGCCGCAAAAACGGGCACTACACAGGAATTCCGGGATGCCTGGACACTTGGCTTTACCAAAAAGGTTGCCCTGGGTGTTTGGGTAGGCAATAACGATAATACTACTATGCGAGAAGGTGCTGATGGTGTCTTTGTAGCCGCTCCTATCTGGAGAGACTACATGGATTATCTTCTTACTCGTTTTCCACCGACAAGCTTTACTGAATACCAAAAAGTAGAGAGCGAAAAGCCTCTCCTGACAGGCAAAATGCCTTTCCAATATCAAGTATTTGAGTCAGAACCCCAAAACAGTAAGGAGCGCCGGGCCCGCAAAAAAGAAATGAAACGTGTCACTAGTGAGCTTCACAGCATTCTCTACTATGTCAATCGTGACGATCCTCTCGGTCCTACTGAACCAGACAAAAACGACCCTATGTTTGGCCGTTTTGAAGCTGCTCTTGGCAATAAAGAAAGCTTAAGCTTTAGTAATATTATTACTCCTGAAAAAAAGCCTTAGTCCTTCACTTTGGTAGCATAGTAATCTACATCATCTATCCAGCCCTGGACACTCTCTTTGCTGTGTCCATCACAGCTATATCCACACTTCCAAACTACAAGGTCTTCTGCTGTATCTCGCTTGTATTCATGAATCAAAGTATCTAGGCGTTTCGAGACTACCGCTACCGCTTCTTTTTTGCTTCCAAAACAACCGTGGCCCATAGCCATCCCTCGACTCCCCTCTCCTCGATACCCCCAATAGTTATAACAATCCTCTCCCTCTTCTGTTCGAGGAACACGCTTACCCCAGTTACTCTCTTTTTTAGCAATACCTACAAGATACGCCACTGTTTCACGGTCACGCGTCCCCATGTACGGAATCATTTTTTCTATCGGATAGCCCTCCACCATTTTTTCTACATCACGCTCCAAACGAAATTGTTCTGGTGAAATAGTTTTTACCGGTTGCTCCATGGCTTGAACCTGCTGAGAAACACCGAGAAAGAGTCCCGTCAACAAAAGACTGAGTCCCAAGAAGACACCATAAAAAATATCCGAGGAAACCCGTATTTTCTGTATATCAGGGATACATTCAAGATATTGATTGAGACTTTTTATTTTTTGTTTTTTGACTGCCATATATACCTAAAATAGCTCTATAAAAAGAAAAAACGCGTGCTTATGGCACCCGTTTTTATCTCTTTGTACTTCTATTATAGCACTTTTTAGGCCTCAAAGCAAGCGTTTGCTACTTTAAACCAATTGATGCGAGGAAATTTTTACGAGCCAAACCATGAAGCTCTCTTGCTTCACCTGGTTTAAGCTTACCGAGGTGAAGCCCCATGATACGAATACGCGTCAACTGGGTTACTGTATATCCAAGCGAAAGAAGCATACGGCGAACCTGATGTTTCTTTCCTTCAGTCAAAACAATATCGATAGTCTTAGTACTAATCAGTGTTACTTTTTTAGCAGTCAGTTTTTCTCCTTCATCGATAATTCCCTGCATCAGCACATTGAGCTTACGAGGATCCCTGATTTCCTCCTTCACAGAAACCAAGTACTCTTTTTCGTGCTCAAAACGAGGGTGAAGCAATCTCTCTGTCACTCGTCCATCATCAGTAAGCAAGATTAGCCCTTCTGAATCCTTATCCAGACGACCTACCGGGAAACACCCCTTATAACCAGAAACCATTTCAATAGAACGCTCTCCGTTCTGTGGTGAATGACTGATAATACGCCGCGGCTTATAGTAAAGCACATAACGATAATCCCTTTGAGTGACTCCTTTTTGAATCTGCACCTTATCTTGAGGCGAGACCACTTTATCTCCAAGAAGGGCTCGTTTGCCGTTTAGGGTCACCTGTCCATCCGTTATAAGCTTATCTGCCCCTCTACGCGTTGCTAATCCCTGAAGCGCAAGAAAGCGGTTCAGACGAATAGGATATTCAAATTTTGGTGAATGTGATTGTGCCATAGAAATGCAACTTTAACAGAAAATACATTTTCTGTCAATATTCCACTCCTTCTTACTCCCTATTTCTTAGACCCTTTTTTCTCTTGGCATTTAGCGCAAAGACAGCCTCCTTTTTGGATATACTCACTCGTAAAATAATCCTTGCCGTAATCATACGTCAACTCTTCACCTGCCTTTATACTGCGCTTCGCCTCAATAAAAATATGGCCTCGATCATTGACTGCTTCACAGTTTGGTCGGCAGCTGTGATTAGCATATCTTGCTGTATTCCAGCGAGGGCTACCGTCAATATCAATTTTCTTATTGACATTAAAAATATACTTATTGGTATTCTCACTTGATACTGGAATGCGGTGTCCAATATACTCGATAATTCTCGTACCCTTAGCTATAGGTAGGTCTGTATACAATCCAAGTCCTGCACTTGAACGCTTTGCCTTAAGGCCAGGGATGGCGTGATTATTCGGATGATTCTCTTCTGTTTTTTTCATTTCTTTCATAACAATTATACGTAAGGCTTCAAAAAAAGACTCTTCTGAGCCTCTTTTTACTCTTTATTTCTTAAAACTTCTTAAAACAAGTCCTCTGCTATACGTGCTTCGCAAGTTTTTCGCAGTTTGACGTCTTTTATTTTAGCACATATTTCTCCATCCTGTTTACGGACAGCTTCTTCCTTATAGCAAAAATCCTTTTCACTCGGAGCTATACCCTCACAATCCTTATCTTGATATGCTGGTGCCTCAAGTCCACAAAGAGCTTTGCAATACTTAAGCGTCTCTGGATCCGTGTAAGCGCTACACTCATTTTCGCAATCAAGCGTACTCACGCTTGCTGTTGTTTTTGGTTCTGTCTCTACTGGAGCTTCCGGTAGCTGCTCTACTTGGGCTGCTTTTTCAGATGACACTTCTTCTTCAAGGGGCATAGCCACTTCTTCTTTTTGAAAGATTTCTTCAGTACTTTCTTCACGGAGTGCTGGAGCCTCTACTTTTTGATTTTGCCAAAAAAGGATCCCTCCTAATATAAGAAGGATCCCTCCAAAAACTCCTATCGATGTCACTACAGCACTCTTCATAAGACGCTTAGTATCGCTTATCTAGGCTAATACCAGAATAATAGTGACGGAGAATACTAAGATAGTCCTTACCTCCGTCGCGAGCCATTCGCACAGCCCCATTGGCAGAAAGACCTACCATGTGATTGCCTCGACTAGCAAGCTCGCACTTACTTAAATCTGGATGCTTACCATAGGTATCACTAACAGATGAAAGCCATGGGTACACCGAAGATGTCTTCTTTTTATCGTCTACACACTTATGCCCCCAGTGCCCATCCTCATAGCGGCGCGTCTTGCCATCCGTCCATGAGCTATACGGTGTAAGGGCCACCTCGCCATCATAGAAGACAAGGGTACCTCGACTAACGAGAGCAGCCGTCTTGATACGATCATGGGTAATCTCCCAATCATACCCATAGTATATCTGGCTTCCAGATGTTGCATCTACTTTGAAGCCCTGGGCAGCATACTTCGTACTCCACTGAATCTTCCAGTAGCCGTAAGTACGAAAAATAGTGGTCATGACTTGATTGTATGATTCTGGTCCAGTACCCGTAATTTCTCCCATTCCCCAAACATAGTGTTCAAGAGGAAGCTTATTGATTACCCAGACACGATCACCGTCAGCTTCAGGAGAGTCATAGTGTCTCAAGCGAATAGATCCACGAAAGCGATCAAATGAAGATCCTGGGCGACTGACGTCAAATACCACTACATCTTTGTACTCTGAAGCAGCTGAAAAGCGAACTTCTTTTGAAATAACAGCAATTTCTTGATTATTGCCAGAGTAATAAATTGTAAAACGCTTATCCCCAAGATACTTTACGCGGACCTTTGTTTCTGCGGGAATTTCACCCTTCACTTTACCATTGCTATCCATCACTCTAAATGGAGTGTTGGCACTAATACTAAATGAGGTCGTACGCAGATCCTGCGGGATGTAGTTAAAAATACCCACTGTGATTTCTGGTCCCAAGGCAGAAGACTCCTCTTTTGGCTCTTCAGGCAGCGCTACCAAACCATCTTTGATAGCTTGCTCATAGCGGAGATACCCTTGTTTGTTTTCTTCGGTACCATATTCTTTATAAGCAGCATAGCTATCCTTATCGTAAATCACATAATTTACGTATGAAGCATATGGCTTAGTAGCAAAGTACTCTGCCTTGAGACTGGCGTAATTAGCATAATCTTCGGCTCGAGTTCTTAGATAAGCATACTTACTTGGACTCTTGCGGTACTTTTTAGCATCGCTTTTAAGCTTCTTCAAAGCCTTTTTCTCTGCTTTGTTATTTTCCCAAGGATACTTACCATCTAACTCACGAAAGCGGAGGTATTTTTTGTAATAGTCTCTTTTTTCGTACTTAAGATACAGTTGATATTTTTGGTACCTTTCAAAATCCGCACTCAAATCAGTACTTTCTGATGGTGCAACCTCTTCTGGAGCTGGTTCTGGATCAGGTGCGGGCGCAGGATCCTCTACTGGTACTGGATCCACTACCGGTGCAGGTTCAGTCACCTCTGGAGTGGGGGTGGGCTCGACAGGCACTACCGGCACCTCCTCTGGTGGTGTTACTGGCTCAACTGGAGGAATTACTGGGTCTGTTACAACGGGCACCTCTTCTACCGGAGGCACTTCTTGTGCCTGCACTACCGCTATAGAAAAAACAAACAAAAAAAGCAAGGACCCGAAAGTCATTGCTTGAGAAGATATTTTAAGAGAA
The DNA here is from genome assembly GCA_018499985.2 of Candidatus Moraniibacteriota bacterium. Classification (GTDB taxonomy): domain Bacteria; phylum Patescibacteriota; class Minisyncoccia; order Moranbacterales; family UBA1568; genus UBA1568. Next base: position 28,142 of record JAHBAT020000001.1, read on the forward strand.
GGTGCCTTTGGCATGAGTTTTTATTTCTTTTAAACCAATTATAGCACTCTTTAAGCCAAAAGTCAATTACTTTTCCTTCTGTTTTCTACTTCTGCTCTGTCACTACTGGCTGACTTTTCATACGAAGACCAAGGTCATATGCTTGCTTTGATACAAGTGGTGCCCGCAGAAGAAAAAGACTTGTCAAAAGCGATCCAAGGGCTACTCCTAAAATAAGATAGAGAATTTCTTGGCGATTCATAGTCGTATTATACACTCTCTAAATCCAAAACCTCATCGATACGCACCTGAGCTACGAAATCAGTCACATGAGAAACCATGATAAGCGTACCCTTATACTCATCGAGAGCCTCTGCGATAACTGGAATATGGCGGAAATTTATATGATTCGTTGGCTCATCAAAAATAAGGACTGGTGGTTCAAGAGCGTACAGTTTTGCAAACATCAAAAGTCCTTTTTGCCCTTCAGAGAGGCTTTTTACTTTATTTTGCACAAGATTAGCTGGCAAAAGAAACTTGGCTGCTAATTTATATACCAACTCTTTATTTTTTTCTTTAATAGATTCCATCAGGGTATCAAAGACTGTTGCCTCAAAATCGAGCGTGGAGAAATCTTGACGATAGTACCCAATTTCAATACCTTCAGTGACATCTACTACATCAGGATTCTTATTAGCAAGTGCCTCCAAAAAAGTTGTCTTGCCGATGCCATTAGGACCCATCACTACCAAGTGTGTATTACGCTTAAGTGTAATATTTACTGGCTTAAGTACTGACTGCCCTTTTTCTAAAATAGATACTGCCTTGATATGAACAATGGGGCCGACAATATCCGGACAACTAATCTTAAAGCCTGGTAATGTGCGGTCTTCGCGACGCACATCAATCTTGTTGTCCTCTAACTCTTCTGCTAAGTCACGCATACGCTTCGCTACGGCACGAAGTTTTCCTCCCTTATTGGCAAAGGTATTGGCCTGATCCTTTTTCTCCTTGATAGTACGCTCCAAGCGCACATTTTCTCGCTCTGCTTTTTCTATACGCGCCTTAATTTCTTCTACTACATCATAATAATTACCCGTGTATTGCTCTATCTGATGCGTAAATACATCGAGATACAACACTCCTTCAGTAAAAGAATTCAAGAAATCTGCATCGTGAGAAATAACGACGCAAGTTTTTTCATAGTTAATAAGGAACGTAGTCAGATGTTCAATACCAGCATAATCCAGGTTGTTTGTAGGTTCATCCAAAAGAAGGATATCGGGATTCTGAATCAAAGCAAATGCTAAGAGAAGGCGAGCTTGCTGACCACCAGAAAGTTCATGAATCTTTTTTTCACAAGGCATTTCCAAATGCACCACCTCAAGGACATCTTTGATACGGGCACGGAGATCATAGCGTACTTCTGTAAAGGCTTCAGCAAAAAACTCTTCGAGTGTATAGTCTAGCTTTTCGCGATCCATTGTCTGACGAGCAATAGCTACCGTGGAACCACTATCAAGAGAAATCCTTCCTGCCTCTGGCTTCATTTCACCCAAGATAAGCTTGAAAAGAGAGCTTTTCCCAGCTCCATTCTGTCCCATCAGGGTAATTTTTGAACCTCTTCGCAAAGAAAAACTCGCCTCATCCAAAATAGGCTTACCGTGGTCATATTCAAAACTCACTCGATCAAAACGCAAAACGACGTTATCTGCTGGCATAGTATTAGTATAAAAAAAGGCTCTTTCAAGAGCTTCGTAGAAGTAATCATGACAGAAAAAAGGACTTCTGGCAAGCCCCGTTAGAAAATACACTTACTCTGTCTTTAATTTTATTTTTTCAAGATTTATTTTCTAACAGGGCAAGTCCTTCTTCTCTCTATCTAACGATACTTCAGATATGCTGTAATGATCCGACTATCAGAAACATACCTCCCCTTGACCAGCGCATCAGTAGCAAAAAGCTTGATATCGGTTATTTTTCGTTTTGATAGCAATGAATCAATGATAAAATCCCTTTCTTTATCTACTTCTTCATCGACAGAGTGCGTCAACTGATATGTAAAACGCGTAAAGCCAAAGCCCACATCCTTTGAAGCTGCTCCTACCCACATAAGGGGCTTTTCTTTATCTACTCTCTTTTTCTTCATCCAGTACAAAGGACTCTCAAGGTCAATTTCTCTTTCTATATTAGCTGCCCAGAAGCGCACATGGTGGCGCATTCTTGGACTATTTCCTATTTGCTTCTGAAAACCGTAGTCCTGTTTTCTTCCAAAAAGAAAGAGTGGACTAAAGGGTGCTTTTGGATAATTCTTATTCCAAAAAAAAGCCCTGAACATTCTCCAGGCAGTCCGTGGGGTAATTGGATCCGCCTGACTCCAACCTGCTTCAAAAAAAGCTTCCTTTAGTGCCTTTTCGCTTCCGAAAAGAATAATATTCACTGGATCTGCCAAAACACCATCCGGCGCATGAGTATAGCGTGGAATCTTTGAACGCCTCGTAAGTAACACGAGAATATAGATAATCCTTGGTAGAAAAAAATAAGCCAATATAAAATAGAGACCAAAAAAACCAACCAAAAAAAGTACTTGAATTTTAAGACTAATAAAGAAGTATGACACCGCTAGCCATGCTAGTGTTATCGAAAAAGTAGCAACAACAAAACGAATAATGCTTGGATTTTTGATAGCCTCTTTTTGTTTCATACTATTGACGAAGTCCCCATGGGGAAGCTTCTGGTAAACGGTACTTTTTAGTCAGTGTGAATTGATACACTCCAAAAATTGTAGTAATCCCTGTAGCCACCAGCTTATACAAAGCCCACTGTTCTGGTGTCAAAAAACCACGAGTGCATTCATTGGAGAAAGCGAGGAGTAAGAATAGTATACCCCAACGCTTAGAAAGAATCACCCAGCCAGTGTCTGATATTGCAAAAACTTCTTGAAAAAAAACTTTCAATAAAATAATATCTCGTGCAAGAAAAATAAAAATAGCTGCCCCAAAAGTAAGATTATAGACTGTGTCTTTAAAAATAAAGAAGAAGGGATCATGGAAATAGAGCGTCAGTGCACCAAAAATTATAACTGAGACAGCTACAATAAGAGGAAAAAGTGCTAGTGTACGCCTTTTATAAAAAGCCAGTGCCAAAGAAAGTGCCGTAAAAGCCACAAACCAACCCGTGGCCACAATAAAATCTATACTCTCCACTAAAACCAAAAAACCTATGATTGGTCCCAGTTCTATTGCTATATTGAGTAAAGCTTTTTTAAACATACTTTTCTAAAAAAGTTCTCCTGACCAATGAGGGCTCACTCTGAGAGTACCGTCATTTTTAAAAACGACATACTCTGACTGAAAAGCTTCACTGATTACGGAAAAGGCATTCCCTGTGGGTAACAAAAAAATTCCTGAGGTAGAGCAGTCTGCCCAAAAAGCAGTCGGTGCCACCGCTACACAAGAAAGTACCTCTTCGACAGGTCTGTGCTTATGCAGATCTACAATATGATGCCAATTCTGCCAACGACGACGAAAACCATCAGACACCGCCACTGCTTGATTGATAAGCTCCACAACACCAAAAATTCTTTCTGGCTGACCAGGCCATTCCAAAGCTATGCGAAAGCCTGTTCCATCTTTTTTTGATGTCCCCGCCATATCTCCGCCCGCTTCTACCAAAAAATATCTATAGTGTGCCATCTTGAGAATCTGCGCTACCCCATCTATGCAATAGCCTTTAGCAATACCTCCCAGATCAAAGACTGCTGGGCCATCAATAACGAGTTCATCGTTCTCAATTGACCACTCTGGAAGTTGGACATCCTTCACGGTATCTTTCTCTTCAAAAGAATACTCTTGATCGTATCCGGCTAATTCAAGCATCTGACCCACAGCGACATTGTACCCCCCATGAGTTAAAGCACGCAGTTTTTCTGCGTGCTCAAGGATCGTTCTTAATTCTAAAGATATCTTGTACCTCCCTGGCAAAGCTTCTCGAAACTGATTTACCTCACTTGTAGGAAGAAAACGAGAGAAGCGTTGCTCAAAATCTTTAACGTATTTCTCAATTAAGTTTTTTGTCTCCAGATCAAGAACTTGACTATCAATCGTGATATTCCATTTTGTACCAAGAGCTTCAAAGGTGAGAACCTCCATTCTGCTGTATATTATAAATCTGCCTTAAGCTTAGAAAGAGCTTGATTGAAGGCTCCTGTCGTGAGTGAAGCACCTCCTGTACGGTCAATTTTTTCAAGGTCGCTCAACTTCTTACCAGTAACCATTGTTGGAAGAGCCTTTGCAAAGTTACCCTGAAACATAGTTGATTTATCGTCAGTTGCCATAGGCTTTGCCTCAGCCCCAGTGATCATACCATCTTTATCCACCACTACCGTAAAGCCAATCTCTTCCATACCGGCAGGACTTTTGTAACTTTGTGTGGTTGTAAGTTTCTTACCACTTTCTGGAACAGCTACCGCTTCTTCCATTTGTTTTTTTTCTGAAGCTGGCTGTGTAGGCATTTTTTTATCAGCCGCCGGAGCTACCGGAGCACTTGATTCACCACCAAACATTTTTACTACTATAGCGATAATAGCAAGTACTACCACTCCCACTAAACCACCAATCTTTTGTCCTTTTGTCATAACTTTTTACTTTGATATTACTTTTTTAGTATAACACATTGCAGACCTTTTTTGAGAGACTTTCTAGCTCAAATGAACCTTATTCTGACAAACTCCATTTGTATAACAACGAATATTCTCTATCGTTGTACCGAGAATTCTTTCAAGAGCCTCCTTGGAATAAAAAGCGATATGCGGTGTGTACACCACCTCTTCTCTACCGAGTAAGATATGATCCTTAATCAGCTCTTCCATCTTTTTTACATCCATATCTCCCTGGTACAACAACTCCTTTTCTTCTCGAATAAGCTCCTCACCCTCTATTACATCCAATCCGCAACCAGCCAAAATCTTTTGGTCCAATCCTACCAACAAAGCATCATTATCGATAAGTTCTCCCCTTGAGGTATTGATAAGAATAGCTCCCGGCTTAATATCTATAATATTTTCCGTATTTATTAAGTGATGGGTTTCTTTGAAATATGGCACATGGAGCGTAATGATATCCGATTGACCAAGAAGCTCCTTGAGGGGCACATACTTAAACTCCATCTCTTTAGCCATCTCCTCCTTAGGAAAGAGATCGTAGGCCACAACCTCCATACCAAAACCCTTAGCAATTTTGATAACATGGTACCCAATTTTACCTGTACCTACGACACCGATAGTTTTTCCTTCCAAATCAAAACCCTTGAGACCTTCTATAGAGAAATTATTCCTTAGTCTGCGTACATGCGAGCGATGGACATTGCGAGAGAGGGAAAGAATAAGGGCAAATGTATGTTCTGCCACAGTATTATCACCGTATGAAGGGACATTGCAGACAATCACTCCCCCTGCTTCTGCTGCCTCTGTATCTATATGATTATAGCCCGTTGAACGAGTAGCAATAAGCTTCAAGTTTGGTAGCCGAAGGAGGCACTCCTTATCAATAAAACTATAGATAAAGACTGAGATAACATCACAATCAGATACCCTCTCAATATCCTCTTTCTTAAAAGCTTGCTCAAAGAAAACAAGTTCTTGATCAGCAAAAGTCTCCTCCAAACGCTCTCTCTCCCATGGCTGAATCTCAAAAAAAGCAATTTTCATATGCGTATGTATTATATATATTTATATTAGCAGACTTCCTCAGATACTCCCTTTATCCTCAAAGAAAATTCTGCATATACTCAAATTCTTCTTGACGCTCTGGATGAAAAACAACCTCTGTCACCGTGCCTTTTTCAAGATGAGCCTGAAAATCCACAAAAGGCCCTGTATGAGAAAGCCAATCAAAACTAAGCATCCTCTCGGTAGTTACTACCTTTGACTGCCTTAGGGCTCCCTTATTAAAACCCCTAAGAAGATTGATAATAAAAGCTACCGCTGTATAATTTCTCGTATTTTTGTAGCCCAGTCGAACAAAAGGAATCTCATACTCTTTCGCTAGCAGAAGCAAAACTTTCATGTATGGAGGGAAGTAGTGCACATGCTCATGAGTATTTAATCCATCTGGACTCTTGCCAAAAACTTCTTGGAATTTCCTCAACTGATCATGCCACGCCACTCGAACCCGAGACGGTTTATTTGAGCCAAAAAAATAACTCCAGACAAATTCTATGAGGCGACCAAAAAGCCCCCCTCTTAGTTTGCGGTTTTTATGAATACTTTGTTTTCGATCTAAGTGAATATCAAGCTTTATATTTGCATCCAAAAGCATGCGCACTTCTTCTGGCTTCAAAATACCGTTCATCATCACTGAGACTCGGTCAATTTTCTTGGCAGCAACCAAGGTAAGAATATTTGTATTTGCCAATTCACTAATACCAAAATCATCTACCGATATATATACTTGCGGAAGGTCTTTATTCATACTAACGTTTTTTATACTTTCCTAATCCAGCGTAAATACGTATTTTAATTAGGTCTCCAAGCATATTCAGTGAATCCCGTACAATGCGAATACTGCTATTAGCTGGGTTTTGCAGGGTGATAGGGAGCTCTTTTATAGAATAACCCTTTTTATAAGCCAAAAAAATAAGTTCGGCATCAAAAGCAAAGCGTTCTATCTGCATAAGAGGAAAGATGCTCTCGATAAGCTGCCTACGAAAAACCTTAAACCCACACTGCGTATCTTGTACATGGTATACACCAAGCACTACCATGCGCAATAAGCGAAATATTTTTTCCATTAGACGACGATACCAAAGTACAGGCTCTGCTACAAGCAGTCCTGGCACAAAGCGTGATGCGATTACCAGATCAGTGCCTTTTTTGATTTCTTGTAGAAATTTTCCAAGCTCTTGAATAGGAATACCGAGATCAGCATCAAGAAACATAACTACCTCATACCGACTTGAGAGCACTCCCTGGCGCACAGCAAAACCTTTTCCCCTATTAGAAGCAAAGCTCACTATTTTCAGAGAACCTATTTCCTCTAAGGCCCGAAGCTTAGCTTCTGTATCATCAATACTTCCATCATTGACAGCAATAATCTCAAAAATTTGAAAGTGTTCCTTGAGATAACTTTCTATCGTCCGTATTGTTTTTTGAATATTTTTCCCTTCATTGTAGCAAGGCACAATGACAGAGATGCTGTATTCCTCCGTACCAACCATACCTATTTTTGTACTTAAATCTTTGTTTTATTGTACTTTTCTACCTCATGAGCAGATGCGTTCCTATGAATCAACTCATCATTTCTAATAGAAACAAAAAGCTCATACTCGCTCTTTGGGAAGCGCCCATAGTGCTCCAAGAACTCAATCATGACCGCCTTAGACTTCAAATCTGACTCGTTTTCTGATACAAAACGAGAGTACTGATCAAAAGCGTGACTTTCAAAAAGATAGTTCAATTCAAAAGAATACTTTGGATTAATAATATAGAGAACAAAAGAAGCTACAAAATAAAAGAAGGAAAAAGCTAGTGGGATAAACGTGTGACGAAAAAAACTGTCTTGATCATATTTCCTTGCAAGCTGACTAATCACAATGACATGCATAGTCTCATTGTCCTGAGCAGCTCTTCCAAAATGCGAGGTGTGTATCAATTCAATAGCCTTCTTTTCGTTTGAATAAAACATGGTTAGAAACATGTAGCTTGCTACTTCCCATGACTGATATGGGATACGTGCAATCACCTCAACAGCCTTAAACTTTCCATAGCTCGGCTTTTCACCAAAAACAAGATTGCCCAATGTTACAAGAAGAGTTCCTAAAATACCCGGCAGCCAATGAATTTTAAGACCATCTGCACTTTCTTTATATTCCTTGAGACTCTCTTCATTAGTAAGTGAATCAACCATTTCCTCATGACTATGCTTATGCAGACTCTTCATAAAAACTTTCCTTTAAGGCTTAATCAACGTCTTTATTATACCCTTTTTTCTTGATTCTTACGATTCAGGATATGACTCTATCAAAAACCCGCTTTCTCTAGCGGGCTGTGTCTTTTTTATTTTTCTTCTTCCTCTTCTTCCTCTTCTTCATCATCTTCATCATCATCTTCATCATTAGAATTTGATCCTGATCCAGAATTATCCTCTTCTTCCTCTTCCTCTTCTCTCTCTTCCTCATCCTCCTCTTGAGAATGAGAACTTCCCGTACCGCTACTGCCACCTTTGGACTTCACTACCTTCTTTTCTTCTTCATCTTCTTCTTCCTCATCTTCATGAGAAGATTTCTTTTTTACTCCTGATTGTGCACTTTCTTCATCATCATCTTCATGCTCATTTTCATCATCATCATCTTCTTTTTCTTCTTGTGTAGAGCTTTTATCTTGATGCATCACTCTTGCTTCATCGATTTCAGTAGGCGCTACTAGCATTTGTATCCGTATCCTTCTACTACCATCAAGTACTACCATGAAGTACTTCTCATAATCCCTGCCCATAGAGACCACCTCTTCACGCGCACCCATCTCTCCTTGACTCTCAATTTTTTGTAGATCTGCTTCAATCAAATTTTCAATCTGAAACTTTTCATCTGTACCGAGTCGTCCATCTGCTGCCAATATCTTTGCTTCATCGAAGCGACGTCTAATCGATTCTTTTGCTTCAGCTGTAGCATCTTTTTGTGAAAGTATTTCTGAAACTGGCTCATACAAAGCCGTCTTAGCTTTATAAAGAGTATCTCCGGGTAGGGCGCTTTCTGAAGCCTTGACTACACCAATACCCAAAAGCATCATAACCGAAAAAACCGCCAGTCCAAAAGCCGGCTTTGAATAGATGGCTGGCCAAACAAAAGCTATTTTTTGAAAAAATGACGGCCTTCCCACATCGATTCTCTTTACAAGAGACTCGCGTATTTGCGCCTTTTCTTCACTGCTAAGCACCTCGTTACGGAGTGCCGAGAAAAAAGCCTGTTCATTTTCTGTTGTGACGAGTTCTTGTTCTTGCATATTTATATATTCTGTCTATCATCTAGGGCTTTACGAAGAAGCTTCATCCCCCTATAGATACGTACCGAGATATTGCTCTCTGTTTCATCGAGGCTCGAAGCAATATCCTGCACTGCCCACCCCTCTACCATACGAAGCCAAAGAGCCTCTCTGTATTTTTCTGGCAATGCCCGTAAGCTTTGCAGTGCGTTTTGAAGATCGAGCTTATCGTGACTATTTATACCCTCTTCTTTCTTGATATCAAAGCCAGCCTCAACCAATGTCTCCAGAGAAGTCACATCCTTCTTGGCTCGATACTCATCAATAAGTAGATTTCTGGCTATTCTATAGAGGTATGCCCGTATATTATCTGGTTTTTTTTCTACCATTACCTTCCAAAGACGGAAGTAGCTTTCCTGAACAATATCAAGCACTTTTTCTCGATCAGCCATGCGAAAAGAAACAAAACGAAAAAGGGCGTCTGCTTCATCTTCATATACACGAAAAAAATGCTTTTCTAATTCAGAAGTATCCATGTTCTTCTACTGTATTCTATGACTCAAAAATACGCTCTATCTTACACGGTACCCTCATCTAAGCCTCTTCTCCAACAAAATGCCGTATAAGCAAGCCTGATAAGAGAGCGTATCCTAAGACTAAAAGACAAAATACTACTGCAAAACGTAGCCCAAAATAATATATCATCACTGGCACAAATGCTGGCTGAACATTTCTATTATTTAAAAAAACAGCAATCAAAGAATTTTTCATCCCTTGTGCCTTAAGCTCCTTGAGATACGGAAAAAGAATATATGTTGGTCCAGAGAAAAAGATAGATGCCACGCAGGCCGCAAACCACCCTCTTTTACCTGAATCTTCTCCCAAGTACCGATGAATCATTTCTGGCTTCAAAAAAATATATCCTACAAACATAACCAAAAAAACCAAAATAAGTACCGGCAGCATCTGAACAAAAGCTTGTACAAAATTTCCAAACGCCGTCATAGTTTTTTGTGGCGTTACTATAAAAGCCACAACATACAACAAGCACATCAAAAGAAAAAATTTTATACGCAAAGGAAAACGAGAAAGCATTTCTTTATAAAAACTTAAAAACAAAAGAAAGGCACATGGCGATTACGATAGAAAAGGTGAAATTGAGACCATTTCTTACAAGTGTAAATTTTTTTCCAAGACTCTTGGCTTCGAGAGGCATAAGCATCACTCCTACTGTTGTCCAAGAAAAAACAAAAGCTGTTACTGCTAAGAGTGTCACTCCTTGCTCCAAAAGCTGTCCTCCTATAACATAGCTTGCTACTGGCACTCCTACAGAGATACTCCCCACTATCGTGCCGATAAGGGGATCAAAAAGCCAGTTACCGGTAAAAATTTTTGTGTAGTACTGATCAAAAATAAGTTCCAGTAGGCTTAGTAACATCAAAATCCCCACTAGAATGGGGATGGAAGTTTCTATATTTTTAATCGTCCTTTGAGCTGCATCTTTCATACCTACTTAGTATACGTCCTTGCTTCTGCTCAATCAAATGCTACGTATCTTTTTTAGAAAAAAGAGGCCTTAGGCCTCTTTTGAATTCAACTTATCTGCTTCGACCCCAAAAGTTTTGAGGTATTTTTTGTTGAGCGTGTAGTAGCGAGAAACACTTCGCTTTTCGACTGTGATTATTCCAGCATCAGCCAGTATTTTGAAGTGATGACTGAGTGTTGGCTGAGAGAGAGTGTCAAAATAAGTTGATATTTCTCCACATGACCCACCCTTACGCTTTGCAAGAAAAGCCACTATCTGTAACCGTGTCTCATCTGCGAGCGCTTTAAATATTTGGGTATGTATCGATATCATATAAATCTCTCTTTGGCCACTCCACTCCTAAAATTCTTATTTTTCAATCACAAAGGTTTCTAGAGGTAGGCGCACTTTGATGAAATCTGCAAACATATCTCCCTCTCCACGGTAGCCCACCGCCATATAACCCAATGATACCAAGTTTTCTTTCCGAAGACCAAGGACTTCATCTACCTTTGCACTATCAAAACCCTCCATTGGACAAGTGTCTACACCAAGAAGAGAGGCTGTTTCAAGCATCATACCAAGGGCGATATATGCCTGACGTCCAGCCCATTTTATTCTCTCCTCCTCACTACGACTTGTGATATCACCAATCATCATGCCCTTGAAGTCCTCAAGCATGGCGACATCCATCCCGCGAGTCTTCGCTATACGCTCTACGTATTCAGTGATAAAATCCGCATCAACATCTGTGCGAGCAGCTACCAAAAAAAGCTCTGCTGCGTTGACGATTTGTGGCTGACCATAGGAAACAGCCTGCAACGCTTCTCTTACTTCTTTGCTCTTAATGTGAATAATCTTAAATGGCTGAAGACCGTAGGCTGTCGGAGCCATACGACCAGCCTCAATAATAGCGTCTAGATTTTCTTCAGAAACTTGCTTTGAAGAATCAAATACCTTTGTAGCGTATCTCCATGAAAGAGCTTCTTTTATTTTTTCTTGCATATCTTTATATAGATAATTATAAATATTGATAACTATCTATATAATAAACTACCCTTCATTTCTTGGCAAGTGCCTACATACCCATCATAGAGTGATCTATGCCCTCCATATGATTCATCATGCTTTCTTTTTCATACCCCCAGCTTTTGAGCCAACCCTTCATCATCTCAATTTCTTTGGTCTGAGCTGAGATAATATCTTCACCGAGTTTCTTGAGCTCTGCGTGTTTAGCATTCTCAGGAATAGCTTTCGCCATATCTACTGCCCCCTGGTGATGCACAATCATCATCTCTACAAAAGCCTTATCAAAAGCATCTCCCTTAAGCCCCTCGAGGCCCTTTGTCATTTCTTCCATAGTCATATCCTCGTGATTCATCACTGGTTTTGGTCCCCGCTCTTCAGTAATTTTTTCCTCCATTTGCATCATTCCCATATGCATATTTTGCGCACCCCTCTCCATCCCAAGGTTGTAGCTCATATAGCCAATCAGCAGTGCCACCACTAGTGCCACTCCTCCAGTCACTATCATGCTTTTATTCTTTTCCATATATGTATTCTAAAAATTATTTACGCTTGAGTTTATATACTTTAAGTATTTCATCTTGTGCTTTCTTTTCTTGCCCCGTTTTCATTTGACGGATCACACAGCTCTTGAGATGGCCCTCCATCAAGACATCTTCTATTGCTGTTAGCGCTTGCTTTACAGCTGAAGTCTGAGTGATGACATCTATACAGTACACGTCTTTTTCAATCATCTCTTGGAGGCCACGCACTTGTCCTTCAATAATTTTAAGTCTTCTTACAAGCTTCTTTTTATCCTCTTTCATATTCAAACGCTTATTTGTCTCTATATTTTAATACCCCCTAGGGGGTATGTCAAACAAGTTTCACAAACAAAGCCTCTCATAGCTTCGTCTGCTTTTCTTTCTAAAAATTATCTATCTTCTACTACCGCTTTAGCACTCTTGAAAAAAAGCTTTCTGAGTAGTTCTCGCGAAAGATTTTTATCTTGCATTAAGTTTTTACTTTGCACCAAAACTGTCCCCAAAAATACGGCCCTATTATACAATGTTGGCTTTATTTGTGTCTGAGAATCCCGGTAGTCCGCCGGCAAATCCGCTAAAGCATCTACGCCATTACCCACCCTGCCTATCTTTGCTAGTAGAGTGACAAAATCATGGTACCTATCACTTTCACGAAATTCTTTTGAGAGAAATGGGAGAAAGAGACGAGAAGTCACCTGTCCCTCAAGGAGTACTTGTTTAGAGGCATCGTGCACATCCTCACTCGCACTCACCGCTTCAGTTGTTGTCAAAAGTAGCGTCAATGATCGCAAGAAGAATCGTCTATCTTCTTCTGAAAAATTTGCTGTTAGTTCATCTATTTGCTTAAGTATCTCTCCCAAAAATTCATCATGCACCGTCTCGCTTTTACGAAGAGCGCTTTTGAGCATCTCTATCTTGGTACGCTTTTCTTCTGGAGATGTGATGCTGTCGATATAGTGATCAGCATGATAGAGAAGTCCTAGTAAGGCGCGCCAAGACTCTACCGTCTCTTCTGGCACAGGCACCTCTGACATCTCATTAGCTATAGCACTCAGGGTATCTGCTACTTTTTCATACTTAGAGAGAGACTCGAGTGATGGAGCCTCTGGTGCTGGTAACAGGGAAAAGGATTCTTTCATAGACGTATATCTTTATACTAGTATATCAGCCTCCCAAGCTAAGCCTCTATCTTTGGCTTTTATAGAGCTTATTTAAACAAAACCACTTCCCAAGGAAGTGGTATCAATTGCTATACTCTTATGTAAACTCCTAACCTTCTACTTCAACCTGAAAACCACCGTAAGCCATACGCTTCATATCAAAAGGCATCATGAAATCTTTGTATTCTTCTGCCTTCTTCCCCATCTCTTCCATCACTTTTGCATTTACCTCATCTCGGTGCTCTTTGGATTTAAAGATGATAAAAGAAAACCAGACTGTCTCACCTTCTTTTGCACCGGCCATATCTGTAAATGCACGAGCTTTTTCGCCGCCCATTTCCTGTGGTACAAGATCGTCTCCACGACACTCATAGTATCCAAGTGCACCACACTGCATCCAAGTATCACGACCGTCTTCAGCCATTTTTTTGTATGCCTCAGCGTTGTCTTGCGGAATAACAAGTACAAATCCGTCTACATATTTTCCCATATATTTTTGATTAATAATATTTACATTATATCAGATTCTAAAGTGAGTATGTTAAGATACAAGCGTTAGCTGTAACAAAGTAAAAAACTCCTATGATTCATAAAAACACTATTTGCCTCTGGTTTGACAAAGATGCCGAGGCTGCAGCAAGCTTCTACGCCGCCACTTTTCCTGACAGCTTTGTTAGTAATGTTTTCCGAGCACCGAGTGATTTTCCCGATGGTCAAGCAGGTGATGTACTGACTGTAGAATTTACCGTCTGTGGTATTCCTTGTATTGGTCTCAACGGAGGTCCTGCATTTAAACAATCTGAGGCTTTTTCTTTTCAAATTGCTACAGATACCCAAGAAGAAACAGACCGCTACTGGAATGCCATCATCGAAAATGGAGGTCAAGAAAGTGAGTGTGGCTGGTGTAAAGACCGCTGGGGTCTCTCCTGGCAAATCACTCCACGCACTCTTATAGAAGCGCTCGCGACTGGCGGTGCTGAGGCCAAGCGTGCATTTGATGCCATGATGACCATGAAAAAAATTGATGTAGCTACTATTGATAAAGCTCGAAAAGGTTAAGTAAAAAAATAAAGGCGGCCTCTTGAGGTGGGCCGCCATAGCTCATATTGAGCACCTTGTCATTTGATACTAGCCATCTGTTTTACGTGAAGACTATCGGTCTATTACGCACGCTTCCGAAAAATTGTTGCATCGCCAGAGAAAACCTGACTCAATCTACTCTCATGGACCGCAAAGTCAATCTGAGAATTGAGAGAAGCAAAGCCGGCACAGTTATGAATCCGGAAGTACCGACCGTTCTCATTGGTGTAGTATCCAAAGCAGAGGACTACGTGACCCACTTTTTTTTCGGGCGCAACCATATCTGGAAACCTGATGGCAGGACTGACCCTCAGAATACAGTACATGCCACGAGCCAATGCACTCGCAACATGATCAGGACTGAGACCCTGAACAAACTGAGCAACAAAGCCGTGCTGGTACAAGAATGAGGCAAACTCTTTGTGATAAGCCCCAATCCAACCCTTGTCTTCTTGCCACCTATACACCCCCTCCTGACAGGCTGCTTCAAACAGCTCCTCTTGTGAAGGAGCCTCCATATCTTCGAGCAGTAGCGCCATCCGCAGCGAAGTGATTGCACACCAGCTATTGTGCGGGATACGCAGGTCATAGCAGCTCTCATCTGCCCGCCACGCCTCAAGGCCAAAGCGGTCAGGGATCAACGGGACAAAAAAGCTCTCCGCTGGGCGCCCCTCTGAAAGGTCAATATTTTGTGGAAGACTCTTCATAATTCCTCCTGTGAAACGAATTGCGAAAGAACAAGGCGAAACACTCTTCGCCATGAATGCCCAGGTACTATATAGCGAACGAGGGACTTTGGCAACTCTTTTCAGAGTATATATATTGATACTGAATTCACCTTAAATAAATAAAAAACAAGGCCTTAAGCCTTGTTTTAGTCACTTCGTTAATGCTCCACTTTCTTAAGGAAGTTCGAACTTCTCTAACTCCTTAGTTATGCCCCTGCCTCATCCTTATAGACAAAATTCCCACTTTCAATTGTCTCGTTTAACAAAATGGTACAAGATACTTCTCCCCTGCCACTAATTCTAGTAATGGAATTATCCTCTGCATTATAATAAACATCCGTGGGAAACATTTTCTTCAAGGCCTCATTGGCTTGTCTTTTAACCTCTTCTTTCCCTCTCTTATCTTTAGGAAGCTGTTTATCAGCCATATAATACTGAGTAATACCACTCGCAAGAATAGGTAAATTTTCTTTCATTTTCTTTAGAATTTTCATATGCATTACCAAGTCCTCTTTTGGCCCCTCTTTAGAAAAGAGCTCGGGACCATACATATGAAAATAAACCGGAACCATCATCGGGTAAAACCCTTTTAGGTTATATGCGTAGTATTCTACATTTTCTTTATTCTCAGTTCCGGCAATTTTAGTAGCTAAGCGATCTTGAAAAGTATTCTTTGTAAACCCGTTACAATCCACAAAGCTGCTTTGGTACTGATGGAGAATATGGAAATCCCCCCACCCCCAGTTGTCTTCTTTTTGCCAATCTTTACCAACTGCATATTCCTCTAGAAGTTCATAAATCCCATCCGCTAAGATTCTACTCTCCGATTCCGGTAAGTTCTTTATTATTAGAGGTACACTAAATGATAATTCGCTAATAAAATCTTCCTTCTCTTTGTCACTTAAGTGATGGAGATTGTTCTTGAAAAACTCTAAAAAATCCTTTATGACCTCCGCTTTAATTAAAGAAATATACTCGCTTTCATCTTCTGTATGGTGGTACCTGTCTCCTAGATAGAGCTTGAATAATTCAGAAAAACGGTGGAAAATTTTCGGCCAATTATCATAGTTTGATAGACGAAAGAAAAATAGATCAGCATTTCTAAAAATAATATCTGCTAACTTATATTCTCTTATTATTTCTTGAGTTATAGGCTTATAGCTTGAGTCCAAATCCTCCGCAAGAATAGAGTTATCCTCTACTAAATTATGTATAAAAAGTTCACTAAAAAACCTCTCTATATCTCTATGTGCACTACCTTCTGATCTTCCAATATATCTATACGTACTCACCAATATATAACCCGAAGTTACAAGAAGTTTTGTGAAATCAGGATTTAGAAAGTCTCTTAGCAGTAGCCTGAGTTGTCTATTCGTCTGAGCTTTTTTTAAGAAATCAGGCCAAAATGAGTCTGCTTCTCGCAACATTAGATCCATTAGACCGTGGTATTTTATAGTAGCTTGCGGAACAAGTCTCACTAATTCTTTTATATAACTCTTAGTAAGAGAGGTGATTGGCCGAGTAATACTGTATGAGAGATAAAATATATAAATAAGGAAAACTGCTGCTACCAATTCCCAGAATACCGGGTAACCAAACAAGGGCAATGCCTCTCCAGGAATGAAGGGCAAAATAGCACCTATAAATGTAAGTAAGATAGTTAAAGAAAATAATTGAAAAATGAAATTTCTTTCTCTCCTTTTAAGGTAAATTCTTACTCTATATCTTCTTTCAAGAATTAGACTATAAATTGCAATTACTACTGCAAAACTAGTAATTGCCACTTCAAAGTTAAAAAGAAAATGCTCCCTGTGGTGCGTAGGGATACATTCTGCAAGAAAACTTAAGCCGAGACAAGGAATGTCATTCATAAACTAATTACAATTCTCATATTTTTTCCATTCGACTATCCATACTAGCAATTGAAGATCTGTCTGTAAGACTAATTCTTGGGAAAAAAGTTACCTTTAATGGCTTCATCCTCCTGTGCAAAATGGCTATCTCAAACTTTGTAGTGTTGGGGTAAAGGTGATTAAAGTCCTTAATCTCTGCCCCAAATTCAGAGGCTAGCCTAATCGTATGATTTGCTGTATCAGCAGAATCCTGAGGAGATGGAATGTCTTCAAAAATATCAAGAAAAACAGTCTGTCCCGGTAGAATATCCCTCTTCATTTGGTTTTGATTAAAATGGGTCCATCTCAAAGGTACGGGCAAAAAGTTTCTTCTCTCTTCACCATCATCAAAGACTTTAAGAGTGGTAGCTTGAACATCTTCTGCTACTTCATTCCCAACATTTTTGATAGCCATCCTCCAAACTTTCAAATACCCTACTTGGCGAAATGGCTGGTAACCCATTATCTTGAGTTTTGGCTTATATACAAGAGAAAGTAGCCATCGACCACCTCCTCCTGCTATAAAAAGAGCCGTTGCCGCAGCAACAAGGGCTTCTTTTGCAAAAAAGGCCTTCAAAATTCCAAGTAAGCCTAGGAGAAAAATCATTCCCTCGCTAAAAAGTTTGCATATGAAATTAGTCATATTACTATTATACATCTTTTGTGCTCACCTTCATTAACAGCTTGACTCTGGACTACTTCACCCTCACGGCAATCCAAGTATATTCTCCTCAGCTTCTCGTACGGCTCACCTACTATCATCTGAGAGCATGCTTTTTTGATGCCTGACAGTCTAAGAGAATACCAGCAAAAAGCAAACCCTGGGATAGTTAAGACACCTGCCACTAAGAGATAAATCGTCTTAATAAAGCTATTTCTTTCTTTTTGCATAATAAAAACGACTAAATGAATTAGTCGCCGAAAAGTCTAGCTTGAGTAGACCGCCCGGCGGGACTCATACTAAACAGGCACCGAAATACTCTATCATGCGCATCGAGCACCCAACTAAAAGGTACAAAAAAACACCCTTTCGGGTGTTTCTATACAGACTTTGCTCCGCAGGTAGGATTCGAACCTACGACCAATTGGTTACACTTTATCCCCTGATTTCTCAGGCGCGTGGACTATATCTTCTCCTTAGCATAACTACCTTAGGAGTGAGGCGCTTCCCCTGCGTATTACAGGGTACTCTCTTGCGAGATAGTCTCTGGACCTTCTCCTTGATCACTCTTGGAGCTTGGCTGCTGATTATCATAGTTGTACCGAAACAACCTTAGACTTCCAGCAATTCACCTCAATCTTCACTCTCTGATTTCTCAGAAAGGCTGCGTAATTTTGCATGCTCCTCTCTATGGCAATTGGCACATATTAAGATACATTTTTCTAGTTCTTTCTCAATTCTAGCCCAACTTCTTGTCAGTCCATCTTGAGAAATGCCAAAATCTTTTCTTCCATCTATATGATGAAATTCAAGCGCATCAAAACAGCGTTTATAACCACAGCGAGTACATTTTCCGCCTTTATACTCAATTGCTTTTTGCCTCATGGCTTTACGCCTTTTAGCAACAGCTTTTTTTAAGTATTCAGCACGGTCGGCATATGTTCTTTTGTCTGGCATACATTTTTCAGTATACCACACTGGTGTTCACAGCCAACTGCTCTACCACTGAGCTACTGCGGAGCAAAATCTATATAAATTTCAAAAAACAAAGCAAGATGATTATAGCCAACCAGAGAGGTTTTGGCAAGCCCCATTAAAAGCAAATCTTGTTTTTAAAAAATACAGACTTTTTTATATCTAGGGATACCTAGCTAGAGGTAAAATCTTTTAACGGGGTAAATCTTGGCTTTAGCTCGCCAATACTTCTAGGGCTCGGAGGGCATAGCGCTTGATATTGGGCCGGACTTCAGGATGGGCGAGAAGTTCCTCCTTGGTAAGCCAGATGCAGCCACCGCTCTTTTCCTCCCCTTCTGGCTCTATGATCTTATCCGTAGTGGCTCTGGCAATATAGACAAAGCTCAGGTGGCGGTGCGACTCATTGATATAGTGCACATTGGTAAATGATGGTAGATGGAGCTCTCTCTGACGATCATCATCTTTGGCTTCTTCCTCTGGGACACTATCCTCAAATACCAGCTCTACGTCGAGACCTACTTCTTCAAGTACTTCTCGTACCGCTGCTTCTTCTGGTAATTCGTCGAGCTCTATGTGTCCACCTGGAGCCAGCCACAAATCATGCTTGTCGTGGAAGCGAAGGAGTACCTTATTTTCATACACCACAAACACATCTACTGCGTAGTCTATTTGTCCTGGGGCCGTGTGTACGTGTGCCATATATTTAGTATTTTACTTTGCTCCTCCTGTGGCCTGATTCATGAGATTGTCAGCGCTCTGCTCTTTGGCAGCCTTGAGAAATTCTTCAAACTTCGCCACCTTTTCTTTGCGGAGAGCATCGTCCTTATAGCGCTCTACGTATGCCTCTACTACTGGCATAGCCTCACTCGTCTTGTTGGTGCGGATGAGAGCAATAGCATAGTTGTACCAGGTCTCACCAAGCTCTGGTGCAAACTCATAGACTGGTGCGAGTAGTTCACTGATTTGAGTATAGTCATTTTCACGGATGTAGATATTGGCCAGATTGTAGCGAGCCACAAACAGATCAGGGTTGATATCAATAGCTCGACGTAGGTATGTACGCGCTTCAGTATCATTTTTTTGCTTCGTTTTGAGGCTTGCCAAAGCCATAAGTGGTGCTACTTGCCGGTCATCTTTGACGAGCGTTTTTTGAAACAGCTCTTCTGCTTTGCTATCATTGCCTTCTGCTACCATACGAGAGCCCTCATAAAAATCAGCATCATAGCGCACCATTTCATCATCTACTACCTTCTTTGCTTCTACCTCTGCCTCTGCTTTTGGAAGCATTTCTATTCTTTTGAGATCAGCTACATCTTGATACAGCGAGAGATCGTCTGAACGCACGGCAATCAATTTTTCTAGATTTTTCTTGGCGGTATCATAGCGACCCTCTAGTAGAGCGATATGAAATATTCCTCGGTAACTCCACGCATACTCCTTATCATCCTTGATTGCTTTTTGGAAATATATTTGTGCCTGCTCATAGTCACCTTTTTGGAAATACCAGTAGCCGATATTGTGATAGGCATCAGCAAAACTAAGGTGCTTAAATATCGAGAGTGGCAAGACAATGAGTACTACCGCTATACCCATCACTACAATCAGCCACCGCACCCCTTCGCCCATACGCTCATAGAAACGCTCGAACAAAAAGGCAATATTGATACCTGCAAAAAGCATAAGAAAAGGCACGAGTGGCATACGGTAACGAGAGTTGATGGTTGTCAGTAAGAGCACTCCGATATATGCCAAGAAAAAGAGTCCGAGCATCCACTTGGCTCGCCAGAGAGATCTTTTTTTTGCTTGTTCATCAGCGCCCCGGTAGTCTGCAAGTATTGCCTTCTCATAATAGCGAGAGAGTAGCACCCAAAGCCCACCGAGACCCAGTACAGCAATAAGGAAAAAGCTCGGTAGTATCCAAAGAAATGGAATATGCGAGCGATAGTAGGCATAGCTATAGTTGTCGCTATAGTCTCGGTAATTTAAGAGTAGAAGAATTTTGTGGCCAATCGTTTTGACAAAGTGTACTGGCTGATCCAGTATTTCTTGCGCAGTCTTACCTATCCAAAAACGAGAAACTTCTGAAGCTTTGAGCTCTCTTCCAGCATAGGCCTCTGCCATTTTGACCGCGTCTGTTTCTTCGTACTTTGGATGCGGACGCAGGAAGGTCGGTACCCTAGCGGTAGAGCCATCACCACCCCACCAGTTACCCTGATACAAGACGAGTCCGATAGAGTAGTTGGTCGGCACCACATCATGACTGACTATGTAGTTCCGTATCGCTACCGGCAAAATACAGGCAAATACTCCCAGAAAAAAAAGCCCACTAAAAATCGCTCTTCTCTGCACATCTAACTCTCGTAAAAGAAAGAAGATAAGGAAAATACCTACTGGCAAAAAAGCCATGGAATTACCCTTGATAAGAGCTACTAAGCCAAGGGTAATACCCGCCAAGAAAAACACTCTCTTCTTTGGGTTTTCCAAGGCTCGCCAAAAAACAAAGAGAAAAATTGGCAGACTGTATACCTCAAAACTTGTCTTCAAAAACAGTCCTTCATAAAAAAGAAATGGTCCATAAAAAGCTGCAAGAAGTCCCGCTACACGTCCCACCTTTTCACTCAAAATCTCTCGTCCAAACAAATAGAGAAGAGCAGGAAAAAGCGCCCCTAGGAAAAACTGTATCCCAAAGGCAGTGAACTCCAGGGACTCTCTTCCAAAAAACTTGATGAGTACAGCAAGAAAATAAGCATAGAACGGCTCGGTAAAAAACACGCTATTCCCAAGCCACCCCTGACTCACTATCTCGTCTGCCCATTTAAGGTAATACTCTGCATCAAGAAGTGGAATTTGCAACACTACATCTCCGGCAAAAAAGAGAAGATAAAAAAAGCGCCAAAAAGAAGCCACTACTATCAAGGCAATTGCCGTTCTTTTGGGTGAAGCAAAGAGAAGGCGTATATCAGAAAAGAGACCCCTCCAAAAAGAAGCCTCCTCTACTTTTTCCTCTTCCGTTTCGCCACGATACTCTACCAAGATTGACTTGGCTTCACGATAAGAAAGCTTGAATTTTTTTTGCAAGTCTTGCTCGGTCGCCTGAGGACGTGACTCTAGAAATCGCTCTATTTTCTCACTACGACGCATACCGTACTGTGTCTATATTAATAGTCTTTCAATTTCTTGATGTTGGTGTGCTCACGAATTTTTTCGAGAGCCTTGGCTTCGATCTGACGAATACGCTCACGGGTTACCCCGAATTCCTGACCCACCTCTTCGAGAGTATGAGTGACTCCATCCTCGAGTCCAAAACGGATACGAAGAATTTTTTGCTCACGCGGAGTAAGCTCGTTTAAGATATCTGTGATATGTGAACGGAGCAGTTTGCGGGCTGCCATCTGATGCGGCATGACTGTCTCTGTGTCTTCGATAAAGTCTCCCAAAACTGAATCATCTTCATTGTCTCCGACAGAAGTTTCAAGAGAAACAGTCTCTTGAGAAATTTTTTGGATGTGACGAATTTTTTCTACTTCGATATTCATTTCCGCAGCAATTTCTTCTGCGAGCGGTTCGCGACCAAGCTCCTGCACCAAGCGACGGGTCACCTGAGCATACTTGTTGATGGTCTCCACCATGTGAACAGGAATACGGATAGTACGTGACTGATCAGCCAATGCACGCGTAATAGCCTGACGAATCCACCAGGTAGCATAGGTAGAAAACTTAAAGCCTTTACGGTAGTCAAATTTTTCAACTGCGCGAAAAAGACCGATATTACCCTCTTGGATAAGATCGAGAAGTGAGAGATTATGTGAACGACCTACGTACTTCTTGGCAATCGATACCACCAAACGTAGGTTGGCCTCAGTTAGGCGTTGCTTGGCCATCAGGTCTCCTTTTTCGATAAGCTTTGCCAAACGCACTTCGTCATCACCAGAAAGCAACCCTACGCGACCAATTTCTTTGAGGTACATCTGCACCAAGTCAGAGGTGCTGTCTCCATCCTCAATCATTTCTGCCTTCTTCTTACGACCCTTGGTTTTCTTTTCATCAGTAAAGGTCTCGCCGAGCTTGTCGGTATCCATCTTGAGCATTTCATCTGAGCTCACCACTTTGATACCAGAGTTATCGAGCTTTTCATACAGACTCTCGAGATGCTCAAGATCAGCCTCTACATCAGGAAGGATATGGATAATTTCATCTTCCGTGACAAAGCCACGCTGCTTACCGCGCAAAAAGAGCTCATCGAAAGCATTCTCTTTTTTAGCTTTCTTGGCTTCTTTTTTTGGAGTTGTTTCTTTTTTAGGTGTGGTTTTTTTGGTCTCTTTCTTAAGGGCTTTTTTGGGAGCAACTCCTTTGGCCTTTGTCTTGACTGGAGCTTTGGCTGCCTTCTTAGGAGCTACCTTTTTGACAGGTGCCTTTTTCACTATTTTCTTCGCTTTGGTATCTTTGGTTTTTTTAATCACTTTTTTTTCTGTTTTTTTAGGAGTAGTCTTTTTGACAGCCTTTTTTTCTATTTTTTTGGTCACTTTTTTGACCACCTTCTTGGCTGGAGCTTTTTTAGCTGGAGCTGTCTTTTTGACCGACCCTTTGGCTTTTTTGGCTGGGACGGCTTTTTTAAGAGGTTTTTTCATTTTTTGAGCCATAAGAATTGTCCTACTATTAAAAATATTGGCTTTAAAAAGCCTAAATTTGATTTATCTGAATACCTCATCATAGCAATAATTTGCTACTCTGAAAAGCTAGCTCCTAGAAAGCTCCACAAATTCCTGAAGCAATCGTAACTCTTCTTCTTTATTGTTATTTTTACGTGCCTCAGCCAAAGCTCCTTCTATAGTGCGGAGTTTTTCGTTTTTTCCCACTTCTTCCAAAAGAATTGCTAGGTATTCCTGAAGCAAAGCTCGGCTTTTTTCAGCTATTTCTCCTTCACTCAAATCAGCAAATTCTGGACCATCAAGCAGACGAAATGCGAGACCAGTCGCTAAGCCTTTTAACTCTTTGTCTTCAATCAAAGAAAGTGGATCATGCTCGCCGGCCTGCAAGACAAAAAAGAAGAGTGGCTGTTTAGCCAGAAAAGTCTTCACTTCTGGATCGAGTGATCCAAGAAACTCTTTACGAAGAACGGGCTGCGTCAAAAACAGTGCCATCACCTCTTCAGCTATACGCTCTTTACGACTTGCAAAACTACTCTTTGGAGTCGTCTGAAAAGGCACTGTCATCTCTGGACCATCACGTCGAGTCTTTTCTAGAAAAGCCTGATTGACTACCCCTGTTACAAGACGCTCTTCCAAGCCAGCCCCCCTGGCAAGCTCCTTGATCCAAAAAGAACGCTCGAGAGGATTTTTGATAGTTATGAGAAGTTGCGTAAAGTCATCAACAATCGCTCGCTTGCCTTCTCCTGTTTCTCTAGAGTGTGCAGCGACAATTCCTTCTAGGAAATACTGTGGCGCAGCTACTGGTGCCATCACGATACGCTTCAGCTCTTCGGGGTTTTCAGCGCCCATGTCAGCTGCGTCTTTACCATGAGAAAGAGCAATCAATTTCACGTTTAATTCCTTTTCTAAAGCCAATTCTGTACTCTTGCGTGCTGCCTTTTGGCCAGCGCCATCCATATCAAAAAATAGATGCACCTCTTTGCCATAGCGCCTCATAATATCAAGCTGCTCTCCCGTAAGAGCTGTCCCTGATACTGCTACGACATTTTCTATCCCAGCTTGTGAAAGAGCGATCACATCTACATTGCCTTCTACCACTACCGTACAGCCTACTTGTTTCATCGCCTGCTTGGCCCAAGAAAGTCCGTACAGTGCACGGCTCTTGTGGTAGAGTGGTGACTCTGGAGTATTTATATACTTAGCCTGTGACTCATCACCACCAGGAGCGACACGTGCCGAAAAACCAATTGGACGCCCAAGGATATCCGTAATAGGAAACATGATGCGATCACGAAAACGGTCATAGGCTTTTCCAAGACTAGCCGGTGCCCCATCAGCTGTTTCAGCCTTGGCAATAATCATTCCGACTGTCTCCAGCTCATTGACGGTGTAGCCCTTGCTCTCAGCAAACTCTCGAAAGTGTCTCCAGCCATCTGGCGCATAACCCAAACGAAACTTGCGAATAGTCTCATCTGAGAGGCCTCTTTTTCGTAAATAGGGCAGAGCTTTTATTTTTCCAGCTCCTTCCCAAAGTTGGTGCTCGTAGAATCGCACTGCAAGCTCCATAATAGCCACCAAGCGTTCTTTGGTATCTTTTGACCCTTGGGACTCTTGCCGATACTGAGGAAGCTCCACGCCTGCTTTTTCGGCCAATAACACGAGGGCTTCTCGGAACTGCAATCCTTCAATTTCCATCACAAAAGCAAAGATATCTCCACCCTTACCGCAGCCAAAACAGTGCCACATATTACGCTCATCATTGACCATAAATGACGGGCTGCGCTCCTGATGAAAGGGACAATTAGCCTTATAATGAGCCCCTGCTTTGTCGAGTTTGATATACGAACCCACCACATCTACAATATTGAGATGTGATTTAATGATTTCGGTAGTATTTTCTTGAAATGCAGCCATTTTCTTGAAGTTATACGATCTCTATCTTCATCCTAGCGCGAGAGAGCAGTATAGTACATAAAAGAAAAAGAAGAAACCCTCTCATCTACAGAGAGGGCTTACCGAGACTTAGGGTACCTGCTTGTAGTCATTATTACCCAGAATAATCAAAATGTCCGTATTTTCAGGTGCTTTTTCACCTTCTGGCAGCTCGCCGACTGTGCCATTAATCTTACCTGCAAGCTCTTTGACAAAAGGAGCGTTAAGTTTCGTGACGTCCACTACTATACTCTTCTCATAGTCACTCTTTTTGGCTGTCTCTTTGAGGACGATGTCGATATTGCTATACATAGCCTTGAGTTCATCATCGAAACTATTGGTAATACCAATCTTTTGAGAGCCATTGTAAATAGCGATATTGAGACGCTCTGCTGGCTCAGTGGTAGCATTGTCCTCTGTATCAGAAACCTTTTCATTAGCATCGGTTGGTGTCGTACCACTTGCATTTTCTTGGCCCGCTTCAGGAGTCAAGCTAATAATTGTTGTATCAATTACTTTCTTAATTTTTGGACGATACAAAACCGCCTTACCAGCATTAGTAAAAATCAAAATCTTATCTCCGTTTTCAGCCTTTTTAAAAAATGGCTGATCAGCAAGTTTTGTTTTGTCTGTCACAGTTGCAATCGAAGGCTTCTCATCTGGAATCAAAAGACGACTCCCTACTGCCTCGGTAATAAGCTCATCTTCCGTCTTAACCGGGGCATCACTTCCCGCTACATAGTGATAGTACAAATACCCCATACCCAAAAGAGCAAGGACAAGGAGCGTAGCCAGGATACCGATAATGAGTTTCGGTTGATTTTTGGAGGAAAAAATTTTTTTACTCTTTTTGGGAGTATTGACTTCAAGTGACAGCATGTTTTTGTTTTTGAGAATAGCAAAAAGCGTTCTACACTCTTTAGTGTAATGAAAAAAGAGCGTCTCTACAAGAAGCTACTCACTTGGAGTAACCACCTCTTCAGTAACAGTCTGAGCTCCTTCAGTTACTTCTTCCGAAGGGGTTGGTGTTGCTACTTCGGTATCTTCAGTCTTTTCGATAACTGGCTCTGTTGTCTGTTTAGTTGTCGTATCAAGTGTTGGCAAAGATTCTATCGACGTATTTTTTTCTTCAAAGTTTCTACTCTCTACCACAAAGAAAGCTTCGCCTAGTTTCTTAGTAAGCGTCTCTATCCCACTCAAAGCTCCTCCAAGACCAATCTTGATAAAATCTGGATATGTCGTATCCTTCAAGCTTTCTTGCATGGTAATAAGGTCTGTCTCAAGACTATAAAGCTTTTGACCAAAACTCGCCTGAGCATTTTCAAATATCTGATCAGCTGAAAGACCCACTTCTAGCGGAAGTCCCTTTTCTCTCGCCTCACGAGCAAGAGCTTCTTCGGTAGTGACTGGCGGCTCTTTTATGGTGAAATCTCTCACGGTATGACGATCACTCTCCACCACAAGCTTGTACTGCCCATCCAAAATCCCCCATTTCAAAAGGTTGTCATCATGAGTAAATGTGCCGTCCACACAAGGTGCTACTGCGGTATACAAAGGATCAAGCTCAAAGTTTTCACTTTCGTAGAGCTCTATATGCACATCTGTATCACAGCTACCGTTAAGAGTGAGCTGGTTTTCTGTTGACTGAAGCTCCCAGCGCAAATCTGCCCTCACCGGAGAGGCTAAAGCCATCAAACAAAACATAATAATAAAGACTTTTTGGTATGACATATTTTAACGGTCACTTTCTATATAAATACGATTAACACCAATCTGAGCAGATGTCACAGGGGTATTGGCGCCATTACTCATAAGAGCATGTGCAGCCATCATAGTGGTATTAACTGGAAGATCAGTTGTAGTGGAGGTATTGATAATCTCTGCTCCTGTGTTTAAGTTTACCAAACGATAGTAGACAGTCGTATCATTAGGTTTAGCAAAAATATAGGCATCATACCCTTGATTAGCAGCAAGTGTTGGCTGTCCAGCGATAGCATCTTTTGTGGCTACTCCAGCATTATCATTATGCATGAACGTAATTGCTGTATCTCCAGCATCGATACCAAAACCAAGGATATTGGTAAGGTTGGATGGGTTACCTGTCACAACAGCAGTTGTACCTGTACTAAAGCCCACAAACAAACGATCACCAGCAGTCCATGCCGTGGTACCAAAACGACAGAAGAAAAAGAATCCTCCTTGACCAGCCACTGATCCGCGGAAAAACATGTTTTCACTACTACGCTGACCTACTTGCTGATTAGTAGTAGTGACTACGCTTGCCCACTGACCACGCTTCATGGCGGTGTAAAAGTTTGTGGTAGTAGGAAGGGCGGTAGTATAGGTACCTGCTCCCGCTCCAGCCGTACCCTGCCAGACACCAGCCGTAGCCGTAGTAGGGGTCCACATAACTGTATTATTACCCCACAAGGCCGCCTGAAAAGGGGTATCTACACCTGATGGCCCTATCCATTTTGGCACAATACGTCCAGCAATATTTTTACTGTAAATATGAACATTATTTGCTGCAGGAGCACTTGGCTCATTGGTAATAGCATTCATAGTAATCCCTGTGTCTGTACCCGGAAGAGTCAGGTCATTTGTAGTCTTATCCCAGACAAAGTCGGCATCTCCACCAAAAGAACCTGCGTCATTGAATTGAATCTGTGTAGTGGAACCGCCAGGAGCTCCTGAGCCACGACAGTCTGTCCAGGCGGTATCCTCAAAACAACGGAATTTGTTTGTGCTGTTGTTGTAGTACATCTTTCCTTCGGTACCAGCTGGATCTCCGGCATCACTTTTGACATCAAGCGCAAAAAGATCCGGCGTCGTAGAGCCAGCTCCTCCGGCACCCACTTGGACTGTACCAGTCGTAGCAGCGCCAGCTACCGCGAGAGTGATACCACCCGTACCTGACTGAAAGGTCGAAGTGGAAGTGGTATTGGTAGAGCCAAAAACAACCGTCTTTGCAGCAGCTCCCGTACCAATACTGATAGTTTCTGCTGATCCATCATCACCAATATTAATTGCTCCGGTAGTACCAGAGTTGATACCAATAGCTACTCCAGCAGCTGAAGTCAGAGTAGAGAGCGTGGTCGTACCCGAAATGGTCACCGCGTCATTGAGACTAATAATACCCGTACCGTTAGCTACCATGGTAAGGTCTTCGTTGGCAGCAGTGGTGATATCTGTAGTGGCTCCCGAAAAAGTCACTCCGGTAGAGCCGATAGTTTTGTTGGTAAGGGTTTCTGTCCCAGCAAGAGTTGCCAGGGTACCAGTGGTCGGAAGGGTAAGGGTTGAATTACCAGAGGTAGTAAAGGCGACATCATTGGCACCAGAAGTAGAGAAGGCTCCACCAAAAGAAATGGTCTTACCCGCTGGCACAGTGAGGGTTCCTGTGGTATTCGTCACTGTCAGTCCGCCTACCTTCTCAGCGTTCATAGCGTAGGGTGTTGCCGTAAAGCGTACGCGTGGGGTCATCTCTCCATCACTGTTGAAATTAATACCGAGGTAAATATTGTCCGTATTGAAATCTACCGATCCTGGAAGGCTTGTCGTGTCACCAAGATTCGTCTGGAAAATACCATCCGTTACTGTGAGAGACTTCGTCTCTGTCCAGACGGCACTACCGCCACTTGCTACCGTGTAAATACTAAAGGTAAATGAATACGATCCATTGGCGACATTGGTACCGACTGTTTTGGCTACCACTTTACCCTGGAAATTGATCTGACGATTGATGCCCGTAGCTGCTTCGGCGTTGAGTGAACTTGTACCAAAAATACCAAGAGCAAAAAAGACAAAAACAAACACCAAAGAGAGGGTCCGAGAACCGCTCTTCATAAATGGCTTATCTAAAATGTTTTTTTGTTTGTTTTTGAGGCGCATAGCCTGCAAAGCAACTTAATAGTTTCCTAAAGAAACAAAAAGTGACCCCGGTTTCCCGGGATCACCTCTTTTTGAATCTCTATTAACTCTATTATAGCAGAAAAAATGCCTTATTGCAAGCCTTCTTGCTTCTTTTCTTCTTGTTTTTGGCGCTCTTCTACGCTAAGAATTTTAAAGGTTTTTTGCATCTGCAAAATTTGTCCTTCTGCCTCATCTTTTTCTGCTGTCGCGGTGTATGAAATACTCACCAAAAATGCATCTTGAAAAAAATAGACTGTCTTTTCGTATGGATCAGAAGCTTTGCTGAATAGGTTTATTTCTTGCTCTTCATTTTTTATTTTTTTCTGTAGATATTCCCTATCTTGCTTGCGAAGCTCAAATCCAGGAGAAGACTCAAAAGTGTTTTCTGGCCTTTCTTCTACCGTGATAGCCACTTTTTCGTTGTTACTAGCTGTGCCAACAAAAAATACCGTTTCTTTGACAGGGCCGCTTTCGGGAAGAGACTTACTTCTTATCCCAAAACTTCTTGGTACATCTACTTTGAAATACGTACCTGTATACACCTCTGTACCACTTTTTACTTCTTCTACTTTTTCTTTGGCAACTCCAGTACCAACTGTACCCACTGCCTCACCCTGCATCCAAAACCATACCCACAAACCTCCACCTATTAAGGCCAGCAACAGTACACTATAGACAATACCTTTTACTTTCATAGAGCCTTTATTTTTGTTTTTTACCAAAAGTTTTTTTGAGATTTTTCCATGCAAAGCGCCTACTTCTAACTACAAATACCGTCCCTACCAAACCAGTTATCACACCTATGCTCCACAAGGGTATATGCCAGTATTTTTCGATCTTTTTTTCATAGCTTTCTTTACCGTCATAGCGATACTCAAGCAACACCGTGTACCGTCCCGGCAACCAAGCCAGTCCTAATGATGAAAAATCTTCCTGAAATACACGCGTGGCCTTAGGAAGAACAAGAGCAGACTCTTGGTTGAGAATAGCTCGCTCTACCGTCCTTCCGAGTGGATCAGTGACGCGAATAGAGCCTCTTGGTACTACATGTGTATTGCCATCATTAGTGAAACGAATATCTGTTGTCTTGGGTAGAAAAAAGGTATTTTTTGGATAAGAAAAGTTATTAAGTGAGAGAGAAAAAACTTCTCCTCCTACCTTACGCATATAAATAAGAGATGAAAATACCTGACGCACAGCGATACGAGGATCCCCCTGACCCTCACTATTCGGAGTATTGTTTTCAAAAAGAAGTGCTCCATAGTGCCCTCCTGGAGCAAGTTTTCCGCTATTGGTAATCACTACCGTAAGCTTTGTTTTTGAAGCTGGTGGCACAAGAATTTCATTGACCGGAATAGAAAGCCAGCTCGCTACATCATACTCTCTTGGGTCACCCGTGCCCAAAAATGCTACCCCGCCACTTTCATCAAGCGTACCAAAATCCACTGCTTTAAGAAGGAAACTCTGAGCAATATCTGCTGTATTTTCAAGCTCAATCGTCACTGGTATCTCCACCTGATCCTCAAGAATAACTTCTTGTAGGGCTGGCTCTACAGTAATTTTTTGCAAATTTTTTTGTTCAAAAACCTTTTCCTCCAAAGCAAAAGAGGGCTTTCCACAAAAAAGCCCCCAGCAAACAATGAGTCCAACAATAAAGCTATTCCTCCAAAACACCTTCATTATTTTTTGCCTTTCATTTTACCAAGCACACCACCAAGTATTGAGCGCAAACCAAGGCCGACAAAAAGAAGGAGAATCAATCCACCGCCAATGATGCGCCATGGAATAACCCAGAAACTGACTTCGCCCTCAAGTGGCACATCATGAGTACCGTCGTCATATATCATAAGTAGCTTGGCTGTATAGTGACCAAAACGGAGCTTGGAAGCGTCCTTGAAGTCCCACTGAAGCTCCATAACGGTATTACCCTCGGCGTCTTTAACTTCCTTATCATCTACGATCTTTGGAGTATACTTTGGGAAACCATCTACCCACACTGCTTCAAAGGCACGCTTAGAAGAAGGGAGGATATTGCCCTTTTCTTTATTGACCTCTATGAGAGCGATATCTTTTTCATCACCTTTATCAATGTAGATATTTCCACGAGGTGCGGCATGTACATTTCCTTGGTTTTTGAGAGTAACCGTAAAAGTAGTTGGCAAAAATTCATATACACTCTTATCAAGAGAAAACTTTTCGAGTGTAATTTCTTTTTTTGCCCCTGGTACATCTACATCAAGAAGAGCCAGGATGGCTGTACCTCCATTGAGAGCCGTACGACGCTCTTCTGGACTCAGGTTTTCATTGGCGCGAGAAAAGACAAAGGCATAGTAATAGCCAAAAGAAGCTTCTTTTGGCGGGGTAATCGTAGCTTGAATAGTTTTCCACTCACCTGGAGCTACAGTAAACACATCCTCACTAAATTTTACCCATTTCAAGAACTCATCGGTTGGCTCCGCCTCCATAAGGGCAGGCTTCCCACTTTCCTCATAGGCCTCAAACTTCATCAAGCTGACCTTGAGAGTTTCCTCTCCAGTACCAGTATTGCGAAGCTTGATATCAGTGGTTACAGGAACACCTGGAGTCGTCTTCATCAAAATAGGAAGGGGTGAGGTCAAAAGAGAAAGTCCATTTGACTGAGCGCGTGAAACTACTGGTACAAAAAGTCCTAATACAATAAACAAGCTAAGTAGCTTTGTGGAAATACGTCCCATAGCAAGAAGTTATTTTTTACTCCCTCAAGTATAGCATAAAATCATCTCTAGGTAACAAAAAACCCTCCATCCTAGGAGGGTTTTATTTAGTTTATTTGTAAAACACTAGAAGCGGCCAGCAGCTACAACAGTAAGCGTATCTGTATAGTCGTTAGCAGCGGCCTGTACAGCAGTGATTTTGGCACGCTCCGTAAGAGTAAGCACATCACCAGCAGTAGTCCCATCGGCGGCCCCGATTGGCTGATAAGTAGTAGAGAGAGTACCTCCAGAAGTAGTGTTTGTACCGTTGTATTCAGCTCCATAGTTAGAGGCCTGAGAAACCGTACCGGTACCGGTACCACTATCTGTTGTGATATCTACGTCAAGGACATATCCGGTAGTAGAAGCAAGATCTGTCGGGGTGTTGTCTACTGTACCAGCGGTAGCAATAGAAGCCCCTGTACCGGCTGAGTTAAGACCTGCATTGGCACTCTTTACCCATGCTACCCATCCAGAAGCGGCATTCGTAGAGATAGTCATGGTGCGACCACTCGTAGAGGTGGTGGTGGTAGAGAGATTACTTGTAAATGTATCTGTGTTACCGCTCAAGCTAAAGCTAAATGTCGGAGGCACGGTAGCGGTCACTACAATCTGATCATTGGAAACAATGGAGAGGGCATAACTAGCTGAATCAATGGTCGTCGGACCAGTAGCCTGCGTAGTAATCACACCCACCTTATCATTACCTGCTGTAGAAGTAGTAAGAGTAGAAGTACCTGAGAAGTTAAAACAATACAACGTAGCTACCGTCAAGTCAGTACTTGGAAAGGTAACATCCTGACCAGAAACAGAGGACGCTGTACCAATACCAGGCCATGCTGTAGCGCCAGACGGAAGGTTGGTAGTAGTTACTGTCCAGTTACTGGCTGTAGAGTTTACGGTAAAACCAGTAGGAAAAGTCACTTTGACAGTAGTTTCTGTACCAGCAGTTGTTGGTTGTGCACAGACAGTACCTCCTGAAGTAGTAGAGGCAGCTAGACGATCAAGTCTCACATAAGCTTCTTGAAGATTAGCGGCTTCTGAAGTGCTAATAAAAAGAAACGGTAGGGCCAAAAGAAAAAGAAACGAGAGTAGATGAAGAGCGCTCAGGCGACTCTGGATTCTTTGTTTTGTCTGTAGTGACATAAATCAAATAAGGTTATTTATTTTTATACAAAACGCTTTTTACAAAAGCTTTTTTATTTACCCCAAGTATACACCAATGCAAGAATTCTGGTCAATGCAAACTAGAAGCTTGCTGAAGTAATAACGGTAAGTACTTCTTGATAGTCACTGGCTGCTGGTGTTACCGAGGTAGCCTTGGCCTTTAATTGAAAGGATCCTCTGCCACTTGCTACTGGAGTAGAAGCAGTAAAGATTTCACGAACTGTAGTATCACTTACAGCTACATTGTCTGAGGTAAGGTTATAGGCTGGCACAAGAGTAAAAGGTCCACCAGCTGATTGTGTAGCGCTTACTCCCTGAACACCAAAACCCTCCTGCAAAGCTGCTAGGTTACCTGATACGGCACTGATGGTATAGCTTGCTCGGGTACTCTGAAGACCATTATTTGAAGCTTTAATATAAACTCTTCCTCCATTTTCAGCATTGGTATCAAAGTCTACCCATACTTTTTGTGGGCTATTGGCCACCACTCCAGGGGAAAGATTGCCTAAGTTTGTTGCAAATGGAGCAGCTGTCTCTGTGTCGGTAGCAGAAACATCGATATCAAAGCTGAGCTTTGGTCCAACGGTAGACTGTGTAGCGACTGGACCATAGTCAGTTTCTGTCTTACTTCCCTGCATAGCCTTAACTTTGACCTTATACGTCGTATTGGCCGTAAGACCGATAATGAGAGTGCCACTCGCTCCGCCCCAAGCGGTGTATGTCTGATAGTCCTCGATACCCAAAGTAGTGCCCACGGTATTATCACTTTGTACATACCGTGTTGTGACAAAGTTATCGCTACTAATAGCAATAGCATATACTGCGTCGCTTGGATTCTCTCCCGCTACTAGGGTCACCAGAAGCTTATTGTAGTAATTAGCAGGATTGGTAAAGCTTGGTGCGCTTGGCACATTGGCCTGATTCGTAAAGACCATACCCGAACCCAAATCATAGGTAGTACTTGTAAGTTTACCTCCGCTCTGCTCTCCGGTAATAGCTGTCATGCCATAATTGGTAGATGTACCGCTACCACCACCACTACCAAAGCCAAAATCCTTAAGCTCATAGGTAGTGCTCGCAGGCAAAGCCAAAAAAATAAAGAGTGGGAAAATTCTTTTCAATAAACTCTTTCTTGTATTTCCGAAAAAATACATACCTTATTCCTTACCAAAAATGATAGTCACGGTAGCTGTTTGTGTTTCCGGATCGCTTGTAAGAGCCTCTTTGTACGCAATGCTTGGGTAAGTTGCCTTAAGGGCAGTTACTATTGCTTGACCAGCTTCTTGATCGGCTTTTTTGGTATATACCGTAGTGCCTGTAAAATCTCCCTTTGTATTACCAATCGTTACCTTACTAAAACCCTTACCCTTTAGTGTTTCTGCTGTCGCAGAAGCCACACCCTTAGCTCCGCCTCCATTCATCACTATGACATCGAGTGCTTGGGCTTTTTTGAGGGCATCACTTGTGCCCTCACTCTTTTCTTCTTTTTGATCTGTTTCTACCTGCGGCATAGCTACTGACTCCTCTTCAGTTGAAGTCATTTCTGTCTTTGGTAAAGCACTAATCGATGGTGATTGACTTTCTTTTGACTGCTGTTTCCAAAGGCTGTACGTACCAAAGCCAGCCCCGGCTAATCCAAGTATTACTACCACAATAAGTCCACCGAGCAAAAAAGCTCCAAATACATGCTCTTTATGAGACTTTCTTCTTACCACTGGCTCTTCAGAAACTGCTATC
Source organism: Candidatus Moraniibacteriota bacterium (assembly GCA_018499985.2). GTDB lineage: Bacteria > Patescibacteriota > Minisyncoccia > Moranbacterales > UBA1568 > UBA1568. The sequence continues at coordinate 62,795 of JAHBAT020000001.1, forward strand.
ACTTCTTCCTCTACAACTTCTTCTTTTTTTGTTTTTTTTGAGAACATGGTGCTAAAAATAGGTGATTAATCTTCAAACTTCTTCCAGGCAAAATAGAGAATGGTGACAAGAGCTACGCCGAGAACAATGAGACGTAGAATGTCATTCATATCACTCCAATAACTGAGCGATCCAATAATAAGAGCGAGCACACCGGCCAATGAAAGGGCTTGAGTAATCAGGCTTGAACCCGGAATAAACAATGAACCTACAAGTAAGAGAAGTCCTACAACTACAAAAACAATAAAGACGTTACGACTAAAGATGCTTGTAGCGGCATCAAAATCCTGACTACAAGTGAAATTATTGTTACAGTACGCCTCTTGCTTGGTGACACCTTCACCCATAGCCTCATTCCACTGACCACCATTATCTACACATGTCTGCTTATCTTCATAAACTTGATTTACTTGGTCCATTTTACAGAACTGATCATACTCTGGCTCTGGATAAACTACCTGAATGGCATACGTCACAAAAAGATTAATAAGAATCACGATACCAAAAAGTACTGCGTAGCGTATAAGAGCTCCCTGTTTTTTGGGGGCAACTTTTTCTTTTTCGGTTTCAGTTTCGACTTTAGTTTCGGTTTCTTCTTGCATAAGAAAAGTATTATTATTTTTTCTTAGTATATCACAAAGAGCTCTTTTTAGAAGAACAAAAAAGAGGCTTTTTGCCTCTTTTTTCTCTTTACTCTTTCTTTATTTTTTCTCACGTATTGCCCGCGCCACTGCCGGCATCACCGCTCTATCAAATACGCCCGGAATAATCATATCGGGCTTTGGATTTTTGACGACCGCTGCGAGATTTTTGGCTGCCCGAACCAGCATTTCATCAGTAATAGCCCGTACGTTATTATCAAGTGCTCCACGGAAAATACCTGGAAAACCGAGAGCGTTATTAATCTGATTAGCATAATCCGAACGCCCTGTAGCCACGATATACGCACCGCCAGCCTTGGCTTCATCCGGAGTAATTTCCGGCACCGGATTAGCAAGAGCAAAAACAATAGCTTTTTGATTCATTTTCGCTATATCAATCCTATCAAGAAGATTTGGCTGAGAAACACCAATAAAAACATCTGCGTCTACAATCACCTCCTTAAGACTGCCCTGAAAATTTTCTTTGTTCGTGTAAGCAAGAAGAGCTTTCTTGGACTCAGTAAGATTTTTACGCTTACCACTAATCACTCCTTCACTATCAACCACAAAAATCTGCTGAATACCATAAAGTGACAATAGGTGCGCTACTGCTTGACCGGCTGCTCCAGCTCCACTAATCACTACTCGCACTTTTTCTTTTTTCTTTCCCGCTACCTTCAGGGCATTGATAAGTCCAGCCAATACCACCAAAGCCGTGCCATGCTGATCATCATGAAGAACTGGTATAGACAGTTCTTTTTGCAAAGCCTTTTCAATCATAAAACACTGTGGTGCTGCTATATCTTCGAGGTTAACTCCTCCAAAAGTAGGCGCGAGATTTTTGACAGTAGCGATTATTTCAGCAGGATCTTGTGAGGCAAGAACTATTGGAAAAGCATCAATACCGCCAAGCTCCTTAAAAAGCACAGCTTTTCCTTCCATTACTGGCATAGCTGCCTCTGGTCCAATATTACCAAGACCAAGTACAGCTGAGCCATCAGAGATAACCGCTACGGTATTTTTGCGGATAGTGTACTTATCCGCCAAGCGCTTATCCTTAGCAATAGCCATAGAAACAGCTCCTACTCCTGGAGTATAAACCAAGCTCAAATCCTTTCGATTTTTTACCCGAAGCTTTGGGTTAACTGCAATTTTTCCCTGATGCTTTGCATGGAGCAAAAGAGCCTCTTCTTGGAGGCTCTTTACTGGCTTTTGAGAATTCTTTTTTACTATCTTCTTTGCAGCCATAGAAGTATTATTTTTCTTTCTTCTTATCCATTTTATCCAGCTTTAGGATATGTACGATTTGATACACGACAAAAGCTGTGGCCAAAAGAGTAATAAAAGAAGCAATGATAGCTCCGTACCCGATAGCTACTTCTGGCTGATCATTTACTTTGTTGGCTTCTACGATAACAAAAGAAAGATCCTTAAGATCAATACCACGAGTAAGCAAGGCTACCAATGGCGCGATAAGCTGATCGACAATTTCTTTAACGGTAGCTCCAGCAGCAGTACCGATAGCCAAACCGACTGCCAAACCGACTACTCCCTGCTCACGGACAAAGTCCAAAAATCCTGATGCGTGCTGCTTCATAGATATATGTACAAACAAATTACTTATACGCTCAGTATATCCCCTCCACAAAGTCTGTCAACGATTTTCAGCTCCTTCTTTCCTTGACGAAGCCAAAAAATACTCTTTTTATCTGATACAATAAAAAAGTAATTTTTAGCTTTTTATACATATGTTAAAAGGACTTAGTCTCCTAGGCTTACTCATCGTGATTGGAGTCGGGGCTTATTTTTATACCAATCAGACAGACAAAGAAGTTGCGCAGGGAGGGGCCATGGAAGCTCTTGATGCCGCCAAAGATATCAAGACTGCTGTTGAGGAAAAAGGTATGGTTTCTAGCATCAAAGATGCCATGGGACTTGGTACAGCTATGAAATGCACCTATACGACAGATGCTACTGGTAAGAGTCCCCAGTCAGAAGTACTCGTAGAGGGAGAAAAATTTCAGGCCACTACCACTATAAATGGTATCAAAAGCTATGTACTCTCTGATGGCACAGACCAGTACATGTGGACCGATGGTAGTAAGCAGGGCATGAAGATGAGTAAAGTTTGTATGGATGACTTCAAGAAAGCCTTTCCTACCCCGGAAACCCAAGATAGCAAACAGCCAAAAGTGGAGGACGCCAAGGCGGCTCTCGACATGGCCAAAAACGTCCAGTGTACGCCAGCTGAAAGCGCCAATCTCAGTGTACCAAAAGATATTACTTTCACTGATCAGTGCGCCATGATGAAAGACTCTATGAAAGCGCTCGAAAAAATGAAGGATAAAATGCCTGCTGGTATCACCATTCCTGCTCAACAATAATACGCCATTTAAAAAGAGAGCCTCCAGGCTCTCTTTTTTGTACTCAAATTTTATAATCCTAGCTGCGCCTTAATCTCATCCAAAGAAATATCTCGATATTTTTCTGGCCTAGCATTGAGAGAATCCAGATACCGAAAACTAGCTTCTAAATCCTGAAGATAAATCTTGGCAAAACCATTTTCTCTTATTCTTTTATCGATAAGCGCCTCCTCAAGGCTCGCTAGATATTCATCCAAAAAAGTTTCTAACTCTTCCGGACTCAAAATTTCAAAATAAGAAGACTTTGGTGACTGGAGCATTTCCTCTGGCGGAGTGCTCATCAAAACCCTATGATCCTCTGCAGTTAGTGCTAGCGGGCCATACATTTTTGACTTATCAGCCACTTTTTGCCACTCGTGAGTTTCAAATGTTTCAAATTGAAATCTTTCCATACAATCTTGAGAGCGAAGAGATTTACCCAAAAGCAAAGGTTCGGAGCATAAACTTCTGATCTCTCCTATTTCATTAAAACTTTGTTGGCGGTGATGTATTAACCTTTGCGCGAACCCACTTCGCACGCGCGGAGCGCGTGGTGGCTTGAAACTGCCTCGTACGCCCCGATTGCGTGGTGATGCGAA
>JAHBAT020000006.1 GCA_018499985.2 Candidatus Moraniibacteriota bacterium
ACATGAGTGAGTTTATGGAGCGTCATAGCGTCGCTCAGATTCTTGGTTCTCCGGCTGGCTACGTAGGCTACGGTGAGGGTGGCAAGCTCACTGAGCAAGTCCGTCGTCGCCCATTCTCGGTTATTCTTTTTGATGAAATAGAAAAGGCTCATCCTGATGTCTTCAACCTTCTCCTGCAAATTCTTGATGAGGGCCGCCTCACTGACGCTGAGGGTCGTTCTATTAACTTTCGTCACACCCTTATTATCCTTACTTCCAATATTGGAAGTAACATCTTTGCAAAGACCACTTCTTTTGGTTTCGAAGAAAAAAACCAAAAAGAAAAAACTACTTCTTTTGCTCATCAAAAAACAAAAGTGCTTGCTCACCTCAAAAAAGAACTTCGTCCAGAGCTACTTGCCCGTCTTGATCAAGTAGTGGTATTCGAGCCCGTCCTCGACAAAACTCTGAAGAGTATCATCGCACTAGAGATGACCAAGCTTACCAAGCGTCTTCAAAAGAAAAATATTTTTCTGACCTATTCAGATGAGGTCATCCCCTATCTTGCTCTCAAGAGTCAGGCCAAAGAAGACGGTGCTCGTCTCATCAAAAAAGTAATGACCGAGGAAATCGAAAACCTCCTCGCCAAAACACTTCTCGAAGCTCCCGACTTCCGACATCTTCACATCAGCCAAAAAGATAGCCTCCTTGTGTGTCAAAGCAAAAAGAAATAATTAGCGCTCGTATACACACTGCCCTCAACTTCTTTTTTGAGGCTCTTTTTCCTCATCGTTGCTTTGGTTGCTCTAGCTACCAGACACTTCTTTGCGACCACTGCCTCAAGTGTATCCCCAGACGCCTGCCAGCCACCTTTTTTGTGGCTCCATCAAATTCATACACCTCGCCCTTAGATTCCCTCACAAGCGCCACATACTTTCAAGTACCTCTCATAAGCCGCCTCATCCATAGCTTCAAGTACCAATCCCTAAAAGACCTTTCCGAGCCACTCAGTAGGCTTCTTAGCGAGACTCTGTATCACACTAGTATCCCACTCCCGGATATAGTCACTTCTGTACCGCTCCATCCCAAGCGTCTCAGAGAGCGCGGATTCAACCAATCCTTTCTCCTTGCTGAGCACCTCACTCATAACCTCAACAAACTCATCCCTCTCACTCAACACACTTCCCTCTTGATTAAAACGCGCTATACCAAACCTCAAAGCAAGCAGCAAAACCGTGAGGCACGACTCACAAATCTAGAAAATGCCTTCGATCTTAGCCCCCTTTACAAAGATACGCCACTCAAAGGCAAAATTATTTGGCTCGTAGATGATGTAACTACTACCGGAGCCACTCTTACCGCCTGTGCCAAAGTCCTTAAGGCTCATGGCGTCAAGGAAGTGCATGGCATAGTCATTGCTCATTAGTTTTCTCTTTCTTGTCGAAATCAGGTACACTAAAGTATATTCTTTCTTTATTTTCATTCAATATGCTTACCTTTATTTCTACTATCTCTAGTATCGCCCTCCTTGAGCTCATGCTCAGTGTCGACAATGCTCTTGTCAATGCTTCACTGGCCGAAGAGCTCCCCAAGAAACTTCAAAAAAGGGCTATCTATATTGGTATTGCGCTTGGCGCGCTCTTTCGTTTTCTTTGTCTTTTTGTAGCTACTATTATCATCGAAAATCCTATTATCAAAGCCATAGGCGCCTGCTATCTTCTCTGGCTTGCTTATTCTCATTTCTTCCGTACACCCAAAGAAGAGCGTTCCCTCAAGCGCCATCCTCATTTTCGCCTTGTTATTGTCCAGATAGCTCTCGCTGATCTTGTATTTAGTATCGACAATATTGTCGGGGCTATCGGCATCTCCAGCCAGTACTCATACGTAGTCTTTGGAGTGGCTATTGGTATCCTTACTATGATTTTTGTAACTCCTCTCATGCTTCGCCTCATGAATACCTTTCCGTCACTCATCAAAACTGCTTACGGCATCATTGCCTACATCGGTCTTGCTATTCTCTTTGAGGTAGCTACGCATACTCATATTCCCGAATACCTTACCTTTGCCTTTATTGTTTTCACTATTTTGGCCACCATGTGGTACGACAAAAAAAATCACCTCGCTAAAGAATAATACGTCATGCTCACTTTCTTTACCGCCATCTTTAGTGTCGCTTTTATCGAAATTCTTTTGAGTATCGATAATGCTCTCGTCAATGTCTCTCTTGCCAAAAAACTTCCTCATCATCTACAAAAAAAGGTCCTTATCTCCGGTATCGCTTTAGGTGGATTTTTCCGTATTGCTGGACTCCTCTTAGCTTCTTTTCTTCTTACTAATCCTTATATCAAAACCCTAAGCGCCATCTATCTTTTTTGGCTTGCCTACGAACACCTCTTTGCTAAATCAAAAGAAGGCTGGGAACTCAAAAAACGCAATCATCCTCATATGATTTTTGCTCAAGTGATTATGGCCAATTTTGTGTTTAGTATCGATAATATTCTTGGTGTAGTCGGTATCAGCGACCATATTCTCTATATTATCCTTGGGGTTCTCGTAGGAGTTATCGCGCTTATCTTTATCACCCCATTTGTCTTGAGACTCATGCATAAATTCCCTTCTCTCGAAAAAATGACGTACGTTTTACTTATCTATATCGGTGGCACCATCCTTTTTGAAGAATTTTTTCACTACCACGTACCTGAATACATCACCTTTCTTTGCATTAGTCTCGCTATGTTTATCGCTATCTGGATTGATAGAGATGACTCAAAATAAATAAAAGGCCCTACGTAAGTAGGGTTTTTTATTTATCTATACTTTTACCAAACCACTTAGCTGTACCAGGTCTTCGATGAGGACAGCCTGGCCAACAGCACGGCCTGCGCTTACCCTTGAGCAGGTCTTCCTCAAGGCGTTTGATATGATTCTTTCTTGTCTCTGCTTTTTTGACAAGAGTGACATAGCAAACCCACTCATTTCGTGCCAGTGGCGTAAGATTATTCCAAAGCTCAAGAATTTTCGTATTCTGGCAGAGAGCCTCCTTAAGATCTTTAGGTGTTCTGTGAAGTGTTTCTCTCATTTTCTCTGTCGACATACTCGGTAGAGTTTTATCAAATCACTTTTATTCTAACACCCCCTCTTCGTAAAACAAAAAATCCCCCGAGGAGGATTTTTACCAGAACTAATCATCGGCGACAACACCATCATCTCTATCTTGTACCGAGTGCGTCTCAAATATTCCAGATGACTTCTTTTTTTTGGGCTTAAAATGTGGAATACGAGGGATACCAATTGATGCAATGGCAGCAATAATCGCAATAGCATGGTATCCAAAACCTATAGCCATACCGATTGCTCCAGCAAACCAGATACTAGCGGCGGTGGTAAGATTTCTCACACTGGCACCATCCTTGAGAATAAGGCCGGCACCGAGAAAACCAATTCCAGAAACAATTTGAGCTGCGATACGTGACTTTGATGCCGGATCTACAGTCATCGACATAAAGGTAAATAGCATCGCGCCACAAATGACAAATGTATTTGTGCTAATACCTGCATCCTTGTTACGAGATTCTCTTTCAATACCGATGAGCACGCCAAGCGTCATTGCAAAAAAGAGATTAATCACAAACGAAATAGTACTTGAATCTAAAAATGACGAAAAAAATGATTCCATAAAAACTTATAAGATTCACAATTCGAATTAAAATTGAGCAGGTCTTATCCTACTTTTTTCCTAAAAGCAAAATATCTCCTAAAAGGGAGATATTTTTCTCTGGAGGAGAGAGAGGGATTCGAACCCTCGAAGGCTTTCGCCTTGCCACGTTAGCAGTGTGGTGGTTTCAACCAGCTCACCCATCTCTCCTAAGCTATTTTTATTAAGAAGATTTGAATGGATTATCACTGCCTAACCCATCCCTGCCCGCCTCTGGCGGGTCTCCTTTTTTGATGCCAACTGAGGATATTTCCTTTAATTGAACTTTCCTAGCTTAGCAAAGGTTACTGACAAAATCAAGTCTACACAAAAGCCCCTGAATCCTCAGGGGCTTTCCAACGCTACATATCTAGAGACTACATTCCACCCGATGAATCATCACTCTTACCCTGACCAAAGCCAAGATAGAGGAATACTACCGCTATCGCAAGATGAAGTACGTTGTCTGCAAGATTCACAGGAATCAGTCCAAGTACCGTGGTGCCCGAAACAAACCCGAGCACTGCCACTAGTCCATAGACTACTCCAAACACTTTGGAAAAAGTACTCATCGCACCTCTACCCATACTGACTGCCACCAGAGCTAAAGCTCCTGTGAGAATATGGATAATATTGTGTAGAGCATCTACCTCAAAAACACCTAGAAGCGGATTATTGACAAACCCCAAAACGCCAATGGCGAGAAAAATAACACCGAAAATGGTCAAAATATTTTTTTGCATAAGATTAAAATTATCATGGATAACAATGAAACCTACGCCGTGTATCGACCTAGTACACTCGTTTACAAACAAAAGAGGAAAATAACTACTTTTAGTATACACCCGAAACACACTTATTCTAAAAACTTGTCAACCCGCCCTAAGTAACAAAAAACACCCTTCAATGAACTCAGGGTGTCTCTTGTACTTAAAAACAGAAACGCTTACCAACGGTTCTGTCCGCCACGATCGTCACGCGGTGCACGTTCCTCCATAGGACGAGCCTCGTTTACGATAAGTTCGCGACCATCAAGCTCCTTGCCATGCCACATTTCAATAGCCTTCTGAGCATCAGCTTCGTTTTCCATTTCTACAAAACCAAATCCGCGTGAACGGTTGGTCATGCGATCCATGATAATACGAGCAGAAACTACTGTTCCAGCCTGAGCAAATGCATCTTGCAAGCCCTGATCGGTTGTGCGGTAAGCCACACCACCTACATAGAGTTTAGTTGCCATATCTTGTCTCACTTATAATTATCTGTAAGCTGACCTTCAGCAGAACCGGGTCTACTTTGCTATAAGAGCCTGAGTGGTAACTCAAAGCGCTTAATATACGGCAAGCGTTACTCCAGCGCGAAAAACTTACATCACCCTTATTATACGCCTATTCAAAGGAAAAGTCAATGCTAAATATGGCAAGTCGGCGCTATTCCGCGCTTCTCAAAATACCTTTGGTGGTAGTCTTCGGCCGGATAAAAAGTAACGGCAGGTACAATTTCGGTCACGATTGGTCGTTCCCATTTCTGCTGTACTTTCAGTACCGAAGCCTCTGCTTTGGTCTGCTGAGCCTCGTCGTGAAAAAATATCACTGAACGATACTGTGTACCCTTGTCAGGACCCTGCTGATTAGGCGTGGTCGGATTGTGATTAGCCCAAAATACTTCCAGCAGTTTCTCGTAGCTCACGAGTGATTCATCGTAGGTCACCTCCACCGCTTCAGCGTGCCCTGTTACACCAGTGCACACCTGTTCATAGGTAGGATTCTCTCTTTTCCCACCAGTGTATCCCACCACTACATCAGTCACCCCCGGAATAGCTCGAAACAAACTCTCCACTCCCCAGAAACACCCCGCGCCAAATGTTGCAATCATACTCTTCGTTAATACCAAAATCCCAATATCAAATGACAAATGAAATCCTAAGTCCTAATGACTTAAATTAAAACATCTGAATTTTGAGTTTGATTTGAAATTTGACATTTGTAATTTTGAATTACTATTTATCTGATACCTATAATTCTTTTACTCTCTGTCTGCAACAAACACGAGCGCTGCTCCATTGATACAATAGCGTAATCCTGTAGGATCTGGTCCGTCAGTAAATACATGGCCCAAATGTCCGCCTGCTTTGGTAAGAACCTCAGTACGAGTCATCCCATGACTCTCATCTGTTTTGGTAGTGACGGCGTCAGGTGTGACAGGTGCCCAAAAACTTGGCCAGCCTGTACCCGATTCATACTTCTGTTCACTCCGAAACACCGGCTCCATCGTGTCAGCAGCATAGTAAGTACCCGCTCTTTTTTCGGTATACAAAGGATGTGAGAATGGCAGCTCTGTTCCTCCTTCACGAAGAATTCTGGCTTGCTCTGGCGTCAGCGGCTTACACCCCACTCCTATCTCACAGCTTTGCCCTTCGGTTATATCTTTTTTTTCTTCCATAATAATTGATTGAGAATTTAATACATAAAACCAGGTTCCTATCCCTCCTGCCAAGCCGACGCTAAGAGCTATAATAAACAACCATTTCATACTAGTGTCGTAGCCCTCTTCCGGTACGGAAAAGATGCATAGTGTACACGACGAGAGCAATACTCATAAGCACAAGCATACAAAGACTCGCGCCTACATGTACATCACTCATCCCCAAAAACCCATAACGAAAGCCATTGACCATGTATAGAATCGGATTGAGCTTGGATACCCCCTGCCAAAAAGGTGACAACATATGGATAGAATAAAACACACCTCCCAAATACGTAAGTGGGGTCAAAACAAAGTTTGGAATAATCTGCACACCATCAAAGTTCTTGGCAAAAATAGCTGTCACAAGACCTAGAAGTGAAAACATAATACTCGTAAGAAGGATAAACACTCCTACAGCAAACCAGCTAAATATCGTGATATGAGTAAAGAAAAGCGCAATAATAAGCACCAGGAGACCTGTCAAAAGTCCACGAATCACTCCGCCAGTCACATAGCCAGCCACTACGACTACAGGCGGCACCGGTGCTACGAGTAATTCCTCAAGCTGACGTTGAAACTTAGCTCCAAAAAACGAACTTACAGTATTGGTGAACGAACTTGTAATGACTGCCATCATCACAAGTCCTGGTACGATAAACTGCATATACGTGAAGTCTCCAATTGGATCAATCTGACTTCCAATAAACGTTCCGAAAATTACATAATAAAGAGTAGTTGTGATAGCTGGTGGCAAAAAGGTCTGAGACCAGATACGAAAAAACCGCACCACTTCAGCGCGTACTATGGTCTTATAAGCAATCCAGATTTTTTCACTATTCATGAGTATTGTTTTTATCCTTAGTCTGAGTCAGACGCACAAAAAGTTCTTCCAGGCGATTAGCTTTATTGCGCATACTACGTACCATGATATCTAGTCGAGCGAGAGCGATAATCATTTCACTTAAGCCCTCACCTTCCACCAAGTCCATTTCCAGTGTCTGAGGATCAATAATCCGTACCTCAAACTTCTTCACCAATTCCATCAAACGCTCATCAAGCGGAGCTACTAAGTCAAAGACATATGTCTCTACTGAAAGTTTAGCGAGTAAGTCTTTGACTGTGCCTTCTTCAACTATTTCACCATGATTGATAATAGCAATCCGCTCACAAAGAGCTTCTGCTTCTTCGAGGTAGTGGGTGGTCAAAATAATGGTTGTTCCTTTCTCATTAAGTTCTCGAAGGAAATCCCACATCCCGCGACGAAGCTCGATATCCACTCCGGCGGTCGGCTCATCAAGTATCAAGAGCTTTGGTTTATGTATCAGAGCTCGAGCAATCATCAAGCGGCGCTTCATGCCACCAGAGAGAGTCATAGACTTCGCATTACGCTTATCCCAAAGACCTAAAGCTTTGAGATACTCTTCAGCATTGACCAAGGCTTCGGCTCGAGGAATACCATAGTACCCCGCTTGCTTCACCACGATGTCTATCACTTTTTCAAAAATATTAAAATTAAACTCTTGAGGGACAAGTCCAATAGCAGACTTAGCCTCTACACTTTCCTTATCCGTATCATAACCAAAGATGAGCGCCTCTCCACTTGTCTTGTTTGTTAATCCTGAAAGAATTCCAATGAGTGTACTCTTACCAGCTCCATTGGGTCCCAAAAGTCCATAAAACATCCCTGGAGGTACGCATAAATCCACCCCTTTGAGGGCCTGCACTCCTGTGTCGTATGTTTTTGCAAGCTTAGTAAGTTTAATCGCTTCCATAGGGATTTATTGTAGCTTTTTTTTATTTCTAAAGCAAAAATAAAAAAGACCCTTTCCTTGTTCGAATCCCGCCAAAAAATAAAAGACCCTTTCAGGGGTCTTTTTTTGAGGAAGCGGTGGCCCGCCTTCGGACGGGTAAAGATTTACATTGCCTTGCAGTATTTACCAGCCTCTGGCTGGCTGCACCTACCTGCTGGCAGGTAGGGTTTTTGACCCCGTTAGTAAAGTCTTTCAGTAAGAGAGAGGAAGCGGTGGGATTCGAACCCACGGTACCTTGCAGTACTGCAGTTTTCAAGACTGCTGCCTTCAACCGCTCGGCCACGCTTCCTCTCTTTCACCGAAAATTGTAAAAAACTTTCTAACGGGGCATGCTGCTGCTCCGCCAAAGGCGGATAAACTTTAATCCTTGTCAGCCTTGGGCTGGGCTCGGCCACGCTTCCTTTATCCTAAAATCAGGATTTACCTATCCTACCAAAAAAAAATTACTCCGTAAACCCCGTACCAATTCTCAGTAAAGATTCCTTCAAATGTACAGTTTCCAGACAAAGTCGACTCCGGCTTACATATTTTCCATAAAGTAGAGTGATCATCGGAATTTGCTACGAGGTAAACCCCTCTCCTCTCTTCAGGCATACTCCAAAAAATGCTATACTAAAAACACTATGGAAACTACTATTCTTGCCTGGGAGGCACCGCAACACGAACCCTTCGAACTTGGCCCAAGAAGTCGCCTTATCGGCACACTTATTCTTGTCGCTATTATCGGCTATGCTCTTATTACCAATAGCCCTCTTATGGCTATTACCTTTATTTTGATTGGCGTAGTCTTGTTTCTCTTGCAAAGTCATGAGCCAGAAACCGTGCGTCACGCCCTGACAAGCCATGGTATTTATATTGGTAGAAATTTTTATCGATACGATAATATTCACTCGTTTCACCTCTACGATGAAGAGCTCTACGAAGATATTCTAAGTCTTCATGTCAACGGAGCACTCCTTTCTCACGTCCACGTAACCATCCCTGGAGATGAATTTGTCCTCATTCGTCAGACCCTAAGAAAGTATGTCCCCGAAGAGCCTCATGAGCCAAGCATAGTTGACACTTTGGAGAAATTCCTGCATATTTAATAAAGTCTTTACCCCTTCTTGGTGGAGGCTTTTGTATTCGCAGTATGTCCTCGTAGCTCAGTGGATAGAGCGTCCGGTTGCGGTCCGGAAGGCCGTAAGTTCGATTCTTGCCGAGGACACCAAAAATAAGATATAACTCCTTGTTTCGTCTAGGAGTTTTATTTTTCTTTAGTCTATATTTGATAGTTTACTTGCTTTGGGATTTAATGCCATACTGTACTTATATGACACTAGATTTACGTCCTCAAACATTTGATTTCACTTCCTACACTTTTGAGCCAAGTACTCCAGAGATTTTTTTTCATTACCAAATTACCTTTAAAAATAGTCCTTCTATTTCTTTTACAGAAAGACTTGTCTTTCCTCAGCCATTCACGCACACTCCAGATACACTCACTCCACTCCTTGAAGCTCTTCATTTGATGTTGGGCATTAGTTACTACAAACTCTACTGTCCAAAAAAGATAACCCTTCCCTACACCCTTTCCAAAGAAGAAGCCTCTTTTTGGAATACTACTTACCAAAAGGGTCTCGGAGAATTTTTCTTTCGCAATAACCTCGACCCAAAGACAGTCCACTTTCCGCATACTGAGAAAAAAACCTTTTTTACCAAAAAGCATCCCCCTCTTCTCCCAAAACACTCCACCCCAAAGAAGAGAGTTCTTCTTGGTATTGGTGGAGGCAAAGACTCAATTGTAGCTGGTGAAATCCTGAAAAAAAACAAAGAGGATGTTACTGCACTTCTCATCGAAACCGAAAGAGTCTCCCCGATCTCTCAAAGAGTAGTTGGTGTCATGGATATTCCCACACTTACCATTAAGCGTTTCCTTGATCCAAAAATATTCCTCTCCCACCCTGGCGCATACAACGGTCACATTCCTATCTCAGCTATTTTTGCTTTCATTGGATATACTGCTGCTTTAGTTTACGATTATGCCTCAATTATTGTGGGCAATGAACAAAGTAGTAATAGTGGCAACACGCTGTATCGTGGCATGGAAATAAATCATCAGTGGAGTAAGTCTGCCGAATTTGAAGCTCTGTTTCAAGAGTACACTCGCACATTTCTCTCGCCTCAAATACGCTACTTTTCTCTTTTGCGTCCTTTTCATGAAATTCGTATTGCTAAAATGTTTGCCCAATCAGAGCAATATTTCTCTACTTTTTCTAGCTGTAATCGTAGCTATCGAATTCATAAAGATCCCTCTGCTCAACTCTGGTGCGGAGAATGTCCGAAATGCGTTTTTGTTTTTCTTCTTCTTTCGCCATTCATTGAGCGCTCTCGTCTTGTGCGTATTTTTTCTCGCAATCTTTTTGAAAACACATCACTTATTCCTCTTTTCGAAGATATTCTTGGTCTTGGAAAAATGAAACCATTTGATTGTGTTGGGACCTTTGAGGAGGCTCGCGTGGCTTTGCATCTTGCAAAAAAAGCTTACCAAGATACCCCCGTTATGAAGCTTCTTTCAAAGCAAATACACGTATCCGAAGAAGAAGAGCAAGTCGTCTTTCGGACCACTCATTCACCTACGGTCCCAGATAAATACAAGTTCTATGGCATTGAGAATGTAATGATCGCTGGTTATGGCAAAGAGGGAAAGGTTTCTCAAAAGTATGTTCAGCTCTATTTCCCCTGGCTCAATATCACCATCAAAGATGGTCTTGAAGACCCCGACTATCTTAATCAGCAAAAGCAATACGATCTAATCATCAAGACACCTGGTATTCCAAAAGAAAAAATTACTGGACACTACACTACCGCTACTAATATTTTTTTCTCACAGGTACCTCAATTAAAAATAGGTGTCACTGGATCAAAAGGAAAGAGTACTACTGCTTCGCTTATTTTTCATCTACTCAAAGAAGCTGGCCATCCCGCTGTACTAGTGGGCAATATCGGCACACCTATGCTTGAGACACTTCTTAACTCCTACCCAAAGGAAACTATTTTTGTGATTGAGCTCTCTAGTTATCAGCTTGATGATATAGTATATTCACCAGAAATAGCCCTGTTTCTAAACTTATTCCCCGATCATTTAAACTATCATCAAACATTTGAAAAATACCGGAAAGCAAAAGAGAATATCTATAGGTATCAAAACAAAAATGATATACTTTTCTACAACCTTTCAAATACGTATTTGAAGAAAAAAAATGATTTTCCAAAAAACTCTTTTTCTTTTGTGGATACCGATCTACCCGTATCAAAAACACCCCTGATTGGCCGGCACAATGAAGACAATCTTCGTGCCGCTGTCGCTATCGCTCATCTTTTTAAGATTGATACCGAAACACTCTGTCAAGCCATTGAAAGCTTTCAGCCACTTCCTCATCGCCTCCAGTATATAGGTACCTATCAAAATATTCTTTTTTATGATGATGCTATATCAACAACACCAGAATCAACTATTGAGGGGCTACTGGCCCTCCCACATGTAGATACAATTTTTCTTGGAGGAGAAGATCGAGGCTACGACTTTTCTGCTCTTGAAAAAACTCTTCGTCAAAAAAAAGTAAAAAATCTTGTCCTTTTTCCTGATACCGGCACACGCATTCTCAAAAAACGTACTGGTTTTAATATTTTTGAGACTACTTCTATGGAAGAAGCTGTGCGCTTTGCTTTTTCTAGCACCAAAAAAAATTCTATTTGCCTCCTTTCTACCGCTTCTCCAAGCTATACTCTCTGGAAAAATTTTGAGGAAAAAGGTGATAGTTTTCAATCATGGATCAGACAGATTGATCAAGAAAACAATAATTCATAGCTAGATAACGCTATGCAATACCGCACTCCCCTCAGCCAAATACCAAGTATCAAAAAAGCCTATCTCGACAAACTCGAGCGCCTTCAAATTACTACTGTCTACGATCTTTTTTTTCACCTACCTCATCGTTATGAGGATTATTCTAGTGTAGTTCCTATAAATGAACTTCGACTTGATGAAAAGCAAACCATCATCGGTGTCGTCACCAAAGTCTCTGTCAATCGTAGCTTTCACAAAAAAATGCTCATCACCGAAGCTCGTGTAGAGGATTCTAGCGGCTCCAGTCTCAAAGTACTCTGGTTCAACCAGCGCTTCATCGCCAATTCTCTTGAAGAGGGACTTGCTGTACGTCTGAGTGGTAAAGTTACGCGTGACCGCGACGGCCTCCTTATGACTAGTCCAGCTCTCGAAAAAGCTTCTCGTGATGCTACTCATACTGGACGCCTGGTACCTGTTTACTCCGAAACGCGTGGACTCACATCACGTTTCTTTCGTTGGCAACTGGCTACCCTATTTCCTAAAGTAAACGACTTTCCTGACCCTCTCCCCGATGAAATAAGAGAAAGTCTCCATCTGCCTACACTTAAGCAATCTCTCGCCTATTTCCATTTCCCAAAAAAAGAAACTGAACCCGTCTTAGCCAGTAAGCGCTTTGCTTTTGATGAAATGCTCCTTGTACAACTCAAAGCGCTTCAAATGAAAGCTCTCTTTGAAACTAGCAAAGCCAAAAGTCTCAAACTCAATAAAGCACTCCTCGAGAACTTTCTCTCCAAACTTCCCTTTTCTCTCACTAAGGCTCAGGAAAAGGCCCTCGCTGAAATCCTTCGAGACCTCACGCATACTCACCCTATGAATCGCCTCTTAAATGGCGATGTAGGATCAGGCAAAACCATCCTTGCCGCTCTTGCTGCTCTTGCCGCTAGTAGTAACGACACTCAAGTAGCTATCCTTGCACCAACCGAAGTTCTTGCTCGTCAACACTACGAAAACCTGAATAAACTCTTTGGCTCTATCAACGAATCCATCGCCCTCTTTACTGGTAGCTACCGTATCCTTGATGGCAAGAATGTCACTCGCAAAACCATGCAAACTGCTCTTGCCAATGGTATTGTCCGCATCGTTGTCGGTACCCATGCTCTTCTTCAAGAAGATATCCATTTTCAAAATCTTTCCCTGATTGTCGTAGACGAACAGCACCGCTTCGGCGTAGCTCAGCGCGCCAAACTTCAAGACATCACTATACAGACTAACGCAGACTCAGAACAGACCGAATCAGACGAAAAACTTCTTCATAAAGAGCTTAGTTATGCCGTTCGAGGCGCACTATTTACCGTTAAAAAACAACTCGGCTTAGGTCATAAAGAAGCTATTTATCAAAAAGCTCTTGCTGAAGAATTGAAAAAACAAAATATTCCATTTACAAAAGAGGCTTCCATAGATATCAAATACGATGATAAAAAAATTGGACTATATCGGCCAGACTTTATTGTAGACAATAAAATAATTATTGAACTAAAAGCTCTACCAACTATAGGTAAGTTTGAAAAACAACAAGTTTGGCATTATCTAAAAGGATCATCCTACGAGGTAGCTTTACTGGCCAACTTTGGTCACGCTGATATTGAAATAGAACGCTTTATTAATATAAGTCTTAATAAGTCCGTTTCTAGTCAGCATAAGTCCGTAAAGATGGTGCCACACTTTCTCACTATGACTGCTACTCCTATCCCACGCACACTCTCCTTGGCCTTCTTTGGTAATCTCGATATCTCTATACTCGACGAACTGCCCCATGGTCGCTTACCTATCATCACCAAGCTCGCCCGTACCGAAAGCGCTCGCACAAAAGTCTACCAGTTTATCGATCAAGAAATTACCAAAGGTCACCAAGCCTTTGTCATCTTTCCTCTAGTCGAAGAGTCCCTCCTCATGAAAGACATCAAAGCCGCTATCAAAGAGCATGAGGAACTCACTCAGAAAATTTTTCCTCACCGCAAGGTAGGCCTTATCCATGGCAAACTCAAAGCTGAAGAAAAAGAGCGTATCATGCACGACTTCAAAGCCAAAAAATATGACATCTTGGTAGCCACAGCTGTCATCGAAGTAGGTATCGATATCCCCAATGCCACGGTAATCCTCATAGAAGAGGCTGGGCGCTTTGGCTTAGCGCAACTCCATCAGTTTCGTGGGCGTGTCGGCCGTAGTTCGACCCAATCATACTGTTTCCTTTTTCCCGGAAGCTCACAGGGTTCACTCGACAGGCTCAAAGTCCTAGAACGTGAAACATCTGGCTTTGCTATTGCCGAGGCAGACCTTAGTCTTCGTGGACCCGGTGCGTTCTTTGGTACACGACAATCTGGCCTGCCTGACATCGCTATGGAAAACCTCACTAATATGAAGCTCATTTCCCTTGCCCGTGACGCCGCCCAAAATATTCTCCAAGAAGACCCCGATCTCCGTAAGCACCCCCTTCTTCATGAAGCCCTCACTCGCTTCGAAGAACGTATTCATCTCGAATAAAAAAGCGACTCTCACTGAGTCGCTTTTTTCTTTATTTACCACCAGCTCGGACGATAATTGCCAAGTCCTGGCTTTTCGTTCCAGCTTGCTCGTAAACCAAAGAAAGAGATAAAGAAAAAGATAAAGTATACTACTGTCCACAGTACCCCCTGGGCTACGACATCAGCTCCAAAAAACTTTGGGTAGAGTACATAGGCCCAAGTATAGGTCGTGGCAAAAACAATAATATTCATTGAGAACGTCATAATAAAAAGCTCTATCCGTCGCTTTGCAATAGCATAGGCTATCTCCCTCTCTTCACTCACTTTTGTTTCTCGGATAATTCCTTGCCAAGAGAGCTTCTTTAAGATGACGTATCCCACCCAAGAAACAAGCATACCGATAATCATATAGCCATACAAAGCACTCACCTTTGTCATAAGCGGAGCTTTAGGAAGCACAATCACCTTATTGGCCAAAAGAAAAAACATAGCCATGAAACCTGGTAAAGTGGCTAGAAAAACTTTGCGCACTTCGGCATTGAGCGTACTGTGAAAAACTTTTTCCAAGGCCTGCTGCCAGTACGCATTTTCTGGATCAATTACATCGCCACAATTGAAACTGCACCCGCTACAGCTC
>JAHBAT020000005.1 GCA_018499985.2 Candidatus Moraniibacteriota bacterium
TATAAGCCGGATTCTGTCACCATACGGACTCATACAGACTTGAAGCGGACCACTACAGAAATACTCTTCTGCGTAAGTCAGTTCTTAGTCGGTATAAGTCCGTACGATGGATTGCCATCTCTCTTGTTGTATTGTTACCAATACAATCTTTGCGGTTCTCCATAACACAGACTTATACGGACTCAAACCAGACCTATACAGAAAAAGTCCGTATTAGTTAGTTCATAGTCAGCATAAGTCCGTGTCATAGCGCGACCTTGCACTCAAGTAAGGATTTAGCCGTTTCATTCTCTACGTTACCGTAAAGATTTATCCCTAGAGATAACCCTTGGGATACCCATTGCTTTCGCTTAGGGCGTCACTGTTCGCACCTCGTCTGTCACCAGAGACGGGAATTACCCGCTACCTGCTGCTCTATTTACATAGAGCGAGTGTCCGGACTTTCCTCACCATAAAAGCTATAAATAGCTTTACAGCGTAGCAATCCGATCTGTTTTAATAAAGAACGATAACCGTATTATTATAGCAAAAAATAACCTAAGAGTCAACCCCGCACCATTACCTAATTATTCTCTTTTTAGAAGCTTTTTGGCCCTTTCCGACTCCGTCTTCCATCTACTATTTTAAGCCATACTTTATCCTCTATAAATGGTGCCAGGGCAGGGCGCCTCTCTAGGTTTTTTGTTTTGCTCCTATAGTCACTTTTTCCCCCTCTTTTAGGCCTGTTTTAATCTCCACTTCTCCTCCATCTCCCTCGAGTCCGATAGTTACTTCACGCTTCTCTGTCGTACCATCGTCTTTGAGTACATTTACAAAATACTCTTCACCGTCTCTCTCAAGTGTACGATAAGAAACAATCAGGACATCCTCACTCTTAGCAGACTCTATATCTACATTGGCAGTCATGCCATCGCGCAATCTCTCATCCGTGGTAACGAGACTAAGAGTGACTTTGTAGGAAACCACTGCATCCACAATAGTAGCGCCCGTGTCGATTTTACTAATCACCGCCTCAAATTCCTCATCCTGTCTCAGGGCATCAAAGGTCACTATCCCCTTCATGCCAGTCTTAAGATTCACAATATCTGACTCAGGAATACGTGCTTCTATCTCAAGCACTCTCTCGCTAGCAATACGCATCATCACTTTGCCAGCAGTGCCTGTCTCACCTACGCGGGCTTCTATGTTGGTAATCATGCCATCAAAAGGTGCTCGGAGTACCGCATGCACACTGGCTGAGCGAGCCGTATTCAAAGAAGCACGGGCCTGTTCAGTAGCTAACCTTGTGGCTTCTTTTTGCTCTGGCTTGAGACTATCCCAATTACGCCGTGCTAGCGTTTCATTTTGGATAGCTGTTTCAAGAGCCACTTGCGCTTCGTGAATCTGGGCACTCACCGTCGGAGAATCAAGAGTTGCCAAAGCATCACCTTTTTTTACCATTTCTCCATCTATCACAAACACTTTGGTAATGGTACCTACTTGCTGAAAAGAAAGATCAGCATAATTTACTGGCACCACATCTCCTGTCACCGAAATAGTTTCTGCTACATCTCCCTTGCGTACCATTTCTGATTCTGGTACCACTGCTTCTGGTTTTAAGAAATAGTACAAACCACCCCCAATAATTCCGAGGACAATAATCCAAATAAGATATTTTTTCAATCGTTTCATATTTACAAGAGTGTTTGCTTACTCGCCGCTTCGTCCATCGCTTTATTGGCCATTGCATCGGCTACCGTGTTTTGCTCGCGGTAGACATGGGTAAATGTTACTTTGGCAAAATCTAGGGTCAGATTCCAAACTTCAAAACAGAGCTTTTGAATATGCTCTTTTTCTACTTTGTACTGATGCGTCAACTGCTTCATAGCAAGCTCGCTGTCCATACGACACTCTACCGCTACAGTCTTAGCCTTGGCTTTACCGACCAGTGACTTAATTTTCTTCAGTCCTGATACGATAGCCATGTACTCCGCTTCATTGTTCGTCTTCACCCCAAGAAATTCTCCGTACTGCTTATCAAGTGTCTCAATGTATACGCCAAGCGCCGCTGGTCCAGGATTACCTCTTGAACCACCATCGCTATACATTACTATGGTTTCCATATCTGTTTTTACTTACCCAATTTCCTCCTTATAGTAGCATATTTTCTGGCTTTCTTCGAACCATAGAAAACAAAAAAACAGCCTCTGCTGTATGTTTCTTTTTTTAAAATGTATCTCTCCTGGTAAGGCACACGAAGCAATGTTCGAGTATCTTACCAGGAAGAGGTTGTGTGGGTCACTTGGGACCCGAGGCGCTGTCAGGCGATCGATGACGAGCTCGGTGCAGCCGTTCCGAACGCCAGAGCCGACGGCGACGTGGTGGTATAGAGCACGGCATAGGTCAGGCGCGGCGCCGGCACGAAAGCGACACGGTCGATGTCCGCAGATGCGATAGCGGGCATGGCTTCGGGTGCGGCGGCGATCGGTGCAGCGGGGACAATCGTGTTGGCGTCGACAGTAGCTTCAGCGGCAAGGGCCGGTCCGGAGGCGGAAATGACCAGAGCTGCGGCGGCAGCGACTGCAAGCAGATGAGAACGCTTCATGGTAAATCCCCTTTCATGGGAAAATGTGAGATTGGCTGGGATTAGCTTCTCACTTTTTTAGTATGCTCCTCTGTATGCAAAGGGTCAATCCGCTTTATCCACTTACTCTCATATCTATGACCTTAAGCTGTAGTGTCGTATTACCATTCCAGGTATTTTCATCCAAGGTAAAAGCGATATCTATTTCTTGACCTACGAGTAAATCTCCGTGTTTTTGCCCTAAGTTAAAAGCAATGGCATCCAACACCTTGCCACCATTTTTACCCTTAATTCTTAGTTTCAAATGTTTTTCTCCTGCTCCCACAAAACGTACATCGTCAAGAATCACCTTCTCGAGTCCAAAAACTGGCTCCGGATTACCCTCGCCAAACGGCGCAAATTTGAGAAGATCGCGATACAGAGCTGGACTCAAATGCTCAAGCATAACTGGCATATCTAGGACCAAGAGCGGATCCGTGTCTACTGAAGCGAGCTTGGCTTCGGCCAAGGCATTGAAGCGTTCATAAAAAGTATCCAAATTATCATTATGAATAGTCATGCCGGCAGCAGCTGCGTGTCCACCGTATTTGACGAGAATATCACTACACTGTTCCAGCGCCTCAATGACATTAAACTCTGGCACACTCCGAAATGATCCTCGTGATTCTGTCTCACCTTTAGTCATGATACAGGCTGGTTTTCGAAGCTCATTGGCTATACGTCCAGCTATGAGACCGACAATGCCATACGGGTAGTCCTCATGGGCAGCAAAAATAAATTTCTTATCAAGAAATTTCTCTTCGGCAAGCTTCTTCACTGCATCAGCTGTAGCAGTGCTGATTTTACGGCGTTCTGTATTATGCTTTTCAAGTTCCACTGAGAGAGGCTTCGCGCTATCCAAAGACTTACTCATCAATAATTCATGAGCAAGCATGCCATGCGCCATGCGCGAAGCAGCATTGATACGCGGTGCTATCTGAAAGCCGATATCCCGAGCGGTAGGTGGTACACTTTCGCCAAAGGGTAGTCTACCCGTCTCTATCATAGCCTGAAAGCCTGGGCGTCGAGTCTTTGAAAGCACGATAAGTCCATATTTTACAAGCACGCGATTTTCCCCAATAAGCGGCATGACATCCGCCACCGTACCCGTAGCCACTACATCCAAAAGCCACTTCAACTGCTCACTCCCCTCTGGCTTAAGACGCAAAAAAAGAGCCTGCACTACTTTATAGGTAGTACCTGCTCCACAAAGCTCTCGAAACGGATATGTCTCGCCAGGGAGCTTCGGATTGATAATAGCGTAGGCTTCTGGCAAAACTTCTGGTACATGATGATGGTCTACTACTATCACTTCCATACCAAGGCTATTCGCCAGAGCAATCTCTTCATGATTCATCATGCCGCAATCAAGTGTCACGATAAGATGCACTCCCTTTTCCTTAAAATACTCTACCGCTTTTGTATTAAGACCATGTCCCTCAGAAAGCTTTTCTGGTATGTAGACCTCGGATTCAATCCCAAGTTCAAGCATCGCCTCACGCATAAGTACCGAGGACGTCACTCCATCAGCGTCGAAGTCCCCAAATATTCCCACCTTTTCACCTCTAACTTGCGCTTTTGAGAAACGCTCCACTACTCGCTCCATCTGACTAAAAAGAAATGGATCGTGGGTATCACGGTCGTAGTCCGGTACCAAAAACTGCCTCCTCTCTTCTTCATCAAAAAGACCTCGGTCTTGTAGGAGCGCCTCGATAATCGGGTGATACGCGGAGTCCTTAGACTCCGGAAGGATAGTTTGCTTGTATTGCCAGCGCATGGATGTGTATATAAAAAAACAGTACAGAATTACAGTCTCCCCAGTATACCTCAAAAAAGAAAGAGGGGCCTAAACCCCTTCTTTCCTGAGCTCTTCCAGTGCTTTTTTAGTACTCTTTGAAAGCTTCTTTGGCACAGCTATCGTAACTGTTACTAAGTGGTCGCCACGGCCACGGCCATGGATATTTGGTACACCCTTACCGCGAATACGAAAGACTTCTCCTGGCTGAGTACCCGCTGGAATCTTGATAGTCATTGGTCCATCTACTGTCTCAAGCGACACGCTTGCACCAAGTGCCATATCAGCAAAAGAAAGCTTTTCTTCTGAAAGAATTTGTTCTCCACGACGCACGAGACGAGCATGTTTTTTGACGTATACTTCTACTATCAGATCTCCCGAAGAAGCACCGTTTTCACCAGCATGTCCTTTGCCTTGAAGCGAGAGGGCTTGTCCGGTATCGATACCAGCTGGAATATCTAGGGTAATACTTTCTTCTTCTTGTACGCGGCCCTGCCCATGGCAAGTATGGCAGTTCTTACTATGCTTCTTACCCTTACCATGACAGTCATCGCAAGTCACTACTTGCTGGAAAGCGCCAAGTACGGTCTGCATCATCTTGCGGACCTGACCATTACCATTACACGCCTTACAAGTCTCTTCTGTACTACCTGGCTCTCCACCGTTACCACTACAAGTTTTACAGGTGACATATTTACGCAAACGAATATCCTTCTTGGTACCGCTAATCATTTCTTCAAAAGTAATTTCTACTTCCACTTGAATATCCTGACCCCTTCCACTTGAGCGGCGCGCTCGTCCGCCTCCAAACATATCACCAAAAAGATCTTCGAATCCTCCTCCACCAAAGTCAAAACCACCTTGACCGCCAAAGCCACTAAAATCAAAACCTCCAAACCCGCCTCCCTGAGGACCACCCCCCTGTTGACCGCTAAAGGTTTGCCCAAAATTATCGTACTGACTACGTTTTTTCTCATCAGAAAGCACCTGATAAGCTTCGTTTATCTCCTTAAATTTAGCCTCGTCTCCTGTGCCCTTATCTGGATGATATTTATGAGCTAGTTTGCGAAAAGCTTTTTTAATTTCGTCTTGAGAAGCATTTTTTGCTACACCAAGAGTTTCATAGTAGTTGTTTGGCATAGTAGTAAATCTTTGAATAATTTCGTATTTTTGAGTATACCAAAAATACAAAAATTAGCAATCCCCTATGTAGAGTGCTAATTAACTAGACGACTCTGAGTTCTTCTACTTCATCAAGATGTTCCCGGATTTCTATTTGCTTTGTCTTAAGCAAATACAGAAACACTCCGTAGCCCAAAAGGAGCCATAAATAGGCCAAAATGCTCCCCAATGGGATAAGTGCGAGAAAAAGCACTACGGCAATAGCGGTCGGTACCACATCTGGCGAAACGCGTCGCACCTGATCCGTACCATCGAGAGTGGTGATAATCTTTTTTTGAAGAATCTGTGAAATGACCGCGTTCATAGGCTCATCACCACGTATTTCACCATCTACTAAGTGAGAAAAATGATTATGACCGCTCTCTAAATAGTAAGCCTTGGCTGTCTCAGAGTTCCGAACATCAGCAAAGGTTAGACCTCCTCTTTTCAGATTTTCTTCTATACCTGGAGCTAGCGTCACTTCTAGAGAGAATAGTGATTCCTCAGTGTTTTTTGGCTCTATTTTTTTCTCCTCAGCTAAGCTCAAAAGATACTCATCTACCGTTACTTCGTCTGTCTTTACCGCAGAGAGAATTGGTTGCTTCATAGAAACTGCCTTGAGGAGGATGGTAGCAGAGCCTTCTCCAAGGCGTAGCTTCGGCACCAATTCTTCCCAAGACGCCTCGCGGATGAGACCAAAATACGCTACGGAAATGGACAGCGAAAGCGCTACAATAAAATAAATCTGTCCAGCCTGGTTGATGCGAAAATACTGGAACCGAATTCTTTCTTTTTCTTCTTTTCGAATAACAAAGATAGCTAAAAGTGTCAAAAGGATACTTCCAGTGACAGCAAGCACGAGAGAAACCTCTTGTACAAAAAAAAGTGCTGGCAAAAAAGGTACCGTCGCACCTAAGATACGCTCATACCTCTCATGCCACAAAAGCACTCCTAAGAAAAAAGAAATACACGCAAAAGAAAAACCCAAGAGTAAGGATAACGCTACACTCCCAACCCCCGAGAGAGTGCCATGAAATAGCACATACCAACCAAAAAATGAGAAAGCAAAAAGCAAGAGAATCGAAGCTATACCAATTCTTTCGCTAAAAAAAGTCTGCTGTGCACTTGCCATACGTACCGTTAATTTAGAGTCCGTGAATTCTGCGATTCTCCACATGCTCTTCAAAGGTCTTAGCAAAATACATTTCTTTGGTCTCTAAGTTGTTCAAGAAGTAATAGTATGGATTTGGCGTAGGGTTGATAGCTGCCTTAATAGAAATAATACTTGGATTGGTAATCGGTCCTGGCGGGAGTCCAGCATACTTGTAAGTATTGTAAGGAGAATCTGTCTCGATATCCTTCAGCGTAGGCTGTTCTTTGAGTGATCCCAAGACATAATTGACCGTAGCGTCACTCTGAAATGGCTGACCCGCCTTCAAGCGCTTCCAAAAAATATCAGCTATAATTTTACGATCTTCTTCGATACGCCCTTCTTCTTCAACAATACTGGCTAAAGTAATTTCTTCAAAAATACTTCTCCCCTGAGCCTTTGCGCTCGCACGAAGCTCTGGGGTAAGGCGCTTATTGAAATTAGCAAGCATAGTATCGATAATCTCCTCTGCGCTTACATCGGCACGAAAACGATATGTATCTGGAAAAAGAAATCCCTCAAGGGTAGCCTTAGCTGGAGCATCAGCCAAGAAATCATATTTTGCACGCCACTTTGGATCTGGCTTTGAAGCCAAGGCCAAAAACTCTTCTCCAGGAAGACCATTCTTCGTCAATCTCTCAGCCATAAAGGTCATCGTCCATCCCTCGGGAAAGGTTACTTTGATATCTGTTGAAACTACCTTGCCTGTATTAAAAAGCATGAGAATCTGCTCGATACTCTGGTCACCAGAAAGCTCATAATCCCCTGCAATAAGCTTATGTGACAATCTCTTTGTAGCTACAGCCCATCCAAAAGCATACTTCGAAGATATAATCTCTTTTTGTTCCAGCTCTTCTCCGAGAGCCATAACACCCACTCCAGGAGTTACTGTGAATGTCTGCACATCCTTGTTTGTTCCTGTAGCATGGGAAACTTGATATTCCAAACGCATAGTCAAGCCGACCACAGAAACAGTAATCAAAAAAGCTACTAAAAGAAAATATTTCATATCTTATAATCCCATAATAGAAACCACTACGTCACGCTTACGTGCCCCATCAAACTCTACCGCAAAGATATTTTGAATGTTAGAAAGCATCATCTTGCCACGCTCAATAGGGATAGTCTCGCTATTACCAAGCAAAAGTGACTTACAGTGTGAGTGACCATTACTTCTTCCATCTGAAGTAGACTCGCGGCGAAGTTCAAAAAGGTCATGGCTATACTGACCATCTACTGGTACAAGTTTGTAGAAGGTGCGCATAAAGTCCTGAAGAAGCATTGGTTCATTATGATTCAAAGCTACTCCCATAGTAGTATGCGCTACATAAACCGTCACTTGGCCCTCACGGACACCAGAGCGCTCTATCACCTCTTGCACTTTGTCAGTGATATCCATGAATTCAAATTGTGTCTTACTTTCAAGATCTATCCGCTCCTTATAGATTTTCATTGATTTGTGTATTTAACGCTTTTGTTTTAACCCTCTCTTTATACAGAAGCTATAGCTTCAGCGAGTGTTTCTTTGGACTGAACACCTACAAATTCTTTGACAATCTGACCATCCTTAAAAATCTTGATAGTCGGAATAGACATGATGCCATACTGAGTAGCCACTGTCTGGTTTTCGTCAACATTTATCTTACCTATCTTGATATTGGTTACTTCAGAGGCAAGCTCTTCTACAATCGGACCCAAGATACGACATGGTCCACACCAAGGTGCCCAAAAATCAACAAGTACAGGTACATCACTTTTGAGCACTTCTGCCTCAAAAGTAGCGTCGGTAAATTCCATTGCCATAGTTTTAGTGAGAAATATTATGAAGTTATTATAGCAAAAAAAGACTCCTTTGTGGAGTCTTTTTTTAGCCTGGGATCTTACACCTTTACTACTTACGAAGCACAGCAAGAAACGCAGAAGATGGGATGGATACCCTTCCAAGATCACGCATCTTTTTCTTGCCTTTCTTCTGCTTCTCAAGGAGTTTCTTCTTGCGAGAAAAGTCTCCTCCGTAGAGCTTACTGGTGACATCCTTACGAAAAGCAGCTACTGTTTCACGGGCAATAATTTTACCCCCAATAACCGCCTGAATAGCAATAGCGAAGTTTTGGCGAGGAATCACATCCTTTAGCTTTTCTACTGTACGCTTACCCTCTATCATCGCCAGGTTCTTAGGGACCATACGGGAAAATGCATCTACTCTATCTCCAGCCACCAAGATATCAAGCTTCACTACATCGCTTTCGCGATATCCTATGAGCTCATAGTTCATGGAGGCATACCCAGAAGAAACACTCTTTAGATCGTCGTGGAAGTTTACAATTACATCCATCAGGGGTGCTTCAAAAGTCAGGTAGACTCGGCCTGCATCTATATACTCTGTGTTTTTATAAATAGCTCGAATACTCTGAGTAAGACTCATGACATTTCCCAGATATTCACTTGGCACCACAAGTGACAGGGTCACGTATGGTTCAAAGATTTTTTCTACTGTAGCCAAGTCTGGCATATCAGTTGGAGCATACAAAGATACTCGCTCTTCTTTATCGCGCATCTTGAGTTCATACACTACCGAAGGCGTCGTGATAGTCGGCTCAATATCAAACTCACGCTCAAGCCGCGCCTGGATAATTTCAAGATGAAGAAGCCCGAGAAAACCACAACGAAATCCTCGTCCCAGAGCCTGATTACTTTCTGGCTCAAACTCAAAAGCTGCATCATTGAGACGTAATTTATCAAGAGCATCTCGCATGAATGTATATTCATCTCCTTCGAGCGGATAGAAGCTCGCGTACACGGTCGGCTTAATTTCCTTGTACCCAGGGAGTGGCTCTATTTGCCTGAGCTTTTCTGGATCAGTCACTTTTTTGGTAATCGTATCTCCTACTCGACAATAAGCCACATTCTTGAGTCCGGTGGCGATATACCCAATATCTCCAGCCTTGAGACTTGGTGTAGCCATCATCATTGGCTTAAAGCAACCCACTTCTACCACTGAGCTTTCTTTCTCAGTAGCAAGCATATGGAGCACGTCATCACGCTTAAGAGTGCCGTCTACTACTTTGACATATGCCACTACACCTTTATAGGTGTCATACACGGAATCAAAAATTAATGCTCGTAATGGTTTTTCTGCATCACCATTTGGCGCTGGCACACGCTTTATAATTTCATGCAAGACTGTTTCTACTCCAATACCCGTCTTACCTGAAGCCTCAAGGATATCTTCTTCTTTACATCCAAGGATATGGATAATTTCTTTTTTGGTTTTCTCTACTTCTGCATTCGGAAGATCTACCTTATTGACCACTGGGATAATCTCGAGTCCCTGTTCAATAGCAAGATAGAGATTAGCGAGTGTCTGAGCCTGCACACCCTTGGTAGCATCTACCAAAAGCACTGCTCCTTCTACGGCTGCAAGTGATCGTGATACTTCGTAGTGAAAATCCACGTGACCCGGAGTATCAATAAGATTGAGAAGATACTCTACTCCATCTTCCACTACTTCCATCTGCACAGGCTGAAGCTTGATAGTAATACCGCGTTCACGCTCAAGGTCCATCTGATCAAGAAGCTGCTCCTTCATCTTGCGTTTCTCTACAGTCTTGGTCACCTCTAAAAGCCGGTCAGCCAACGTGGACTTACCGTGATCAATATGGGCGATAATGCAAAAATTCCTGATATTCTCTTGTTTCATAGTCGTCGCTGAATTATGCCTTATTTATAGGCTTTTTGCAATACCCAGACTTTCCTTTCCGTATGGTATCCCCTATAACCCCTACCACTCTCCTCGCTCAGGATGATCCTCCACCGTCTCTGGTTGACGAAGGATCTTACGCAAGACAAAACGCTTAATCAGAACCAGCTCCCCTACCTGAAGCCAGTAACAAAAAAATACATACGCTACCCCTCCGATAGAAACACCCAAGAGCAACTGCAAGAAAACTTCCAAGAAGGTATCCAATTCATTGGTCGTAAGGGCAAAAATAGACTTAGAGAATTGTGCTATGATACCGGCCAGAAAAGCGGCAAAAAAGATCTTGATAATTGGGTACAAGAAAACCTTGTCATCCCAGCCAGATACTCTTTTGCGAAGATAGATGTACAGAAGAATAATATTGATAATACTTGCTATGGTAAACGTAATCGCCAGCGCCTGCACATGGTAGTACGGCAAGAGCACTGGTATCAAAGCAATATGTACTGCCTCACTTGCAAGTGCGATATAGAGAGGAGTCTTAGTATTTTGAAAAGCAAAAAAGGCTCGTGCGAAAAGCGGGATAAGACTCTGAGCAAAAAGACTGATAGAGAAGTACTTCAGGATTTCAAAGGTCACAATTGTATCTTCCCAGTCAAAGTTTCCCGCCCCCAAGATAACACGCACAAACTGGGCACGGAAAATAATGAGGGCAATCGAGCACGGCACTACAAAAAAGAGAATTCTTCTTGATGTATCCGAAAGAGTGGTGAAGAATTTTTGATGCTGTTTTTTGGCAGCAAATTCACTCAGACTTGGAAAGACAGCGATAGAGAAAGCAATACCAAAAAGGCCAAGCGGGACACTCTGGATATTATTGGCAAAGGTATAGGCAGAAAGACTCCCTGAGGCAAGGAGCGAAGCAAAAGCCGTCACAGCAAGTAATCCTACCTGTGTCACTCCCATAGAAAGAGAGCGCGGAACCATGAGCAAAAGGACTTTACGTACTGCTTTATCTTGATAAAACTCTCCAAGGCTGCCTTCTAATCGAAAACCAGATTGTTTGAGCGAAGGATACTGAATGGCCATGTGCAAAAGCGCTCCAATCACTACACCCCATGCCAAACCATTGACTCCCAGAAACTGTGTCAAAAAGACCGCTCCAAAGATAATACCCACATTATAAAAAATAGGCGCTAAAGCATACGCAGCAAAACGCTTTAGTGAAATCAAAGCTCCCCCAAACACAGCGCTTATTCCAAGAAGAAGCGGCGAGAGAAGCATAATCCTCGTAAGACTCACTGTGAGATCAAGCTTTTCACCCGAGAACCCTGGCGCAAGAATAAACAAAATAGCAGGAGTAATAAAGATTCCTATAAGACCTAAAAATCCCAGGACAATACCTACTAACGAAAGAACACCTGATGTTAGTTTCCAAGCCTCTTCCTTCTTTTCTTCCGTAAAAAGCTCAGTGAAAACAGGGACAAACGCTGCGGAAAGTGCTCCCGCTATAAGGAGACCATAGATGAAGTCTGGGATACGAAAGGCAGTATAGTAGGCATCGAGCACATCACCCGCCCCAAACTGAGTAGCCAAAATACGGTCACGGACAAAACCAAGCACCCTACTCACTACTCCAGAAATGGCAATCAACAAAGCTGCTCCACCGATTGTTTTGGTGGGCGTATTATTCCAGCGAGATATATGTGAGATAATTTTGTGAACCATAAAAAATATCCTCTTTAGGGCGCATCATCAAAAGTCATCCCCAAAAAGAGGTCTGTTGTAAGAGTATCTGAGACACGGAAAGTATGCTCGTACGGTACCAGATTCTGGCCAGTCTGCCAAATAGGCTTCCAAGCCTTCGGATAGACTATTTCGCTCTCAATTTTTGTTCCTATGGTACCGGCTTGCTTTTGGTAAAGCATCGAGTAACTAGAGGCCCCTATCTCTCCTCTGCCAGGCGTCACCCTGAAAGGAAGCTCGTATACATACTCTACCGTTACCTTTTCTCCAGGACTCACATAGACCCAATTTCCAAAAACCGTCTTGCCTGACTCTTCACTTACCCTTGTGCCACTCTCTTCATCTATTTGCTCTGTTTTTTCTATTGCTTCTACCGTAGCGTCTCGCTTAAAGCCAAGAGCATCATAATCAAGTGGCGATTCAGGAAACTCATACGTATGCCCCTTAGCTGAAATAAGCTTTGATCCAAATGGCACGTATACTCGCATATAGTTGGCGTTGACACGATTCCACCAGTCATACAAAGTCTTTCCTCCATTGTGGGTACGGGTAATACGCACCGTATCAATGACTCTACCATCATCTTTAATCTCTACTTTGTGCTCGATACTATCATCCAGCACCCCATCTGTTTTGTAGCCATTGATATTTGAGTGCACTACACTAAGATAATCTTTATCGGTAGACTTTATCTCGCCTGACCAGCCTGCATTTCTAACGATATTTTCCACTCGCTCATCACGTACATACAAGAGCATGTGCTTTTCATTAAGGCTCTCAATCATAATTTCCGCTATTGCGAGAAGCGTCTTTTCGTCTCTTGTCTCTAAAAGTCTCGCAAATAAAATTTGTGATAAATCAGCTAATACTTGTTTTGGTTTATTTTCTTCTTTGTCGTAGTTTACCTCTACTTCTGTCTGAATAGCCGGGAAAAAGTTTTCATGAGTCACTGTGATGTCATATTCTGGCAGTTCAATAGGTCCCGTAATTTCAAGAAGTTTCAGCATAACCGTGGGGGTGATGGTCATAACACCGTCTACAGTTGGACCACCCGTTTTTTCATAGAAAAAAATAGCTTTTTCGGCAGAAGTCGGAAAATCTGGAAACCAATTACTGTCATGAAGACTCCATCCAGCGCTAATCTTCTGGAGCGGCTTAGGGGGGACAATATTTTCTCGAAGCTGACCATCTGGATTAAAAATACCATCCACAAAAAAATTCTTTACTGTTCCATCATTCATCTCAAGAAGTGCATATGTACCAATAAATCCTCCCGTGGCCCGAAGCTCATGATTATTTTCAAGCAAAAAGAGATACTTACGAGGACCATGGGCGCCCAAGAGCTCTTGAATAACCGCTTCATGACTTCCAAAAGTCTCTATCATACCGAGGAGGACTGGCAAGGCTTCTTTGGCTAAGCGAAAGTTTTTTTGCTTTTCTTCAGGAATATCCTCTAGGCGGACCTTTTCCAGCGAAAGCTTTGCTAACTCTAATTGAGACTGTGCTCGTGCTAAAGGCATCTTCGCCTCATCAAAAAAAGCGAGTAAAGAAAACTCTCGGCCAACCTTAACCTCCTGCTTAGCTCGCTCTAGACCACCAACAATTTGCACAAAATCA
The DNA here is from genome assembly GCA_018499985.2 of Candidatus Moraniibacteriota bacterium. Taxonomy (GTDB): domain Bacteria; phylum Patescibacteriota; class Minisyncoccia; order Moranbacterales; family UBA1568; genus UBA1568. Next base: position 13,772 of record JAHBAT020000005.1, read on the forward strand.
GGACCAGAACGAGCAATAGCTATGCCGGCATCCAAGACACTCTCAGCGCTCGCTCCCTCCGTAAGGCCTGGTATATGTCCAGTGACAAACATCACTGGCGCCGTCCAAAAAGGAATTGCTGCACGAGCCTCTCCCAAAAGCTTTTCGGCATTCTTAAACTCCTCCAAAGAAAGATCGTACTTCTCTTCCACAAGAGCATCCTTGGCTTTTTCAATTGATTGAAATCCTAATTCTCCTTTTTGCTCTATCGTATCTTTAGCTGTCCAAAGGACAATTGCGGCACTTACTATATATACTAAGATAATTCCTCCCAAAAAAATACTTGCCTTTTTCCAGGAAAAATCCATCCTCTCTAGGGAAAGTTTCTTTTTTTTCTTGGGGACGTATTCAAATACGGGTGGGACAAAAACTTCTTTTTCCGAAGACATCTCTTCCTCTGGTGGCACGGTAAGCCATTCACCATATTCTTCTTCAAGGGTAAGTAAAACCGACGGTAACTCTTTTTTTGCCACCTGAATATCTGTCACTTTTTTTGTCTGGGTACCTGGTCGAATATCCATGCTTTAGTACTTTTTCTTTTTGTTTGGTAAGGGAAATTGCTACCGCGCTTTATCATACTCAGCAAGCGTCACTTCAGCCATTTTTTGCCACGAGTACCCTGCCGCCTGAGTGAAACCCCTTGTCTTATATTGTATCCGAAGTGCTTCGTTATTCAAAAGATTTTCGATAGATTTTCTCAAACCTTCTCTCTCTTCTGGATTAAAAAAGTAAGCTGCATCTCCGAGGATCTCTGGTAAAGATCCTCTATCTGATGAAAGCACTGGTGTCCCATACTGCATAGCCTCAAGTGGCGGCAAGCCAAATCCCTCATACAAAGAAGGGAAGATATAGAGTGTGGCATATCGATACAGCACTCCCAAGTCAGCGTCTGTCACATAGCCAGCAAACAAAATATTCTGCAACCGCTTTTCTTCTGCTTCATCCTTGAGACGTTTATAAAAAAAGTCTTCCCTACCTACAAAGACAAATTTTTGCTCCGGAAAACATTCTGCAACTGACAAGAGGAATGAGAGATTTTTGTGTGGATAAGCATTGCCTACGTATAAAAAATATGATTGTGGCAGACCCTGTTGCCATAAGCCAAGCCGCTTCAGTATACCTTTGGTAGCCTCTCTATTTTGCCAGTAGCAAAATATCTCTGCCGCCTCTTTGGTAACACATATCTTTTTTCTCACAAAAGGATAATTCTTGATAATATCTTCCTTTGTAAAATCAGAAACCGTGATTACTCGCCTACTTCGCTTCAAGGCAGAGTCCAATACTAGTCGGTATAAAAGAAACTTCATCCAATAAAAAACTGCGCTTTTAGTACTCGCCTTTTCTGTCGGATAATGAAACAAGATCAAATCATGCAAAGTCATGACAAATGACTTTCGATAGAGAAGTGGCACATTGAAATGCGGAAAATGCACTAAATCTAAACGCTTACCCAAAAGAACCCACGGAAAAACTAACTGCTCAGAAAATGAATACCAGCGGGAGCGAGTCAAAACTTTATGGAAATTACTATTTTTTGGCTGATATTCTTCGTAGTTTTCTTGGCACAAAAATATGAAATACGTGTTTGTCTGATCTATTTTTTCCAACTCAGAAACAAGCCGCTCCGTATAACGACCCAGACCCTTTCCTACAGAACCATAAAAACGAGCGTCGATACCTATGCGCATTATTCTTTTGTTTTCGGTTTAGTCAGTACCGCCAAAAGTAATCCTTCCGAGGCTAAAAGCTGGAGCATCTCCATATCTTCTACATGATTTGTCTCTTTACCGAGAATCAAAAAGGCATGCTTGCCATCTGCCGACTGAGGCGATCTCGCTACAATACATTTTTCTTCTACCCAAAAAGACTTCTTTGTCTTAAGAAGATACTCAGCCGTACAATGCTTAAAGTAGCTTCGTCCAGAAGATTCCAATGTTTCTTTCGTTGCGGTATCAACTACATGAAAAGCTATTTTTTCAGTACGAGCAAAGACCTTGGCAGCCTCTAAGATAGGCTTATAGATGTCTGTGTGTCTTTTTTTACGTACACTGCTTTTCTTTGGCAACTCAAAAATCACGTCCTGAATAACATCAAGCTTCCTATTCATCTCTCCGATATAAGAGTATGACTGTGATAAGTCTTTAGAAATAGTATTGGTCTTTTTTTGAAGAGACACCTTTTCTTCACGCACACGGAAAAAAGCTTTCTCCTTACTGACATACAAAAGGAGTCCAAGCGTTCCAAACGCAAAAATAATCAAGGATTCTAAATCATCTTCAGAAAGAAACCATGTACCATGGCCAATCAGCTCGGGCGTAAGAATAACAAAGATAAAAAGAATGAGGTATATCCAATACATGCCTTCCTACGTTATAAATTACCTATTCTCTAAAGCTCCAATTTCTTAAGATAGTCACGAAGCTTTTCTCCCACTTCTGGATGTTTCAAACCAAGAGCGATGGTAGCTTTTACAAAACCAAATTTATCACCACAATCATGACGTTCTCCTTCAAATTCGTAGCCATACAGCGGCTTATTGTTTCCAATATGCTTAATAAAGGCATCTGCTAAACGCACCTCTCCATCTACACTGCCATCTTGTAAGCTTTCCAAGGTCTCAAGCATATCCCATGTAATCACGTACTTTCCGACTGCAATCAGATTAGAAGGAGCGTCTTCTACCTTAGGTTTCTCTACAAACTGAGTGATCTCGTGTGTACGAGGAGAAAGCTCGGTAGCTTTAACTACTCCAAACTTAGAAACCTCTTCTTTTGGCACCTGAGAAAGTGCTACTACAGAATCTCCATAACGCTCATACACATCAATCAATTGACGGATAGCGGGCACTTCATCATCTACCAGGTCATCACCGAAAAGTACAGCCACCGCTTCACCTTCATTTACCAAATGCTTAGCACACAAGATAGCGTGGCCATCCCCCATCGGTACCGGCTGACGCACATAGGAAAATTTTGCGAGACCAGAAATTTTTTGAACAGTCTCGAGCAAATCATGCTTATTTTTTTCTACAAGTGTATCTTCAAGCTCGTATGAAACGTCAAAGTGATCTTCAATAGCGCGCTTACCTCGACCAGTCACAAAGATAATCTCTTCAATACCAGAAGCTACCGCCTCTTCTACGAGATACTGGATGACAGGTTTATCAACAACAGAAAGCATTTCTTTTGGCTGTGCCTTGGTAGCTGGTAAAAATCGTGTACCAAATCCTGCAACTGGGAGAATAGCTTTTTTAATCTTGTGTGGGTTTTCCATAAAATTATTGTTTTAATGCTACGTGACGTTTAATTTCCTTGTTATGTTCGAGTATTGCTTCATTGAGTATTGGAGCAAAAGCATCGCCAAGCTTCGCTTCCCGAGCAAACACACTGGCTTCAAGAAGCGAGTCGTGCGTGCCGGTATCAAACCACGCTCCCTCGAGAATACGGACATCCAATGCATTTTGCTCAAGGTATGCCTTATGGATATCTACGATTTCTAACTCCCCTCGAGACGAAGGCTTGAGACCCTTGGCTATCTCTGTTGCTCGTCCGTCAAAAATGTAGATACCTGGGATAGCGTAGTCACTCTTGGGTGAGCTCGGCTTTTCTTCAATAGAAATCACATTTTGTGTTTCTGGATGAAACTCCACCACCCCAAAGCGCTCAGGGTCAGGCACTTTGACTGCAAATACTCGCCCACCCTTCTCAAAAGAAGTAATAGCCTCCGAAAAATCATCCTGAAAAATATTGTCTCCAAGAATCATTGTGCTTGGTTCGCCATCAAGAAAATCCTCCGCCAAAAGATACGCATCAGCTAACCCTCGTGGACTACGCTGCACCTTAAAGCTCACATTAATACCATCTCTCTCAAGAAGTGAACCCAGGAGGTTAAGATAATTACCAGCATGCTCTGGAGATACAATAATCAAGATATCTTTGATCCCCGCCTTGACCAAGGTATTTAAGGGATAGAAAATCATTGGGCGATCATAAACCGGAAGCAACTGCTTGGATGCGATTGCCGTACAAGGTAAGAGTCGGGTGCCGGTACCTCCGGCAAGAATAATGCCTTTCATAAATTTTAGATAAACTGTTTAGGAACTGGGAATTTTTTACAAAGCCTGACCACTTCTTTATGAAGAGCTTCGTGGAACTTGCTATCATCAGTACTCATTGCCTGATGCATCCACAAAGCAATCTGCTTTACTTCTGCTTCTTTCATACCACGTGTTGTAAGCGCTGGCACTCCCACTCGAATACCACTTGGATCCATCGGTCCACGAGGATCATCTGGTATAACATTTTTATTAACCGTAATACCAATGGCATCTAAGCGCTCCTCTGCTGTTCTTCCAGAAATACCGTACGTCTCTACAGCATTGAGTACAAGCATATGATTTTCAGTTCCCCCAAAAAGAATTTTTCCTCCATGTTTTACGAAGGACTTTTCTAGCGTCTTTGCATTTTTGAGTATCTGCTTGCCATACTTTTTGAAATCTGGATGAAGCGCTTCTCCAAAAGCAACAGCCTTGGCCGCGATGTTGTTCATATGAGGTCCACCCTGGAGCCCAGGAAATATAGCCTTATCTATAGCCTTGGCAAATTCTTTTTTACAAAGAATCATACCCCCTCGCGGACCACGAAGCGACTTATGCGTAGTAAGAGTCACTACATCAAAATACGGTACCGGGTTAGGTACCACTTTAGCAGCCACTAGGCCAGCTATATGAGCCATATCCATCATACTTCTAGCACCTACCGTCTTAGCTATAGCAGCAAACTTTGCATAATCAAGAGTACGTGTATAAGAGGAGAAACCAGCTAGGATCAGTTTTGGTTTTTCTTTCTTAGCAATTTTGAGAAGCTTCTCATAATCAATACTGCCGTCTGGCTCAGTCTTATAGCTAACAAAGCGATAGACCTTAGTCATAACCGTGGCTGGATGACCATGTGTCAGGTGCCCGCCATGAGAAAGGTCCATTCCCAAGATGCAATCTCCTGGCTCAAGAAGAGCTGCATAAGCAGCAATATTGGCAGGAGCGCCAGAAAGTGGCTGGACATTGGCATGCTCAGCTCCAAAAATCTTCTTTGCGCGTTCGATGGCCAGCGATTCTATGATATCTGTATAAGTCTGACCACCATAATAACGCTTTCCTGGATATCCTTCGGAATACTTATTGGTAAAAACACTACCAAGAGCCTCATGCACTGCCTCTGAGACATAGTTTTCAGAAGCAATCATTTCTAGTCCCTCTTTCTCGCGCTTTTCTTCTCCCAAGAGAGCTTGATAAATTTCTGGATCTTGTTTTTGTAAAAATGGTTTTTTCATAGCCGCTCGATTATTTTTTATCCGATAGATATTCTGCCAAAGCTACTTCATACCTACGAAGCGGCGGACGCTTACTGTTGATAAGTGCCGAATACACAGGGCGCTTAGCAGGACGCGGAAACGCCTCTGGAGTCACTGAAATCACCCTTGTCTCCAGCCCAGCTTGACGATACAACTCAAGTACTGCCTCATACCAAGTCACAGCGCCAGTATTTGGCAAATGATAGACTCCCCACTGGTCGCCATCTTCGAGTAAATCTTTAGTCGCCATAGCGAGATCTGGAGCATAGGTAAAGCAGCTTTTTTCACTATCAACCACCTGCACTTCTGGCTTATTTTTTCCAGCCTCAAGCATAACATCAAAAAAGCTTCGCTTACCATCTGGCGAGCTGGCTGGATTTCCAAAAAGCTTAGAGAGTCGAATAATATAGTACTTATGAGCATTCATCATCACCTCTTGTTCACCAAGCATCTTGGACTCTCCGTAGCGTGAGACTGGATTTGGAAAAGCGCCTTCACCATAGCCCTTCTCCCCTCCACCATGACACCCTCCACCACAACATGAACTATTGCCACAGCCACCTTCTTTTTTCTCATCTATATCACCCGGAAAGACATAGTCTGTGGAGTACTGCACAAGTACAGCATCTATATCATTGGCAATAATTGCGAGTTCTCCGGGAAGGTCACGATTTAAGAGTAGTGCTTTTTGATACTGGTCATCATCTTCCTCTGCCAAATCTACAGCATTATAAGCTACACAATTGAGGATAATGTGCGGCTTTATATCAACAAGTTTTTCTCGTAGCTGAGTAAAATCAGTAACATCTACATCCTCTTTATCCCATGCTACTACTTCATAATTTGGATCATGTCGGAACAAATCAGTAAGCGCCTGACCAAGCATGCCTAAGCCCCCTAGAACTACTACTTTTTGTGCCATATGTATTCATTAAAAGGCTAACCTATGCATTATACCAGATAGACCCCAAACAAAAAATCCTCCACATATCTGCAGAGGATTCACTGTATTTAGCGCTTAATATACTGATTTTCGTAGTATTCCTGATAACTTCCGTCTTTGACCGCTTGCCACCAACCTTTGTTTTCTTGAAACCAGGCAATGGTTTCCTTGAGCCCTTCTTCGAGAGCTATTTCCGGCTTCCAACCAAGCTCACGAGTAATTTTGTCATGATTGATAGCATAACGCCTATCATGTCCTGCTCTGTCTTTGACATATTCCAATCTTTCTTCACCAAGCCCCATCTCCTTGAGAATATTCTTGACTATCCAGATATTTTCTCGCTCACCATCGCCACCTACACAGTACGTCTCGCCGATATGGCCATTATGAATAATCATATCGATAGCTCGACAATGATCTTTGACATGAAGCCAGTCACGCACCTGGCGACCATCGCCGTACACTGGTATATTCTTACCTTCGATAAGATTTGTGATAGCAAGTGGAATCAATTTCTCTGGGAAGTGATATGGCCCGTAATTATTTGAGCAATTAGAAATTGTAATCGGAAGGTTGTAGGTATGAAAATATGCCTCTACCAAATGATCACTTGCCGCCTTGGAAGCACTGTACGGACTACGTGGATCGTATGGAGTATGTTCATTGAATGGTTCGTCGTGTGGTCCAAGCGCACCAAATACTTCATCGGTAGAAACATGATGAAAACGTTTATTATACTTGCGAGCCGCCTCTAGAAGTACTTGGGTTCCCAAGACATTAGTCTTAATAAAAATACTCGGTTCAAGAATAGAACGATCCACATGACTTTCGGCAGCAAAATGCACTACGATATCACACTCCACTACTAGTTCATCCACAAGCGAAGCATCAGTGATATCTCCCTTTACAAATCGATAGCGTGACTCATGTTCAAATTTTTTGAGACTTTCAAGATTCCCTGCGTAAGTCAGGGCATCTAGCACAACAACTTCATACTCTGGATACGTGTCGAGAATATGATGGACAAAGTTTGAACCGATAAACCCGGCTCCACCGGTAACAAGTAGTTTCATATTATTCTGCATATATAAATTCTTCTGTAATATCTTTAAGCATTGGCTGATTCTGATCTTTTTCTGAGATGGTAAGCTCTCCTACTTCCGGCCATTCGATACCAATAGCTGGATCATCATACTTCACTCCTCGATCATGCTCTGGCGAGTAGACATTGGTACACTTGTACGCAAATACCGTATCATCCTCAAGTGTTACAAAGCCATGTGCAAAGCCTGCCGGTATCCAAAACTGTTTCTTATTTTCTGCTGTTAGTTCCACCGCGACATACTGCCCAAAAGTCGGCGAACCAAAACGAATATCTACCGCCACATCAAGAACTGCTCCCGAAAGCACTGTGACGAGTTTCCCCTGATCAAAAGGTGGGGCCTGATAATGAAGTCCGCGAAGTACTCCTTTTTTTGACTTTGAAAGATTATCCTGTACAAAATCTCCACTAATACCCATTTCCTTATAGCGCGGCTCATTGTAGGTCTCCACAAAAAACCCTCGTTCATCCCCAAAAACTTTTGGTTCAATAATAAGGAGTCCTGGGATTTTTGTCTCAATGACATTCATAATGTTTATTCATAATATCCCTAGGATACCATACCTATTTTTATAAATAAAACCACCTCAGATGAGGTGGTTTTAGGCTTTATATAAGCTAGATCTAGATATTAATATCATTCATGACATCATCGAGACTGCGCTTCTCGGCTGGAGCCTCTGGTTCACGAGGTGGAATATCATTTACAGTACCACGGTCCTGTGATTCACGTGGCTCGCGAGGTGGACGCATACTACCTTCTGGTTCGTTGATCTTCAAATTGACACGAGCATTATTGCGAGCACCAATGACACGAAGGAGAGTACGGAGGGCCTTGGCAGTCATACCTTCACGACCAATGACCATACCCATGTCGCTTGGATCTACATCGAGCGTAATAAGCACTCCCATTTCATCAATCTTACGTTCTACCTTCACGGCTTCTGGTTTGTCTACTAACATCTTGACAACGTATTCTACAAACTCTCTGTCTTTTTCATTTTCAGTCATACGACTTATTCTTAGAATTACACTGCTTATAAGTAAAGAGCAACGCTCTTACATACCTATCATACCAAATAATGTATATTGCCGGCAATACTATATTTATACACCCCACTCGGCTGGTGGCGTAAACGGTATTTTTTTCCAAGTAGGGCTCTGACGACAAAGAAGAATTTCTGCCTGCTCTGGCTGTGCAAGCAAAGCCTCTACAATAAATTCCATACGCACTCCCTGAGAACCCTTTACGAGAATTAAATCATGCGGATGAAGTGTCTCGGACAAAACTTCCAGCACTCCCCATGGATCAGTGTACCAACTGACTTGTTTGTCCTGATACCCACTACTCAAAAGAGCTTCCTGTAATGCCTGCATATGCTTACCCACAAGTAAAACTCTCGTGACATTGGCTTGTCGTAAATCATCCACTAGTCGAGCATGCTCGAGGTCACTCTCTTCCCCAAGCTCAAGCATATCTCCCAAGATAGCCACCTTACGCGGTGCCTGCATATATGAGAGCGTTTCTATAGCAGCTCGCGTAGAAGTAGGCGAAGCATTGTATGTATCATCGATTATTTGGGTTCCCTGGATACCTGGAAACATATTCATACGTCCCGGCAAAGACTTTAGTCCTTCCAGAGCTTGGGCTATCTCTACTAAATTCATCTTCATGGCCACCCCCACGCCCACAGCTGCCAGTGCCGATGAGATAAGGTGTTTTGCAAGAATATAAGGCAAACGCACAGGCACAGACTTCCCTTTGTAATTAAGCTTGAAACTATATCCCTCTACGTGACCCGCATCGCCATGAAACAACAAGTTATCTACTCGAATATCTGCACCCTCTGAAAATCCATAGGTAATAACATGTGCACCTGTCATCTCTTTCATCTTAAGGGTCTCTCCATTATCGGCATTCAAAATAGCAAAACCAGTCACCGGTAACGACTTGATAAGCTTACGTTTTTCTCGAGCGACATTTGCAATACTTCCAAATTGAGCCAGATGACTTCCTGAAACATGTGTAGCGACACCGATACTTACTGGCACAAAGGTAAGTAGGTAATCCATATCTCCCTTGGTATCAATACCCATCTCCAAAACAAGTATTTCTGGATAGCGATACGGTAAGAATAAGAGTCTCAGCCAATACGTAATTATTTTAAGCCATGCCCAAAGAGATCTCCCGCCTGTTTTACAACCAAGGATGGTCAGCGGTAGCCCAATTTCATTATTATAATTACCTTCATTTTTACGCACTCGATACTGCGAAGAAAGGACCAGGGCGATAGCTTCTTTGGTGGAGCTCTTCCCTACCGATCCAGTAATACCTATCACTTGCGGCTTATACTTCCAAAGTACTGTCCTCGCCATGAAGCGAAGCATGCTTTCTAAAAGTGATACAGGAAATGATTTCATATGCTGAGTTATTTCTTAGCGGGTATTTCTTCCGTAGGTGGTATTTTGGCATATTCTAAAAGAAAATGCATTATTTCTCCAAAAGCTGGCGCTGCACTTGATTCGGCCCATTCAACATTTTTTGGATTATCGAGCTTTACCAATACTACAAACTGTGGGTCCTGTATAGGCGCATAACCAACAAAAGATCCTATGGTCAAACCATCTTCATACCCCTTAGAACCGCTCTTAGCGACCTGAGCCGTACCCGTCTTCCCTCCCACCAAGTACCCTGGGACATCCGCTCTTTTACCATGACCTTTGGTCACTACCGTACGAAGCATCTTACCTATATCTTCACTCGCCTTTTCTCCCAACACCTGCCGCACTTTTTCCGGTTGACGTTCTTCGACACGTCCATCCGCATGTTCTATCCGACTAATAATCTGCGGCTTCATCATTACTCCGCGATTTGCCATGGCGCCGTACGCCTGCACCATTTGTATTGGAGTAGTCGTAATACCCTGACCAAAAGAGGCTGTGTAAAATTGAATATCTTGCTGTGTACGTTCAAGAGCCCTAATATCACCAGGTAATTCTGCTGGCAGCTCTACTCCCGTTTTTTCTCCAAAACCAAAACGCTTCATATAATCACGAAAAGCCTCATTGCCCACCTGACGCTCTACATAGATAACACCCGTGTTGATAGATTCTTCAAGTACTTTATACATAGAACTCTGTCCATAGGTTTTATCCTCAGCATTGCGGATATCAAAACCGCCGATAGAGATGACGCCGGGATCACTAAACTCTGAATCTGGCGTTACCTTGCCTTCTTCAAGACCGATAGCCATGGTAATTGGCTTCATAATAGATCCTGGCTCATACGCAAGAGAGAGCGTCGTATTCAAAAAGTCAGCATAGTTTTCTACCTCTCGGTACTTATTGGGATCAAACTGTGGCGATGAGGCCATAGCCAAAATCCTCCCTGTTTTTGGGTCCATGACTATGGCACTCGCACGATCAGAAGCATATTTCTCGACAGCATCATGCATGATTTTCTCAGTTTCAAACTGTATATTTCGATCGAGTGTTAGATAAATATTGGCACCATGAAGAGCATCTGTTACTTTGCGATCCGTAAGAGGAAGCCAACGACCAGCAGCGTCTTTTTCTTGCTGTAAGTTACCCGAAGAACCAAGAAGCAACTTATTCATAGATGCCTCTATACCGTAGCCTCCTACCTTGCCGTTATCCTGAAGACTCGCAAATCCAATAACATGCGAAGCTAATTCTCCAGCTGGATAATAACGATACTTCTCCGGAAGAAACTTTACTCCTGCTAATTTCAACTCAGTTATTTGAGCGCGCTCATGATCATTGATACGTTTTTTGACAATTTCAAAAGGGTCCTCACGATTACGCATTTTATATATCAAAAGCTCTCGATCCACCTGAAGGATTCGTGAGAGTTCTGAAGCTACTCTTTCTGGATCGGTCACTTCCTTTGGGACAAGGTACACTGTAGGGATTTCTCTATTTACTGCCAATGGATATGGCTGACCACCATCATCTATAAACACCTCACCCCGATCAGCCGTAATTTCTATTTCGGCACCATGGAGATCTTGTGCCATAGCGACCCACTTATCATGAGTAGCTACTTGCAAAAAGAAGAGACGAAAAAAAATAAGTCCTCCGCCAATCAGAAAAAAGGTGCGCAGGACTAATACTCTCGTACGGGAATCGTAGGATGCAGCTGAGCTTGTTCTTTTGGGTCCTGGACTAGGACTTGTTCGACATTTACGCATACCCGGAATTCATTTTTTACCTCTATACTTAACGAAAAGCGACCGTATCTTTGGTTTCTAAATATTTAAGTGATTCTGCTTTTTCCATCTGTAGCTCATCTTTAGACTCATTGATCCTGTAGAACGAGCGCATATCTGCTTCCGAAATCTTGAGCTCTGTATTTTCTTCAGAAAGTTTGGCAATTTCTTTTTCAAGGGCACGCAAGTGATACCCCTGGGTAGCATTGCGATTCACCGAATACAGATACCCTCCTGCTGAAAGAAAAAGGGTCAAAAGCACTCCCAGAGCCATTGCTTGACTAGAGCCTTTTAGTCCGCTTTTCTGATTCCCCTTTGTATAGGAAATTGTTTCGCGACTCTTCGGTTTTGGCACCCTTCCTGCCATATATTTTTGTTTTATTTTTGCTTTTTTCTAGACCTTACTCACTCTTTTTTTGACCCTGAAAGAAACAATTGAGACTATACTTTTTCATATACTCGAAGCTTGGCACTTCTCGATCTCGGATTGACTTCAAGCTCACTTTCACTTGCTGTCACTACTTTTTTGGTAATAGCTTTAAAGGTTGGCTTCACTCCGCAAATACAGATAGGAAATTCTTTTGGACAGACGCAGCCCTTAATTTTTGCCCTAAAAAACTCTTTGACTATACGATCTTCACCCGAATGAAAAGCTATAATAGCTACCCTTCCACCTTTCTTAAGTACTTTCTCTGTAGCCTCCAAAAACTTTTCTAGGCTTTGGTACTCATCATTAACCCAGATACGCAATGCCTGAAACACTTGTGTGGCTGGATGAATTTTTTGTTTCGCCTGAATCCAGCCCGGCGTAGCCCCTACCACTACTGCTGCTAGTTTTTCAGCTGTTTCAATAGGTTTTTTTCTATCTTCATCGAGAATAGCTTTGGCAATCTGCTCTGCATAATCTACCTCACCGTACTCCCTAAGTATCTTTGCGAGTTCTTCTTTACTCACTTGATGCAAAAGTGTACTCACCGGCACTCCTCGGCTCTGATCAAGACGCATATCAAGTGGTCCGCCATGTGTAAAACTAAGACCTCTTTGATTACTCTCTATCTGATCAGAAGAATATCCGAGATCAGCCATGATACCATCTACAGAATCATTTACCTCTTCAGCAATTATTCTCTCAAGCTCGCTAAAATTAGCATGTGCTACTTTGAGCTGCTCCGACTCATATGCTCCCTGTAAGTCTGTATTTCTACGTACTTCTAGGAGAAAATGCTCTATAGCCGAAGCATCTTGATCAAGAGACAGAAGCTTCCCTGTCGGTGCAATTTGTTTCCAAATAGCCCGTGTATGCCCTCCCCCTCCTAAGGTGGCATCCACGATACTCTTCCCTTGATCAAGATTAAGTCCGACAAGCACTTCCTCCATCAGGACTGGCACATGCTTTGAAATCTCTCTTGTTTCTTTCATTGTCAAAAAACTACCGACTTAATAAATGCCAAGCTTTCCAAGCTCTTCTGCAATTTTGCCTGTATTTTTTTCAGCCTGACTTTTATATTTATCCCATCGCACGCTATCCCAAATTTCTAGACGGTTAAACAATCCCACGATAGTGACATCTTTTTTGAGATCACCATCTTTTTTCAGGTATTCGGGTAAAAGAATTCTCCCCTGACTATCGACATCACAGTCCGTAGCACCAGCCAGCATAACGCGTATAAAACTACGTGTACCAGCTTCACCTACAGGTAGCGTGCCAAGCTTTGTGGCGAGCTCTTCCCAAACCTTAATTGGATAGACAAACAAACAATTATCCAATCCACGAGTCACAATAATTTTCTTCCCAAGCTCCGAACGAAACTTTGAAGGAAGCGCTAAGCGCTTCTTGGGATCAATCGTATGTGAGTATTCGCCGATGAACATATGTTTGGTGAGAATTTACCTCGTGAAATATGACCGTGAGTCATTGCTTCTTTCGAAGTATTTCACTGAGTGAAGAAATTCCCCACTTTCATCCACTTTGGTTAACCTACTCACCATTTTACTCCACAGAAAGCCAAAACACAACATCTTTTACTTATCCACCGCCAAAAATACAAAAAAGAGCCTTTTTAAGGCTCTTTTTGATTCTTTTTTATACTATTCCATGTCTATCCCTGATATAGCCAGTCTTCGGAAATGTTATCTTCACGCTCATCATAAGCAAAGCCATTTTTGGTCCAAAAGTTCTTCGCAGGCTCCTGTACCTGTGTAGCTACTATGTGCGGATAAGAATTTTCCTTAGCCCACTTAATAATTTTTTGAATTACCTCTGTACCCTCCCCTCTTCCGCGCACATCTTCCAATGCCTGATCTTTACGAATCGGTGTATTGGTCATGTTTGTAATAGCTACATCTGCGCCACTTTGCTCATCAAAAAAACTCAGGTAAACCGAGACCATAGAGTCTTCACTCACAAAACGCAGGACAAAACTGTACACTTCACGAATACCCGGGGTTATCTCAGCACCCTCAAGCTCCTGCAATGATTTCAGAATTTCTTTTTCTTTTTCATTCAACTCTCTTGGCCGAAAATCTTCAAAACTATTTTTCATTACTTTTTACTCAACCCTTTTACATCTGCCAACACCTCATCAGCGTGATCTTCTGGCTTCACCTTATCATAAACTTTCGCAATTTTCCCCTCTGGGTTAATGAGATAGCTTACCCGATTGGTACCCATATACGTACGGCCCATAAACTTTTTTTCGCCCCACACGCCATAGGCTTCAACAATCTTCTTGTCCTCATCCGAGAGAAGGGTAAATGGCAAGCTGTACTTCTCTACAAACTTAACGTGTTTCTTCACTGAATCCACACTTACCCCAATGATTTCAATTCCGGCTCGCTTGTACTTTGCAAAGCCGTCACGAAATCCACAAGCTTCCTTAGTGCAGCCCGGAGTATCGTCTTTCGGATAAAAATAGAGTATCACCCATTTGCCAGCATAGTCCTTGAGGCTCCGTACTACCCCATCCTGATCCGGCGCCTTAAATACTGGTGCTTTTGTGCCTACTTTTTTCATATTTTTTATCTTATCTATTTACAGCTATCAGTATACCAAATCTACCAGCTTCCGCCGCCTCCGCCGCCTCCGCCGCCACCAGATGAACCACTACCAGAACTCCCTGGTGCAGCAGTTGAAGCGGTCATAGCCTGAGAAAAACTTTCAAAATCCTGAAAAAAATTACCGCTCATCATACTACCATCAGCACCCGTTGCCACATACCAATCCGGATTAGCATAGTGCAAATCTTCAAATTCTTTGAGCCATATTGCTACCGCCCCCAATACCATAGCATACGGCAGAAGACCACTAAATAGCTCTGGAGTTTTCTCAGGTGCATCATGAAATTCTATTCGAGCTTTCTCAGCTTTTTCTATGTACAACTTGAGCCCTTCTAGTTGCTCTTTTGTTCTTACGCCCTTCTCTGTTTTTTGTGGACCAAAGTAAGCAAATATACCCCAAAAAATAACTGCTAAACCAGCTCCGACTATTATAGGCATACTCCCAAAGAAAATACCTACAAACAAAAATATTATTGTTGTAATAATAGCTCTATGGTCTTTCCAAGAAAACGCACTCTTTAGTCCCTCTCTAATTCTCTTATAATACTCCTCATCTTTGAGCGACTGCATAACACTCTCGCTAATAGCGGGGATTTCCTTATAAAAACTATTCTTCAGACTTGATAGACGTACTCGAGTCTCGCCTTTAAAAACTTTCTCAAGTAAAAGCCCATCAAAAGACTTGAGTGTATCGTTTTTTGATAGACGTTCCAGTTCATAATCATTGGTAGTGATTAATCCAAAGACGTACTTTTCTTGGTCTTGATGAATACGTATATAGCCTCGTGTAGCCAGACTCAATATCTCCGCTATATACGCCTTGTGGTCTATCTGGGCTTCTGAGAGAATTCCTGATACTTCAAGAGGCGTCAGGTTGTCGGGCACTTCATATTCAGGCACTACCACATCACGCTCTTTGGGATCACGACCATACTGATACCAACGCCTATATGCATGCCAAGTAGTCCAAATAAAAATTCCCACCCCAAATAAAAGACTCATTACTTCAAAAAACTGAGCGAGTCTTTCTCGTAGCGAGAATTTCTCAACCACTATTCCTTTGGTAAATCCCACTGCCACTGTCATACCTTCACCTGGATTGAGAATGCGCTTAGCTCCAAACTGGGTACCATTCTTATTACAAAGTTCCTGACTACCACTTGGGCCCTCGTAGCAACTTACCTGCTTCACTGTGGCGCCACCTGGAAGAGATACTTCTGCAGTCGCAGAGAGAATTGGGAATGGCCAATTATTACCTGTGGTATTCCAATAGATTTCATCAAACTGCTCAAAATACCCCACTGCATGGGCGGCACGGTACCTCATGATATAGGTCTTTTCACCAGAAAAAGTCTCGTTCGGATCACCTATTTTGAGCCTCAAGCTATCACCTTGTACAATTTCTTCAAATGGATACGAATTCCCTTGTGCATCCAAAACTTCAATATCCTCAATCTTCATCTCCTTGCCCTGAGAAGATTCAGTTCGAATATCTCGATAAATACCATGTTTTTGTTCAGCTACTGCTGTCTGATACTCTAGAGTCTCTGTCACCAAAATACTTCCGTCTGTTTGCACCTCTATTTTGGTATCAAAAGAACGGATAGCTTCTCCCTGGAAAAAGTCTTCCTCAGCCCTAGCGTCAGTCGCAAAAAAGATGACACCTATGCTCATGAGGAACAATCCTTGTCTAAGGTAAGAACTCATAGAAATAGCGTTATTATATTTTTATTTATCTTCGATATGAATATATCTTCTTCCTTTTAGTTTTTCGGGCAAATACTCCTGCTCTGCATCCTTCGCATCATTATAATCTGGGGTATACTTATAGCCCTTACCATAACCTATATCTTTCATAAGTTTCGTCGAAGCATTACGAAGGTGAAGTGGCACTGGTTCATTAGGAAAATTTTGCACATCTTCCTTGGCCTTATTATACCCTACATACAAAGCATTACTTTTCTTGGAGGAAGCAAGGTAGACTACGAGCTGAGCTAGGTGCACCTCACACTCTGGCATCCCAAGGTATTGGCATGCCTGATAGGCGGCCGTGGCCTGTGGCAACGCAAAAGAATTGGCAAGTCCAATGTCTTCTGAAGCAAAGCGCACCAGGCGCCTTGCTACATAAAGTGGGTCCTCTCCTCCCTCAAGCATACGCGCCAGCCAGTACAAAGAAGCATTCACATCACCACCCCGAAGAGATTTATGCAGAGCCGAGATGATATTGTAGTGTTCTTCGCCACCCTTGTCATAAAGGATATGCGAGCGCTTCACTACAGTTTCCACAAGTGCGCTCTCAATCGCTTTCTTCTTCCCAAGCATTGTTACTGAAGCCTCGAGAATCCCCAAAGCCTGCCTGGCATCTCCACCAGAAACTTCTGCGATAAATCCAAGCGTATCATCACTAGCCTCTACCTCACGCCCAAAATATTCTCTGGCTTTTTGAACTGCCTGTCTCAGTAAACCTACTAGTGATTCTACTGAGTGTTTCTCAAGAACCACTACGCGTGAGCGTGAGAGCAAGGCACTATTGACCTCGAAGCTCGGGTTCTCTGTCGTAGCCCCGATGAGAGTAAGTGTCCCTCGCTCTACATACGGGAGCAAACTATCTTGCTGAGACTTATTCCAACGGTGAATCTCATCTATAAAAAGAAGAGTCTTTTTTCCTACCTCTTTATTCTTCTCAGCAAGCTCGATAATTTTCCGCAGATCCTTGACTCCACTCCCCACTGCTGATAACTGAAAAAATTCTGCCTGAGTCGAGCGAGCAATCAAAAGGGCAAGGGTAGTTTTGCCACTTCCTGGTGGCCCCCAAAAGATAAGCGAGGGTACATGGTCTTGGTCTATAGCCTGGCGTAAGAAACTTCCCTCACCAAAAATCTTTTCCTGTCCCAAAAACCCCTCAAGAGTCTCGGGTCGCATCCGTTCTGCAAGTGGGACATTTTGATCACTCATGACTTTACTCAGTACTACTCCAGCTTTTAATAATCATAGAAATGTGCAATTCTTACATCCTGCCCAAGTAACTCCTTATAAACTTCAAAAATATCTTTCACTGAGGCTTCCACAGTAAACCTTCTCTTCATTTCTTTCTCGTAGGAGTCTACATCGTAATATGCTTCGTCGGATACAAGTACTACCCGTAATTTTTCTGGTAAAATAAAATCTTTATCTGCGACAAAAGAAAAAGTAATTTGCTGATTGCCAGCAATATCATATATTTCAAAACTACTTCCTTTCTCTAGGGCTGCATCCATTTCTCCTGTCAGGACCTTAGTGAATGGATGGTAGTGAGGAGCTTCTAAAACTTCAAATGTCTTACCGTTATCACGAGAAATAATTGCCTGTATAATATCATCTTGTACCCCAAACTGCTTATGGGTAAAATAAGCAATTATTTTAGAATAACCTGACTTAAGAGAGAGCTCTACTGTAAGAATTATCCTCCTCTCTATTTTTCTTATAAACTGACCTACTGTTATTGGAGTAGTCTCTTTGGTAATCCACACCTTAGAAATATACTGTGCAAAAGGAAAATCATACCAAGGATAGTCATACAAAAAGGCTCCGTAGTCTCTTGCTACTTCCTCTGCCACAAGATCTTCTGATACCTTCTTATAACCAGCTATATATTCCGTCAGAGAGCCCACCGTGTTCTCATATACTCCCTTTATGGCATTTTCTACAGTAAAACTTACACCGATAACCTTAAGAACCATCCCATAATCGCCAGCCTCTTCGGGTGCTATTTTCTGCGTTACTATTCTGTATTGCCTCCAATACTCTTTAATGGAGAAAAAATAAGAAAATTGAGAGGGTCTCATAGCTACTAAAGAACGAGCATACTCTTCGGCACTGTACACTATGTACCATTCGGGTAAAGCAAGAATAGAGTTTTTATATGGTCTTATATAATCATCACGGAGACCCTCTGTGTGGAAAATCTCTTGTCTTTGTTTGTAATATTCAACTTTATCCTCATCGTAATATTTATCCCACAGTTTATTCGTAAACTTATTTGTAGGATCTAGCCTTTTCTTGATTTCAAAATATTCCAAAGCTCTTGGATATGCACGATGAAACTGATCATCTGTTGCATGCAACTGATATGGCAAATAGTATGTTCCGCCCACACTCAATACCTGGTCGATCATCTCCCTTGTCCAATTACCAACCTTTTGTATCGCCTCCTTATCAGTGTCTTGTTTATAGTAAACAACAAATGCAAAGCTTTCTGTTTTTGCCCAAGCTAACGTAGAGCCTGTATCAGGTAAAGCATGTCGAATAGAGACATTAATTACATTGACATCGTAATCATTAAATACTTTTTTCATCTTCGGCACCCATTCGTCGAATTTTTCAACTGGCACAAAGTACTCCTGGAGGACATACGTACTTTTTGTTCTGTCTGATGGTTCTAGCTCAGCAGTATCATAACTCGCTTCATAATTTCTTGTATGCACTGGTGATTTTCCACTATACAGAAGTGGATCAATTACGTATTGTCGTATCTGTCTTCCAAAAGGCCATTCGCTCATTACTATCCATGCAGTTCGTTCAAGCCAGTAGTCTTTTTTTCTTGGAATAAGTCTACTCTCTACCGTAATAGGCTTATCGGTCTTTACCCAGCTCACAGCAGAAATATGTGAAAAATCTGGCGGATACATGTCACCATTATGGAAGAGAACCTGACTATTATTTCTCACGTTATTGTTAAAAAAAGAAGCGTACTCCGATAAGGATACCCTTTCTTGAGAACGTTCTACATGCACATTGTCTTCCAATTCAAGGGTTACATCTGTAATCACACCTATACCTCCCATTCCTCCAATTGCAGCATAAAAAACTTCCTGATTTTCACTTGGAGAAGCCGTGACCACCCTACCGTCAGCCAATACCACTCTTATATTTTTGACACTTAAGATAATTGGCCCGAGACCAATATACCGCCCATGCACATTTACAGATAATGATCCTCCCACCGTAAAATTAGAGTAGGTCTGCATAATCTTAATAGAAAGGTCATACTCATCTATAGTATCCTGGATATCTCTCCAGCGTATCCCAGATTGGACAGTGATCTCTTTTTTTTCTTTGTTGAGAGAAAGAATTTTATTGTATTCTCTCATGTCAAGCTGAACAGCTCTTTCACTTGCTGTCTGCCCTCCCATACTATTTCGTCCACCACCAACAGATACTCTTGGATATCTTTTAACAGCATCCACTATTTCTTCTTCGCTATGAGGAACAACTATGTCCAAAACTCCTAATGGATTTAGCTCTGTTACATCATTGACTATCTTTTGTTCTGTATTTTTTTGCTCGCGCTCCAGCTTACGTAAAACAGGATCTCCCTTAGTGGTAATAGCCAAGAAAACAAATCCTCCTACAAGCAAACAAAGGAATCCTAATAAAAATATACCGAAACCTCTTCTCAAAGAAAGCTTCTTGATATGTATGAACATACTACTTAAGCTCTATTGATTTTATAGAATAACGCAAGGCTACTATTACAAGAAAGCTAATACCTACATGAGGAATATTCAACAAAATATTATCAATCAATAGCTCCCCTACCAAAAGCCCATAGATAAGAAAAAATACTGCATCTAAAGAGTAGTACCCTCCAATGAGCATGAGATAGTACACTCTAAAACGATAGCCAGCCAGTAAGGCAGCTACACCTAATAAACCAGAAAGTCCATGAGTAATATCATCAAGTAAAGATATCTTGAATAATCCAAACATCAACCACTCATATGGAACCTCTGTATCAATAAGTACGCCCGGAAACCTTTCAATTACGACAATACCAATAAAAAGTGCTGTCAAAAAGAGAGTTACGTACTTAGATATTCTCATAAGAATATAAAAAATAATTATGACTTAATTATAACACCAACTGGACAATGATCTGAGCCTATTACCTCAGGAAGAATAAAAGCATCTTTTACTTTATCCTTAAGACTCGCGCTGACCAAAAAATAATCAATCCGCCACCCGACATTTCGCTCTCTCGCTCCGCCCCAGTTTGTCCACCAAGTATAAAACCCATTCCCTTGCTTGAACATACGGAGCGTATCGACAAATCCTGCTTTGAGAAAATTTTCAAAGCCCATACGTTCTTCATCGGTAAACCCCTTGTTACCTATATTCTCTTTTGGTCGGGCTAGGTCATTCTCTGTATGGGCGACATTGAAGTCACCACAAAATACTACTGGCTTCATTTTCTCGAGCTCTTGTAAGTGGGCAAGAAAGGCGGCATCCCATTTGAGACGCAGTGGTATGCGCTCAAGCTTGTCTTTGGCATTTGGTGTATAGCAAGTCACGAGATAAAAATCTTCATACTCAGCAGTCAGTACTCGCCCTTCACGCTCTGGATCACCAAATTGATCTTCAAGCGGAGCGTACTTCTCAGATACCTTAGGAAGAAAACCATTGATGATAGAAAGTGGTTCTGTCTTGGTAAATATCGCTGTACCACTGTAGCCCTTCCGCTCAGCACTATGCCAATACTCAATATAGCCTGGAAGATCTATCTCCACTTGCTCACGATGAGCCTTGGTTTCCTGAAGGCATACAATATCTGGATTGTGCTCTGCCAAAAATGGCTGGAAGAGACCCTTTCGTTCTACTGCTCGTATACCATTAACGTTCCAAGAGATGATTTTCATATTTACCCGGTGAAATACAATTTTCAATTGTTACAGCTTCGCTGTATTTCACTGGGTTAATTATGGCATTTTTAAGCTACTCTGACACTATTGACTTTTTGTTATTTTAGGTGTATAATATAATTTTGAAAGTGACTAAAGACACTGGATACAAGTTATTTAACTAGGAGCAAGCCTCCTCCACAATGGGAGTAAAAATATGCGTCTTGGTCGTTTTGAAAACGAAATCATGGCTGGAATTCTCTACGCCATGACCAAGGACTATGGCTATACCTGGCCTCTGTCCAACGAGGACATCGATACCTTCCTCCAGAAAGCACACACTGCCTACAGGGAGGAAGCAGCAATCAAGCAGCGGCTCTGTCAGAAGTATGCCTGCCGGTACAAGCCGATTTATGCACAGCGCATTCGTCGCTGGCAGTATCTGAGCTGGGCCACCTTCGGCCTTGCTAATCTGTTTGGCCTCAACAAGAAGCCCCTCTCCTGGGAGGAGGGTATCTACCGGCGTGCCTCTGCCTTCACCAAGAAATTGGTGCCGGAGAAGTATGCGGTCATGATTGACCACTTCGGCGTCGGCCAGGGCTACGGATCGGGAATTATCGGCATCCGCGACCTCGGAGGTCTCAAGGTGGACACCCACGATGACGGGTATTCCCTCTCTCTGCTTCCGCCCCTGGAGCGACTCTTCGAAAGCTGGGGGCAGCGGGAGTGGCGACATCTGGAGACCGCTCACTAGACAATAACTTGGGAAGGGGCTGTGCAACAACGCAGCCCCTACCCTACCAAAAACACGAAGCCGAAAGGCTGTTTTTTATTATCAAAAAATATACTCCTCCTTAAGAATCATGAGCATTGGCTTTTTCAAAACCCTGAAAACACACTGCATCAAGCTCATGATAGCGACGCTGCTTGTCTTCAATTGAGACATCATCTTCCATGCCTACCGCCGCCTTGGTACCGGGGCGAGGTGAATACCAGGCAATAAAGGTCTGACGAAATCCTACCTCTTTAGCTAGACTGATACTTTCTTGAAATTGCTCTTCTGTCTCCCCTGGAAAACCTACGATGATATCGGTAGTAAATTCTACCTCAGGGATAGCTGTCCGTATACGTTCTATAAGTGCCAGATACTCTTCTCGGGTATACCAACGATTCATCCGCTTTAGAACTTCATTACTTCCCGCCTGCACTGGAAGATGAATTACCCTATCAATATTCTTGTTGACTCGTATCACTTCGATAAGCTCATCACTAAAGTCCCATGGGTTTGATGCTAAGAAACGCACCTTACGCACTCCAGGCACATGCGCTACTGCTTCAAGAAGTTGTGGAAACATAGTCGGAATCCGATGACGATTCAGGTGCTTAACCATAATGGGTTCGATAAACTTACCACTTGGCAGCTGATATTTTTCATCTTTTGCGATCAGTGGCATTAAAATATCAGCGCCATAAGAATTGACATTCTGACCCAAAAGCATAATCTCATCATGACCATCTGACACTGACTGCTCTACTTCAGAAAGAATTTCATCAAAAGCCCTTGAGCGCTCCTTGCCACGTGCAAAGGGTACAATACAAAAAGCACAGAAGTTATTGCAACCATTAGAAATTACTATGGAAGCCATCTTCCCCTCCTTACGCTTCGGCTCATGTTCAAATCCCACATCTTCCAGCGGGAGAATTTCCGCCTCTGGCAAACGCTTCGTAAGACGCTTCATCATTTTGCCACTTGGCTCGCGTGCCGCCGACCCAATGAGGCAGCCCGTCACTACTACATGAGGCATAGCTCTTCCTGCTTCTTCTTGGCGCGCTTTTAAGCTACGGATAAAGCCATAGACTTTTTCCTCTGCCTTATCTCGAATCACACAGGTATTGAGGACAATCGTATCCGCATCTTCGATACTCGCTGCTTCTGTGTAGCCACGAGATTCATAGTAGCTTGCCATACGCTCAGAATCAGCAACATTTTGCTGGCAGCCAAAAGTTTTAATAAAATACGTACTCATTATATTTGTGCCAATACTTCTTGTAGTTTTTGCTTGAGCTCTTCAAGAGTACCATTATTTTCAATCGTGATATCGGCTTGCTTACGAAGCTTGGGTACTTCTTGGTCAATAGGCGCATTGCAAAGTACGAGGTATTCTTCCCATGTAAGTTTATCTTCATTAGGCTTTTCGTTGCGCTCTTTCATGCGTGCATAAGCTTTTTCTGAAGCAGTTTCTACAGCAATAAGGAGATGCTTTGGAAAACTTCGCACAAACAAAAAGTCTTCCTCGCGACGAATTGAAGGTATCACGAAATACTTTGCTGTTGATTTTTCAATTTTCTGGTAAATACGCTCATGTATCCACTCTGGGCGAATAGCATTGCCGATAAACTGTAGATTGGTATGTGTCGGCTCAATGCCAAGTGGCGCACAGTATTCATCAATAATAAGACGACTAAATGAGAGTATCTCAACTGACTCATGGAGCACCTCTGGAAGAAGCCTTGCTATCGTATCTTTACCCGTGCCTGGACCCCCTACTATTCCAATGACATATCTATTGATCATACTTTTGTTTTTACTTTACTATTTTCTACTACCAATTGACCGCAAGCAGCAGCGATATCATCACCCATCGTACGACGTCTTGTGACCAAGACTTCAGCTTCACGAAGCTCACTTTCAAAACGAGCAAAATCTGCTGGAAGACTATCCCTATAGACCTCTCCTGTAAAGTTATATGGGATGAGATTGATACGAACTTTGCCGACTCGACGAGCAAAACGAATCAATGCCTTGGCATGCTCACTAGTATCATTGACCTTAGATAGCATAACATATTCGAAGGTCAGGTGCCGACGACGGCTCGCGAACTTCGCAAAATATTTTTCAGTCCATTCGTAGAGCTTATCTAGAAATTGTGGATATGAACTTGGCATAATATCCGTACGGGTTTTTGGATCAGCGCTATGAAGCGAAACCGCTAGGCGAACTGGCGGCCAAGTTTCATCGTTTAAAATCTGTGTAAGCATAGGGATAAGACCTACTGTAGAAACAGTAATTCGAGTAGGCCCAATTTCTGTATGTTTAAGAATAGTTTGAATAGTTTCCTTTACATTTTTGTAATTTGCTAGAGGTTCTCCCATGCCCATAAAAACAATATTGGTAATGCGCTCTGGCAGTTCAGGACGATCCTCAAGGAACATCATCCAAAAACGGTATTGATCAACTATTTCATCTACCGTGAGGTTACGAGTGAAGCCCATGGTACCTGTAGCACAAAAGGTACATGCCATAGCGCACCCAATCTGTGACGATACACAAAGTGTCCAGTGTCCCCGAGCATTCTGCATAAGGACTGATTCTATCTCCTTATTATCATGAAGAGTCATGATGGCTTTGTAGGTATCGCCCTTTTTGGCTGAAAGCACCCTAACTCCCTTCAAAGAAAGCCAAGGACAATTCTTGAGCGCTTCCCTATCTCCCTTAGAAAGAGTGGTGATATCTTGTACTGAGCGAAATCCAGGGGTAAAAAAAGCAGCCTCAAACTGTCTCAAACGATAGCTTGGGCTTTTAGGAAAAATTTCTTCAAAATAGCGAGTGCGACTTTCTATAACCATAGCACTGTATTTTGCCATGCTTTGGCAAAGTCGTCAACTCTTATGCCGACAAAACTACTGCTTAATTACTGGCTCTCCGGTAAAAAGATTTCTATCAATAGGACTTTCTTCATTATGCTTACTTTCTCTTTCTTTCAAAGAAGCAAGGAGCTTATCAAATTCTTTTTGTTTCAGATTTGTTTCTTTGGTGACCGTCTCCATGTATGACTTCTTTTGTTCATCATTCCAATGAAAATTATAGAGACTTTGATACCAAATAAATGACCCCCATCCTATAACAGCAAGGAAAAGTAACGCAAAAATAACCTTAAAATAACGATACCATGCCAAAGTTAGTTTCCGTAAAGAAAAGCGCTCTAACTTGATTTGTATTTCTTGTAGTGAAATATTCATACTCTCCTTATTTCTTGGCAATATAGATAACCGTATCAAAAACCGCTTCCAATTGTGGAGAGATTGGAGCTGCAATCTCAGGTGCAACCTCTCCGTCTTTTTTCTCTTCTGAAGGTACTACCTCACCCTCCGCTACAAATGGACTTACTGAGCGTACATCTCCCTGTCCAATATTATCACTACGGATTGGCTGACGTACCTCTACGCCAAGTACATCTAGAGCAACAGGCAATGTCTCTAACTCATGAAGAAAGGCAACGATTTCCGTGTAATCCCCTTTTACGGTAAGTGTCAGACGTAAGTAGTCTGGATATGGCAACGGATTTGTCAGTGTTTTTTTAGTAGCTTCTTTATTGGTATCTTCTGAATCGGTATCCCCTGTTTTTTCAGAGGTTTTCTCTGTGGCCGAAGAGGATTTTTTCTTTACTAAGTCTTCAAACTTTGCGGTGTTTGACTGAATAGAGATCTCTGTCCCAGTCTGACTAGCCAATGCTTCAATAGTTTGAATAAGCGCCACCATGCGATTCTCAGTCAAAAGAATATCGAAGTAACGCTCCTCATTTAAGACTTTCTCATACTGACTTCTTATTTCTGGCAGACGCTTAATCTGTCTCTCCTGATTCTCTTTGTGAGCTACTTCTTTTTGAATATCATCACGAAGACTCATTATCTTTTGATACATTGGCACGATGCCAAACCAAAGAGTAGCTCCCATGGTGCTTATCATAAGAAGTAAGCTAATAACAAAGCTATATTTTTTCAAAAAATTTCTCATAATTGATTCTTGTGCAGACAATCAAAAGTCAAAGTAAAATCAAGTTGAAAATCCAGATTTTTCTGAGAAAAGAGATTCGAAAGAGGGACGTTCACATTTTCTATACAAGATGATTTTTTGAGCTGTTCCTCAAAAGAAAGTAGATTTTCTCGTGTTTCTGCAGTTCCAATAAGAGTCACTACACGATCCTTGGTCATCATCTGCTTTAGGAGAACTTCTTTTGGGAGAGTTGTATCCAGAACACGAAAGAGCTGACTAAAATACACATGATTCATCTGTATCTTCCCTACTACTCCCAGAGCTTCATTGATACCAAGAAATTTATCCTCATACTGCCTCAAGGATGCCGAATCAGTCTGAGTAGCAAGGCTCGAGTTTTCTGAAAGAAACTTGCGGCTTTCGAGCTCTACAGAAAGAAGTACACCTACTGTTATCAAAATACCTAAGAATAAAAGCTCCAAAAGAAAAAGCATAAAAAATTGCCACAATAAAATCCGACCGTGCAAACCACGTTCGATAAGACGCTTCTTTTCTTCTGGGAGGAGGTTAAGTAAAATCTTCATATTCATCTAAGCCACGGAGTGCAAGACCGATAGCAGTTGAGTATTGAGTTGAATGATCATGATCAATAATAGGAAGACGCTTACCAAAATTAAGATTTATCCAAGGATTTCCCACTTCTACTGGACGACCTAATCTTTTCGCCATATAGGGAAGAAGCCCATGCATATTAGAGCCCCCTCCGCAAAAAACAATATGCTCAATTTTCTGTGAGTAGGCATATGTACTCAGAAAAAAATCTATAGATTTTTCAATTTCTACTGCAATGCTCTCTAAGATAGGCTCTGCCGCAAGAAAGACAGGACTTTTTTCTGCCAGCGAACCAAGCCCATTCTTGATTTTCATAACCTCCGCTTGCTCAAAAGAAATCTGTAGTGACTTAGAAATAGCCTCAGTAATCATTTGTGAAGAAAGTGGTACACTTGAAGTAAAACAAGGTGTGTTACCAATAGCAATCAAGAAGCTCGATCGACGGTCACCAATATCTACAATCAGGGTTGTTTTTTTCTCTTCTTTTTCAAGAAGAAGACTCCTAGCTTCAGCAATTGACTCCGTCTCAAGTCCGACAGGATCAAGACCTGCTCCTTCAAGCACTTCTCGAAATTGATCTACATTACTCCGAGAGACAGCCACTACCAGTACGCTCATCTTATCTTTTTCATTTGTCAGGTTCAAATTCAAAATCTGCCAATCATAATACACTTGATCAAGTGTCAGTGGTATATTGGCTTCTATTTCCCACTTGATAGCTTCTTGCACTTCATCCTCTTTCATCTTTGGAAGGCTAATGATACGCAAAAAAGCCTTCGTCTCTGGCAAAGAGCAAATTACTTTCTTTGTGGTTATCTTTTTTGGACCTGATTTCTTAAGAAGGGTACGGATTGCCTCTTCTACTATCTCTGGATTAACAATTTCACCATCCATAATAGCGCCGGCTGGAAGAGGCACAGAACCATAGCTGCGTATCACGTCCCTGTTTCCTTCATGCTCAAGCCAGACCGCCTTGACTGAAAGGTCTGAAAGATCTAATCCAAAAGAACTCGGAAAAAGATTAATAATTTTTTTCTGAAAAATACTCATTTTTATTTTTCTCTTTTTTTCTATAATAGCACGACTTTAAAACTCTTCCCATAAATCCATCTCGTACTGAGTGCCCGTAGGAAAGTATGGCGGCGGACAATACAGAAGATTATTGTCATAATATAGATTACGAGTGGCATAACCCGTACCATCAGTCCAAGCAAAACCATAGCGCTCGTTGGTAGCCATAGCCCCATAAATAGTAATCGTTGTTTTATAGAGATTTCCACCTCCACCTGTATAATGAGCTCTACCTACCCTACCTTCTTGCGCAATAAGAGCAGCATCTATACGCAAGTCATCTTCGCTGGCCCGAAAAATCTCAACATCATTTTGTCCGATGATACCTATAATGTCACTACCATCATAATTTGTATAACGAATATCATTACCTATATACACCGTTTTCTTTGCCGCAGAAATTAAATTAGCGCCCACAATAGTCACTCTTCTTCCATTAACCGCGCCCGATATCCACACGTTATTTTCCACAAAAATAACTCCATCATCTGGTATAGCGTAGTTTGCCCAAGCGCCTGAGTAATTATTTATCTGATTTGTAGCAGCATTAAAACTCTGCACATTACGCACATCAAAAGTATCGTCTGTTTTCAAAATAATATGCCATCCTTGATGAGTATTTGCAAAATAACGACTGCCACTTGTGCCTGCCTGTGCCACTGACTTCATATTACTTAGATCACCCAGCACTCCATTGAAATCCACAGAGGCAACCGGGAAAGATCTTCCTCCTTCAAAGATATCTGATCTATCAGGGACTGCTGCTGGAGGTAACGGATCTGTTGGGCTATCATGAGTATGCACTCCAAATTCATCCCCTCCTGTATGGTCAGGGTCATTATACGTAGCCACTGAGCTTGATACTAAGTTATGAGCTATACCATCAAAACGAATACCTTGATTCGAATGAATCTTACCAAAAGTTTCCGTGCCTGCACCAAAACGAAGAAAATCATTAGCCAGTACAATATCTTCACTCCAAGCTGGTTTACGGAAGCGTACCTCTATAATGCGCTTGTCATTAGGATAGCGATACGTCCAGCCAGTTGATTTTACTGTCACAATACTTGAATACCCACTTGGTGGAGTAACTTCAAGCTTGTATTTTCCAATCAGCTCTCCTGATGGATCACGGTAATCTACTTCATACGGGGTAGCAACACCTTGCGGGGTCCCTGCCCAAAAAGCCGCTACCTGAGAAGCAGTACGACCCTCCACTTGATGAGCCAGGTACCATCGATAATACTGAATACCTGATTCTGCTATCTGAAAACCCTGTTCACGAGCATGTATCTGTAAAGCATACTTGGTATTACTCACTACAAAACCAATAATAGAGGTCAGTACAATAGCCACCACCATCATAATGATAAGTCCGTAAACAAGCGCGGCACCCTTCTGTTTTTGTTTTAGAAATACTTTACTCATACCCGTGCAGGTTACGTAAATCTACGAATGATTCAATATTTATATTTTCTGGAGCATGCACTGGATCAATATTGACCTTGAGCCACATCTTAATAAGCTGAATATTCCCCAAACTTGCTGGTGTAGCCAAGGGGTTGTTAGTCGTATCCCCTGGATAATCATCATTATAGTATGAAAAAACCGGTTCTGTACTCTCGTTTGTAATAAATTGAGCTAACGTAGTAGTTGTGGTATCGCCAGCTGGATAGGTTACTGGTGTACCGGCATTAGGATCAGTCACACCTCTTTTAAAGGTATCCGTAGCGAGGTCTAGATAGTAATGTACCCGTTCAGTGACGCCGTCATCATCAATATCAGTGTAAATAGTAAGATCGAAATCATCAGCTTCCTCTATGGGGTAGTCTCCATTATCCGCCTGCTTGATAGCTCGTAACTGTATGATAGTTCTATTTACCGCTCTTGAAGCTGTAGTTGAGGCTAGACCCATTTCTATAATACTTTTGTTGCTATCCCAAGAGCGTACCAGCATATATGTAAAGCCTTCTGTCACTATAATCATCACTGCAATAGCTACAAGCATCTCAATGAGGGTCATTCCTTTTCGGCGTAAGCGTATTTTTTTCATAGCCTAATTTGACACCAGGTTATACGTCTCATTTTCAAGCACACTTCCGATAGTCACCGTATCTGTTTTTGTGACAAAGCCTGATTTCGAAATCTCTATATCATAGGTACCAGATGTGAGAGCTGGTAAGCTTTCCGGAAAATACACCTCTCCAAAAGCGTCTGTCGTAAGAGTAACATCATAAGGCAAGGTAGTATTAGAAAGCTTGACGCTTGCTCCTGCTATTGGAGATCCATCAGCATCATTGACTACTGAGGCTTTTAGAGAAGCAATGTTTTTATCAAGCATCACCGCTGTAATATCTGCATTTGCTCCAGGTAGAGCATCATAGATTGTCTTACTTGTACCTTCAGGGGTAATTTTCCAAAATGCATAATTTGCTGTGTCTGGCACGGTCACTGTGTACTGGCCATAGCTTTCATTGTCATACTTTTTTTCGCCACTCGTATTCGTAGTACTCGTACTACTGAACTGATATACAGTAGCTGATGTACTTGGATTGGTGCCAAGGACACGTCCACCCGCTAGAGTAAATCCAATACTTGGAACATCTGTCCCGAAGGGATCTTTTGTTCTCAGTGTGATATCAACTTCTTGATCCATGACGATAGACTTTTGATTCAAGGATGCTGCCACCACCGTAGCGTGCACATCTACCGGACTATATGCTGTCGTAGGGTATGCAGGAAAAGTACTTGCTCCATAGTATCCACTCTTTGAAACCGTAATTGTATAGGCTTCCGTTCCCGCTGGGGCACCAGGTAAGGTTACGTTACCTGTCGCGTCGGTAGTCACTGTGGTATCTATACTTGAACTTGCTTTTTGTATACGCACATTTGCGCCCGATACACCTACACCAGCCGCGTTTAAAACATTAATAGAAAGTGTCCCGCCGCCACTAGCACTCTCTACTCCGTTAGGAGAGAAATTACCAAAAAGAGCTATGGTCTGATCAGATCCAAGGCCACCCCATGAGACAGTCACGCGCACCTTCTTGTAGTCGGTTGGTATGGTGTCTGCTGGCGTCACCCCATCAAAGCTATCATCTACATACTGCACAAAAGTATCTACATGATATTTCGTCGTATTGACACTTATGTCCTCTTCTTCGATAAGCTCACCTGCCGGGATACCATACACCCAGGCACTTCCATTCCAGTGCTTTGTACCAATGTTGTCATAAGGAAGACTGCGGATAATCTCCATACGCTGGTTAGCCAGTGCTGTCGCACCTAGGCGATTCTTCGACTCAAGTATAGTGCGCATCGTTACTATATATGTCTGAAAAAAGACCATGGAAATAATCCCAAAAAGACCAAGAAAAATAACCACTTCAATAAGCGTAAATCCCCCCTTCTTCTTTTGTTCTTTTATATTTTTCATCTTAATAACTTTCACTCTGATAGGAAATTGTTTTAATTTAGATGAAATATAAGGCATGAGCGAAGCGCGGAGTAAGTCGTACTTTATACAGTACGACGTCGAGCACTAGAGCTTATAACGAAATAGTTCGCTAAATTAAACAATTTACTTAATGTTCTCAAGCACAGAATACATCGGCTGTAACATCGCCACTGCAAAAAACCCTACACCTCCACCAATAAGGAGCATCAGAATCGGCTCGATAATAGAAGACATGTTTTTGGTGATTTGAGAAACTTCTTCTTCATAAAATTCTGCCAAACGACGAAGCACCATTTCGGTCTTACCAGTTTCTTCTCCTACCTCTAAAATCTGTGGCACGAGAATCGGAAAGAGCTTCGGATAACGTCCAATAATCTTTGAAAGTTCTGTTCCTTTCTCGATCTCACCGACCGCTTCAAGAATAGCGTTTTTGTAGTGCACGTTGCCAAGTGTCTTCGATACAATACCGAGTGAAGTTACTACCGATACACCACTCTTCAAAAGCGAGCTATGAATACGTGCGAAGCGTGCACAGTTTACCTTGATTACAATATTGCCCACAATTGGCATATATAAATACAGTCGCCCAAAAAAAGACTGTCCGGCTGCCGTTTTCGCAAAGGCACTCACAGCAAAAATGACTACGAGTGTACCTCCGCCAGCCAATATATAATGATTACGCAAGAAATCACTAAATGCCATAATAGCCAGCGTAGAAGCAGGAAGAGTGACATTCATATCCTTAAATACTCCTGTGATTCTTGGGAGAATATACGTGAGCATCAGAATGCCGATACCAATCATAGCCACCACAATGACTAACGGGTAGATGAGTGCGCCTCGCACCTTACTAAGCAAATCATGCTCTTTTTCGAGCTGAGTAGCGAGAATATCCAGCACCTCTTCGAGATTACCAGATACTTCACCCACCGCTACCATGTTGGTAAACAACTCATTGAAAATCTTAGGATACTTAGCTAGACCTTCTGAGAGCGTCTTTCCACCCTGCACTTCTTCAAAGACATCTTCGAGAATCTTACGGAAGCCTTTGTGGGTTGTCTGTAAACTCAAGTTATGAATACCTCGTGAAAGAGTCAGTCCTGAAGAAACCATCACAGCAAGATTGCGAGTAAA
Source organism: Candidatus Moraniibacteriota bacterium (assembly GCA_018499985.2). Lineage (GTDB taxonomy): Bacteria > Patescibacteriota > Minisyncoccia > Moranbacterales > UBA1568 > UBA1568. Next base: position 46,195 of record JAHBAT020000005.1, read on the forward strand.
AACCATCTTTTCCTTCAAAGGCACAGACTGAAAACGATCAAAAAACTTAATATTTATCTGTGTTTTTTCTACTACCTCTCGATGCGAAGTAAGAAGCATACCTTGACCTCGGAGCTCCTGAGCGAGTTCTTTTTCATCTTTGGCTACCATTTCTCCAGAATGCGGCTGCCCCGTATCAATTGCTTTTGCCGTGTATAAAAATTTCGGCATAAAAATATGTCTTTTAAAGTTTTTGTTTGACTTAATTATAACACAAAAAACTCCTCGCCAAGGAGGAGTTTTGTTTATCTGCCTAAAAACTGAGGCGCTTCTTGAATTCAGTAAAAACTTTCGGCCCTCTTGGATGAGGTAAAAAGACGAGCGCTTGATCACTGGCTTCTATATAACTTCCCAAGAGCTGTGTATTTGGATTTTTAGCAATCTTTTTTTTCTGCCAATCCTTACAGAGTGACGTGGCTGGCAACCCTCTTACAAAGGCCTCGAGAAAAGACTGCATACTCTTCTTCCATGCACTTTCCCGAAGAGTAAAACGATCCTGCAAAAAAGTAGCTCCATACTGTGGCTTAAAGCGACTAATCCAACGGTTTGCTATTTCAAAACGAGCAAAGGTTTTGACACCATAAAGAAGTCTCATGGTCTGATACTCATGCGCACCATAAAGATCCTTATTCATTATTTCCAGCTGGTCATCAGTAATAAAATAATTCAAACAAGCACGATCCTCTACCTTTTTGCCATAACGCCTTTTGCCAATAAGATGGAGAAATCCTGTTAGGATAAAACGCCCAATCCAAATTTTCCTTGCCTGCATGACGATAAACATATCCCAATCACTTCTTTTTTTACCATGTTTAAAGGCCAGACTTCCTGTGGCAGCAATCATCCGGACAAAAGGCATGAACACCAAAATACGCACAAGCTTTTGCATTCTTTCAAGTTTGCGGGCAGATAACTTTTCTCTTTGAATACGCTCTCTCACAAGAGCTTCCCTTCCTAAGAGAAAGACAAAGCCATTTTTTTGTCCTAGTTTTTTTTGAAGCTCGGGCGTAGCCAGTGCCAAAATCACATCTTTGAGCTTAGCTTTATCGGTGCCAGAAGTTTCCTGATACGAAATCAGTTGACGCCATAGCTCATACGAGGTCAAAGGAAAATCAAGAACATCATAGTAGGTTACTGTGGCCAAGATATTCTTATGCAGATTGGCAACAAGGTTCATAGCAAGACTTTTTAGAGATACTTAGCAGTAAAACTTTTCTTCACCCCTTTTAACTTAGCTGGTGTACCAGCATAAACCAACTCTCCACCCAATGCTCCGCCATCTGGCCCAAGCTCTATCACCCAATCTGAAGCTTTTACAACATCCACATTATGCTCCACTACCAATACGCTATTACCCTTATCTACAAGAGCATCTAGCACTTCCAGTAAACGACGCACATCTTCAAAATGTAGACCAATAGTAGGTTCATCCAGGATGTACAGGGTTTTACCTGTAGACTTGCGCGCCAGCTCAGTGGCCAGCTTGATACGCTGTGCCTCACCACCAGAGAGATTGGTAGCGCTTTGCCCAAGTACTAGATATCCAAGTCCCACTTCTTCAAGAACTCGCAACTTCTCTTCAATCATAGGCTGATCCAAGAAAAAGCGCCTGGCTTCAGTAACGGTCATTTGCAAAATCTGAGCTATATTCGTTCCGCGATACTCGATAGAAAGAGTCTTTTGATTATAACGAGTTCCTAAGCAGTACTCACACGGAACGTAAACATCCGGGAGAAGATACATTTCAATTTTCTTCATACCACCACCCTGACACTCTTCACAGCGTCCTCCGCGCATATTGAAACTAAAATGACTGGCGCTAAATTTCTCGCGCTCTGCTTCAGGTGTAGCTGCAAATAAATCTCGGATAAGACCGAATACTCCCGTATACGTAGCAGCATTACTTCTTGGCGTGCGACCTATTGGATCCTGATTAACAGTAATCACCTTATCAATATGTTCTATACCAGTAATTTTTTTGTGCTCACCAGGCTCTGCCTTAGCATGATAAAACTGTTTTGCTAATGCCTTAGACAAAATACCATGAACCAAAGATGATTTACCTGAGCCCGATACACCCACTACAGAAACAAGCATCCCTAGAGGGAAACTGACATCGACGTTTTTTAGATTATGTTCCTTTGCTCCATGAATAGTCAGCATATCTCCAGAACCTTTGCGTGTCTTTGTTTTTTCGCTCACCTTACGCTTACCATTGAGATACTCAGCTGTGAGTATCTTAGATTTCAAAAGCTCTCCAGGAGTGCCTGCAAAAATCACTTCTCCACCTTCGCTACCAGCACCCGGCCCCATATCTATGACATAGTCAGCTTGTTTCATGATAGCGACATCATGCTCCACCACTACCAAAGAATTATTGGCTCCTCGTAAATCTTCGAGTGCTGCAAGAAGCTTCTCAGTATCTCGACTATGTAGCCCTACTGATGGCTCATCGAGAACATAGATAATTCCAGAAAGACCCGACTTCATCTGTACCGACAGGCGGATACGCTGAGCCTCACCACCAGAAAGGGTATGGGCTCCACGACGGATTTCTAGATATCCAAGTCCTACTTTCTCTACTGCTTTAAGCCTTGTCGACATTTCACGAAAAAGCGGCTCCACAAAAGCCTTCTGCTCACCTACTGCAAGCTTTTTTTCTAAAGCCGGAAGCGCATCTAAGAGCCTATCAATACTCTCTTTAGCAATATCATCGATAGAGTATCCACCCAAAAGCACTGCCAATGAACTTTTTTTGAGACGCTTTCCTTCACATTCACGACATATCTGAGAATGCATATATGCTTCTATATCTCCGCGTAGATGATCCGACTTTGTTTCTCTGTACTTACGCTCCAATAATTCGATTACTCCCGGGAAACCATCTTCTTTACCTTCGCCATACAAAAGAGTATCTAATTGTTTTTTGGGTAACTTTTTGACTGGAACCTCTGTATTGATCCGTAACCGCTTGGCTGCTTCGAGAAGTTTAGATAAAGGCCCGTGGCCATTTTCGCGCCCACTATTCATCTTACTCCAAGGCCGTACTGCTCCTTCTAGAAAAGAAAGATTTTTATTTGGTATCACCAGCTCAATATCAAAAGCCAAAGTCATCCCAAGACCTGAACACTTCTGACAAGCTCCCTCTGGGTTGTTGAAAGAAAAATGACTTGGTGAAAACTCTGGAAGAAACACCTCGCAATCTTCACACCGATACTCTTCATTATAAAGCGTACGATCACCGGTCTCGGCAAACACCACTGTCTGTGTACCATGACCCAACTGAAAAGCTGTTTGCAGGTTATCCAAGATACGTTCTTTGTCAGGTCGTCTCAGATCCAGATTCATACGATCAATCACGAGTTCGTATCGATGGATTTCTGACCCGCTCGCTTCTCTCGCAGCTTCAGCAATACCCATTACCTCTCCGTCTTTCATGACTTTTGGATACCCCCAAGTCTGAATCATTTGGAGAGCCTCTTTCTCTGATTTACCACGCAAGGTAAAGCTCTCTGTCGTAAAGATGAGAGCTGTATTATCAGGGAGACCGAGAATCTCTTCCAAAATTTGACGTACGCTCTTGCGTGTCAATTTTGTACCACAGCTCGGACAATGTGGCTCACCAAGCTTGGCATAAAGCACTCGGAGATAATCATAGACCTCCGTCATAGTACCCACCGTCGAACGTGGACTACGAGAAACACTTTTTTGATCAATAGAGATTGCTGGGGAAAGATTATGGATGGCATCTACATCAGGCTTCTCAAAACCATCTAGGAAGTTACGAGCATATGAAGAAAGCGACTCGACATAACGACGATTCGCTTCAGCAAAAAGAGTATCAAAAGCTAGAGAAGATTTTCCTGAACCTGAAAGACCTGTCACCACTACAAGGGCGTCTCTCGGAATATCGACATCGATATTCTTAAGATTATTGACTCTCGCCCCTCGCACTTCAATGACCGATTTTTTGGCTGGCATACGCAAATACCTCTAAGGTTCACAAAAGAATAAGATGTCTCCCAGAATACACCTTTTTTTGCCGTATGTAAAGAGAAAGGGGCTGCCACGTTGTTCCGTAACAGCCCCTCTGATTTTGCCCCATTAAAATCTGCGTATCAAGCCCATTGTTACTTCTGCCGGATTCGTTCCTCAAGGACTACCCTGTATCTCCCTTCCCAACCAGAAGACTTCCGACGACATACCGGAAACTCCTTTTTGTTGAAACAGGGAAAAAACGTATCTCCCTGAGGTAGCCTCCCGTACCTATCTACGATACGTGAGATCAGGATACGAGAAGCATACGGCATAAATGCTTGGTAGATCTGCGCCCCACCAATCACAAATACTCTCTCTCCCTCAGTTCTGAAACGCTCAATCATCATAAGCGCATCTTCGATGGAAAACGCTGGGATATACGAAGCGTCACCTCGTGGATCTTCTCGGCTCAAGACGATGCTTGTCCTGCCGAGAAGCGGGTGTCCATTGCGGCGGATAATCGACTCCCAGGTCACTCGCCCCATCACCACCAAGGAATGACAGGTCCGAGCCCGAAAGATTTCCATATCCGTTTGGATATGCGGCCAAGGCATGTCACCCCCAAGCCCGATAATGCGCTGCCGGCCCATATAAGCAGCGACGAGACTGAGTTCATATGGCAAAAATACCACTGCATCCTCTCCTACCATTTGAGTGTCGTAATTCTAGGTCTACTCCTCTCCTGGTTTCTTGTCAACTACTTCAAAAGAAAGTTCTTACGACTACGCTTCCGATGAAAAGTAATCGCAAAACGATGCGCTTCTGAGTTGACCAAAAAAGCTTCTTTTTTAAAGCGCTCTGCCAAGGCTGCTACCCCCTTTACCTCTCTTGGTCGATGACGTTCGTCTTTGACTACTGAGAGAACCGGAATGGTAATTTCCATTTCAGCAAGTACTTTTTCAGCTACTCGAATATGTATATCACTTCCATCTACCACTATCACCTCAGGGTATGGCCACTCCGGGTGCGCAAAACGCCTCCGAAGTATTTCTTCCAAAGCCGTCAGATCATTGCCATTGTGCTTAGCTCGCAATTTAAACTGGCGATACTCGCTTACTTGTGGATGACTATTTTGCACTACTGTCATCACACCTACAGCAGACTCGCCCTGAAGATGCGCCACATCAAAGGCCTCTATACGATGACGCTCTTCTTCCGCTAAATCATTTTTGACCAAAGCAATATCCTCTATATGCTTCAAACCAAAAAGCACCTTTTTTATTTCCTGTGCATCTTCATAGCGTTGTTCCTGTGCCGCTTTAGTCATGGCTTTTTCCAAATCCGCCAAGACCATACTTTTCTTGCCCTGAAACATGAGCCGGATATGTCGCAAGATTGCCTGGTATTCTTTGACACTTATACGACCCACGCAGACCCCTGGACATAAGCCAATCTGTGCCGAAAAGCACGGTCGTGCTTTGAGCTTAGCTTTGTCACTTAGCTCCTCATACGGTATACATTTATCTCGATATGGAAAAAGCTTACGCACTATCTTCATCGCTTCACGCAATCCTCCTCCATCAGGAAAAGGTCCAAATGAATACTTGATAGCCTCAGTAAATTTCCCCTGGGCTATATCACGACTCCGCACCACGAGCACTCGTGGGTAAGTCTCTTTGGTAATCACGACTTGATTATAACTTTTGTCATCTTTAGAGCTCGTATTGTAAACAGGCTGCACTTTCTTAATCAACTCCGACTCAAGCAAAAGAGCTTCTAGAACCGAGTCGCTTTTCCGGTAGCCTATAGCAAAAATAGACTTCATCATAAGCTCTATCTTAGGACCACGAGTTTCCAGCATATCTTGCACAAAATAGCTTTTGACTCTATCCCGAAGAGAGGTGGCTTTACCGATATATAAAATTTCATTTTTTTCAGACAAGAAAAAATACACTCCCGGGTATTCCGGTAGAGTGTTTTTTTGGAGAAAATCAGCTAAAAATATCTGTTCTTCCCAAAGATTTTTTTTGACTCTTTTTTCCATATAAGTATTCAAGCACTCTTTCTTTCTCTCTGGCAAATACTCTACCAAAGATAAACCTTTGACAATTTTATCTTCTAGGTGTGTAGTAGAAATAACAGTACCTACCCAAAGGGGATTACTCATGCCAAGAGGTGACACATTCAGCCTCATGGCTGACGAAATTCTCAAAGACATCAAGGAACGTGGTGTCAATTTCAATAAAGCTTTTTCATGGGCTGCTCATAGGCGCGGTGTATTTCACGAAAAAAACCGTGAACAATACAACGACTGGTTCACTCAAGTCCGCAAACGTGTTTCCGAAAAAGAAAATGCTACCCTAAGGAAATCCCTCCGAGGTAAGCGTCCTTGGCAGCACGGAAAAATAGTCCAGACCACCTGCCGCAGAAAAAAATGGCGCCCCGATGACCCCTGGGGTCACGAAGACGAAGACAACTTCATTTTTCCTGAAAACGAAGCGCTCCTTGCTCGCCTACACCACCACCTCCCCCTCACTGACGACTAGTGATAAACCTGATCATTGGTCGTCTTCTTTTTTATGTAAAAATGAAAAGCGACGCAACCCGTTTGGGAATACGCCGCTTTTGATTTTCCTGAATTCAGGATGTGTCCTTAGGCTGCTTCATCGAAGCTAGAGAAGATTGGCGAATCAGGAGTTGCCCGATACCATCCAATTTCCTCCGAATGAAGAAAATAGGAGAACATATCGCAATTCGGATCAATCAGCCGACTGGTCGGCGTGATATTGGCACCATGCCGCTCATAGCAGATAGCTGTGACCGATCGCTGGATAGCAGCCTGAGCCATATCAAGCTCATTGGGCAACATCAGCCCGTGCGTCTCACGATCGAGACCATACGGAAACCGCCGATTGAGAAAACTAATAATCTCATCGCGACGCATATCTGCTTCGCCTTCATAGTCCGCAAGGCCTTCCTCGATAGTACGCGCCCGCAATTCCTGTGCGGGCAACTTGCCAAAACTCATATAAGTATCCCCTTCTTTTTAAATAACTGTCGGAAAATTCAGCGCCTATATACTAACACGCTATTTCATTTTCGTCAAGTATATCTTATTATCATCAAACCATCCTTCTTATAAAGTAAGAGGCGGGCCCTGAGATTCTCAGAGCCCGCCCTTGTTTGATTGTTTTTGGCCTTAGCTGGCGTTAGCCGGCGGTTACCAAAGCGTTCGACATGGCCTCGACCACCGGATCTTCATCCGAACAGGTGAGCGGGTAGAAAACACCCCGCTTCTTCTGGCCTGCGGCCCGGAACTTGATGGTATTGTCGACCTTCTGCAAAGCGCAGAGGTGGTGCAGAAATTCCATGGTCCGAAGCGGGCCCGAAACCGTGGTGCCGCACGCAAGCGTTTCCTGGATATCCCTTGCCCCCTGATAGCGAGTGCCCTCGGCCTTGGCCCGAAGAGCCTCGGCAGCGGACGGTGACAGATTCCAGAACAGCACCCTCTGTTCACCAGGCTTCCTCGCGGCCAATGCCGGAGATTTCGTTTCCCCCTCGGAAACACTCTGCCCCACAGCGGCCTGCGGTGTACGGCGCGGATCATTGTGACCACGACCACGACCGGGCTGCTGGATTTTGACTGCTGCGTTTGAACGCATGAGCACAATTCCTTTCTTTTTCAAAAGCACACCTCATTAGGATGTACCCCAAAAGCGTACTCCTTGGCCTTTCTTTCGTCAACCCCGTACCGTACCAAAACCATCTTTCTTATATAAAGAACAATTTCTAAGCCGTTAGGCGGCTATGCCTGAAACTTCAGTTTCAATACATTCATTGTCGATGGTACTAGGGTCAAGACCAATTGACCCTCTTCTGTCTTTTTGATAGTATGAGAATTCCTCAGTTCTTTCCACCCAAACCCAAGGAGCTAGTCATGCCTAAGCGCCATCGCTACCTCCTCTCGGGGGTAGGTATTATCATGTCTCTCTACATTGCTATTCTTGTGGGACTCTCTCTTCAGGGGCTACACCGGCCACTGATCTTCTGGGAAAAGACTCGTCTTACCTGGGGAGAAACACGTATCGAAAGTATCGAAAATGAGCTCATGCGTCGCTCGCCGGCGCTCAGGGATAATTTTCAACGCTTTCGTACTTGCATCCGTACACCGGCCTGTAAAGACCGTGTTGATCCCATCCTTCAAGAGCGCAATATACTGGTTGCTCGTGTCTGGCCTGATGTTTTCAATCGTCTCAGTATCGATAACGACTGGGGCGAAGGACAACTGACGATACCTATTCACGAAGACTTCCTTCGTTACCAAAGGACCTATGGAAATCGTATGCCGCGGGAATGCCTCCCAACGCTCGAATACTGGCAAAATTCTGATGGACACATCGTCTATCAGCTCCGCTACCAGAGGCCTTTCACCTGCCCGCCTCCTCGGCAACACTGAGGAGGCGGCATTTTTATTTGTGCTATAATAGATACGAAAGCCTTCAGAAAGGTAAGCGAAGGAGCTTCGGCTCCCCAATTGGGACCCACCTGTTTATTACGGGGAAAAAAGTAAATTTTTTTCCGATACTTACTTCCAGGGACCCAGACCCGTTTGCCCGCATTGAGGGCTTTTTCCTTTTTATAAAAACTATTCTTTCCTCTTTTTTCCGCCAGTTATAAGGATAAAGTTATCTTCCATCTGAGCCTGCATTTCTTTGTCTCTGCCTACCAGCTGTACCTCCGCCTGCCTGGAGGCTCGTTTGAATTCTTGATCCACTGCCCGTATCTCTGGATGCACTTGAAGTGCCTTATTGTTGATCCCAAGCAGATGAACTCCGCGAAGGCTCCGCACGCGTGAAAGCGCTACATAGCCCTGCCCATATTCAAAAGTCTTCGATAGATCCATCACGGCAGCGTCCAAGCTTACACCCTGACTCTTGTGAATAGTCATCGCCCACGCTAGCCTCAGTGGCAGCTGAGTAATAGTAGCTAGGTCATCATCCCCCTCTGAAAGCGTCCAGTCTACTGGGGTAGCTTGGATGATATTCCCTGTCTTGGTTTTGATAATCGGATACAATGTCTCTTCGTCAAAAGCAATCACCGTCCCCAATGTACCGTTGACATAGCCTACGCTTGGATTGTTTTTGGTAAACATTACTACTGCCCCGATACGCAAATCGAGTTTTTCTGGTGACAAGCAGCCACGGATCAAAGCATTGGCAGCTGTCTCGCGCCCTTCTACTTCCATGATGTAGCTCTGCTCCACTCCCGGAAGACGTTTGAGTTCTGTGAGGTTCATAGCATCTACCTGAGCATTATGAGAATAGAGAATAGTCACGTCACGCGGTGCTTCTTCAAGACTGACCATCTGACCACGGATAGCCTCGTAGTGTCCGTCCTCAAAAGTATTTTGCCTGATAGCTGTAAGGATAGAGAGAAATGACTGATCTTCCTGACGATACTGTTCTTCGAGATAGCAAATAGTGGGCACGAGTCTTTCCCAGGCTTCACTCTGGAAGGCATACTCTGCCGTCTGCCCATAGCCAGTAACTGGCGGCAACTGAAAAAAGTCCCCCACCAAAACTACCTGCATCCCTCCAAATGGCATGGAAGATTTACGCACTACCCGACAGACAGTTTCCACGAGCGAAAGCACTCTCCCATCAAGCATAGAAATTTCGTCGATGATGAGCACCTGAGCCTTACGAATACGCTTGGCGACATGAGCTACTTTTGCGATATTCTTAATTCCTTTTTCATCAAGACTCTGAGCCGTGCCGATACCGCTCCATGAATGGATAGTCATCCCTCCTACATGCGTAGCAGCGATACCGGTCGAAGCAGTCACTGCAAAAGCAATCCCATGGGCACGCAGGTACTTCACGTATTCATTGACAGTATGCGTCTTACCAGAGCCTGCTTCTCCGGTGAGAAACACGCTTTGGCCAGCACGAAGAATTTTGAGAGCTGTCGCTTGATTCATGATTACATTCTAAAAATCTACTGTAGCACAATTCATCTAGATAAGGCGAAAAGATATTTTTACTGTTTCATCCTTATGAATATCTTCTCGTCTTCGTACATCCTTCTTCAGCGCTAGGATGTATGGTTTATCTTTAGAGGGAAATAGTGTCGTTTTCCAGGTGGTCTTGCCTACAGTCACTTCTACCGGCACAAACCCAAATCCCACCTTCTTTGTGGCCATCATCTTTATTTCCTCTGATACCTTCTCGCCCACTGAGACAAAATACCAGCTTGTTGCTTCCACCGAATATACAAAGACTTTGGCTTTGATTTTCCACTCTTTATCTTTACTCGTGGGGTTTGTGCTGATAGCCATACTTATTGCTTATGTAATATCTATTTCTAAAATCTTTTCTTCAAATACATACTCTATCTTTGTGCCAGCATATTCTCTGATAAGAGTTTCCTCGGTCGGATAGGTATGGCCATGAAACAAATAAGCTGGTGTATGGGTTTCTACATACTCGCGCAACACTTTAAACCCCTGATGTGCCAACTCCTCCAGCTCATCGTTGATTCCATACGGTGGACAATGCGCAAGAAAAACGTCTACGCGTGGGAAGTTCTTCATCAATTCTGTGGCCTCATCTTGGGTGCACATGATAGCATCTGGATTCTCTTTATAGCGTACACATCCCTGAAAACCGCCGAACACAATTCCATCCTGCTCATAGGTCGCAAGATGCATATTCTTTATCCCAAGTGGCTCAAAGTACATACCGGAATCATGATTCCCATACACGCCTATCTTTGGGATATGCGTAATGTCCTCAAGCTCACGGATATCTGATTGATGCAGATCTCCTAGAGTAATAATCAAGTCAATCTTTTGCTCGCTGATAATCTCTTTGATTTTTCTTTTTGGAGGTCTATCAGCTATGGCAAGGATATGCATATGAGTACTCTTTAGTGAATTTAAATTTATTCAATAATTTCAAACGCTTTTTGTTTACTACTGTCACCTGACTTCAATACCACGAGACTCTTGGCTACTCCAAAGTACTTAGCAAGAAGTTTAATCAAAGCCTGATTGGCCTTACCTTCTACAGGACTCGCCTTGACTGCCACTTTGTAGTGCGTCTTATCGATACACTCTATTTTCTCCAGCTTGGCATTGGTCTTAGCAGTCACAAAGATTCTCATAGACCCACTTTGGCTTTGAGGATTTTATAGAGCTCCACCATAGCTCGGGTATCAAGCTCACAATAACGAAGCAAGTTCTCTCTTGTCAGAGCACGGTACTCTGGCGTCATCTTACCAGTTACCATCTTCTCCCACTCAGAAAGGGCCATGGTACCATTTTGAATCTCAAGCGACTTATATGTAAGCTCTGGGAGCATCACCGGAAGCACGCTTTTGATAGAGAAACTGCCCCCAAAAGCTGGATCGGCATAGTACTGAGTAAAGACCTTCATGAGGTCAAAGATACGCTCGTTCATATGCATAAAAAATTCCCGAGCTTCTGGATGAAGTTCTGCGAGCTCTGCATTGCGCCCTTTCTCAAAACTCTCGTACCACACAATCACATGTCCCGTATCCCCCACTACTTCTCGAAGCATTTTGACCAGGCCTTCTGAAGCATGTTCGATATCATCAGCTAGATACTCAAAGTGCTCAAGTGTCCCGTCCTCCAAAAGCTTATGCACAGATACCTGAAAGACAATCGCCTGGTTTGGCTTATATCCCGGGAGTGGTGGCATGGGCTTAGCCAAAGTCTCATAGTCGAGAAAATAGAGTGGGAATACGAGCTTCGAAAGAGTCTCTTTGATAGCCTCATGATCAATTCTTGGTACTCCAGACTTTACTAGGTCTACCTTGGCAGCCTGGATGAGGGTCAACTTCATATCTTCAGGAATATTCTCAATTTCAAAAATACGCTCATCTACCAATTGTGTCAGTTTCTTACCGCTCACGATATTGTGCACCGCATACTCTGGTACGTCTGGATTGAAGAAAAAAAACGTGTCACAGCGCTGCCCGGTAGTGCGATAGAGGCAAGGACAATCCTGATACGAAATTTCTTCTTTGTGAAGTAGCTCGAGAGCGGTAGTAGTTTCTGCTTTTACCTCTGGCAAAATCTCACGCACCTCCCTGGTCATGTTTTCTATGATAAAAAGCTCTGCTAGATTGAGCTCCTCTCCTCGGCGATAATCTTTGTTGATATAGATAATATAGTTTTCTCCTACTTGCTCTTTCCCAAGTACCTCTTCTACTACTGCTACCTGAAAAGCAATGTCCTTCAGATGGTTATGCTTGAAATCACTCTTGATTTCGGTACTAGCCTTTACTTCATAGACATCCCATTTTTCCGTCTCTTGATTCCACTTCAAAATATCCACTTTGGCAAACAATCCTGCCCGAGTCTCAAACGTAGCTTGAAAAAGTGTCCCCTTGTTTTCAAGTAATTCTTTGGTCTTATCAAGTAATGATAGATTGGACCCAGTGATAGTCACTCCTTCTGGAAAAAGTTTTTGGACATAACTCTCTACTTCATCTCCATCCTTGAGAATCTTTTGCAAAAATAACGAAAACTCCCCTGCCGTATACAGCTCAGGCCTATTTTTCTTGAGCCACAAACTCTTGTCGCACAAGAGGTACTCTTTAAATTCTGTTTTCGTCAAATTCATTGGCTTTACTTCTTTATGTAGAAATCAAGGGTATAGATCCAGTTTTCATCATCATCTTCGCCATTTTCACGACTCATGATTTTTTGATTCAATAACCAGTTGATATAGCCAGGGTCTTCATCAGCTACTACCTTGACTGCTTTACCTATATGTTTCCCAAATGTAAATGTGCGATAGAGAAGCGGCTTACTTGATACCTCTATCATTTGTGCAAGCACTTTTTCTTCATCGCCGACGCGCTCCATCATCATCTGAAAAAGAAAATCAAAAAGAGCTACCAATACTCGTACATCTCCCAGTGCACTATGCGCTGGCGCTTCATCGATGTTGAGATCAAAGTAATAGCGGAGATACTGCAAAGCATAGCGTGGTATCTCGTCATTTTCATCAAGAAAATAAATCACCTTAAATGTATCGATAAATTCTTTGACCACGATATCCTCTCTCCGAAGCATATCCACATCAAAACGAGCATTGTGCGCCACAAGGATATTGCCTTCTGCAAGTAGTCGCATCAGATCCATTTTCATACGACTCTCCGAAAAAGCCTCCTTGTCCTCTACCATACGATTCGTGATATGCGTTACCGACATGGCATCGATAGAAATTGGCAAGGGTGGCTTAAATAAAGCTTCATGCTCCACATCAGCAAATGTGTAAGCCAGCTGACAAAGGCGGTCATCTGGCCCAAGGCCCGTCGTCTCGGTATCAAGGAAAATAAGGTTATTGCGAGTCATATTTTTGTCTTTAGGATGCCTTTAGTATAGCATGTGACTCTAGTGCTATAATATACAGGTGGTATTTACTTCAATCCTATGGAACAGATCAAATTTCCTTTTATTACTGAGCCAGAAACGCCGAAAGATCCTCCAAAAGAAGAGGTGCCCCTCGATTTAGAAGCGCTCACCCGTGAAGAACTCGAGGCTCTCTATGTCGAAAAAGTTGGCCGCAAACGCTACTTTGGTCGCACCGACGAAGAAGTCCGCGAAGCCATCCAAGATCCCGAAAAAGAACTTGACCGTCTCCGCGAAGCTGACCGTACCGACGCCTGGGAGGATATCGGTCCTACTGGCAAATAATCCCCTTCCTCTGTATGCACAAAAATCTTCTCTATATCCTTCTCGTCAGTCTCATCTTTGTCATCTTGGCTATTGTCTTTTTTCCAGACAAAAAAGAAACTTCCGCCACACAAAAAAAGGAGCTTCAGCCCCTTATCGATTCCCTCTAAACACCTTCGGGTGTTTTTTTGTACCACCAGCTCGGATACTCTCCAAAACGAAAACAAAGTAGATCAAAGATAGCTCCAAAAGCAATCGCCCACGGCGCAAACTGAAACAGTGTATCAAAAAGCGATACTGCCTGACTCCGGATAAAGAAAAACAAAACAATCAGTGGCAATACAAGAAGTACAGTAGCCACAAAGCCCTGACGCGAAGTCGGATAGTAGAAAGCAAACACGCCCCAAAACCTCAGCGGTCGAAACCAATATACTCTATCTTGAATGCTCTGCATTTCTTTGGACAAAATAATAAACTATCACTGCTACTATTGCGCCCAGCGTATCGGCGAGCATGTCTTTTTGGGCATCCCAGATATCTCCTTGGCTACCAAGGTAGGCTATCCCTGCCTCTGGATTAGCCAGTGCAGCATACACCCATTCAATCAATTCATAACTCATGGCGATAGTCGCAATAGTCAGCACAGGATACGTATAGAGAATCAAGCGCGATGTCGTCACCTTATTTCGCACCATCAGCTCGATAATCGCATACGCATAAAACCCGACAGAAAAGTGTGCGATACGATCATAGTGATTACGTTCAAAGCCAAAAAAATCACTAAACCAATCAAAAGGCACCAGTGCAAACGTGTAGTGACCTCCGATTGTATGGAGATAAATAAGGACAAACATGAGTACATAACCCAAAGAAGAAAAGACTATCCCCTTTCTGTAGAGACTTACTAAAAGCCCGACAATAATCCACACCGTGAGATTTTCCACCAGCCAAGTAGTCCTATCTACAGGATTGAAGGCTAGTCCGACAAAGAGTATCCCGTACAAAGATAACAGCGCTAAAAAAGTTTTTTTGGCAATCATATGATTAGCCCCAATGACTTAAGATAAAAGCGAAAGCTAGTATCGATACCAGCTGACAGCCTGCCACTATCCCAAAAAGCGTCAAGCGCTGTTTGCCAGAATTGATATTCCAAATAGCATTGCCAGCGGTAACTGGTACCATAAACCCAAGCCAAAGCCAGATAGCCACTTCATATGGACTAGCCCCACTCCATCCCTTGATGAAATGAGCTAAGATATAAATTTGCAAAAGCGAAAATACAAACTGCACCAAATACATCGGCATCATTTCTTTTTGCTTTTTCTGTTGTTCTTCTTTTGAATAACTCTCCCAATCCGGCCAATTATTGGCCCACATAAATGCCTTACCAAAGAGCGGTCCGTGCCACAGGGCTCCGATAAGCATAGCCACTACTCCGGAGATAAGCACTGCCCATATATTTACTTCCATACTCTTATTAAAAAAATTATTTACGAGTAAAAGTCATTGTACCAGCCTCATCCCTGAGCATCAGTCGAAGAGAGCTCCCCTCCAAAAGAAAGGTCTCCACCATACCAAGATGCTTCAGGAAGTCTGCTTCTTGTGAACCTTCACAATACATCTCTGTCATCGCTCCAAGGGTTACGTTCATTTCATCTATACGATTTGTCTTGTAGCTGGCCTGCACTTTGTTGCAGTCCGTAGTAAGTTCGAGTGTGTTTTTTGGACCAAAGGTCACTGAAAAGAGTTGCTTGCTATCAGCTACCACTTCTGTCTCATCTAAAAGAGTAGTCTCTAGCCATGTCCACGTAGTCCCAGTGATATCCAGTGTTTTTGACATATCAAGTCCACTCTTGCCCCACGTATCTTTATCATAATCCTTGAGCTCAAGCGTCCCTGCTGTAGTATCATACTCAAACTCAAGCGTTCTTGGTTCGGAGAATTTTTGCTCTGGTGTCTGTAGGACAGTTATCGTAAGCCTCTCCTTATCGCTCGTCTTCCAGTCTCCTTTTTCTGCCAAGATACCTCCTGTTGTCATAACTGCCGTCTTATCCTGATTGAGCATGAGAGTCACCGCCGTCTCTTCATCATTTTTTTTAAACTTACCGACATACATGCCTGCCAATAGCTCTTCCGTTTTTTGATTCTGTTCTTCAAGAGTTGGAGTGGCCACCTTAGGTACAGTAGGAATCGTCTCAGTTTTTTTACGTCCCAAAAACCAGCCTATCCCCACTAGAGCTCCTATCAAGATAATAATAAGTATGTATTTTTTCATAGCTTTATTATACCACCCTCTCTACCTGATAAAATGCTATACTAAATAAGTAATCATTTGTCTTACTCTATGAGACCACTTCTTTTCTGGCTTATCCCTGTGGCCACGAGTTTCTTTTTGGTAAGTCTGATTTACCTCTACTTTCAATCTTTCAAATAATCTCCATGTCAAAACGCGTTTTTCCGGTCCTGTTTGCGACCATTCTTTTGGATATGATTGGTATCGGGATGCTTATCCCGGTACTACCTATTATCTTTACCGATCCGTCATCACCAGCCTTTATCCTCGAAGGCTACTCAGTAAGCGCTCAGTACACCATGGCAGGGCTCCTCACTGCTCTCTTTGGCCTCATGCAGTTTATCTCTGCTCCTCTCCTGGGCGAACTCTCCGATGTCTACGGTCGCAAAAAACTCCTCACTCTAGGTGTCGGCATCCTCGCTCTCTCACAACTTCTTTTTGGTTTTGGTATTGAGACAGGGTCACTCCTCATCCTTTTTATCAGTCGGATTATCGCTGGTATTGCAGGTGGCAACTTCTCTATCGCTCAAGCCAGTATCGCTGATATCACCGCGCCCGAATTCCGCGCTCGCAACTTTGGTCTTATCGGTGTGGCGGTCGGTGTCGGCTTTATCATTGGTCCTATGCTCGGAGGATTTATCGTCTCTGCTACTGGCAATGCTGCTATGCCGTTTTGGTTTGCGGCTGCACTCGGTATTATAAACGTCATTTCCATCTCACTCTTCTTAGACGAAACCCATACCAATCGCAAGGCCGAAAAAAACTTTCACATCTGGAAAGGTATTCACAATATCCAGACAGCCTGGAGAGACCTCGACGCACGGCCAGTCTATCTCGCGAGCTTTCTCTACACCGCAAGTTTTACTTTTTTTACTTCTTTTATTGGCATCCTCCTGGTTGCTCGCTTCGGACTTTCCGAATCAGCTATCGGCACCTTTTTTGGTGCAGTCGGATTTTGGATTATCGTCACTCAAGCTTTTATCCTTCGTATCATTAGCCATCGCTACCGAGAACGCCAGGTGCTTCGCTTCACTATTATCATGATGGCTATCTCGCTCTCGCTCTATCCTTTTGTCCCTTCTCTTATTTGGATCTATACCATTATCCCACTTCTCGCTATCCCCAATGGTCTCACCATGGCCAACATGACTGCCCTTATCAGCAAAAGTGTCGGCCCAAGTAAGCAAGGCGCCGCTCTCGGTATCAATGGTTCACTCATGGCCTTGGCTCAAGGCACCATCCCACTTCTTGCTGGCTTTGGCTCTGGTGTCTTTGGTATCGCTGCTCCATTTTTGGCAGGTAGCCTTCTAGCGCTCGGTTCTTGGTACTTTTTGTTTCTTCGTAGACGCTAGACAATCCTCTTTCTCCGTGCTTTACCATATTCCTACCGTACACTCACAGGAGATTACGACATGTGCGAAAGTACCCCTACACAAACCGTCCAGCAACTCGTCGAAGCTGGAGTCCTGCCTGATCCGAGCAATCGCATGACCCTGGCCCGCAAAGCTTCCATCCTTGGAGCTATCGCCAGTGGCGCTGCTCGCTCTGCAGACATCATGATCCTCTATGCCATGGGCGAGGAGGAGCTTGGCAGCTGGGCCGAAAACTTCAAGCAGCATGGCCACAAAGGCCTTCGGGCCACCTTCAGGCATCGCCCTGTAGCACTCGCCGACTGACGACCAGTTTCTCTGCGAGTGTACGCAACAAAAAGCCCGGGATCGCAACTGCGAATACCCGGGCTTTTTCCTTTTATGCAAACAATGCTTTCTTCTCTTCTTTTGTCAGTTTCTTGAGTCGTATTTCTTCACGAGTTGCCTCGGAGCGAGTCTCGTACTCGTTGCTATACACCAGCTTCACTGGTCGGCGGCCCCTGGTATACTTCGCACCAAGAGGCGAAGTATTGTGCTCCACCACTCTTCGCTTTAGGTCAGTAGTGATACCGCTATAGAGAGTGCTATCAGCGCACTCCAAGATGTACACGTAGTACATACTACCCTACTACTTCCAGACGATTGAAATCATGCTCATCAAACTCATCCCAGTACTTGGCTTCGTATTTTTGGATACGCTCGAGAGATTTTTCATCAGTAGCACCTTCGAGTTTCCCAGCCTCCTCTACTCCTATCTCACGCACGATATCTCGCCAAGCAAGCTCGCTCGCCATAGCGTCATACACCATGTACTCATTGTAGTGCTCGAGAAGTGGCGCTACTTCTTGCTCAAAGACAGCATCGCTCAAGGTCAGCTCTCCGCCATAGGTCTCAGCCATATCTTCACAGTCCATGTCTTTGGCATACCCCAAGAGGTGTGACTCCAATTCCCAGATACGGTCTGACTGACGGATATAGGCGCCGTTTTTTTCTTCGGGCAGTCCCTCACGAAGCATCTCTAGTACCCCGTCAGCTATCCCGATGGTAATCATGAGGTCCCTGTATTGTTTGCTACTCAGCTCTATTTTCATACTTATATTTTCTTTACAAATTCTGACTTGAGACCCATAGCTCCAATACCGTCTATCTTACAATCAATATTGTGATCCCCTTCTTCGTTCAGACGGATATTTTTGACTTTGGTCCCTACCTTGACTGAGTTTGGCGTGCCCTTGATACGGAGGTCTTTGATCACCATCACGGTGTCACCATTGGCAAGCACCACGCCATTGCTATCTTTGACTACAAACCCTGCTTCTTTTTTGACTTCTTGGCCATCCCATTCATGTGCGCACATCACACAGATAGTCATACCAGCCGCTTCATACGTATGCTTGCTTTCACATTCTGGGCATTGTGGCTCTTCGATTCTTTCTTCCATAGTATTACTGGCTAGAATTACCCCTTTAGTTTACTCTTTCTCAGGTAGAAAAACAAAAAGCGCTCTTATTTTTTATTTACTCTGAGAAGCTCTACTACCAAGGCTACAACTTTTTCTTTTTGCTTTGGGTCACTCTCTGCAATCAGGAGAGTGATAGCCGTAAGTCCGGAAGGATTGATATTCTCAGCACCACCTACTCGATACTTTCGAAGAAACCAAATAAAAGCAAAAGCTCCCGAACGCTTATTGCCATCGGTAAATGGATGATTCTTAACTACAAAATACAAAAGGTGTGCCGCTTTTTCTTCTAATGTTTTATAGACATCACTTCCACCAAAAGCCTGCATCACGTTACCTACGATACCCTCTATACTGCCACCACTCCGTTCATGAGCAAAGATATCCGTAGCTTCACCTTTGCGTATCAATTCCGCTCGAAGCTCCAAAATAGCGGCAAGCAATTCTTCTGCACTGAGCTTGATTTTTTTCTTAGTCGCTCCACTCGCTATCAATGCGTCACGATCATAAGCATCCAGTTTAGCCCAAGTGACAGAATACTCTTTGACAAGATCTAGGATGACTTTTGGATCTAGTGTCACATGAACTGGGAGGAGAGCTTGGATATCAGTTACACTGACCAAAAATTGATCGTAGTTTTTGAGAACAATTTTCTTGTTGATAGTGTAGCCCTTAGTCAAATGTTCTTTGAGAGTCTTCGTCGCCCACTGACGGAACTGGGTGGCAGTTTTGGAGTTTACTCTGTAACCAACAGAAATAATCATGTCTAGATTATAGTGTTCGATATTTCTCTCTACCCTGCGCCTTCCTTCTACTTGAACTTGTGCAATTTTTGCACAAGTTGCTTTTTGCTGTAATTCACCTTCTTTGTAGATATTTCTGATATGTTTCGTAATTACTGATCTCTCGATATCAAAAATATTGCCTATCTGAGCCTGTGTTGCCCAAAGAGTTTCTGCTTTGGTGTCCCCTCGGAGCTCCAGCGCCCCATTCTTGGCCTGGTAGATGACTGCCTTCTCCCTCGTCTTTTTGGCTTCTGTTTTCATACCCTCTGTTTGAAATTATTGTTTACTTTACTTACATATTATTATACACTATACTTGTCAGATGGCCAAAAACCTGGCGTCGTATCTGATTTAAACCAATCTAAATAAACACAAATTTATGGGACTCAGCGACATAGCCAATACATACAAAATAAGTCTTGTGTGGAATAAGGCTACTATTGTTCCAGGAAATGATCCTAACGTCTTTCGAAAAGATCGTTTTGGAGCATGGATACAGTATAGCGCTTATGGGAACAGGGACCACGAGTACGGCTGGGAAATAGATCATATCATCCCTGTTGCAGCAGGAGGATTAGATGATCTTTCAAACCTACAACCTCTTCACTGGCAAGTAAACTGCAAAAAATCAGATAAAATCCTCTAGACTTTAGGGGGAATAAAAAATGAAAACAAATACAAACTAAAACAGGAGTCTCATTGAGAGCACTCCTGTTTTTACAAAGAAAAGAAGATTTTTTACATATGATTTACTAGAAATCTACTTTTTTCCAATCACTCCAATCCCCCCTTTCGCATTTCTCCCAATTGTAGATTGATTCATTATTTAAAAACCATTCTCCATTTCTTTCAATAGCTATCCCTCCAAATAGATCTTTTCTGTCCTGATTCTGCATCCACTTATGTAGAGCTTCTGCCTTAGCTTTTGTTTTAGTTAATCCGTCTTGGTCGTTTTCATCCTTTGTCTCAAAAATACCTACTTTTCCATTCTTTGTTCTAAAAACAAAGTCTGGATAAAAAACATGGTCTTCACCAGCATACTCATAAAGAATTCCCAGGTGTTCCTTTGTACTTTCACCGTTCTTATACCACCATTCAATATCTTCTGATTGAGACAATAAAACTTCAAAACTTTTTTCTGGATTTGATCGATTTTTCTTAAGATAAATTCCTGTTTTTTCTTGTCCTAGAGCTCCGAGCATAGCACCCTTAGTCAAGCTAGGTATCTCTTCATACTCGCCATTTAAGTACAAAACTTCTGGAATATTCCAGATAAGCTTAGTAAGTATCTTTTTCTTTTTGAGAGATTCTTTTCTATATTTTTCAAATTCCTCTTTTGAAGAATTAATAATCTGAGAAAATATCTTTTGGTTATTTTCTGCACAGACAACTATTCTTTGAATCTCTAGCCTACTCTTCTCCGAAAATCCAAGCATATCATCAAACCAATCATAGATGGCTTCTTGAATTTTGGTATGCGAACGCACTGGGGCAAAAGGTAGTGACATTAATTTTGCAAATTGAGCGTATCGATATTTTATTTCATCTGCAGGCACAGAAAAAGAGACATTTTCTCCTGTTATTTCCTGATGTCCATCAATCTGACTTATTACCGCATCTGCTAAGACTGGTGTAGCTAACTCTTCTATATAAAGCTCCAAATCAACGTCAGCCTTTTTATAAGCAGTTTTTGCATTATCTTTTGGCAATATTCCAAAACGAACGTTTGCTTCTTCGACAAATATTTCTCGAAATTTATACGTAAGGTCACCATAGTCAGCTCTTGATAGATGCACCGATGGCAAATCTATAGACTTATACTCAGAAATTCTTTTCACCAGCTTAACAGAGAAATACTTCTGACTAGAAATATCTTCTGCGATATTCATTTCCGAAACATTCGTATAGAGATATGCTTTATTCAAAATAGCTTCATCATAATGCCTAGCCTCAGGCATTCGTAAAATTCTACCTACTGTCTGAACTTTAAATGTTACTGATTGCATCTCTCGAAGCATTACCAAAATATCCGCTCTCGGGCAGTCCCATCCACGAGAAATAGCTGTTTTGAAAATCAAAACTTCTACAGGATTCTGATTATCGGTTATATTCTCAAGATTCTCTTTTTCTGGGCCAGTCAACCACAAAGCCAATTTTCCATTTTCAAAAGTAATCCCATGCCTATCTTCTAAGATTTTTACCACCTTTTCTTTAACACTCTTATCAAGAGCATTCAAAGACTGACTTTCACTAGGCAGCTGAATCAAAAGCAACGGATTCACATTTATCCCATTTTTTTCATATAACCTAGCAAGCTCTACTCTTTTCTCTAGAGCAGCTGCTAACAATGCCTCATCGGTAGAATGAGCAATATCTTCATATTTTCCAATTTCAGCATTCACAATGATTTCACTCTTGATCAGGCCGGATTCAACCACACTATCAAATGGTACGGTTACCTGAGACTTCAATCCAGACTGATGTTCCTCTAAAGAAACTTCAATTTTTGGAGTTGCTGATACCTCAATAATAAGGCGTGGATCTATAACCTCATTTACAAATTGTTGAGTCTGTGTACTCCAAAAAGTAGCGTGACTTTCATCTACAATAAGAACAACCTCGATACCAAGCTGCTTTGTATTTTCTACAAGAGACTTGAGATTGATATCCGACTCATTATCTCTCATGGCCACATTCGACCATTCGCCGTCTCTGTCTTGCCTAGTAAGACTTTCCCAGTTTACAAATATAATTTGATTCTTTTCAAATGATTGCGAGGTGATGTCATCAAAAAGAAAGCAAGTGTACTCCGTATCCGATAGATACTTCTGCAATTTTTCTTTACTTTGCTCATGAAGACTATTTGTACTAGCCCATATGTAGATCTTTTGACTTACAGAATCATCCTTTGCTAATTGCGCAAGAAAATCAGCCATCATGATAGTTTTTCCTGATCCTGTTGGCGACTTAAAAACACACATTTTTTGTCCCTGCGTCAGTAAGAGTTTTTTTGTGCTATTTAATAGCTGATCAACTGCAATTTTTTGATAATCAGAAAGAATCATAAGGTTATTTAAATAATTTTCTATACACATCAAGAATACTCTCTGGAATTGGCACAATAGAATACCTCACGGTCAAATCAGAGAAATCTTCAGAGTAAGTATCACTGGTAAGAGAAAATATATACATATTTACAGGAAGTCCTAGTTTCTCTATTTTAGCTTTAAATTCATCAATTTTTTTAAGACTAAACAGAATCCCTACTGACTTTTTCTTATCTGAAAAAATTTTGTAATTTACATTATCAGCTACTTTTTCATAGATGCCTTCTCGTACACAGATCATTTCAGTTGATCTTTTAACAAGATTTCTACGAGTATCATCAGAGACTTTTTCTTTAGAAATAAAATTGGTCTTGAAATATTTTAAATTACCACCAAGGCCCTCAACCTTTTCTCCCTTTTGGTTTTTATACCCTTTAATAACTTTTTTCATTCGAGGATAACAAATATCTACAGCTATTCCATGTTCAGATTTTTCATCACCATTATTAGTACAGAGAATAAATTTTCGACTACCCTTATCAATTTGATTTAATTCTAAAACTGCTTGACCGGTAGTTCCTGATCCAGCAAAAAAATCTAGAATTGTTAATTCCTTACTATTTACTATGGTTAAGAGTGTCTGAATAAGAGATGTTGGTTTTGGATAATCAAATTTACCTTTACCTAAAATTCTCTCTAGCTCCTTCTTCGCATTATCATTTGAATACTTATTGTCTACTAACGCTAAGGATAGGAGGGGTGATGATCGATTTATATATTCTATATAATAAATACCCTGTTTATTTTTAGAAATCTGAGCATTCAAATATGTTTTTGTATATAATCGGTCTCCCCTCTTTTGACTTTTCTGCAGCCAATCGTTCTGAATTCCAAATGCAACCTTTTTTGGTGACCAGCGCCAACGAAAACCATCTTTAGGATTTTCAGATTTTCTAATCAAAAAATTTTCTTCTGAAACTTTTCCAGGATAATACGAATTGCCTTCAAACTCAATCAAATAGTCCAATGAATTTACATAACCCAATGTATCATAATCCAACGTTTGATTAAGCTTATAGGGACCTCTTTCTAAAAAGTGCTCGTCTTTATACTTATACTCCTTATCTTGATGCGGTGGATTGGTAAGATTCACCAACGACACATCTTTTGCGTACGAAATAACATAGTCATGATTTTTAGCCACTCCTATTGTAGATTTTCCAGCCTTTTTTGTTACTCGAGGTATCTGAGCAATAAAATTATTCTCTCCAAAAATTTCATCGCAAAGAATTTTTAAATTTGCCTGTTCTATATCATTAATACTGATAAATATAATACCATCTCTTTTTAGAAGACTTTTTGACAATCTCAATCTTTTCTCAATAAAAGAAAGCCATTTACTGTGTCGAAAGCCGTCTTCTTTATCAACATATCCATCGTTGTATATAAAGTCCTTATTTCCAGTGTTATAAGGTGGATCGATATAAATAACATCAATCTTTTCTTTATGAGTATAATTAAGCACCGAAAGAGAGTGGTAGTTATCTCCTTCAATCATTAAACTTGTGGATAAAGTGGGATCGGTGAATATAGCCTTTTCTCCAACCTCTTCTAAGACTGGTAACTCCTTCTGACACCGCTCAACTACATTTTCTTTTTTTTCTTCCCACACCAAACCGTACTTCTTTCGAGAAGCTAATTTATTTACCTCAGCTAATAGCTGATCTCTATCCCAGCTTGAATAATCAGTTTTTGCCATATACACGAACTACTTAAGATACTTTTTATAACCCTGTTTAGCTAAAAACATTGCGTAATCTATATCTTCCTCGGTGGTAATCACAATATCTGTAAGATGTTGATTGTAATGCTTGAAACTATTTAATCTATACAAAGCTTTTTTTTCTGGATCTTTGAGATCACTTGGTTGCGTTCTAGAAATAACCAGCACAATTTTAGTTTTGTAAGTATGAATCGCAAAAAGATTTGCGGTACCAATACGATATCCAATGTACGGTTTAGGATTTGGATTTTCTTCAATTCTTGGATCAAGGGCAAGTATCTTTTGGCTCACTATCTCATAGAGCTCTCGAGATTTTTCCCAATCAGACTTAAAGTGATCATCAACTGAATTCCTTTTTATCTCTTTAGAAACTTTTGCAATTTCTTTATTCTTTGTTACTTTATTAATTGACTCGCTATTGCCAGAGGCCTCTACCTGATTATAAAGAATCATGCCATTATCAAACTTCTTTACTTTCCAAAGTTCAATCGGAAGATCCTTGAAATTAACTGCTACCACCTGATGGGTAGTAAATGAACTCGCCAAAAAAAGCACTCTCGACTGAGACCAGTTGATTGATTTTCTATCAAGCACTTTTCCTGTTTTTTCGTTGTATTCCAAAATAAAAGCCGCTTCATTGTTGAGCATAAGTGAAAGATATGCGAACCCCTGATCAATAATACTAAAGCTTCTATCTCGCTTGTACTCAATAATGACGAAAGAATTTGTCTCTTTATCAAAAGCGAGTGTATCAATTCTTAAATTTTGTAATTGAAACTCAGTAGCAATAAATTGCAATCCAAAGACAGCCTCTAAATTTTTCTCTGTCAAAACCTGTAAATCTCTTTCAAGATCTATCTTTAATTCCTGAATAGGAATAAGTTTATCTTTTTTTTGTTTGAATATAGCCATTTCTGCGAAGTAAATAGTACTCTTATTCTACCCTTTTCCCTCTACAAAAGCAAAAAGTGGTCCACTAGACCACATTGACAATTTATACTAATTTATGGTACCATTCAGACACAAATGAAGCCGGCTCTGAACTGTCACCGTATGGTGCGCGTACCTAGGACATCTAGGATAGGAGTCGGTTTTAATTTTATCCAAAATACCAAATATCCTCTATTTTTGGTTGGATAATCTCTAGATACTCTTTATGGTCAGTTTTTGCATCCTGAGTAGACCTTAAAATAGCCCCAGCTACCAAATCTGCTAGCTGGATAAGAACATCTGAGTGAGAATGTACAAATCTTACTTTTGCTATTTTTGATGATTTTTTGTTTACTTCTCGCTTGAAGTACATGGTCGCAGACTTCTTGTAAGCTCTACCCGAATGTCCATCCAACTTTATACTTGCATGATTCAAAGTTGTCGTTTTTTCTAAAACCTCTTTGATAGCGTAGTTATAAAATGAGTCTTGTTTGTTTTTTAACTCATGACTATATATTTTTCTCTTATCAATACAAATAGCCCGTACGCGAAAAGTAGCTGATTTTACTCTTTCTAAAAGCTCTTTAATCAACTTCTTATTGGTTTTATTAAACTTAAATTCTCGCTGATCCGGCCAGCTAAGTTCGCGTCTATATTTTTTAATAATCAAAGCCGCTTCTTCTGCGTCCAGCGAATCATCAAAAATAATACATGCTATCACAAAATGACTACTTGAACCTTGCTCAATCTTAAATCCCGGATCACCTGAGTCATCTATAAAAACAAGTTGTCTTTTTTGTTGCGGGATATTCATGCTGATTATTTTACTCTCCGTTTTTTACAAAAGCAAAAAGTGTACTTTTGGATAAAAGAAAAAGAGGCGGCCTTTGGTTAAAGACCACCTCCCTTAGTTTTCACACTGCTCGTGAAGGAGCTACCAGCGACCGCTGGCACCACCCCCACCAGAGTCTCCACCGCCGAAGCCACCGAAGCCT
The DNA here is from genome assembly GCA_018499985.2 of Candidatus Moraniibacteriota bacterium. Taxonomy (GTDB): domain Bacteria; phylum Patescibacteriota; class Minisyncoccia; order Moranbacterales; family UBA1568; genus UBA1568. Next base: position 72,580 of record JAHBAT020000005.1, read on the forward strand.
CCGCTATCGTCATCATCGTCATCGGAGCGACCACTGCCCGATGAAATGATTGTCGATTCACGACTTTCTTCTGCATCGCGACGAGCTTTGTCGCGACGCCTTTGCTCTGCCTGCTCACGCACACGCTCAGCTGATTGGATGTCCCGCTCAGCATCTACCTGCGCTTGTCTGGCCAGTCTCGCCGCTTCTTCGAGGAGAATCACCGACCCGATCCAGTCCGGCTTGGGCTGATGAGCCGATTCTACTGCCTTGACCTTGGTACTCATAGCTTGCCCGAAGGTGTTTCGAGCGGCCATGCCGACGTCCTGGCTTTCCAGTACTCTCGTGGCACTCCGGATAGCAGTGCCCGCCTGACCCAGTGCTTTTTCGTAGCCACCAGACCTAGCGTGATCGTACTGTTCGGCTACTGCTTGGATTTGGCTGTACGCTACCTCTACGCTTGTCACCGACTCCTCAAGCACTCTGAGGCTTCTGATGAGCCCTTGCTGTTTGCTTGCCTGGAGTTTGGCATCGATTGGTATTGCTCGAAATGCCGTGCGGAGGTCCTTGGCTTGCAGGGCCCTTTGCCAGTGCAGCTCTACTTCATGAGCCTGCTCTTCTGGCAGCCCTTCCCGCAGTCGTGTCGCCACGCTCTGGAAAGCTGCATAGCGATCCTCGCATGCCTCGATTCGCCCCTTCAAATCATCGTGGAGCTCTTCGATACTGGACAAACGAGTCGATACAGCATTTAACTTATCGCCCAGCTCCGTGATGGTAGCTTGCAGGGTCTCGGCCAAGCCGATAATCTGCTCACTCTCATCGTCTTGGCCTTCCACGCGGTTGGCCAAAAGTGCCTTGAGTGTACGGAGCTTGGCTTCGATGTCTTCCTCAATCCCCTTCTTGTAAATGGATGGGAACTTGAGGCCCTTTTTCGAAAGCGAATCCGCAAAATACTTGAGTGCGGTCACGGCTTCGGATGTGCGGACCACTTGGTCGGCCGCTTGCGCACGTACTTCTTCGATTTTACTTGGGATTGCTCCCAGAGCACTTTCATGCTCCTCGTACTTGGCTTGCGCTTCTTCTGCCTGGCCCACCTTCGCAGCCTTGAGCTTGAGATCCTCTTCTGAGCGATCACGTTGCTTTTGGGCTGCGTAAATATGTTCATGCAGATGATGTATGGCTTCCGCCAAACCCGCTTCATGCTGGAGGATTTCCCTTTGGATCCACCTGGGCACTGCATCGAGCGACGTGCTCACATGCAGTACCGACTCAGATGTCTTCTTCCGGTAGAAATCCGCGAGAGAGACCAGGCGCACCCGCAGGGACTTGCGAAGACGCCGGCGCGCTTGCCATTGCCTCCATTTTCTCCGGATATAGAAAACACCGAAGATACTTCCTCCGAGAGAGAGGATGCCAGCCAAGAAATTGCCGACATGCTCCCAAAACATCGCTTTGCGCGCTGCAGCATTTTTGGCTTGACGTGCTGCTTCGTTGTTTTTGGCCACGATATACGCTTGGCGCTGCTTTGGAGTAAGTCTCCCGATACGCTGGATCAGACCATCGGTCAGATGATCAAGTCCACCGGCGTAATCGCTTTGCCGAAAAGCATCTGGCAAGTTGTCTCGCCCGAGCCGTCCAGCTTCGGCATCGGTCACGAAAGGTTCGAGACCGTAGCCGACTTCGATACGATAGCTATGTTCGGCAGGAGCCACCACGACCATGAGGCCGTTGTTGTTTTCCGCCTTGCCGATACCCCACTCGCGAAACAAGCGGTTGGTCCAGCCTTCGATATCCTCACCATTGAGGGAAGGTGTGGTGACGACGGCAATTTCTACCGTCGTTTGCTGCTCAAATTGTCCGAGCTTCTGCTCGAGTGCTGCCTCACGATCATCTGGGATGACATTGGCAAAATCATTGACCCAGCCAGTGGACTGGAGTGGCGCTGCCCCCATAAGGGCTATTGCCATCAAAGGAAGTGCTCTACGACGCATGGTAATTCCCCTTCGTTTCAATTGGAAATGTGCTGTGGAAAACTATGCTCGGTCTTTGCCGAACGTAGAAAAGTACCATTTTTTGGCTTGATTGTCAATAATTTCAGGATTTAAGCAAATTCTTTGTCTATTGACTTTTTGAGAAAAAATGATACACTATTGCAGCCACTTTCAATCAGGAGATCAGACGTGCGACTTACCGTAGGTATCGGAGCTTTGCTCCTTGGTGCAGCTGCGCTTAGCTACATCCAAAACAGCTTTGCCTGGATGCAACCAGGAAGCAACCTTGGTCCTTTTGAAGGCCGTATCGGAGGTATCACTTCCGAGCTTCGCCAAGACAACTTTGCCCTTGAAGCCAATATCCGGCGCTTTGTCGCCTGTGGCTCCGACTGCACCACTCAGGACGATATCTTCGCTGAACGCGAAAGGATTATCCGCGAGTCTTGGCCCGCTGTCTTTGACCGTCTCATGGTCGAGACTGACTGGGGCACCTATAGCGATACTGCGTCTGATCATGCCCACTTCAAGGGAGCTCTCGCTCTCTATGGACGTGACCAGCTCCGCAATCGCTGTACCCCTGTCATACACTACCTCTGGTGGAATGGAGGCAGGACGCCTGAGGTCAAGAGCAATGGCGAATACCAATGCTCTTTCCCTCCCACTCGTCGGCAGTCCTAACATCTGGTCCGACTTGAGAAACATGAGCCACCTTCTGCAACGCAGCGGGTGGCTCTTTTCTTTGTATTAAAAATGAAAAGGGCGGGTATGTCTGTCGACACCCCGCCCCAAAGTTTCTCTTGAGAGGAGTCTTCTCTACTCCTTCAAGAGCTCTCGTATTCTCAGAAGCGCCCTCGCCGCATCCGCAGTAGCTGCCTGCTTCGGATTGCCCTGAGACAATACCTCGAGCTCAGCCAGCTTGGTCTGAAATTTCTCCAGAGCCATCACGCGTTCACGGTTGGCAGTTATCAGGGCCAGTGCTTCCGGGTTGAAATAATATTCGACCTCCTTGATTACCCGAAGCATATTGTGCGGCCGCATAGCCTTGTGCACCGCCGAGACACGACGCCGTTCTGGGACATCGTAGTAATCCATGGCGATATCCGTCAACACCGACTTGGGAACACAATTACGATCATCGGTATAGCCGTAGAGAAACACCAAGCAACAAGCTATCCCCACAGGGTCTCGCTCGAGCACAGTGCCACCCTTTTGAAACAAGGGGTTGCCGCTCTCTGGTGGAAGGTGTTTCACTACTGGCTCTCGCTGCTTCTTCTCCTGCTTCTCCCTTACCACCTTGGGCAACGCTTCCTCGATATCATCATCCAGTATTGATGACAGAATCTCTCCCGCCAAGGCACGAGTCAGGCGATTATAGATGCCTGCCGTGTCTTTTTGATGAAACGAGATGGTCCAGATATCTTTCTGCCGACTGGCACCATATTCCGCCTGGAATTCGATGATGAAGTCTGAGGCTCGCCCCAAGGTGATGCCGTCAGTACCGCTACCAGCGATACGACGGCCAGCCTGCTTGGCTTCAAATGTACCTCGCAGACCTGCATGGTACATCAAATCCTGCAGCTCAAACTCGAACTGATAGATCAGGTCTTCTGGCCGCCAGTACTGCTGATAGCCTGAAGATGTAATCAGCCGGACAGAGACCCTGTCACGGCTACTCGGGGATTTCCCCTGAGATACTTGTGTAGCCATGGTGGCTCTCCTTTGTATTTTGGTAAAAAACAAACGAGATGGTTTCCCTCCTCGCTTGCCTCCACCCTAAAGCAAAAAATGGCTTTAGTCAAGGGTAAAAATGACTTTAATTATTTCTTTTTTAACAGTAAGTATGCGCAAGAAAAAAGAGTGTATCCGACACAAAGTACTAGCCCAAGCATGCCTTTGGTAAAACCAGCAATCTCATCCCCTACTGACCAAGGCATAAGAATAATAATAATCAAATACGCTGGAATAAAATACTGCGTAATTTTTTTCCACGCACTAAAGGTTGTATCTGAAACCTTGAGTGATATGAGAGATGAAATTAAAAGAGCTGGACTTAATAATAGAATCACCATTAATAAATTATAACTTTCCCAACAAGTAATATCTCGTGGACCGCAGAAATTAGACTTTATTATTTCCTCTAAAAGAATAAGTACTGAAAATATAACGGTTGCAAAAACACTACAATATAAAAATTTTTTCTTCATAGTACTAATAATTAATATTTATTTTTCCATTTACTGTCTCCATATAGGGTACCACAAGTCCTGGTAATACTTTACGAATACCTCTCCTCTCACATGTCTCTGGGTCAGCATCTTCGTCTTCTCTTCTATCCATGATATAGGTCTTATTTTTCTTCTTGAGATAGTGAGCTGTCAGTCTGTCATTATCTGAATGCAGATACGAAGTAAATGCTTTGATTTCATCTTTTCTCCTGTCTTCCTTGTAGAAATACCTGAGTCTTGTGTCTCTGAGTACTCTAGGCGTTTCAGCATTATACTGGATGCTCTGTAGTGTGTATTCGCCTTTTTCTCTTCTGTTTTTGCTCGTAAAAGTAAGCTTGGTCGTATTGCCCGCTTGATCAGTGAGTGTGTATACATACCCTGCCTTAGTCACATATACACCCTCCTCTGGACTTGTGACAAGCAAACTGCCACTCTTTGTATCGTAGCCAATTCTCGCTTCTGGTGGCGCTGTATCTACTGCAGCTGGATTCTCATACACCTGAGTCTCTCCTGGTGCAGCCTCAAGTGTAGTCTCTGTAGTGCCATCAGCATCAAAATCTATCTCCATCTCGGTAGGTAGAGATACACTTCCTGGAGCAATCTCTACTACGGTGTTTGCGAGAGTAGGGATAGCCTCAAACTTGGTCTCACCCATCACTGTCTCGCCCTGAAGCTCTGTTTGTGTAAAAGTAAACGAGCCCTCAGCATAAGCCGTGAGCCTGACTGTATGCGCTGTATCTCTAGGGATAAGCACTGTCTTGATTTCTCCTATTTCAAAATACTGAGCACCCTTGATATCCTCTACTACTATATCGGCAGTACTATTCCAGCCAGCTATACGCCCTTCACTATCGGTCACTGTCAGGTGTAATGGTGAATGCACATCATATTTAATGTATGGCTTGTTCAGTGGTGTAGGTTCGAAAGAAGTAATATAATCATCCTCCGTATCAACAATATTTTCATCAATAAGAGACTTAATAAAGGGACGGAGAGAGTTCACTTCAAGAATATTCTTATGTTTTGTATCTGGAATGAATCGTTGTATAAAAGCTCTGTTATTATAAGTACCTAAATCAACCCAATATTTCTTTATCTTCGGATTCTCTGGCATATCATGAGCACTCGGGACTAATACAGTTGCATCCCCATTAAGACTCATCTTATCCTCTACGGTCGTCGTATCAAGACTAATACTACAGACCGGACGACCGTTTTGAATTATATTATGGACACATATTTTCTCATCTACTACTCGCAAACCCGCTACTGTATACATACCCCAGCCAGCTATCTGAATCACTTCCGTTTCTGGCGCTGGTACAAAAGAATCAAGTGTCTGATGCACCTCTTCGGCTTGGTTTAATAGACTCTCATTTAGGACTTCCGGATTGAGCATGTCTTCATAGCTTGGACGACTGCGTCCTTCAGCTCCAAGGAAAAAATCCCTCATCTCTCCATAAGAGTTAATCTTATCTCCATAGCGACTCGTAATACTCGTATCAATATTGTTGCCCACAAACTCTATAGGCGGATTGATACTCCCAAACAACTTCTCACTTGGAAGCAGATTGTACATGGTAGGCATATCGTGAATCAGTGTGCGACTCCGCTTTGCCGAGACTCCTAACCAAGCAATGCCAATCTTCGAGCCATAGAGCATACTCACGACACTATCTGGTGTACCAGTCTGCGGCACTCCTACAAGGATTATTTTGTCTATCTTATAATAGAGAGGGTCATTGATATCTTTGAGTTTTTGGACAAAAGCCTTGATCACCAGGCCTCCATTGGAGTGACCGATAAGCGTCACCTTACCTGACTTCGAGTTTTCTTCTAAGGCTTTCGTTTTTTGATAAAGATAGCTCTCCTTGATATCCGTATTGTCTTCGGTATAGCGAAGATTACCACTTACATCTACCTTGCCATTCATCACTATATCTTCAAGTGATAGACGCCAATCGTAAGGAATAAAAGCATAGTCTGTGTACAAGCCCTCAGACTTCCAGGTCTCTAGGTCACCGAGAAAGCTGTCATACAAAGCACTGCCGTAAGCAGAGTCCACTATACCATGTTCTACTCCGTCATCAGCCTTTGTGTCATCCTTGGTGTAGACGTCATACTTACTCGTGCCATCACTATGCATAGTCATGAGCTCTTGCTTGGCATCACTACTTGATACCCAAAGCTCTTCTTCTCCTCCGGGAGCATAATTATACAAACGCGATCCCATAATACCTGGCAGAAACAAGACACTTGAGAAACAATCCAACTTACAAATAGGGTGCTCACTCAGGTATGGTGCAAAATTGACATTGGTAGTAACCACTGGCACTGAAGCAGGATTGCCATTGACTACTGGCCCAGTAGAATTACCCCAATAATTATTACTTGCATCTACCTCGATACCTGAAGTATTAGACACCCTATTGCCAGTTGTTTCCAAAAGGGCGCTCCTCTGAATAGCCGCTGTCCCCTGGCCATTGGATACGAGACCTTCCTCGGCGCGAGCAAGCTCGCTTCGTACTATATCTACCGCTCCTCCTTTGGTATTGATAAGGCTCGTTTGAGAATCACTTAGGGCGCTTTCTGTCACCTTCAATGAACCGTAGTTTATAACTAGACCAGCCTCAGAAAAACCTGCCCCGCCACCGTAACGAAAAACTGTCCCCGTCGCCTCTATACTGCCTCCGCTATTATTGTATATTCTCGTCCACTGCCCACTACTGGGCACAGTCACAGCTCCATCCTGATTAGAGTCACCGCCTGCTGTATCGTCAAAATAACTTGTCAGGATAACTGGCTTTTCTTTGGTGCCTAGAGCCTTCAAGATGCCGTCATTGATAATATTGTTTGTACTGTTCCAAAACTTTACAACCACCCCTTCACGAAGGGTCAGCGTAGTGCCAGTATTGATTCTGGTAGAGTTGAACTGATATGGTAGACCATCCGACTGTAAATCCTTGCTGGTCGTAAACACCATATCTTGAAGATTAATCATGCGCTCACCTGTATTGCCACCTTCATTCACAAAAGTATCCGTACTGAGTAAATATGATTCTCTAGCAATACGTGTAAATGCATTGGATCCAAAAGTAATGCTACCCTGTGTCTGCCAAACAGCAAATTGCTCTATATCTTCAAAGGTATTTGTCCTCACCGTGGCTGTACCGCCTGATTGGATATAAGCGTTATTGGCAAAGCGAAAAGTATTTCCGGTAAGCATAGTGTTCCCACCACCTACTTCTACCATAGCCCTATTAGCTCTCCCTCCATACAAAAACCGACTCCCGTTTATAGTAAGGGTCCCAGCGCTATTGATAGCGCCCCATCCATTGGCAACGCTGAGTGCCCTCGTATCACCTGGGGGTCGAGTACTGCCACCATAAGCATCATCATAGAGAGAGGTAATTGTGGCCCCGTCGATAATAAGTGATCCTGTCGTCTGTACAAAAAGACTCCTATTGGTACCAAGCTTTATCACCGTGCCTGGCTCAACGGTAAGCGTAGAGGAAATAGAGATATTACGATTTGGTACATATGGGCTCCCACTTGCTGTCCATGTGGTCGGAGTAGTGATATCTGCTGTGACCGTAGTAGCAGCCTCTATGGGCGAAAAAAGACAAAAGACTCCCACCATGACGACTACGGTCTGGATAAGAGTCTTTTTCATAACTTCTTGATAAAGTTTTAGACACTTTTATACTAGCACACAATATTCTACTTTTTACATATCACTCAGCTCTTCTGCTAAGAGCTCTGTATCAAGGCCAGCGTCTTCTACCACTGTCTCAGAACTAATATGCATATCGCCACCTGAGAAAGTTTCCTTAGTTTCTGGGATAATATTTGGTTCTAGTTGTTCGTGTTCGAGATAAGAACCCTCTTCTTTTTCGTGCTCTTCGATAGACATATTTTCTGTGACAAAAATTACTTTTTCTTATTATACCCCATATTTTACTTTTTTCTTACTTGAAGCAATCTTGAGAAAGAGTATGATAGATGTACATCTAAACTTACCGCTATGCAAAATATCTCCGTACATACTTTTGAAGAAATTCTCAAGGCTGAAAAAAATAATCCGACTGTAGACTTTATCAATGTCTGCACTCCTGCCGAATACAAAGAAAAGCATATACCTGGTGTCCGTAGTGTGCCACTCGATGAAATTACTCATCATCGAAGTGAATTTGAAAGCAAAAAAACTATCTATGTTCACTGTCGTAGTGGCAAGCGCTCCCAGATGGCTATCCAAAAACTCCAAGACCTCAATCTCGAAGCAGAGCTTGTAAATGTCGAGGGTGGGATTATGGCTTGGGAAGGCGCTGGGCTAGTGACTGGCAAACTCACTGCTCGGATGCCAATCATGCAACAAGTACTCCTAGTAGCTGGTATCCTTGTCTTGATTGGGACGCTAGGAGCTCTGTATGTACACAAAGCTTTTATCTTTATTGCTCTCTTTGTCGGCGCAGGCCTTACTTTTGCTGGCGCTACTGGCTGGTGCGGCATGGCCGCCCTGCTTGCCAAAATGCCCTGGAATAAATAGCTCTTGTGAATGATAAAACCGCAGATTTCCATGCGGTTTTTTGTTTTCTTTTTACCTCCCCCAGTTTAGATATGTAACGGTAAGCTGGAGTACCGTAGCAAAGCATACCCACAAAAGATATGGCACCTGGGCATACGCGAGGCCACGACTATGTGGGTAGATACTCCAGATAGCCCACAGGAGAGTACCGAGCACCAAGAATATATCTATTGAGGCCAAGAGATTATTCTTCAAGCCAAACTGAATAGGAGAAAAAGAAAGATTGAAGACAAGATTAAGAATAAATGGCAATGCTACCAAGGCTGGTATCTGCTTCGTTAATACACGATAAAACACCATCCCAAAACTTACCGCTATACCAATATAGAGCACTGTCCAAACAGGGCCAAAGAGAAAACTCGGCGGGGCCCAAGCTGGTTTTATGAGTGACGCGTACCAAGTAGCTGTTGTATTCATATTATTTTTTCTGAGTTCCGCTACGAGCCAGTAAGCGCTGAATAAAAGCAATCGCAAAAGGAAGAATAAAAAGCAATCTCTTGTTTCTGGTTACTTTTTTACCAAAAAGAAAGCCTAAGACACCCGTGACGTTTTTCTCGTTTAGATTAGTGGCTACTTGTTTAGTGATGTTCTGGTTCATCGGCTTTGGTCTTGTGGATAGTGCCCGCTGGATGCTCTGGTGGCGCATAAATGGTATAGAGCTTGAGTACCTCTTCTCCAGTGTTTATCACATTGTGTTCTGCTCCCGCTGGTACGATAGCTGCTTCGCCATCTTTGAGCACACTTGACTCTCCATTGATAACTACTCTACACTCACCTTGCTCAATGCGAAAGAACTGATCATGAGTATCATGTTTTTCCATACCAATTTCTTCTCCCGCTTGGAGCGCCATCACCACAAGTTGCATATTTGGTCCGGTATAGAGCACCTCTCTGTAATTCTCATTTTCTTCTGTCTGTCTCTCGATATTCCCTGTGTAACCATTCATAAAGATTGATTGTTATGGGTTATATGTCTAGTATACTCCTTTGATTTTTAGAGCGAAAGCGGCTTCACTGGGGCCATGATAGCACCCGGATTGATCTTCCAGATATCTGAGACATCGGCGTAGAGCTCAAGCTCATTGCCGTCTGGATCGAGGATATAGAGACTATGAGTCACAGTATGATCAGCAGTACCGATAATAGGTACTCCTTCTTCTTGTAAATGCACGAGGGCTTCTTTGATATCTTCTGTGCTGTCCCCTATCTTAAATCCGATATGATACAATCCCGGCCCCCTATGACGCTCTGGATTAGGACTCCCTCCTATCTGGATAAGAAGAAGCTCATGATGTGTACGTCCACCACTAAAAAGTGCTGTGAAGGAATCTCTGGCAATTTCTCGAAAGCCTAGGGTATCACGATAAAAATCCGCCATGCGATTGATGTCGGTCACATAGAGGACCACGTGTCCAAGTTCTTGTATCTGCATAATTTTATCTAAGCAAGGAAATTAGAGAGGAGGATAAAGGTAGCATAGTTCTCTACTATTGCCAGAGGCACTCCGACAATGAAGTACCACTTACGGGTCTTGTGACGAAATGTCATCATCCCGGCGTATACTCCAAAAGCCCCGAAGGCAATTGCCATAAAGAAAAGCATGCCTTCTGAGATACGCTCAGCCCCTCTCTGGCGTGACTGAGCCTTGTCCCAAAGCATAATAAGAAAAGCCGCGATATTGACTACCACAAAAAGAACGAATAGCGGCGTGATTTCAATTTCCATAAAAAATACCTAGGGTTTATACTTCTATTCTACCTTTCTTTTGCTAAGTATGAAACTTCTTTGGTCTCATGCTAGAATAGGATTATATCTTATGAAAATTGCTGTTATTGGCTCTGGTGTGGCTGGCCTCACCAGTAGCCTTCTCCTCGCCTCAAAAGCTGATGTCACCCTCTACGAAAAAGACTCTCGTCTTGGTGGCCATGCTCATACCAAAATACTGACTATCGATGGACAGACTATTCCTGTCGATACGGGTTTTATGGTGTACAATCCTGAGCGCTACCCTCACCTCATCGAGCTTTTCAAAACTCTTGGGGTAGAATCTTTTGATACCGATATGAGCTTCTCTGTTTCTGTCGAAAATGAGATTGAGTACAGTAGTAACATTCTCAAGAGTCCCTTCCTCAATCGTAAGGTCCTTTTCTCATGGCGAAACTGCAAACTCTTCATAGATATTTTTCGCTTCAACATGCTGGCCAAAAAGTGCCTCGACCAAGAAGAGCTTAAAAGTATGACTCTTGGTCAGTTTCTTGCCAAGCATCGCTTTAGCCAAGATCTTGCTTACTGGTACCTCTACCCACTTCTTGGAGCTATCTGGTCTTGTAGCGCACGTATGGTATCTGATTTTCCGACCCACTCTACCTTTCGCTTTCTCGACAATCACCGTCTTTTAAATGTCGTACGTCACCCTACCTGGAAAACCGTCCGCGGTGGCTCTATCACATACGTAGAAAAGCTCCGGAATCATCTACTCCAAGCTGGGACTACTATTCTCCCAGATACTCCTGTCGACACTATTGTCCGTACTGCCGAAAATCAAGTGGCCGTCACAGCTCTTGGAGAGACACGTTACTATGACTATGTGATTATCGCTACGCACGCAGATACAGCCCTCAAAATTATTGGGGACATCACACCCGAAGAGTATGAAGCCCTTTCTTGTTTTGAGTATTCTCAAAACAAAGCTTTCCTTCATAGCGATACTACCACCATGCCAAAAAACAAAGCTGCCTGGTCGGGCTGGAATTACTCCATCAAAGAAGGTGACAAAGAAAAAAATGAAAGCATCATGGTGACCTATAACATGAATATCCTCCAAGGTATCCCCAAAAAATATCCTCTCTTCGTCACCCTCAACCCCTCTGTCACACTCGCTCCTGAGTCTATCTATGCCGAGATGGACTATGCCTGTCTCTTATACACATCT
>JAHBAT020000008.1 GCA_018499985.2 Candidatus Moraniibacteriota bacterium
AGATGTGTATAAGAGACAGGGCTACGGAGCGTGGGGTGTCTACTGCATGAAGCGTGTCAAGGACGGTCAGATCGGTTTCGGTTTGGCTGGTCAGGGCGCCGTCTATGCAGGGGATCCGGGTAATGGTCATTTCGGTGGCCATCTGATTGCCGGCGGCGTCGGCATGATGCGTACCTGGAACTCGGGGCAGGATCTCGAAGCCAAGCTCATGGTCGGCGACTATCTGTCGACCTACAACAACGAAGACGGTTACCGCCAGCGTGAACATCGCCCGATGCTCGCGTTCTCGGTGGCCCACAACGACTACTCGCGCCGGCTTCGGGGCGAAACGTCGATGCCGGAGCGTCAGCTCTTTGGCATGGTGGGTCTGCCTATCAGCGGTGGCTGCGAGTCAAGCTGGCAGGGCACCCCTCTCGAGGGTTGCTCGCGTCTCGGCCTGTACTACAATGCAGGCGTGCGCCAGTGGGTGAACAACAACGTCTATGTCCAGGCTGGCGTGCTTGGGGAAATTCGCTCCGGCGATGACCTCTTCAGCTGCTCGCTGCGTGTGGGATATGCCAATAACCGCCGCACCATCGGGGTGCATGCGGGCGTCAATGCCTGCAGCGGTGGCATCGTCCCCGCAGTCGGTATCTGGTACGACCTCGGCACGGACCTCCGCTTGAAGCGGGCGGCTCGTCGGGCTGCGTCTGTCTCGGTTGATACTGGTGAAGGCCGCGAGGCTACCAGCACCTTCCGTGGCCGTCGCCTCAGCTCGACTCGCCGTGAGTAACCCAATTCGGGACTAACCTCCCAGCTGTAAAGCAAGAAGAACTCGAGCAGATTCCATCACAGGATGGATGAATACTGGTTAGTGTCAGGGTAGACTCCTCACATGAAGGTGTAGTAAATCTGCATCATGGCTTCTTCGGAAGTACGACCAAGCTCGATACGGATGATTGTTGGAAGTGTACAGCCAATAAACATCTAGGTGTCAAAACCTTCTTTATTGCCACAGTTACGAATTTTTTGAGGGCAGCACGCGAACCAGCGAGCTGCCCTCTTCTTTTTTATACGAGAGTATCTATTATTGACTTTTTTATAAAAATAGAGTATAATATATTTTAACGTTGTATTATTTATAAAGCTATTTCTATGCTTCAAGCTGGTCGTGCCCTCTATGTCGCCACACTCCTCGGTCTTGCTGTCACAGGCTACACTGAGACTTTTGGTGGGCTCGTAGCCAAGCCTATCAAAGAAGAAATTTGTGCACGGACACCAGAGAGTTTTTATAACAATAAAGTTGTGCCTACGGGCGCTCTTTGGACCAAGGAAACTCTCAGGGAACCAGTCATTCCAGAGAGGTACCAGGCAGCCCTTGCCTGGATCAATACTGCCACTGTCACGCCATGTACTTTTTCAGATGTGCCCGCATTGGTAGAAATCAAAAAACTCACCCTGATTGAGAAGGATCAAGAAACTGGGGAAGAGAAGATACTTAAAGAGTTTGATTATACTAAGAGCGAAGAAAGAGGATTTTCGGGAGCGCTTTTTCAGAGAGAGCCCTTTTGGTTTGGCCCAGGTGAAGGTAATCCACATTCATCGGTCCTCACGTACACAGAAAATGGCCTTATCGTAAATATCCGGCAGGCTCCCAATAATATCTACCATGGTTGGACAGAGCCTCGTGTCGATCTTGGTAGGGATAAAATGCTAGTAGTTGAGGCAGAGGTAAGAGTAAGTGGCCAGGCACGACTTCAGCTCGGAGTAGATTACTGGAAAGATACCACTAGTGACTACAATGGGTATGATCCAAACTGTCAGGTCAGTAACAACTGTGAAGGCTGGATAGGGGATTGGCAAGGAGATACCAAAGGAGAATTTGTGAAAATACGTTCTCCTAAAAACCTCGAAATAGCTTCAAAATAGACCCGTCATGGGTCTATTTTTCTTGTGACAGGAAAAGGATTTAAGGATTGACAAAATAGAGTATTTAAAGTACAGTATGGTGTTGACTTCGAAAGAAGGAAACCCTCCGCTCTTTGAATACAGGGAGCCTCCGAGAAGTCCTCGGAGGAAAAGCTTGTAGGAGCGTTTGAGATGAAGTTCTTTGGATATATAGTAGTAGCCTGTACTCTTTTGGCTTGGGCAAATACGGCTCAGGCTGAAGAGGATGTGATTGTGGTGACGGGCGACGTCGCTACCACAGCCGAGGTGACGGTCATTCGTCCGGGTGTGGCAGACATCGCTATGGGACCGCTCTACGGAGTGTTTCTCGAGAGGGTGCCAGAGGGAGTGAACCCACACATGCGAGCAGCGGATGACGCTGGTCACGGCACTGCTTCGGTAGCCAAGTGGCGAAATACGCCCTATGCCGATGCCCGCATTTGCTGGAAGGAAGTCGGGCCACGTTGGACCGATACGCCTCATTGTGGTGAACGTCATGGCACGATGTCGGTAGCCGAGGTCAATCTCGGTTCGCGGCGAAGTGAGGTCTTTGCTCTAGTGCCGGTAGCGCTCGATGCCTCTGGTCATGAGCTTGCTTGGATTGCACATCCGGAAAACACCCGGGTCAATCTCAGCTGTGGCAATATAGCCTCGGTCTTCGCTATAGACGCAAGTGGCAATATCACTATCGCCAATGAAGCAGAGCGAGCTCAGTATCAACGAGAAAGGCATTGCTAGGGGCTGAAACGAAAAAGGGGGAGGGGTCAATTTGGACCCCGCCCCCTTCTTTTTTATACAAGAAAGGCTTTTTAGAGCGATGTTTAGACTATTGACAAAAAGAGCTCCTGGGTGTATAATGGTTCTTCAAGGTGCTAAGGGAGTATCTTGAAGGGTTCCATCCTGGAGCTCGCCTGGGTTTCCAGGAAATCATAAGGTTGCTCGACACCTTTATCCAAAGTCGAGTCGGAGAAGTACCATGAAGTTCGTTCCCAACATCAGCCGTTCCGCTACCATGATTGCCCTTGCCGCTTCCGCTGTCATCGCTTCGCCCGTCCTGGCGCAGTCCAGCTCGACCGTCTCGGTCCGTGCCGGCACTGTCATTTCGGCCGTTTCCGATTCGCGCGACATCGCCATGCCCGCCATTCCCGGCGGCTCGGTGGGTTTCGAAGCCGATCCGTCCTTGTTCCAGGGTGCGAATCTGTGCGTCTCGGGTCTCGACTCGAACTGGGCGATCAAGGCCGATGGCACGCTCGACACGCGTGATCCCGCGCGTCGCGCAAGCTGCGCGCCGATCAGCGCAAGCGGCCAGGCCTCCGTGCCGAATCCGTTCGGCGCCAATGCTGTGCCGTTCATCGAACGCGGTGGCCGCATCATCGCCTGGGCCGGCCGCAATCGGCTGACCGGTCTCAGCGGCAGCTGAACCAACCCGCGCGCTCATTGAGCGCACCCTCGAGGTCTCGTGGGAGAAGTGTTTGCACACATCGTGCACTCGCTTCTCCCCGGGGCTTTTTTTATACCTGTAAATACTCTCGACAAAGAGTGTAATCTGTGCTACTATATAAAGTCCAATCCTGGACGGTGCGCACAGAAGGAGATATCCATGTGCTATAAATCATTGGTCATTTTGGCCATCATGGGACTTACAGCTCCTGCTGTGGCCCAAGAGGTGCCGATCACTACAGTGACGGTTGCCACCGATGCCCCTGAAGGTATCGTGTACAAAACCCTGAATGGCGAAGATGCCATCCAGGCCGTGAGCCTCCGGGGTCAGCCTGGGGTGTCGTGCGGCGTCAGTGCCTGCATGAACACTTTTCGGCGCAATCCGGCATTTCTCCGGGGGGCAGAAATCTGCATCTCCAATACGGGAAATGAATGGGCGCTCGAACCCGATGGCACGCAGTCGCGTGACCCGAGACGTACGCCGGCCTGCGCACTCATCCAGGCAGATGGTATGTTTTCCATCACTGGGCGATTCCGCACCAATGCCACGCCCTATATCCGCAAGGATGGGCGTTTCGCCGGCTGGGTGGATCGAAAGTCCCTTCATGGGATGCCGGACTTTGTGAGCTTCGAGTAGGCTTACAATAATCACCCAAAAGCGGTCAAACGGTGGGAAGCTAAGTATTGCTTCCCACCGGTTTTTTTTATACGCAATTTAGTGAGTATGCTTATGAGTCTTTGGGGTTACCTTCCGTGCTAAAGCAAGAACTGCTCCAAAAAGAGCAAAGAAAATCCATTGGACAGGGGTGTTTTTGAAGATGTTGTCGGTGAGGCTGGCTATGATAAGACAAAGAAGAAAGAGTGTAAGGGCAAAAACGATGTTGGCGAGTTCAGGGTCTTCTCTTAAGGTACGCCTTGTCTTAAAAAGAATTTCAAACAAAAGAATATAAAAACAAAGCAGAATACCGAGACCGATAAATCCACCTTCTACAAAAAACTTTACGAAGTCATTGTGAGCATCATTGGAACCAGGGAGAATGCCTCGGAGATTGGTAGTAAAGAGAGGAAAAGTATTGATACCAGAACCGATGAGGATGCGATCATCCTGGATAGTTTTTTGGATAACATCTGACCAAAGATTTTGACGCCAGACAATGGAACTATCTGGATCAGGGGAAAGACTTTCGGCAATACGATTTTGAAAGGCTGGTGAGAGGAGAATGAGGATAAGTGGAATAAGAATAAGCGGAAGGAGGAGTTTTTTCATGCGTATTACCGCAATCAGGAACATAAAGAAAAAAGTAATTACCCAAGCTACACGTGCAAAAGTAAGGAAAAGAAGAAAAATAAGAAAGAGGCTCACGCTGTAGAATACTTTTTCCTGAGAAGAGGTAAAAGTTTTGCGGTTTAAGAGGTAGTAGATGAAGGCTACGACAAGGAGGGAGAAGAGGTAGAGCGAAAGAGTATTGGGATGAGCAAAGGTACCGTAGATACGTGGAATAGAGACGTCGGCATCGCTAAAGCCGATGTGATTGATGTACTGATACAGGGCGACTAAACTTGGAATAAAAGCAGAGAGGAGAATGGCTTTGAGTAGAAATTGGAGATCGGCTTTGTTTTTCACAAAAAGATAGCTCAGAAGAGCGATAACGTAGAGGTCAAAGATACGAATGATTTCTGAGATGCCGATACTTGGAGAAAGTGAAATGCCAAGGGAGGCGATGCCCCAAAGCATCATAATAAGAAAAGGTGAATTGAGAGCGAAAGCTTTGGACTTTGAATGGTAAAGATACAGGCAGTAAGCACCAAGTACAGCAATACCAATACCAAGAAGTTGAGAAAGCGAAAGAGTGATGTCGTAAAAAGTAAAACTCAAATACTGAGACGAATAGTCAAGTGACATGCGTGCCACTAGGAGGATAGCAAAGAAAACAAGGGGGCGTTCACGAAAAAGAATAAACAGTCCAATGCCGCTAAAAAAGACCACTGGTAAACCCAGATTGAAATCAAGTGCAATACCAAAGGTAATGCCTACAAAAGTCAAAAAAGACAAAAGGACGGCGCTGTAAGGGATAAAGAGTTGTTTTTTTATTTCGTCCATGTGAGTGTGTAGGTCATGGTGAGGCCACAGAAGCGGTTGTGGGTGATGTGATAGTGAGTGATACCTGTATCAGAGAGAAGTTTCTTAAGGTCGCTCTTGGTTAGGAGGTGCATGTAATTCTCGGCAGCCCAGCCTTTACCAATGAGTTTAAGAAAAGCATCAAAAAGAACCTTGGGAAGAAGAAGGTGTAAAAGAGGAACTCTGGTGTGTACCTCTATAGGGAAGTGACGATTAGGAGTAGTGAGATAGCCTCGTTTGCTTACGCGAGCGAGCTCAGAAAGAAAGGCTCGCTGGGCATCGTATGAGCCTACGTGCTCTATCACAGCGTTACTGTAGGCAATATCGAATTCAGTATCTTTGAAGGGGAGCTTGGTACCATCGGCCTGGATAAAGGTCACTTCAGGGTACTGAGTCTTTAGGTTGCTTGTGTCGTCGAGGCTAACTACGGTAATTTGAGCAGGATAGGCGTAGTGTTTTTCAAGGTAGTTGTCAGTATCTGAGTACTCTATGGCATTGGCACCGACATCAAGGATGCTTTCATGTGGCTTAGGTTCTATAGTAGCTAGAAAAAAAGCGTGTTTGCGTGCACGACTCTTGGCAGAAATTTTGTAAGCAAGGCTATTGAAAGAAAAAAACATAGAGGCAAAAATTCATTAAACTGGTATAGTGATAGTATACCACTATATAGCGCTATGAAAATTCTTCTTATCAATAAATACCATTACTTGAAAGGCGGTGCTGAGAGGGCGTATTTGGATATGGGAGAGATACTGACAAAGGCCGGACATGAAGTAGCCTATTTTTCAATGCAAGATCATCGAAATCAAGAAACCCCTTGGTCTTGGTATTTTGTCTCTTCGGTGGATTATCATGGCAAGCAAAGTCTTTGGAAGAAGTTTTGTCTTAGTATACGTATTCTTTGGAACAGTGAAGCCAATAGAAAGCTTCAGGAGCTTATCGATGAGTTTCGGCCAGATATAGCGCATGCACACAATATCTATCATCAGATTTCGCCAAGCATTTTTCATATTCTCAAGAAAAATAAGGTGCCAATCGTTTTGACTTTACATGATTATAAGATTGTTTCCCCAAGCTACACGCTGTTTACACGTGGAAAAATTTGGGAGCACACCTCTGGTATACGAGCCATACTCGATAGAGTGGTAGATGATTCGTATACCAAGAGTTTTATTTGCGCTTGTGAAAAATGGCTGCACGCACTTTTGGGAAGCTATCGACTTGTGGATGTACTGGTATCACCGAGTCAGTTTTTGGCAGATGAATGCCATAAGCTTGGTCTGAGACAGAATATCCAAGTAATACCAAACCCATTGCTTCATGTACCCAAAGGGAATGAAGAAAAAATAAAAGGAAAGATTGTTTTTGTTGGAAGACTCTCTCTTGAAAAAGGTGTCGATGTCTTGATCCGAGCCTTTACGTATGGATTAGAAGCGAAGACGCTTCATATTATCGGAGATGGTCCAGAGCGAGCATCTCTGGAGCAGCTTACTCAAGTGCTTAATCTGGAGAAGAGAGTGGTATTTCATGGAGCGCTTTATGGCGATGATTTGGACAAGGAAGTGCTTTCGGCTGAAGCTCTGGTTGTACCCTCTATTTGGTACGAAAACTTACCGTACGTAGTGACCGAAAATCAAGCGCGTGAAGTAGTGGTAATTGCGAGTCAAAGCGGTGGTATTGTGGAACGTATTGATCATGGAGTAGATGGACTTTTGTTTCCAATAGGCAATAGTAGAGCCCTGTATCAGGCTCTGGATCAGCTCGATGCTCTGGACCTGAAAGTGATGCGTCAGATAGCAGGACAATCAGTAGTTGACCTTACTCCTCAAGTATTCTTGGAAAAATTGGAGGCTCTCTATCGAGACCTTCTAAAAAAGAATACTAAAAAACAGTCCTAAGAAAAGGACTGTTTTTGATTTGCTAAAAAATACTTCAGCTGAATATGACTAATCAATCTGTAAGCTGATACGTGCATCAAGAGCGAGTGGTTCGGCAGTGCCAGGAAAAACAAGAAGTGGATTGATATCCAGTGATTCAATTTCTGGAAAATCTAAAGCCAATTGACTGAGGCGCATGAGTGCATCGTAGAGGGGTTCGAGAGGTATCTTTTTTTCACCACGAGCACCTTCAAGGAGAGCCTTGCTTTTGAGTTCATTTACCATGGTCTCTGTATCGTGAAGAGTGAGTGGTGCAAAGCGAACACTCACATCATGAAAGACTTCTACATAGATACCTCCGAGACCAACAAGCACTACCTTACCGAGACCAGGCTCTGTCTTGATCCCAAGGATAAGTTCTTTGCCATGTTCACGATCTACTTGTTCATGGATAGAGACACCTTTGATAGTAGCAGTGGGGACATTGGTCTTGATGGTTTCGATGAGACGAGTATAGGTGGTGCCGATATTTTCCGGAGCGACATTTAAGATAACGCCACCAGCATCAGACTTGTGGGTAATTTCTGGCGAGACAATCTTGAGGACAACTGGACCATGAAAAAGACGAGCGTTTTCTTCGGCATCTTCTACAGATGTAACGGTGACCGTTTTTGGAAAACGAAAGCCATAGCTAGTGAGAAGTGACTCTACTTCAATAGGAAGGAGCTGGGATTGTTTTTTACCAAGAGCCTCTTCTATGATGGTGCGAGCATTTTCTTGTGAGAAACTTTTTGCTGAAGCGGGGGAGGTATTTTTTTGAGAGACTTTTTCTTCTTGGATGAGAGAAAGCTTGTAGAGAGCACCGAGAGCTTTGGCACCTGCTTCAGCCATGGTGTAGGTAGCAATGTGGGGAGTAAGGAGAGCCTTGGCTTCTAGGAAGGAGTCGTGGCCAGCGAAGGAGGCTACGAGTGGAAGTGAAGAGTCTTTACGGAAAGTAAGAAGAGCTTCTGCTGTTGCAACAGCTTCCGTCATGGATTGCGGGGTAACAATAACAAGTATCATGTCGACCCCACTGTCTTTGGCAATAAGCGAGAGGGCTTCTTGATAGCGGAGCATAGGAGCATCTCCAAGAACATCTACGGGATTGTGACTGCTGGCTGCTTCTGGGAGGATAGCCCGTAAAGCACTTTCTGTACTTTCCTCGAGGGAGGCAAGAGTCATACCTTCTTCGATGACAGTATCACTAGCGAGAACTCCAAGGCCACCGGCATTGGTGAGGATGGCTACACGAGGGCCTTTTGGGAAGGTGTTTTTGGAAGTAACAAGAAGAGTATCAAGCATATCCTGAAGAGTATGGGCTCGAAGGATACCCGCTTGCTTAAAAAGAGCTTCGTAGGCGAGATCGCTTCCAGCGAGCGAACCGGTATGAGAACTAGAGGCCTTGCTTCCAGCTTCAGTGGCACCACTCTTGAGTGCAATGGTGGGCTTAGTGAGAGACTGGCCTGTCTCGATGAAGCTTCTGGCGTCATTGATACCCTCGCTATAAAAGGCAATAGTCTTAGTGGAGTCTTCGGTGTTGAAATAGTTGAGAAAATCTTTTTCTTCGAGAGTAGCTTTGTTGCCAACGCTGATGAAATGAGAAAATGTAAGTGACTCATGGGTCATGTCGAGGAGAGCAGTAGAGAGTGCTCCGCTTTGTGAGAAAAAGCTGATATCTCCAGCTTCGGGCATTTGCTTTGCAAAAGAGGCATTGAGCCCAAGACTTGGATGAATAAAACCAAGGCAGTTTGGCCCAAGGAGGGTAAGCCCATACTGCTCTACGAGTGCCACAAGATCACTTTCACGCTTTTTGCCTTCAGCGCCTGTTTCTTTGAAGCCAGCAGAGATAATAACAATTTGAGTAATACCCGTCTCCGCGCATTCTTTGACGATGTCGACTACGAGGGGAGCAGGGATAACCACAATAGCCAAATCAACTACCTCTGGGAGGTTTTTGACTGAGGGAAAACAGGGGAGGTTGTAGAGTTCACTGGCTTTGGGATTGACGGGATAGACTTTGCCAGAGTAGCTATAAGAGACGAGATTTTTGACGATATCATTGCCGACAGCACCTGGTTTGGTAGAAGCACCAATGATAGCAATAGACTCTGGAGAGAGGAGTTTTTGAAGTGGCATAGAGTTTGTGTTTACCCCGTGAAATAGAGCAAAGCTCTTGGCGACTTTGTCGCATTTTACCGGGTGAATTTTTATTTATTTTAAGCTCTTTTTGAGTTAAGTATAGACGAAAATGGCACTATTGACAAAATATTAGAAATTTGCTATGATACTAGGTCTAATTAGTTTACAAGACCAACCTATGTTAAAGAAGAGTTTTTGGCTTTCGAAAGAGGTTTTGATGGGTCTATCACTGGTCATTTTGGTGGTATTGCCTGTTATTGCTTTTGGAAAGACTGGAGTTATCTATGTTGATGATGACGCCAAAGGTAAGCAAGATGGAAGTTCAAGTAACCCGTACAAGACTATTTCAAAGGCTTTGGATAAAGCTAAGAAAGGTGATGAAGTGCGTGTGTACAACGGAACCTACACAGAGAACATCACTATCCCGAGTGGCGTAGAGGTAATCAGTGTTCGTGGTAATCGTGAAAAAGTAGTAATCAAGGCTGATAATAATAACAAGCCTACTGTTACTATGAAAGACGGTTCCCGCCTTACTCGCATGACCGTAACCAATGGTCGTCATGGCGTGCAAGTAGCAGAAGATGCCAAAGCGACTATCTACAATGTGATTATCAAGAATAGTAAGCGTGATGGTATCCATGCTGATAAGGCTCGTAATGAAAAGAGCAAGCAGCTCGTAATCGATAAGGTACAGATTCACGACAATGCATTGGCTGGAATTTATTCAGAGAAGCGTCGTATCTCTATCACTGATACTGATATCTGGAATAACAAGCTTGATGGTATCGATGTTGAGGCAGGATCAAATATCTGGATGGAAGGTAGTAAGTCAAATGCTAATGGAGGAAGTGGCCTGAAAGTGGCCATCGACGGTTCATCAGTTTGGACTAAGAATAATAGCTTCCGCTATAACCGTGGTGACGGTATCGAAGTCAGCGGGGCTGGTGGAACTGGTACGGTAAGTATCAAAGACGCTAAGCTTGTTCAGAATACTGGATATGGTATTGCTCGCCTTGCACGTAGTGCCGGAGCCAATAAAAGCTTTGATGGCATCCAGCAGGGTGTAGACAAGAGCACAAACACATTTGAGAAAAATGTAAAAGGAGATCTTTCTCCAATCTTGAAGAGCTTTTAAGGTAAGTACGGTTGGTGTCTTATCTGAGGGAGAGGAAAAATCTTCTCTCTCGACAAGGGACTAAATTAATTCAAAGGAAGATATATGAAGATAGCATTTATCGGACAAAAAGGTATTCCAGCGCTTTCTGGCGGTGTAGAGAAGCACGTCGAGCAGCTGGCTGTACGTATGGCCAAGGAAGGACATGATGTAGTGGCTTATGTACGTTCAAGTTATACCCCAGCCGAAAACAAGAGCTTCAAAGGTGTGCGTTTGGTGCATGTCCCATGTATTCATACGAAGCATCTAGAGGCATTGTCATATTCATTTATGGCTACTCTTCACTCTGTTTTTTTGGCGCAGTACGATGTGATTCACTTCCATTCTATTGGTCCAAGTATCTTCGCTTTTATTCCACGTCTTCTCAAGCCTAGCTCAAAGGTGATTGCTACTTTTCATAGTCGTGATTATTTCCACCAAAAATGGAATGCCTTTGCTCGCTTTGGCTTGCAGATTGCTGAGTACTTCACTTGCGCAGTACCACAGAAAACAATCGTGATTAGTGAAACTCTTGAGAAGTATGCCGAGGAGCGCTATCACAAGAAGTTTACCTTTATCCCTAATGGCGCAGAAGTGCGTTATGAAAAAGACGCCTCGCTTCTTCATGAATGGAATCTTAAGCCAGAGCGCTATATCCTCTCTGTTAGCCGTTTGATTCGTCACAAGGGAATTCATTATCTTATCAAGGCCTTCCGTGAGTTAGAAGAAAAAAGCAAGCTTCCAAATAATATGAAGTTAGTTATCGTGGGTTCTGCTTCTAACACGGAAGACTACGAAGAATACCTCAAAGCCATGAGTATTGGATCAGACAATATCATCTTTGTAGGAGAGCAGAGTGGCCGTAAATTAGAGGCTCTTTTCTCTCACGCTGCCTTGTTTGTGCAGCCATCAGAAGATGAGGGATTGTCGCTCGCACTCCTTGAGGCTATGGCCTATGGACTGCTTCCAGTAGTAAGCAATATCTCAGCTAACCTTGAAGCTATTCAGGGTAACACTGGAGTATCATTCGAAAACAAAAATGTAGACGAGCTTCGCGAAAAGATAGCTTTTTACGCCAATCGTCCCGAAGAGGCTCGCGCCATCGGTGCTCGTGCCAAGGAGAGAGCAGAAGCTGAATACAGCTGGGATGCTATTGCTCGTCGCACGGTAGAGGCTTACCAGGAAATGTTTACTGAAAAAAATCTTGTTAAAAACAACTATGCTGTTTCTCAATCTAAGTAAATATTTTCAAAAAAATTCTTTTGGGCGCCTTTATGTAGTGACCTTGGTTTTTTTGACCTTTGCTTCAGCTTTGTTTTGGCTCGACTACTTCCGTGTGTACCAAACAGAAACAAGTGTTTTGTTTGTGACCAATCAAGAACAAGAAGTGGCAGAGGTCACTCACTCTATGGGTGCAGTGATGAAGACGCTTACTTTTGCAGAGCGTGTAGAGCGTGATTTCCCAGAAGTGGTGGTTTTTCCAGAAGGAGTAAGTAAGGATGAAAAAAAGAATTTTTGGAATACTCAGCTCACTGTAGCTACCAAAGAACAGGGCGGTATTTTGACCTTTGCTCAGAAAGCTGAAAACCAAGAAGAGGCTATGCAAAAAACAGTAGCCACTCTGAAGACTCTTTTTGTGGCAACCAATTTGTACTACAGCAATAGCAATGAGGTAGAAGTGCGGGTCATTGATAAGCCAGCAACGAAGGTAGTTGTAGGGAGTATCTTTACTTACCTTGGAGTGAGTTTTCTCACGGCTCTCTTCGCGACAACGCTTTTCTTTTTCCTTCTCTTGTCTCTTAAGGTTTTTGGAAAGGACAGTGTCAAGCCAGTGGGTGGTTTTGAAAATAGTCACATCGGTGAAGCGGTGCCATGGATTGGAGCTGAAAAATTTGTTGCTGTTCGTCCATCTACTTTGAGCTATCAAGAAGAGCAGGAAAATGAAATCGAAGTTGCTCCGGTACGGCAGGCGAAGAAGGGCGCCGCCGCTCCTGGTAATCTTCCAATCATGGCTGGATCTTTGCCACAATTTGGTATACTAGAAACACCTGAAATGCTCGATGATGCTGTCATTCTTCCTGAAATTGAAGTTATTGAAACCCCGTTACCGGAGCCAGTTGAAGAATACGTGGTAGATGAAATAACAGAAGAGCAGGTATCAGATGGGGAGCGTGCTGGTGCAACGGTTGCAGAAGCACATGAACGAGTAGAAATCCAAAAAGATCCAGAGGCAGAACCAACTGTTGAGGAATATAAGCGTAGACTTAACGAACTTCTCAAGGGTAACTCACCTACATAAAGCATTATGGCTAAACACTATTCAAAAAAGTTTTGGGCTTTGTTTGTGGTTGTCTCTGTAGTCCTTTTGCTCTCTCTTTTTATTTTTCTTGAGTGGAAACGAAGTGGCTTTGCAAGTCTACAGCGCTTCCTTGGGGTAGTGCCAGTCAAAGAAGAGATACAGACTGATATGAGTACTTTGCTTTCTATTGCTGATGCTTTGGTTGATACCAATGGCGAGACCAAGACATATCTGATTCTCTTTCAGAACAATATGGAGCTTCGCCCGGGCGGTGGATACATAGGTTCTTTCGGTATTTTGAAGATTAAAGATGGTCAGGCTTTGAGTCTCGATGTTCACGATACGGTCAATTTTGATGGACGAATTCCAGACACAGTACCAGCTCCGTATCCAATGAAAGAAACACTTGGAGTGAGCAGTCTCAAGCTTCGTGACTCAAATCACTCTCCAGACTTTGCTACCAACGCTAAGGCAGCAGAAGATTTCTACCATATGGGTAAGGGAGAAGAGCAGTTTGATGGTGTCATCGGAGTAACTACACATGTGCTTGAATCAGTGCTGGCAGTGACTGGACCGGTAGAGGTGCCTGGATACGAAGGGAGTTTTGGGTCAGAAAATGCTGTCTTGGATCTTGAGTATCAGGTAGAACAGAAGTACTACAAAGAAGGTATTTCTTTTGGTGACCGCAAGTCAATCATGGGAGAGCTCTCGGCACAGATTTTGAAAAAGGTAAAAACGCTCTCGCTTCAGGATAAGTACAAGCTCTTTCAGATTATCCTCGGTGATCTACACTCAAAAGATATTCAAGTTGCCTTTAAGGACGCTGCCTTGCAGGCACAGATTGAAAAAGCTTCGTGGGACGGTAAGGTAGATACTGCCTGGAATCAGGACTATCTTTTTCTGGTAGATTCCAATGCTAATGCTTTCAAAAGCGATCTCTACGTGGTGCGTACCTATGACTATAGTGTCGATCTTACTGAGGCTGAGCCACGCGCTACGCTTACGGTGAACTACCATCATACCGCTAAGGAAAAGAGCTATCTTACGAAGGATTACCAGGCGTATGCTCGTATCTATGTGCAAAAGGGATCTTATATAGAGGGTATAGCTCCGGTCTCACACCAAGTAGTGTATGGTGAAGAATTTGGTAAGAAGGTGGCAGGGACTATAGTGCAGGTACCTCTTGGTACAGAAAAAACACTGACCTATGAGTACAAGCTTCCAAAAACAATAGAAACCGGAGAGGGCTACGACCTAAAGATTCAGAAACAGCCTGGTATGAAAAATGACACGAAGGTCAATGTGACTGTCAAATACAAAAATGGTACGACCAAAAAGTACCAATTCAATCTTGAACGTGACACAGTACTCGGTACTCTCACGCCACAGTAGAACTATCTACTACTGTCACAGGCATGTGCCGAAAAACGGCTACCTCCTATCTGGGTAGCCGTTTTTCTTTGCTAAATATGGTATTATAAGGAATATGCCCAGTAGCACAACTGTAAAATCAGCAAAGTTGAATCAAGTAGTTACAGAAGGAAGGCTTCTACGGTGCATTTTGAAAAGTAGATATTTATTATAAAAATTAAGTTATTTACAGTTGTTCGACTGGGTATGCAACCAAAAATACGTTTTGATATCATCACTCTTTTTCCAGAGGCTTGCCTTCCATATACAGAGGCCTCTATTTTGAAACGCGCAAAGGAAGCTTTGCTTATAGAGGTGTATACGCATCAATTACGCGACTTTGCTTTGGATAAGCATAAGACTGTAGATGATACACCGTATGGCGGTGGGGCGGGAATGGTCCTCAAGGTGGAGCCTTTGGTAGCCTGTCTTGAGCATGTGATTGCTCTTGCTCCAGAGATTGCTCGCGATAAAACGCGAGTGATTGTGACCTCAGCCAAGGGAGAGTTTTATACCCAAAGGCACGCTGAGAGACTCGCTTCTCAGTATGAAAGAATTGTTTTTGTGTGTGGCCGTTATGAGGGTATCGACCAGCGCTTTATTGATCACTGTGTCGATGAGGAATTTTCTATAGGCGAGTATGTGCTTACGGGCGGTGAATTGCCAGCTCTTATCATGCTTGATAGTATGACGCGCCTAGTACCGGGAGTGCTTGGTAATGAGGAGAGTAGTGTATATGAGTCGTACAGTGAAGAAGGTGGCCGTGAGCATCCTCAGTACACTAAGCCAGAAGTGTATCGTGATTGGAGTGTGCCGAGTATCCTTCTTTCGGGTAATCACAAAGCTATAGATGATTGGCGAACAGAAAATCGTAAACCTCTTTAACTGATATGTTTCGATTTGAATTTGATAGAATACTTTTTTTTGTCTTGGCCACTCTTCTGAGCATAGGGCTGCTTATGATTGCGAGTGCTGGTGTACTCTATGGCGAGTCGCGCTTTGGGGATTCATACTACTTCTTTAAGCAGCAGCTTTTGGGTTTGAGTGTTGGTTTTCTGGCACTTTTCTT
This sequence comes from Candidatus Moraniibacteriota bacterium, assembly GCA_018499985.2. Classification (GTDB taxonomy): domain Bacteria; phylum Patescibacteriota; class Minisyncoccia; order Moranbacterales; family UBA1568; genus UBA1568. The sequence continues at coordinate 15,472 of JAHBAT020000008.1, forward strand.
TTTTCAAAGCGTAGACTATAGAGTCTGGAAGCGTTTTGTGGTACCGGTTTTTTTTCTTGCTATAGCGTTACTTATCTTGGTCTTTATTCCAGGTTTTGGTACGACTGTCTATGGGGCAGCTCGTTGGGTGGCTATCGGACCAATTTCCTTTCAGCCTTCTGAGGTCATGAAGCTTGCTATTATTCTCTATCTTTCCGCTTGGCTTTCTACCAAGGGACAAGGGAAGGCAGGGGATTTCTATGAAGGCTTGGTACCTTTTCTTTTGATACTTTCTTTTGTGGGATTCTTGATTATCAAGCAGCCAGATACGGGGACATTGGGACTCATTTTTATCATCTCCATGTCAATCTTTTTTGCTTCAGGTGCCAAGTTGGCTCATATTGGCGGGCTCGCAGTTTCTGCTTTTTTGTTCCTTCTTATTCTTATCAAGCTTGCACCGTACCGTATGCAGCGTCTCTTGGTGTTTCTGAATCCAGAGCATGATCCATCGGGAGCGGGATATCAGATTACTCAAGCGCTGATTGCTGTGGGTTCAGGCGGGCTCTTCGGAATTGGCTTGGGCCAGAGTCGTCAGAAGTTTAACTATCTGCCAGAACCAGTGACCGACTCTATCTATGCGGTACTTAGTGAAGAGTTTGGGCTTATGGGCGCAGGACTAGTACTCTGTCTCTTTGTTTTTGTTGCTTGGCGAGGTTTCCAGATTGCTCGCGGAGCTCAAGATGAGTTTGGACGTCTCTTGGCTGTGGGTATCACTACTTGGATTGCGGGGCAGGCCTTTATCAATATTGGAGCTATTTCTGGACTGATACCACTCACAGGTATTCCATTGCCATTTATTAGTTATGGTGGAACTTCTCTTGCGGTACTCTTGGGCTCTTTTGGAATTCTCCTCAATATCAGTAAAACAGCTGTGATAAGTACTCCGACTACAAAGAAAAAAACCCTTCAGAAGAGCCTTGTTTGAAATGGTGGTGCGGGTTACACTGGAGGTAAGACAAAGTACTAAATGAATGATTCTTATGGCAAAAAATATCCGAGTCGTATTAACAGGTGGCGTATCAGGAGGACATACCTTTCCGCTCTTGGCAGTAGCTGAAGAGTTGCAGACCCTCTCACCCGGAGTAGAGTTTCTTTTTATAGGACCGAGCGGTGGATTTGGTGCAGCTAGTATGGAAGAAAAGGGCATCCCCGTGAAACTTGTGAGTACTGGTAAGTGGCGCCGCTATTTTTCTTTCCAGAATTTCACAGACCTTTTCCGCATTCCTTTTGGTTTTATACAGTCACTGTGGCATTTGTTTTTCTTTTTTCCGGATGTTGTTTTTTCTAAGGGTGGTTCAGCTTCTGTGCCAGTGGTACTGGCTGCGCGAGTCTATCGGATCCCAGTGCTTATCCATGACTCGGACGCAGTAGCTGGTATGGCGAATCGTTTTCTTTCTCGCTTTGTGCAAAAAATTGCTATTGCGTATCCATCTGCTCGTAATTATTTTCCAGTAGAGAAGGTAGCCTTGACTGGTAACCCAGTACGGACAGATATTATGTCTGGTCAGCGTGAACGAGGGTATATGGAATTCGGTCTTGATCCAGGTAAAAAAACAATTGCAGTCATTGGCGGCAGTCTTGGAGCTACTCGTCTCAATGAGGCATTGCTTCATATTTTGCCTGAACTTTTGGCAGAAGGTATCCAGGTGATTCATCAGACAGGAAGTGACCACTATGAAAATATACTGAAGGCAGTCACGGGTGCTGGTATAGAGCCTAGAGGAAGTACTGGGTATATACCCAGAGCGTTTTTTACTGCCGAAGAACTCGGAGACGCTTATGCGCTTTCTGATGTCGTGATGTCACGTGCTGGTGCTGGTTCTATTGCTGAACTCGCCTCGCTTGGCAAAACCTGTATCCTAGTGCCCCTCGCAAGCTCTGCCAATGGTGAACAGCAAAAAAACGCCTATGATATAGCACATATCGGAGGAGCAGCTGTACTCGAGGAAGCAAATCTTGGAGAGCATCTTCTCTTGGATGAAATCAAATCACTCTTAAATGATGAAGCAAAGTCGAAAGCAATGGGAGAAGCACTTCGAGCTTTCTATCATCCTGAAGCAGCGCGTCACATCGCAGAAGGCCTCCTTTCTTTGGTTAAGGTATAAGACTCTATGAAACTTGCAGACTACAAACATATTCACATGGTAGGGATTAAAGGGGCAGGTATGACAGCCCTTTGTGAGCTTCTCGTCCATCATGGCCTACAGATAACTGGCTCTGATACAGAAGAAGTTTTTTATACCGATACTATCTTGGCAAAATATGGCATTGTACCGCGTGTTGGATTTAAGGATGAGCATATAGGCTCAGATGTAGATTTGGTGATATATTCCACGGCCTACAACAAAGAGCAAAACAGAGAGCTTGCGGTAGCCTTGGAGAGAGGGACTCCTGTTATGAGTTATCCGGAAGCAGTTGGTATGCTCACTCGTGAATGGCAGACTTTGGCTGTCTGCGGGACGCATGGCAAGACCACGACCAGTGCTCTTCTGGCCCACACACTTAAGACTATTGGTGAAGATCCAAGTGCTATCATAGGGAGCAAAATTGCTTCATGGGGAGGAAGTGCTCTTCTTGGTAAGGGTAAACACCTTGTCCTTGAGGCGGATGAATACCAAAACAAGTTGGCTCACTACACACCCTTTGGAGTGATACTTACGAGTGTGGACTATGATCACCCGGATTTTTTTGCGACTGAAGAAATATACCGAGATACTTTTAAGCAGTTTGTGGCACGTATTCCACGACATGGTCAGCTCGTGTACTGCTTTGACAATAGCGATGTAGTGGAGGTAAGTAAAAGTGCTCAAGTGAGTGCGCATTCGTATGGTTTTGTAACAGGGGCAGAATACCAAATAGTAAACTGGGAGGCTATTCCCGATGGAACTACACGACAGCGTTTTGAGGTCATGCACCAGGATATGAGTCTGGGTGTCTACGAACTTATTCTCGCGGGTCGTCACAATGCTTTGAATGCCACCGCAGTGCTGGCGCTTTTGTATCAGCTTGGTATGAATACAGAAGCTGTGCGTGAAGCGATGAAGTCTTTTGTAGGGACTGAACGTCGTTTTGAATTTCTTGGAGAGCGCTTTGGAGCTCTTATCTATGATGACTATGCGCATCATCCAGAAGAGATACGTACCACACTCCGAAGCTTCAGGGAACTTTTCCCAAACCGTCAGCTCAAAGTAGTTTTTCATCCACATACCTTTACTCGCACTAAGGCATTGCTTCAAGAGTTTGCGCAGAGTTTTGATGATGCTGATCAGGTCATCATTCTCCCTATTTACGGAAGCGCTCGTGAAGAGCAGGGTGGTGTGTCTTCGGAAGATCTTGCTCAGGCAATCAATCGTTTCATAGCAGGTAAGGCAGATGTAGGTGAATCCATAGAAGAGGTAACTACGAAACTTGAAAAAGACATGGGCCGTAATGACCTGATAGTCACTCTTGGAGCTGGTAATGTGTGGGAGATATCTCACGCCCTCACCAAGAAGTAGTTACTTAGAAGTTTAGCTTCTAAGTAAAAGAAAATAAAAATAAAAAGATATGAGTAAACTGAAGATTGAAGAAAATTATCCTTTAGCGCCACTTACGACTTTTAAGATCGGAGGGAACGCCAAGGCCTATGTCCAGGTAGAGTCGGCCAGTGAAGTGGTGGAGGCGATAGAATATGCTAAGCATCAGGGTATGCCAGCTTTCCTTTTGGGAGGTGGGAGTAATGTGCTTTTTTCGGACAACGGCTTTCCTGGACTTGTGGTGCACCTTGTTTCGACAGCCATAGAGATATCTCACCAGAAGCTGACTGCCTCGTCTGGCGCACGCCTGCTTGATGTAGTACTCGCTCTTGAGGAAGTAGGCTTGGCTGGAATGGAGCGCCTTTCTGGTATTCCAGGAACTCTCGGAGGGGCAGTACGAGGCAATGCTGGAGCTTTTGGTTCTGAGATGAGTGACTTTATCAAGGTAGTGGTAGCCGTCAATCTCCGTACGGGAATGCTTAAGTCATTTACCAAAGAAGAGTGTCAATTTGGTTATCGCAGTAGTTTTTTTAAAAAAGAAAAAGACTGGGCTATTGTGACAGCGGAGTTTTATCTGACTCAAACAGCACCGGCAGAACACCTCGCCACTATCCGCAAAGAAACCATGGCCGCTCGTGAAAGTAAGCATCCTCAGGATGCCTGGTGCGCCGGATCATTTTTTATGAATCCGCTCGTGCACAGTGAGGCGCTCCTCGATGAGTTTTTGCGAGACAAGGGTTTCCCATCTAAGGATGGCAAGCTTCCGGCTGGCTGGCTTATCGATCATGTAGGCCTTCGTGGTAAGAAAATAGGTGGAGCACAGGTGAGTCCGCATCATCCAAACTATATCGTCAATACAGGTAAAGCTACTGCAAGTGATGTGGTGATGCTCGCATCACTGGTGAAGACCCGTGTCCGTGATGAGCTTGGTGTACGCTTACAAGAAGAGGTTCAAATGGTTGGGTTTTAGAAAAAGTAATATGAAGTATAAGCTTATAGTCTACGTACCCGAAAGTCACGCAGATACAGTGCGTGAAGCTATGGGAAGTGCAGGAGCGGGGAAGCTTGGCAACTATTCGTATTGTAGTTTTTCTTCTCGTGGAGAGGGGAGATTTCTGCCTCTTCCTGGTGCAGAGCCTCATATTGGGAGCTTAGGTATTCGTGAAGTAGTAGAGGAAGAAAGAATAGAGGTAACCGTAGATGAAGAAGTGCTTCAGGTTGTAATTACCGCTATGAAGTCTGTTCATCCATACGATGAGGTGGCTTACGATGTCTATAAGCTTGAAAATTTTTAGACTATGAAAAAAGCTATTATCCTGCATGGGATGGCAGACAGTAAGGAAGAATATGATGGCCATGAGGCAGAACATCATTGGATTCCTTGGCTTAAGACTGAACTAGAAGCCCAAGGCTTACAAGTAGTAGCGCCAGAGTTGCCCGAGCCGTATCACCCTATATACGAAGCCTGGAAAGAAGTATTTGAGGGACTTGCGCCAGATGAGGAGACAGTGCTAGTAGGGCATAGTTGTGGTGGAGGATTTTTGGTGCGTTATCTTTCGGAGAATACCCTTCGTGTCGGTAAGGTGCTACTCGTGGCACCATACCTCGATCCAGATGGTGATCATATACCCGAGTTTTTTGACTTTCCTGTTAAGCGCAATTTGGTTTCACAGACTGAGGGCGTGACTATCTTTATTTCAGCTGATGACGATAGTGATATCCTGGAGAGTGTGCGGATTATCAAGGATAGCTGTGACGGTATAGTGACCAGAGAGTTTGTAGACAAAGGGCATTTTACTTTTGGTGAGATGGGTACGAGAGAGTTTCCTGAATTGTTAGTAGAAGTGAACTAGTAGTGTATGAATTTTGAAAATACTTTTAGAGCTGAGTCAGTTAAATTGGGTTCTGAGAGAGAATCTCCTGTCCATAGGATAGTAGGGGGAAGTCCTGAGACACAGAGGAGGGCGCAAGCGTATTGGAAGGGTGTAGCAGATGGTATGATGAATCGAAGAAAGGAGGATAAAAATACACAGGAAATCCCTCCTGAACTTCATGAGAGCATTGAGAAAATACATGTGCTTTTGGTAGAGTTTCTCCGAGAGTATGGGTTAGAGGAGTCTATAGAGATAACCCCAGAGCATACCCATTTTATAAATAAGGCTTCCGAAGATGAACTAGAAAAAGGTATTTTAGGCACGTATAGAACTTATACAGGAGAAATAGATATTTTACAGGATCTAGAGAAGGGTGATTATTGGCAGATATGTAGGATACTCGTTCACGAAATGATACATATGCAATCATTTCAAAGTGTTACTGCAAAAAAATGGAGTCCAGATTTGAAGGATAAGAGAGTTATAGGAGATTTAGGGGATTCTGATAATACTGTTTTTCAGGAAAGACGCATGGGAATTTCCATGATGGATAAGAGTGGATCACAAAAAGAATTGTTATTAAGATGGGCCAATGAGGCAGTGACAGAAGAATTGTCAAAGAGATTTATGCACAGATATGCTCAAAAAATACCAATCATTAAAGAAAAGGCTAAAGCGATAAAAAAAAGAAGGCGATTGAATCACTTAAAACGATTTGACTTAGAACGTGCCATTATCGATCCAATGATGCTTGATGTATATAGCGATGAATTCAACTATAAGAATTATAGAGAAAATTTCAACATACTGGTAAGCGCCTTGTACCGTAAAGATAGTGAAAGAAATACGCCAAAATATAAAACAAGAGAGGATGTATTTAAACTTTTTTCTGGAGCTATGCTCAATGGTAGATTGTTACCTATAGCCAGAGCTTTAGAATCACTTTGGGCAAGTAACTCAAAGCAAGAAGGTATGCGTAGCTATCTTCGAGCTATAAGTAAATAATGAGAAATATATGGACCAGGAACTAGAGGCTAGACTCAAAGCGCAAGACGAGAAGCTAGAGCAGATATATGTATCGGTAGAAAAAACGCGTAAGTATTTCCTTTTTACTATGGTAAGTACTTTGGTGTTTTTCTTGGTGCCGATTATTGGGTTGATGGTAGCTATTCCAGCTCTTCTTGACTCTCTTTCGACGACCAGTCAGATGATCAATGGTCTATAGCAAACAAGGGCTTAAATAAAAGCAAAAAAGAGTTCCGAGGCTTGCCTAGGAGCTCTTTCGGCTTTATACTAGAGATACTTAAATACTAAAAATACCGTTATGAAAACCCGATTTCTCTACAAAGGTGATACCAAAGATGAACGCTCTACTGCCTATATCGAAAAAAAACTGGAACGCTTGGCCAAACTTGTAGATGAAAGTGCCTTGTTTGAAATAGAGATCAGTGGAGCGCCAGACAAAAACTATCGTGTAGAAGTAATGGTGAGTGAGCATGGAGAATTGTTTCGAGCAGAAGAAACTACCCAAAGCATCGAGGCTTCAATAGACGCCGTAACCGATGAGCTCGAAGGACAAATTACAAAGCAGCGGAATAAGAAAAGGGATCTAGATCTTCGTAGTGAACGCTCGCTCAAGAAGAAGCTTGTAGTAGATGAAGATGCGCGTTTTTAATTCATAGCAAAGTTTAGGATATATCCGTTATGGCCTTTTTAGAAAAAATATTTGGATCAAATGAGCGTGTCGTAAGTAAACTTCGTCCCTTGGTAGATAAGGTCAACGCCTTAGAAGAAGAATACAAAAAGCTTTCAGATGATGATATTAAAGCGAAGACAGAAAGTTTTAAAGAGCGTATTCGTAAGGGTGAGACAACTGACAAGCTTTTGCCAGAAGCCTTTGCTTTGGTACGGGAAACTGCTGGACGAGTAATCGGAGAGCGTCACTATGACGTACAGATGCTTGGTGGAGTAGTGCTTCATCAAGGAAAAATAGCTGAAATGAAAACAGGTGAAGGTAAGACTCTGACTTCTACTTTACCGATTTACCTTAATGCCCTAACTGGTAAGGGTGTGCATGTAGTGACCGTCAATGATTATCTAGCTATGCGTGATGCCAACTGGATGGGTCGCGTCTATGAAGCGCTTGGCTTGACTACAGCTTGTATTGTGGGTCAAGGAGTGTCGTATCAGTATACGACCAATGTAGTGGACACTAATGAAGTGAGTATCGAGACAGCTAATCTCATGCCAGTGACTCGTCGTGAGGCATACGCTTCTGATATCACCTACGGTACCAACAATGAGTTTGGTTTTGACTACCTGCGAGACAACATGGTATCGAGTCTTGAAGATATGGTACAGAGGGAACTTCATTTTGCTATTGTCGATGAAGTCGACTCTATCCTTATCGATGAGGCTCGTACACCTTTGATTATTTCTGCTCCAGATGCAGAATCAGGTAAGCTCTACGAGCGTTTTGCCCGTATCGTACCGAAGCTGCAGGCTGAAAAGCACTACACGATAGATGAAAAGATGAAAGTGGTGACACTGACTGATGATGGTATTACTGAAGTAGAGCGTATGCTTGGTATGGGCAATATGTATGCTTCTGGCAATGTAGAATATGTACATCACCTTGAGCAGTCTCTCAAGGCGGAAGTGATATTTAAGCTTGACCGTGATTATGTGGTCAAAGATGGGCAAGTAATTATTGTAGACGATTTTACGGGTCGCCTCATGCCAGGTAGGCGCTACAGTGAGGGACTGCATTAGGCTATCGAAGCCAAAGAAAAGGTAACTGTCCAAAAAGAAACTCGTACTCTGGCTACTATTACCTTTCAGAACTACTTCCGTCTGTATGACAAGCTCTCTGGTATGACCGGTACTGCCAGTACTTCGGCTGAAGAGTTTGCTAAGGTATACGAACTCGATGTCGTAGAAATCCCTACACATCGCGGTATGCAACGTAAGGATTATCCAGACGTGGTCTACAAAAATGAAGAGGCAAAATTTCGCGCTATCAGTAAGCGTGTAGCTGAAATCACCAAGACAGGTCAGCCGATTCTTATTGGTACGATTGCAATTGAGAAATCAGAATATTTGAGTGCTTTACTTACTCGTGAAGGGATAGAACACCGAGTGCTTAACGCCAAGCAGCACGAAAAAGAAGCCTTGATTATCAATCAGGCTGGTCAGAAGGGCAATGTGACTATTGCCACCAACATGGCAGGTCGTGGTACAGATATCAAGCTTGGGGAGGGTGTCAAAGAACTTGGTGGATTGTTTATCATCGGTACGGAGCGTCACGAAGCTCGGCGTATCGACAATCAGCTTCGTGGACGCGCTGGGCGACAAGGTGATCCAGGAGCTTCACAGTTCTATGTGTCACTTGAAGATGAACTCATGCGTCGTTTCGGCGGAGAGCGTATGCAGGGCATGATGACCAAGCTTGGCCTTCCTGATGATGAGCCTATCCAAAACGGTCTTATTTCAAAAACCATCGAAAGCGCTCAGTCAAAAATCGAGGGCTACAACTTCGATGTCCGTAAGCACGTCTTGGAGTATGACGATGTTATGAACAAGCAGCGTGAGGTGGTTTATCGTAAGCGCAAAGCAGTGCTTCAAGCAAATGATTTCCGTGATGAAACCCTGAAGCTTTTGTCAGAGGAGTTTGATCATCAGATTGCCTTTCACTGTGCCGGAGAAGATAGTCTTTGGCAGGTAGAAGATATCGTAGGAGAAGTAAATGCTTTGGCGCCTGTATTTGATGATAAGAAAGCTCTTTCTAAGCTTATCGCTATCCGTGATGACCGCTCTAAGGATGAGACGGAGAAGCGTTCCATGATTCTTGAATACTTAGTAGGTGAGATGAAAGTGGTGCACGCTGAAAAAGAAAAAGCTTTCAACAAAGAAACTTGGAATAATATCCAGCGAGCCCTGTACCTTCGTTCACTAGATACACTGTGGATGAATCACCTCGATGAAATTGACTACCTTCGTCAGGGTATCGGTCTACGTGGTATTGCTCAGAAGGATCCATTGATTGAATACAAACGTGAAGCGTATGATATGTTCCTCGGACTTATGGACAGTGTCCGCAAAACTTTTCTTTCTACGATTCTTAAATTAGAGCCAAGTGTTGAGCAGGTCCCTAAAGAAGAAAAGCGTCAGCTGGTATTTACGGGAGCAAGTGAAGATATTGAGCAGTTTGGTGGCGAAACATCTACGAACCAGCAACCTGCAAAAGCGGCACCTATTCACAATAGTGAGCTCATAGGACGTAACGACCCTTGTCCGTGCGGGAGTGGACTGAAGTATAAGAAGTGCGGAGCTATCAATGCCAAAGAGCACACAAAAGTAGCGTAAAACTATGACATCCGACGAAGTAGAGAAGGAGTTTTCCATCTGTAGAGAGCTTTATTTTCAGAATAAAGGAGGCTGTCATTGGGGAAAATGTAAGGATTGTGGTCTGATACCAGCCTTACATAAACTCAGTACTGGTGAGGTGCTAGAAAATAAAGAATCCATTAAGGCTCTCAAGGAAAGAGTATTTGGAAGTAGAGAATATTTATAAAAAAGCAGAGTAAGGAGAGCTCTTGATAGAAGCCTCTTTTTGCTGTATAGTTTACAATTGTTGTTAATAATAAGAATTTATGATGCCAATCAAGAAGAAAACCAAAATCGTGGCTACTATTGGACCACGTACCGAGTCAGTCGAAATGCTCGAGAAACTCGTTAAAGCAGGTCTTAGTGTCATGCGTCTTAATATGAGTCATGGCGACCATGCTGAGCACCGTCTGCGTATCAAAAACGCTCGCATAGTAGAAAAAAATCTCGGCGTCTCCCTTCCGGTTCTTCTTGATCTTTCTGGTCCAAAGATTCGTACAGGTGAATACACTACAGAACGTATCACTATCAAAAATGGTAAGAAGGTGACTCTTACCACTGAAAAAATTATTGGTGACGAAACTCGTTTCTCTATCAATTATCCAAAGCTACCACAAGAAGTGAGCAAGGGATCTATCATTATGCTTGATGATGGTAAGAAGAAGCTGGTGGTAGAAAAAGTGGAGGGTACAGAAATACTTTGTAAGGTAGTAGTAGGTGGTGAGCTCAAAGCTCGCCGTGGAGTTAATATCCCAGGAGCCTACCTCTCAGTCAGTTCTATCACCGCGAAGGATAAAAAAGACTTAGCCTTTGGTATTGAAGAGGGAATTGATATAGTAGCACTTTCTTTTGTGCGTACTGCTAAGGATGTACTTGACCTCAAGAAGCTACTCAAGAAGGCTCCACATTATGTGCCGATTATCACCAAGATTGAAACACAAGAGGCGATAGATAACCTAGATGCTATTCTCGCAGTGGCTGATGGAGCTATGGTGGCTCGTGGAGACTTGGCTATTGAAGTGCCGACAGAGCTCGTACCAGTCTATCAGAAGGTAATTATCGCTAAGTGTAATGCTCTTGGTAAGCCTGTTATCACAGCCACTCAGATGCTTGAATCTATGATCCATAGTCCAGTGCCAACTCGCGCTGAAGTGTCTGATATTGCCAACGCTATTTATGACGGTACTGACGCAGTGATGCTCTCAGAAGAAAGTACTCTCGGAGAATTTCCAGTAGAGGCGGTAGAAGTGATGACTCGTGTGGCTCAGGCCAATGAAATCCCGGAGCCAATTGATTATCCGGAGATGCCTATTAGTGACTCTATTACTCGTAGTGTCTACAAGACTGCCAATAATGTGCGTGCTAAGTATATCGTAGCTCTTACAGAGACAGGAAAGAGTGCTCGTTTGGTAGAGCGTTTCAATCCAAATGCACCTATTATTGCTCTTACTCCTCATGAAAAGACAGTTAAGAACCTGGCGCTTACTTCTAATGTCACTCCACATTTGATTCCGAAGCTAGACACCTTTGATCAGGTACTTGAGTTTGTACCTAAGTATTTCCTTGAAAAGAAATTAGCTCAAAAAGGCGACAAGCTTGTTTTGACGGCTGGTGTCCCATTTGCTGTCTCAGGCAGCACGAATATGTGTCTTGTGATTACGATTTAGTAGATGAAAAAGGCTCCCTTGGAGCCTTTTTCTAAATATGAGAGTATAGAAAAATAGTGTTTACTTTTATTTAAGACATGCTTACAAAAACAAAAAAATTTGCCTGGAAGAAGATTCGTATGCAACTGAAGTCTCTCCAGTACGGTACGCTGACAGTTGTTTTGCCAGATGATACGAGGGAGACCTTTATGGGTCAAGAGGGTATCGAAGAGGAGGCGGTAATCCTTATCAGGGACTGGTCTTTCTTTACTCTTCTTCTAAAAAGAGGAGACATCGGTTTTGGTGAAGCCTACATAGAGGACCTTTGGAGTACCGATGATTTACCGGGACTCCTGACAGTGCTCGCAAGAAATACGGACCACTACAATGAAAATTTGTATGCAGGTAATTTTTGGAGTCGCTTAGGTTTTCGCCTGTACCAGTGGTATACCCGCAATACAAAATTAAAGAGTAAAGCCAATATCAAGGCTCACTACGATGTAGGCAATGACTTTTATAAGCTTTGGCTTGATGAAACGATGATGTATTCGTCAGCACTCTTCACTGATGGTGCAGAGTCATTGGCTGACGCACAACGAAATAAGAATGCACGCATTTTAGAGCTTTTGGGTGAAGCCAAAAGTATTTGGGAAATTGGCTGTGGTTGGGGAGGCTTCGCAAAGATGGCTATGGAGAAGGGTAAGTTGGTCTATGGTATCAGTCTTTCCAAAGAGCAGCTTCGCTACGGCAATAAACTTCTCGCAAAAGAACTGAGAGATTCACATTCAGAGCTGGTATTTGAAGATTATCGAGATACCAAGGGAGAGTTTGATGCTGTGGTTTCTATCGAAATGATAGAGGCAGTGGGACAAGAGTTTTGGTCTACCTATTTTTCTGCTATTGCTAGCCACCTGCGTCCTGGTGGCAAAGCAGTGGTGCAGGTTATCTATATGCCAAGTGAAGACGCTTTTGACTATTATGCCAGAAGCGCCGACTTCATACGACAGTATACGTTTCCGGGAGGCATGCTTCTTTCGCCGGATCAGTTCCGTAGTGAACTCGACAAAGCTGGTCTTTTGGAGGAAGACTGGTATACTTTTGGTCAGGATTATGCGAAGACACTTTCTTTGTGGCTCGAAAAATTGGAGTCATCACGAGAGGCTATTTTGGATTTAGGTTATTCTGAGGAATTTATTCGTTCCTGGAGATATTACATGGCAATTTGTATCGCTGGTTTTCGAGTAGATCGTATCAATGTGGCTCAAGTTACTTTTTCTAAACCTTTAGTATAAAAGTCTATGGCTATTTATAATAAACTTGTACGAGATAAAATCATTGAGCATATTCAATCCAAGGGTGAAGACGCAAGCTACTACGTAGCGTGCCCGCTTGAGTATAAAGAAAAGCTTCTTCATAAACTTGAGGAAGAGGTAAAGGAATTTCAGGAGGCACGTAACATGGAAGAGATGGCTGATATTCTTGAGGTGATAGATGCTCTTTTTGAGTACTATGAGTGGGATAAGAATGAAGTCATGGCTCTTAAAGAAAAGAAACGTGCTGATAAAGGTGGATTTCGTAAGCGTATTATTTTGGAAAAATCTTAATGAAAAAACTCCTAACACTTTCATTTATTATCGAGAATAATCGTATTCTTCTTGCTATGAAGAAGCGTGGTTTTGGTGCTGGTAGGTACAATGGTTATGGTGGCAAAGTGGAAGAGGGTGAAACAATTGAAGAGGGCGCTAAACGGGAGTTTCGAGAAGAATCTGGACTAGAGGTAAAGAGAATGGAAAAGGTAGGAATTCATGAGTTTGAGTTTGCTCATGATCGAGGCAATATCCTGGAAGTCCATGTGTTTCATGTGACACGCTATACCGGGGAGGCAGTAGAAACAGAAGAGATGAAGCCTGAGTGGTTTAGGCTCGACGCTATCCCTTTTGAGAATATGTGGCCAGATGATGTCCACTGGTTTCCAGTTTTTCTTGATGACAAACGCTTTCGCACCAAGTTTCTCTTTGGTGAGAATGATACCGTACTCGAAAAAGATATTCAGGTAGTAGAGCAATTATGATGACGTATATTCCAAGTACATCACGGGGCGGAGGGGACTATGGCTGGCTTAAGACCAGGTATAGTTTTAGTTTTGCTAATTACTACGATCCTATGAAGATGGGTTTTGGAGCCTTGCGGGTGATCAATGATGATTGGATAGGGCCACAGTCTGGCTTTGGTAAGCATCAGCACGCTAATATGGAAATTATCACTATTCCTTTTTTGGGAACGCTCAGTCATAAGGATAGTACTGGTGGCGAAGGAGATATTCGTGCCGGTGAAGTGCAAGTGATGAGTGCTGGTACAGGAGTGGTGCACTCGGAGTACAATCACGGAGATGAACCGGTAGAGCTTTTTCAGATTTGGATAGAGCCTAAGAGTTATGGCGTCGCTCCTCGTTATGATCAAAAGACTTTTGATTTCAATCTCAATGCCAATAAACTTGTACTACTGGTATCACCAGATGGACACGAAGAAAGTCTGGTCATTCATCAGGATGCTCTCATATACCGTGGCGTATACAGTGAAGATACACAAGAAAAGCATCAGATTACTCCAGGTAAGGGCGTGTATTTGATTATGCGCGAAGGCCAGGTAAAGGTAGATGACATGACTCTTACCAAAGGAGATGCTTTTTCGGTCAGTGAAGAATCTGAGCTGGTTCTTGATATTCATAGAGGAAGTGACTTTATGCTTCTCGAAGTACCGCCTTTTCACAATGCGCTATGAAGTGGGCGGATGTAGAAAAGTATCATTATGAATTACCCCAAGAGCTCATTCGCACGGAGGGGGTAGAGCCGCGTGACTCGGCTCGCCTTTTTGTCTATGACACAAAGACGGATACAGTCACTTTGGATGTATTTAAAAACTTAGCCAAGTATCTGCCAGAAGAATCACTCCTTGTTCTCAATAACACGCGAGTCCTTCCAGCACGCTTGTGGTTACAGAAAGAGACCGGGGGAAAGATAGAAGTCTTTGTACTCCTTAATCAAATTATTGAGGCCGGGCCTCAATATAAGATACCGGTGTTGGTGGATAGAAAAGTGGTGATAGGTCAAAAGCTTTTGTTTCCTGGCGGCGAGACACTAGAGGTAGTGGATCAAGATGAAAATATTTTTTATATCACGCTCCCAGGTGGCAAAGCAGAGCTCTACGTACTTCTTGAGAAGTATGGCGAAACACCAGTGCCACACTATCTCGAAGACATAACACTGAATGAAGAGACGCTTCGTGAGCGGTATCAAACTATTTTTGCTAAGGATACTATAAATGAACGTGCTTCAGTGGCAGCGCCTACAGCGTCGCTTCACTTTACGGAGCGGGTTTTTGAGAGTCTCGTGAAAAAAAATATCACACAGACAAGTCTGACTCTTGATGTAGGACTAGGCACTTTTGCACCTTTGAGTGAGCAGGCCTTTGATACCGGCAGGCTTCATAAAGAGTATGTAGAAGTGACTGAAGAGGTTGCTACAAGACTTAATCAGACCAAAGAGCACAGGCAAAAGGTGATAGCGGTGGGCACTACAGTGACACGGACACTTGAGGCAATAAGTAAGAGCGGTAGAGCTGAAGCTTATCAGGGGCCAGTCGATATCTTTCTCTACCCACCGCATCAATTCCAGATGGTAGATATTCTAGTGACAAACTTCCATCTTCCCAAGACGTCGTTGATGCTCTTGGTAGATGCTTTTTTGCAGGACAAAGGGAGTAAGCGAGGAGTGGTCAGTCTTTACGAAGAGGCTATTCGAGAAAAGTTTAGCTTCTACTCGTTTGGAGATTCAATGCTGATTTTGTAGGTAACAAATGAAAGAAATAAAAAGGCGACCCGGCAATATTTTGCTTCGAGTCGCTTTTTGTGGAGGCGATGCTCCTTTAGTTTGCGGGCTGCGCCTGCCTGTTCATGATGTCCCGCTTGAGGTAGGAAACGATACCGACGATGCTGATGACATCGATTATCATCAGGGCGAGCTGCCAGCTTTCTGCGGAAGAAAGGAGGGTGGCATTGCCGGTGTTGAGAGCCTCATTGAATGCGTGGCCGATGGCAGCATGGAGGCCAGCCACCATCAGCGCAGAGAGGTAGAGGGCCCCAATCGTGAGGTATTCGTTCTTCGACATGATTCAGTCTCCCGTGTGTACAGATGATAAAAGCATCACTGTAACTATATATTATACACCTTTTTGATGTAAAAGTCAATATTTAATACTGGGACTGGTGTTACAATGAACTTGCCAAAATGGCTTTAACTCAGTACAATAGTGAGGTAATGAATTTTTAGATACCAGATATGAAAGTACTCCTTGTAAATGACGTCAAAAGCCTTGGTAAAAAAGGTGATGTAGTCGAAGTCAAAAATGGCTACGGCCTAAACTTTTTGCTCCCTGAAGGCTTGGCAGTGTTGGCTACCCCAGCTGCTATTAAGGGTAAAGAACAGCTCATGAAGAAGTTTGCTTTGGAGGAATCAGTGCAAGCAGAAGCTGATCTTAAAGCCAAAGAAGCTTTGACTGACAAAAATATCACGCTTACTGTGCAAGCTACAGATGGTAAGCTTTTTGGTTCAGTCAACAAAAAAGAAATTCGTGAAGCAGTAGCGGGTCTTGGTGTCAATATCACCGAAGAAAACATCGCTCTCGACAAGCCTATCAAAGAAGTGGGTGAGCATAGTGTGGTGCTTGCTTTCGGTAAACAAAAAGTAACTCTCGGAGTAATCGTAAACGCTGCGTAAGTTTTACGACCCATCTAGCCCCTTACCAAAGCCGCCATCCCACCAGAAGGACAGCGGCTTTTTCTCTGTAAAAATAATTACCAATATCTATAAACTGTATGGCCAAGACAAATCCTAAGTATATATTTGTAGTCGGAGGTGTGATGAGCGGTGTCGGAAAGGGTATCACTACTTCGTCTTTAGGAAATATTTTGCAGGCTCGCGGATTCAGCGTGACGGCTTTTAAGATAGATCCATATATCAATGTGGATGCTGGTACGATGAATCCTACAGAACATGGGGAAACCTTTGTCTTGTTTGATGGCCACGAGACAGATCAAGATATGGGTAACTATGAGCGTTTCATGGATATTACTCTCGATAGGGATAATTACATGACTACTGGCCTAGTGTACAAGACCGTGATTGAGAAGGAGCGTAATCTCGAGTACAAGGGTCGCTGTGTCCAGGTAGTGCCAGATATTCCTCGGGAAGTGATTAGTCGTATCAAGCGTTCGGTAGCTAAGCATCAAGCGGATATCGCTATTATCGAAATAGGCGGTACGGTAGGTGAGTATGAAAATATTCTTTTCTTGGAAGCTATTCGTATGCTCAAGATAGAGAATCCGGCAGATGTGATTACCGTCATGGTGAGCTATGTGCCTACTCCATCCAAGGTGGGCGAGATGAAGACCAAGCCGACTCAGCATGCTGTCCGTACGCTCAATGGCACTGGTATTCAACCGGATTTTATTGTGGCTCGTGCCGACAAGCCCCTGGATGATAAGCGCAAAGAAAAGATTGGTATTTTTTGTAATGTCCGTACCGAAGACGTGATCAGTGCTCCTGATGTAGAGACTATTTATGATGTGCCACTGAACTTCGAACGTGACCACTTAAGCGATCTTGTCCTTGCGAAGCTTGGGCTTAAGGCCAAGAGGCAAAGTGATGGCAAATGGGCCAAGCAGGTAAAGAAGCTCAAAAGTGCCAAGAGGGAAGTCAGAGTAGCTGTTGTAGGTAAATACTTCAAAACAGGGGATTATGTCCTTACAGATGCCTATATTAGCGTGATAGAGGCTCTCAAACATGCTGCTTGTGCCGAAGGTGCCAAGCTCAAGCTCGATTGGCTTGATAGCGCTGAATTTGAAGAAGATCCAAAAACAGTAAGTGAGCTCAAACAGTACGACGGCGTATTAATTCCTGGCGGATTTGGCAGTCGTGGCATAGAAGGAAAAATCAAAGTGATTGAGCATTGTCGTAAGAATAAGATTCCGTATTTTGGACTTTGCTATGGTATGCAGCTTATGGTGATAGAATTTGCCCGTAATGTCGCAGGACTGAAAGGGGCTCATACAGCAGAAGTGAATCCAAAAGCTCCCTATGTGGTGGTGGATATTATGCCAGAGCAAAAAGAGAAGCTTGCCAAGAAAGACTATGGAGCTACTATGCGCCTTGGTCAATATGAGGCGGTAATCAAGAAGGGGACGCAAGCAGCGGGAGCTTACAAGAGTAAAAGTGTGCTTGAGCGTCATCGTCATCGCTATGAAATCAATCCAGAGTATGTAGAGAAGATAGAAAAGAAAGGTCTTGTCTTTTCAGGTACTTCACCAGATGGTCGCCTCATGGAGATAGCCGAACTCCCAAAGAGCGAGCATCCGTTTTTCCTCGCAACGCAATTCCATCCAGAATTCCAGTCATCTCTCCTTCATCCGCATCCGCTTTTTGTCGCCTTTCTTAGGGCCTGCAAGAAATAAAATTTGAAGACCCGAATCTCCAGGAATGAAATAGAGATAAAGAAAAAGCCCCCATTCGACAGGCTCATGACCTACGGCAGGGGGATTTTTAGTTTCTTGTGGATGTATTTACGCTTTAGCCTCAGTGTGAGGGATAACGCTTACAAACATACGGTCTTCGAGCTTGCCAGTAAAGGCTACGCGCTTCTTTTTGTTAAATTTGACTACTCCATCAATAAGAGAGAAAAGAGTGTCATCTTCGCCGCGCCCGACGTTTTCACCTGGATGGTACTTGGTACCGCGCTGACGAATGATGATATTACCAGTCTTTACTTTCTGGTCGCCGTAGATTTTGACACCAAGTCGCTTGGATATCGAATCACGGCCTAATTGGGTGGAGCCACCGGCTTTTCTGTGTGCCATAATCTGTTATTTAAATTCTCGAGTTTTACCCTGTTAGACCTCTGCCTAAATAAGGGATTTTTATTAAAATAAACCTCGTGAGACTCTTTGAAAAACAGGTCTAACGGGGTATACTTGAAGAGTATAGCATATCTTATATAAAAGTCAACTTCTCTATGCTCAAAGTGCTTTGGCAGGGGGTACGCGAAAAAGGCGAAAAAATTCTTATTTCAAGCGTTTTTCTCTCTTCTCTTGCGTTGGCCTTCCTGGGTGGAGGGCTCTATAAGGGTGATCAGGGGGAAGTACCTCATCTGGTTATCAATGTGCCAGACTATCAAAAAGCTGCTTTGGAGTTCAAAAACGTCTCTCCCGAGGCCTTTTCTCAGCCCCAGGAAGAAGCTCCTCGAGTAGAGCCTGTAGCTGCAGCAGTCTCTGGGGCAGATATCTCTCTCCAAGCTACGGATACTCAAAATTGCCCGTATCTGGGGAGTAAAAACTCAGATAAATATCATCTAGCCACCTGCGGTGTAGCCAAGCGGATCAAAGCAGCAAATGTCAGATGCTTTGCTACCCCAGAAATTGCCGAGGCTTCTGGCTACAAGCCGGGCTGTCTGAAATAAGATTTTTGGTTACTTGTCCAAGGAGGGATAAATGGAAATTAAAATAAAAACAAAAAACATGTCACCTCATCAAAAAAAGAAGTTGAGAAAAATTAACTTCACCATACTGGCCCTTGGATTTCTAGATGCTTTTTTGGTGTTTATTCTTTCGGCATACATTTCTCCGATTACCGGAGAGAAACTCGTAGGTATATTTTATTTGATGACGTTTATAGTTGTTTTCTTCGTGCTGTTTTTCTTTCATCGTATTGTAGAAAAACTTGGACAATCGCGGACGCTATATTTTTTCTTAGGGATGGCTATCTTAGCCAGCGTGCTTCTCTCCAAATTGACACCCTCATGGCTAGCGGTTTTTGTGGCGCTCCTTTTTTTGGTTGCGGTCAATGCTACATACGTAGCCCTAGATGTTCTCTTGGAGAATTTTTCTGAGGATAGCTTTTCTGGGCGTATTCGGGGCATGAATCTCACGCTCATGAATTTGGGTATACTTCTTGCTCCGTTGCTTTCGGTATTAGCGCTGGAGGACTATGGCTATGCAGGAGTGTTTTTTGTATTGACTCTTGGTTATTCTCTGACGTTTTTGTATGCGTTACTAGCTTTTCGTTTTGATAATCATCCTACTAATCAGAAAATTGAAATTTTTCACAGTGTAAGGCAAATTTGGCGAGAAAAAAATCTCCGGAGAATTTATAGTATCTCTTTCGCGATGGAGTTTTTTTATGCGCTGATGATTGTTTATATGCCACTGCATTTGCGTAGCCTAGGGGTATCATGGGAACAAATAGGTGTACTTTTTACTGTCATGCTTATACCATTTGTCTTGGTGCAGTACCCACTCGGCTTGATAGCTGATAAACGCTATGGGGAGAAAGAACTTCTTATTATCTCATTGGCCATAGCTCTCGTAGCTACAGCTTCGCTCACGCGGGTTACTACCCCAGACATTTTTCTTATTGGGACACTGCTCTTTTTTTCTCGTGTAGGTATAGCTGGAGTCGAGGTGCTACGTGATTCATTTTTCTATAAACATATAGATGCTGATGATACCGATTTGATAGCTTTTTTTCGTACTACTCGCTCGCTTGCCAATATCTCGGCTGCGCTTGTGGTTTTGCCGCTTTTTATCTTTTTTCCGATAGCTTCGTTTTTGTACGTGACTGCCCTCATGCTCTTTCTAGGGTTTATGGAGTCTTGGACGCTTGAAGATACAAAATAGCCTCTAAAATAGCCTTTTAAGCCTAGATAGAGGATTGAAAATGTGTTAGAATAGGGCAATACTGGTTTTCAAGGTCATTTATGAATTATCATTTTCAATTAGAGAAATTTGAGGGTCCCTTGGACGTTCTTTTGAGTTTGATTGAAAAAGAAAAGCTTGATATCACAGAAGTATCCTTGGCCCAGATAGCGGATCAATTTTTGGCGTATATCGATAATAATGACAGTATCAATCTCGAACAACTCTCAGGTTTTCTCTCGATAGCTACTCGTTTGATTTTGATTAAGTCGCGAGCCCTCCTCCCGATTCTTACCTTTACTGAGGAGGAAGAAGAATCTATTCAGGATCTCGAAGAGCATTTGCGTTTGTATCAACTTTTTCGTGATCAGGCCAAGAAGTTAGAAAACGCACTGGCACTTAATAGCAAGAGCTTTACCCGGGAAAGTTTTCTCGGAGCCAAGAGTGTTTTTTATCCGCCCAAAGAAATAGATGCTCATGATTTGAGGGATATCCTCAAGGGTATCATCGGTGGTCTGCAACCAATAGTGAGTTTGCCAGAAAAAGAACTCAAGACCATTATCACTCTTGAAGAGCGCATGACAGAGTTTAAGAAAGAACTCACAAAAAGAGTGGAGTCTAGTTTTCACGAAATGCTTTCTTCTGCTACAGAACGTCTCGATGTGATTATTTCCTTTCTGGCAGTGCTCGAGCTTGTGAAGCAGCGCTATCTCAATGCCAACCAAGAATCAACTGCTAGTCCAATTCAACTTATCCGCCGTGAAGTCTAAAACATTATGGAGCAAACACTTACCAGGGAAGCACAATTAGAGAGTATCCTCTTTATCTCAGGGGAGCCGGTCAGTTACAAGCAGCTTGAGAAGGTGCTTGATATTTCTCGTGAAGAATTACTAGCTACCATTGAAAAGCTTAGTACTCGTTATCGTGAAGATGTGAGCTCTGCTTTTATGCTTGTCACTCACAAGGAGACCCTGCAGCTTGCCACAAAATCAGAACTGCGAGAGCTTATCGAAATGATTACCAAGAGCACTTTGCAGGAATCTTTGAGTAAAGCTCAGCTCGAAGTACTGGCTATTATTAGTTATCGAGGACCGATCAGTCGCACAGAAATTGAGGCTATTCGTGGAGTAAACTGTAGCTATACGCTGCGAGCGCTTCTCCTTCGCGAGCTTATCGAACGCGATGGTAATCCAGAAAACCTCCGTGGCTATGTCTACACTCTTTCTAATCAATTCCTTCTTTCTCTTGGGGTGGCTTCTCCGGAAGAGCTACCAGATTTTGAGCAGCTTAGTCAGGATAAGCGTCTTACAGAGGTGATCGCCACTGAACTTGCTGTCGATTCGGATGAAGCTAAAACACTGTAACGCCTGAGAAGGAGTATTTATGAAGAAACTGCTGTTTTTATTGGTGCTTATAGGTGGAGTCTACTATGTATTGCCTCAGCATACGTCACTTAAGGTAAAGGTGAATGCTTTTATCGATACTGTTACTGGTAAAAAAAGTCGTTTTGAAGAAAGGTCGAGCGAAAAAAAAGCAGAGCCCCTTATTTTGGCGACAGAAAGCCGTGCCAAAACCGCTGGCTATAGGCCAATACTCAAACGAGACTGGGGTGTCTATGCGGTACCTACTGCTCATGCTGCTATCATCATGGACGCCGGTTCTGGAGATATCTTATTTGAGCAGAGTGCGCATCAACGTCGTCAGATAGCTTCTCTTACAAAAGTGTATACGGCTCTTTTGGTTATGCAGCATATCAAGAGTCTTGATGAAGTAGTGACTATTCCAGAGGAAATTATCGATATTACTGATGGTACACGTATCGGTTGTCCACGTTCAGGATTTTGTACGGGTACAAGACTGCAGCTTGGAGAGCAACTCACGGTAAGGGACTTACTCAAAGCCGCTCTTATGAATAGTACCAATGACGGTGCGAGTGCTCTTGCTGTTCATGTAGCTGGCTCGATGGAAAACTTTGTAAAAATGATGAATGATCATGCACTTGAGCTTGGTCTGACAGATTCTCATTTCTGCACTCCTTCTGGTCTAGAGATAGATGGACGCGAGGCAGAGTGTTATTCGTCAGCACATGATATTGCCCGGATCACTGTTTTGGCTTTGAAATATCCCGAACTCTGGGATATCATGCGTATAGAGCGCGATACTATCACTTCGGTTGATGGGCAGTACTCTCATGAGGTAGCCAATACCAATCAGATATTGGGACAAGTTCCTAATCTCTTGGGTACCAAGACAGGCTTTACTCCTTTGGCAGGATATTCACTCCTCGCGGCAGTGAGTGACTATCAAGGAGAAAGGCAAATCGTGGCTGTAGTGCTTGATGACCAGTCACGCTGGGAGAGTATTCGCTCAATGTTTGACTGGAGCTACCAAGCCTACGAATGGAAATAATAAATACTAAGTAATCACATTGTATGCCTGAAGTCATTCCATTTTCTCAAATTCAAGACATTCCACTGGTGATCAATCTTTTGAAGGTTTTGGTGACTGGATTTTTGGCATTTCTTTTGGCATTTCTTATTACTCCACTCTGGACCAATATTCTCTATAAATACAAAATTGGCATCAAGATCAAAGAAACCTCAGTGGACGGGGATAAGCTCACTTTTGTAAGTAAGTTGCACCAAGGTAAAAGTGGCACACCTACGATGGGAGGATTGATTGTGTGGTTTTCTGTATTGCTCCTCGTTTTGCTTTCACATTTTCTTTTCCCTTTGATTGCCACTTGGACTGATACCAACTTCATTGCACGTTTGGATTTCTTGAAACGTTCACAAGTATGGCTTCCTTTGTTTGTCTTGGTGACAGCAGGTATCCTCGGACTTTTCGATGACTACATGAGTGTTCGCAGTATCGGTAGCAATAAGGGTGGCGGCATGCGCTTCGCTATTCGCTTTTGGTGGCTCTTTGCTATTGCTTTTGCTGGTGCTTGGTGGTTTTACGATAAGCTTGGTTGGGATGTGCTCCATGTGCCAGCAGTCGGTGATTACAATATCGGTCTTTGGTATATCCCGTTGTTTATCTTTGTGATTCTTTTTACAGCTATTTCTTCCAATGAAACTGACGGCTTAGATGGTCTTAATGCAGGTGTTTTATTGGCCGCTTTTTCTTCTTTTACGCTTATTGCGTTTGTGGCCAATAAGATGGACCTGGCAGCGTTTTGTGCCGCTATCGCAGGAGCTTTACTTGCTTTCCTCTGGTTCAATATCTATCCAGCACGTTTTTTTATGGGGGATACTGGTGCTATTTCCCTGGGTACCACCCTTGGTGTCGTGGCTATGCTTACTAATTCCATGGTCTCGCTTTTTATCATTGTCTTTATCTACTCACTTGAATCAGGTAGTGCCGCTATTCAAATTCTTTCTAAGAAATTTCGTGGTAAAAAAGTTTTTCTTGCAGCGCCACTGCATCATCATTTTGAAGCCAAGGGGTGGCCAGAGCCAAAGATAGTTATGCGTGCCTGGATTTTCACAAGTCTTACGGCTCTTTTGGGGACAATTATTGCTATTCTTGGCATGGGAGTCTGATATACTAAAGGCAGCCTCTATTATTGATTTTTTTACGCTATGGATATACGGAGTATTCAGGGAATCGACTTTACCAACGCGCGAGTATGTTTGCGAGTGGACTTCAATATTGAACGTACGAGTATTGGCAACACAGAAGAACACTATCGTGTAGCAGTTGTCAAAGATACACTTGAGTATCTCTCTCAATTTGAGGGTGTCAAAATTGCCTTGCTTACTCATCTTGGTCGTCCAGATGGTGCACCAAATACAGAAGACTCTACTGAGACGCTTCTTGCTACCATCAAGCAAACACTTGAGAGAGAAATTGTTTTTGTGCCAGCAGTGATAGGTCCCGAGGTGGTAGACGCTCTGAATGCTTTGCCAGACAAAACCCTTCTTCTCCTTGAAAATGTGCGCTTTGATGCAGGTGAAGAAAAAAATGATATCGCCTTTGCTGCCAAGCTTACGGAGCCATTCACGCACTATGTCAATGACGCCTTTAGTGTCTGTCATCGTGCTCATGCCTCTACGGTAGCTGTGACACATCTTCTTCCTTCGTATGCCGGCCTTCAAGTTCTTCGCGAGTTACGAGAACTTGATTCAGTACGCTTTACACCAGACAGGCCAGCGGTAGCTCTTATTGGTGGAGCGAAGATAGAGACAAAGCTTCCTCTTATTCAGGCCTTTGAGCGCAACTATGACTGCGTCCTTGTGGGGGGTAGAATTGCCAATGAAGCTATTGATCAGAAGATAGAATTTGGACCAAAAGTCCTTCTGCCAAAAGATTTCAATGGCGAAGAGCGTTTTGACATAGGGCCCACCACTATTGCTTACTTTGGTCAGATACTCAAAATGGCCAAAACCATTGTCTGGAATGGTCCTATGGGTAAGTTTGAGGAAAAGCCTTACAACATCGGTACTGATGTGCTGATGCAGGCTATTCTTGATTCCAATGCCTATGTCGTAGTAGGTGGTGGAGAAAGTCTCTCAGTTTTGGAACAGGCCAATGCTCTGTCTCGAGTGAGTTTTGTTTCTACCGGTGGTGGAGCGATGCTTTCCTACTTGAGCGGCGAAGACATGCCTGGGCTTATGGCTCTCCGCACAGAATAATTAGATAAAATAAAGAAACACTATGGCTACTATTCAAAATATTATCTCTCGCGAAATTCTTGACTCACGCGGCAATCCAACGCTAGAAACCACAGTGACTCTTTCTGACGGTACAGTCGGTATAGCGAGTGTGCCATCAGGTGCTTCTACGGGTACTTTTGAGGCGGTAGAGCTTCGTGATGGAGATATGGCGCGCTATCATGGTCAGGGTGTTCTCAAAGCTATCAGTCATGTAGAAGGGGAAATCAAGGAAGCTCTTCTGGGCATGGAGGCGAGCGAACAAGGAGCAATTGACCAAAAAATGCGTGATCTTGATGGCACTCCGAATAAGGGTCGCCTTGGAGCCAACGCTATCTTGAGTGTCTCTTTGGCTGTGTGTCGCGCACAAGCACTTTCTCTTGGTGTGCCACTGTATCAATACATCCGTACCCTCGCAGGTACTCAATCGGATGGCAGTTTCCCGGTACCGCTTTTTAATATCATCAATGGTGGCAAACATAGTAACTCAGGCTTGTCTGTACAGGAGTTTAAGCTTGTGCCTACTGGTATTACTACCTACCCAGAGCAGCTTCGTGCTGGGAGTGAGGTTTTTCATGCTCTAGAAAAACTCCTCGCCAAAGAAGATTTTGCTACTAGTGTAGGCGATGAGGGTGGTTTTGCACCGCGCGTAGAAAGTCATAAGCGTCAATTGGAGCTTTTGCATGAAGCTATGATACAAGCGGGGTACACGCCAGGCAAAGATATGTATCTTGATCTCGATGTAGCCGCTGACTCGTTTTATGATAAAGAAAAGGAGCAATACAACCTACGTCCAGAAAATGTTTTTTTGACTCGTGAAAGTATTATCAATCTCTATCGAGAATGGATGGAGCAGTACCATATAGTTTCTCTTGAGGATGGTCTCTATGAAGAGGATTGGGATGGCTGGGCAACAATGAAAGAAAAGCTTGAAAAAGAAAATGCTTCCTGGGGTAGGAAGCTTCTCTTGGTGGGTGATGATCTGCTCGTGACCAATATAGAGCGTCTCGAAAAGGCAATCGCTACCAATGCCTGTAACACGATTCTTATAAAGGTAAATCAAATTGGGACACTCTCTGAAACACTTGCTTGTATGGCTCGCGCCAAAGAAGTAGGTATGGCCCGTATCGTATCACATCGCTCTGGCGAAACACTCGATGACTTTATTGCTGACTTGAGTGTCGGTACTAATGCTGAATACATCAAGACAGGCTCCCTTTCTCGTGGTGAGCGTATCGGTAAATACAATCGCCTTCTTGCTATCTGGCACGACCTTCATACTAATACAAACTAAGTATGTTTTGGTCAAAAACAAAAACAAAAGTGACATGTGTCGGCTCTTCTTCTAAGGATGCTTTTTTCCCTAATGATGAGGGTGTATTTGTAGAGACACCCAAAGACCTCGTCTCTCCCAAAAAAGTACAGTTTCCTCTCGGAGGAAAGATTCTTGTACCTGATCGTTACGAGGATGTAGGAGGTGTAGCTGCCAATGTCGCTATAGGGTTATCACGACTAGGCCATAAGACGCGTATCGTGAGTCGTCGCGGAGATGATATGATTGGAGATTTCATCACGAATGCCCTTGCCGCAGATGGTGTGGATACAAGTCGACTCATCACCCTTAGGCAGACACAGTCAGATCTCTCAGCTATCATTGTTTTTATGCAGACAGGCGAGCGTACCATCTTTCATAATCGAGACGCCAATGAGCAACTCCATGTCAGCAAAGAGGATCTTCGGGGCACAGAGTGGGTCTTCGTCTCTGCTTTAAATGGTGAGTGGCAGCATAATATCGACATCATTCGTGAAAACAAAGCTAAGCTTGGCTACAAAATCGCTCTCAATCCAGGTCAACACAATCTCAAGAGTGATCTCAATTGCATGCGTGAATTTTTGAAGCATGTCGATATTCTCGTACTGAACCATGATGAAGCTATTATGCTTCTAGGTACGGATGACTCTGAAGCTATCAAGACGGAAGCATCCTTGATGGAAGCTCTCTCAAAGCTTGGACCACAAACGATAGGTCTGACCGATGGGTCTCGAGGCGCTTGGGCCTACCAAAATACTACCTTTGCCGAGAAAAAACCTGATAAGGTAGACAAGGTTGTCGATAGTACTGGCGCCGGAGATGCCTTTGCTTCTGGATTTTTTGGAGCGCTACTCTACAATCACTCACTTGAAGAAGCACTTACCTGGGGTATCAAAAACAGCGCTGCCAATCTCAAGCAATACGGCGCTACCAAGGGACTTCTTTCAAAAGACGCTGTTACAAGAGAATAGTTAGTGTGTATAAAAAAAGAAAAGAATTATCTGTACAGGTAATTCTTTTTTATTAGATAAAAACTAGTAGAAAAATACTCCCAATAGTGGTATAATTTACTTCATATGGGACTGTTCTCCTCATTTTCTTGGAAACAAGAAGCCAATCTTTTTCTCGCGCTCGATATCGGTACCGAAATCGTTAAAGCGCTTATTTTTAGTGTCGATAATGACCAAAACCACGCTACTGTCATAGGAGTCGGACGCACCTTTCAAAAAGCTGGCAATATGCAAAGTGGGGCGGTTTCCGATATCAGTGGAGTGATTGAATCTTCGCGTGAAGCCATCCGCCTTGCCAAAGAAGAGGCTAAAGTCAAAAAAGTAGAAAAGAGTATCATCGGTATCGCCGGTGAACTCGTAAAAGGTACTACTACTACCGTGCACTATGAGCGTGTCAATCCAGAGATTCGTATCGGTACTCCAGAGCTCAAGATGATTATTCAGAAAGTTCAAGAAAAAGCCTATGAGCGCATCAAGCGTCAGTTGGCTTGGGAGACTGGTCAGTCAGATATCGAAGTGAAGCTCATCAATGCTGCTATCGTAGATGTGCGTATCGATGGCTACCATGTGGCCAATCCGGTGAACTTTCAGGGAAAAGACGTGTCCATGAGTGTTTTCAATGCCTATGCTCCGATGATTCATTTGGGCGCTCTTCAGACTATTGCTGATGAGCTTGATCTCGACCTTCTCTCAATCGCCGCAGAGCCGTACGCCGTAGCTCGCTCTATTGAGGTGGAGGACATGCTTGATTTTAGTGCTATCTTTATCGATATTGGTGGTGGCACATCTGATATTGCTGTGATTCGCAATGGTGGACTAGAAGGCACCAAAATGTTTGCCTTGGGTGGACGTGCTTTTACGAAGAGACTGGCTCAGGAATTCCATGTGTCTTTTGAAACAGCGGAGCAAATGAAAATAGAATACTCTCTCGGTAGACTGAGTCCAGAAAAAACTGATCAGATTCGTACTATCTTTGCCGATGATTGTCGTGTCTGGCTTGGCGGCATAGAACTCTCCCTGATGGAGTTTGCAGAAAGCGATCTTCTTCCATCACGTATCTTCCTTTGTGGTGGAGGCTCAGCCCTTCCTGGTATTCGAGAAGCTCTTTTGAGTGAGGAGTGGACTAAGACGCTGCCATTCGCAAAGACTCCGCAGGTGAGCTATCTTCAGCCGAGTGATATTATCCGCGTCACCGATAAGACTGGTCAGCTCAATAATCCTCAGGATATCACTCCAATTGGTCTTGCCAACCTCGCACTCCTTGATCATATCGAAGAAGAAAAAATGCTCTCAAATATTCTTAAAAAGAGTATGCAGGCTATCGATAAAAACTAATTTAGCCCGTTAGAAGTTTCACTGTATAATATAAAAGGTTATGACAAAGAAGCGCCTATCCATTGACTTACTTACCCAGGGTATCGTTTACCAAAATTTCTAACGGGTTAAATATGCCACAGACATTTTATATCGAAAGCGACGAAGAAATTATCTCAGCGATTGGGCGACTTCGTCATTCCAACGAAATAGAGAACTTCTTTGTTTTTCCTAAGAGAGCTCTTATCTTGCAAAGTATTATCAATCTGCGTCTTTTTCAAAAAGAGGCTCAAAAGATGAATAAGAAAATTATTGTAGTGACTCAAGATGAGATAGGACGCATGCTTGCCGAGAAAGCAGGTATCAAGACAGAAAACTACTCTGATGATTTTTCACAAAAAGCTAATCATATAGAGCTTGAACGTCAAGCTATTCCTCAGGAAGAAAGCTCCTCAGAAGAACCTGAGCTCAAAAAAGATTTTGCTACGGTCAAGGCTTCTTCTATAGGGAGTAGTAGTTTTTTTACTGCTGAGCCAGAGCCAGAAATCCTTCTTCCTAAGCCAGAGCCGCCTGCCCCTGTAGAACCTCCAAAGCCACAGATGCAGCAGCTACGTATTCGTAATGCTTCACCGTTTCGTCCACCGAGTCTCAATTCAATGAGACCAGAATTACAAAAAGAGCCCACTCCTGAGCAACAACCATTGAAGCCAATAGTTCCTCCGCAGTCTCAGGCAGTCAAGCCCGCTCCTCAGATGGAGGCTATCTATGGACCAAGGCCGACTGTAGCAACTCCAGTTACCCCAAGGCCCACTCCTGTAGCTCCACCTCAGGCTGCACCTTTGCGTCCATCAGCAGTGCAACCAGTTGTCATTCCTCAGACAAGACCAGTTCAGTCTCAGGTAGCCTCTATACAGACACCTAGAGAGACACAGCCAGAAAGGTCAGCAATGCTGAAGTCATTTTTTGCGCCCAAGGATACTGTGGCTAAAACTCCGTTACCCGTAAATCCAAAAGCTCCAGAAAAACAAAAAGCTTTTGTACCTGAACAAACACCAAAAGCATCAAAGCCTCCCCAAGAAAAAAAGACATCGCCTGCTATCCATAGAAGTTTTCATGGTCTTTTCTACTTTTTTGGTTTGATGTGCTTCCTGATTGTCGGTGGAGTTTTTGCCTATCTTTTCTTCCCTAAAGTGACTGTCAAAATCACACCACTTACCGCAGAAGAAAAAATAGATACTCAAGTAAAGGGTGTACCGGGAGCAAGTGATGCTATTGATAGCACGCCAGTGAGACTTCTTGAGCGAGATGTGCCAGTCACCGTCACGGGCACGGCCACAGATTCAAGCTCTTCTACTACCGAGAAGGCTCGCGGCATGGTAGTTATCTACAATGATTACTCAAGTGATTCACAGTCTTTGGTAGCTACGACACGACTCGAATCACCAGATGGTAAGATATTTCGCCTTGTAAAAAGTGTCACTATCCCAGGCAAGACAAGTTCACCTGGGGCTATAGAAGTAGAAGTGGTGGCCGATCAGGCTGGCGAAAACTCCAATATTGAGCCGACGACTTTCACTATTCCAGGCTTCAAGGGAAGTGATAAGTTTGATAAATTTAGCGGTAAGTCTCTCAAGGCTATGACCGGTGGCGGTTCTGGCGGTTCTGAAATTAAATCTATAGCCCGAGCCGACCTCGATAAGGCAGAGCTTGAAGCCAAGGCACAAGCAGAAGTATTGTTTACAAAAGATCTCGAGAGCAGTCTTGTGCCAGGAGAGGTGTATCTCAAGGAAAGCCTCCAGATCACTCCTCTTGATACCGGCAATCGACCAAAGGAAGGTATTGCGGCCAATACATTTGAATATACACGCACTTACAAGATGAAAGCCTTCTTGCTACAAGAAAACCTCCTCAAAAAGAAAGTGGAAGCCGCTTCTGCCAAGGAGTCCCAGGGTGTCCACGTGGTGGTTTCTAGCATAGATATTGATTATGGAGAAATAGCTCCAAACTACGACGACAACACAGTAAATATCAAGCTTCATGCTACTATCAGTAAGGTGGCTGATCTTGAAAAAGAAAGTCTTAAGACCAAGCTTCTTGGCCGCAATGCCGCTGCTATAGAGAGTTTCTTGGGTGAAAATCCAGGTGTACAAAAAATAGAGCTTGATTTTGAACCAAAGTGGTTTGGCTCAAGTATCCCTAAGCAGGCCAGTCGAGTTGAGGTTGTTATCGAATAAATTTGCTCTTTAAACGAGCATTTGGTATATTTTTGATTCAGAAAGAAATTGTATGCTTACCCCAGAAACGCAGCGAAAAATTCATCAACTTCAAAACGATCTTCTGCTCATTGAGGAAGAAAAACGACACCTCAACAGAGATATCGAGAAGCTTCATCAAGATGAAAGAATACTCCGTCACACTTTTGACATCACTCAAAAAAACCTCGATGCCAATAAAACAGAGGCGCACAAAAAAGAAAGTCGCCTAGCTGAGCTGGAAGAAGAATCTCGCCACCTCAAAACTCAGATTAAGAATCAACACGACTAACACTTTCCCTATGACTGCCAATCAAATCCGCACAGCTTATCTCAATTTTTTTCGCTCACAGGGGCACACACTAGTTCCCTCAGCTCCGTTGGTACCTGAAAATGATCCCACGACACTGTTTACTGGTTCAGGTATGCAGCCAATTGTGCCATATCTCTTGGGAGCGCCTCATCCAGAAGGTACACGCATTGCAGATTCACAAAAATGCTTTCGTTCTCAGGACATCGAAGAGGTCGGAGATAACCGCCATACGACTTTTTTTGAAATGCTTGGTAATTGGTCATTTGGGGATTACTTCAAGCAAGAGCAGATTGCTTGGATGTGGCACTTTTTGACCGAAGAGCTCAAACTTGATCCAAAGCGTCTTCATTTTACCTGTTTTGTAGGTAATGATGACTTAGGTATTCCAAAAGACACTGAGTCAGCTGAACTTTGGCAGAAACTCTTTCGTGACAAGGGTCTAGAGGTTGGTATTGGTGAAAATTCAGAAGTAGAGGGTATAGGGGAAGGACAGCATATTTTTTACTACAACGAAAAGAAGAACTGGTGGAGTCGAGCTGGCGTACCTGGTAATATGCCCGTGGGGGAGCCTGGCGGGCCAGACACTGAGATGTTTTGGGATTTTGGCTCAGAAAAAGAGCTTCATGAGGTGTCAGCCTGGAAAGATGAGCCCTGCCATGTAAACTGTGATTGCGGTCGCTTCATGGAGATCGGCAACAACGTCTTCATGGAATACAAGCGTATCGAAGGTGGTTTTGAGAAGTTGGCTCAGCAAAATGTCGACTTTGGAGGCGGACTTGAACGCCTTATGGCAGCCAAGATGGATAATCCTGATATTTTTGTAGGAGATATTTTTGATGCTCTTCGTAGTCACCTAGAGACTCTTTCTTCTAAAGTATACTCATCCGAAGGTGAGTACACCTATGCTTTCCGTGTCGTGATGGATCATATGCGAGCCAGTGTCTTTCTTATTGCTGATGGCGTACTTCCATCGAATACCGACCAGGGGTACGTACTTCGTCGTTTGCTTCGGAGAGCGGTGCGCTATGCCGATGTCCTGGGTATAGATTCAGGTAACCTCTCGAGCTGTGTCTTGCCACTAGTGACTACCTATCGTGAAAGCTACCCCGTACTTGAAATAAAACAAAATGATATTGCGGGTGTTATCAATGAAGAAGAGAATAAGTTTCGCGAAACCTTGAGTAAGGGTATGCGTGAGCTTGAAAAAAGAATCACCGATAAAACTCTTTCAGGAAAAGATGCTTTTGATTTGTTTACCACGTATGGTTTTCCTCTCGAGATGACTCAAGAAATTGCCCTTGAAAAAGGTATCGCTGTAGATGAACTTGAGTACCGAGATGAATTTGAAAAACATAAGGAATTGTCTCGCACCGCTAGTGCCGGTAAATTTAAGGGAGGTCTCGCCGACAATAGTGCCAAAGTAACAGCTTTCCACACAGCTACACACCTCATGCTTGCAGCGCTCAGGAAAGAACTTGGAGAAGATGTGCACCAGGCTGGATCTAACATCACCGAAGAGCGCACTCGTTTTGATTTTACATATGGCCAGAAGGTGTCGCGTGAAATTTTGGATAAGATAGAGCTTTATGTCAATGCAGCTATGGAAGCAGGCGCTACCGTAGGCACAACAGTTATGCTCA
The DNA here is from genome assembly GCA_018499985.2 of Candidatus Moraniibacteriota bacterium. Classification (GTDB taxonomy): domain Bacteria; phylum Patescibacteriota; class Minisyncoccia; order Moranbacterales; family UBA1568; genus UBA1568. Next base: position 48,171 of record JAHBAT020000008.1, read on the forward strand.
AAGATGAAGCCAAAGCGAACGGTGTAGAGGGGAGTTTTTGGGAAAAATACCCAGACAATGTGACCGTGTATCAGGTAGTGGGCTCTGATGGTACCATATACTCACAAGAGCTTTGTGGAGGGCCTCATGTGACTAATACAGAGGAAATAAAGGCTTTTGGACGCTTCCGTATCACCAAAGAAGAGGCTAGCTCTGCTGGAGTGCGCCGTATTAAGGCTATTTTTGAGTAGGAGGTCTGCCCAGTTACAATGTTAGAAAAATTCCCGCACTTGGACCCCGTGTAAGCCGTAGGCGGATAGAAGGTTTATGGTAAGTGGCTCTAAACAAGGTGTAAATTGTAATTGGGTTTGACAGGGAGGCTTATTTAGCGTATACTCTGTAAGTATCAATTTCGTATAGATTACTATGATTGCAATCGTAAAAACAGGTGGAAAACAATACAAAGTAGCCCTTGGAGACAAGATCAAAGTTGAGAAACTTGATGGCGTACAGGGTGACAGCGTGACTCTAGAAACCCTTTTCATCGGTGATGAAAAAGAAGTCATGATCGGTGCTCCTACCTTGGAAAAAAGCGTTACCGCTACTATCCTTGATCAAGGAAAGCACAAGAAGGTGCGTGGTATCAAGCATAAGCCAAAGAAGCGTTATCTCGTACGCTTTGGTCATCGCCAGCCGTACACTGAACTAGAGATTACTTCCATCTAATAAAAAACCGCCCTTTATCGGGCGGTCTTTTTTTGTCTCTTTTTATGCTTTAGGCCTGAGTACGATTATCGAGAGCTGAGCGTAAAGTGAGCTCATCGGCATATTCGATATCTCCTCCGGTCGACATACCTCGTCCAATACGGGTAATTTTGATGCCGTATGGCTCAAGTTTCTTTTTGATATACAGTGCTGTGAGATCGCCCTCAGTAGTCGGATTGGTAGCCAGGATGACCTCTTCTACTTCATCCTCTACGCGATGAAGGAGCTCGGCAATACGAAGATGATTGTTGGTAGCGTTTTTGCTGGTCTCAAGGACTCCACCTAAGACGTGATAGAGGCCATGATAGCTACCTGTGCGCTCAATAGCTATGACATCGAGAGGCTCTTCTACGAGACAAATAGTACTTCTTTCGCGCTTCCCATCAGCACAAATAGCACAAAGCTCATCTTCAGTAATATGGAAACATTCTGTGCAGCTACGTAGGTCTTTCAGTTTTTGGAAGCTTGCTGCAAAGTCTTCCAGCTTAGAGGTGTCTTGCTTGAAGAGATACAGCACAATACGCTCTGCCATTTTTGGACCTACAGAGGGCAAAGATGAAAAGTGTGAAATAAGAGACTGAAAGGACTTTGGATAGAGGGCCATAAAAAACTATGAATGTATTTTTTCGAGTGACTTGAAGGTGGTAGAGTTTTCTTCGAAGTAGAGCTGCACTTTACCGACAGGTCCATTACGATGCTTGGCGATGATAACGTCGGCAATACCCTTATTTGGAGTATCTGGCTTCACGCGGTCTTCACGGTAGAGGAACATAACCACGTCAGCATCCTGCTCGATAGATCCAGATTCACGAAGGTCAGAAAGCTTTGGTATCTGGTCTGGACGAGATTCTACAGCACGAGAAAGCTGTGAAAGGGCAATTACTGGGATATTAAGTTCACGTGCAAGCTGCTTGAGACCACGGGAAATCTCAGAGATTTCCTGTACGCGGTTGTCCCCACTGCGACTACGACCTTCCATGAGCTGGAGGTAGTCGACAATGATAAGACCCAGGTTGTGCTCTGCCTGAAGTCGGCGGGCCATGGTACGCATTTCCATGATATTGAGCGATCCAGAGTCATCGATAAAGATAGGAGCCTGTGCCAAGACACCCATAGCATCAGAAAGACGCTCAAAGTCATTATTTGGCCCTTCGCTTGAGAGTTTGCCGGTACGGAGTCGCCAAAGGTCTACTCCTGCTTGAGCAGCGAGCATACGGTCTACGAGCTGATCGGCACCCATTTCAAGTGAAAAAATACCCACTGGCACTTTAGAAAAGACACCTACCTGACGAGCAAGATCAAGGGCAAAAGTAGTCTTACCGACAGATGGACGAGCAGCGAGAATGATAAGGTCTGAATTTTGTAGTCCAGCGAGCATATTGTCTAGATCGGGGTAGGCTGTAGGGACTCCGCGGAAAGTGTGATCGCTCTTATGAAGCTCATCAATACGATTGAAAGCTGTTTCCAAGATAGATTTAATCGGCATGAAGTCTTGCTTCATGTATTTCTGAGAAATAGCAAATAGCTTCTGCTCAGCTACATCGAGGACCTGCTGCACATCCTCACTTTCGTCATAACCCATTTCTACAATTTCACTGGCAGCAGAAATAAGGCGGCGTAGGAGGGATTTCTTTTGTACCACCTTGGCATAGTGGACAACGTTTGAAGCAGAAGGGACAGAGTTTACAAGCGAAGCCAGGTAGCTTGAGCCACCCATTTTCTCAAGCTTTCCAAGCTCTTCAAGACGGTTGGCAAGTGAAAGGACATCTATAGGCTCACGCTCTTCATAGAGCTTAAGCATGACTTCGTAGATGTCGTTGTGATCATTTTTGTAAAAATCACCAACCTTCAAGAGGTCAGCTATCTTGATGACCGAGTCCTTGTCTAGCATCAAAGAGCCTAAGACGGAGGTCTCTGCTTCAATGTTTTGCGGGGGAACGCGGACATGGTCCTGATTGTTTTGCTTTGCCATAGAGTTACTTTGATACCCTAGTATAGCGCGTAGCGAGAAATGATTCAATGAGGAGAATTTTGTATAAGTGGGTCCCCCTGGAGGGTCGTTCCCGATGTGAATTATTGACAAAATAATAAAAGTATGCTTATATTGTCTTGGTGAGGAAATGTTTTCAAGGGTCCATCGCAGTGCACAGGAGGTGTCTGCATAACAAAAGTAAGCTTGAACAAGCGAACTGAAGTTAGAGGACTTAAGACCATGACCCAATTTTCCATTTTTGCCAATCGGCAAACCCTTGGAATCTATTCCTTCACCACCGGTTTCGTACCTTGTCCGAAGCCCAAAATCAAGAATGAGAGCGATGCTCTCGCGTATGCCCTTTGGCTCGAAAAGCACGGGTACCAACGCGAAGCAGAAGACTTTCTCAACCGCTACTGTAGCAGGTAGCAAAAAAGGCCAAGTTCCAAACGGGACGAGGCCTTTTTACATTCTCATATTGACTTTCTGGCCAAAAAAGATCATAATCATACGTTGAGTTCTGCTCAACAGGTTTTCTTACCAAGGGGATATCCAGTGGAATACCAACCCATTCAGTATCAGATTCGCTTCATCGCTGAGGCTTTTGGTCTCGATTCTGAGTCAGCCAATGCATATGTTCGGCACTGGCAAAGTCGGCAAATGTCGATCAATAGCTATGCCAAAGCGCTCTTCGCTGTTCCGGCTCCGTCACGCTTGGCGGATACCTATGCCAAGGGTGTCAAAAAGGTACTCGATGTTTTTGGACAACATGTACCTTTTGATAATAAGTTCTTCGAGGGTCGCTGGGTAGCCTATGAAATTCGTCAATCCGAACAAAGTCAGGCTGCTTGGCAACAGCTTGAAAAAGTTCAGCAAAGCGATATTCTCATCGTTGCCGCTCAGCTGGGCTACCTTCATGTCAATCAGCACTTGACTCGCGCTCGTCAAAGCTTCCGCGAGGAAGAATTTGAGCTTGGTGTCCTGGCTACGGGATGTATCCTCATGACACATCCTCACTGGAAGGCAGAAAATCTTCGTTCCTTTGTTGACACGGGGGATGAATGTCTTGATTCTGGCGAAAAAGATCCTAGCCGGATGTTGTCTTTCGCTCGTTCGACGAACGGCTTTACCCTGGACGCTCGACCGAACGACCTGGGGAGCATCTTTGCTGGCGTAGCCACAGGCTTTCTCTGCTAAGATATATACCTCGCGCTAATACGTGCCAAAAAAAGACCGAAGTTTGGAATCCTCCAGGCCTCGGTCTTTTTCGTTCTGTAGAGTTTTTATTTCTTATTCACTATTTGGCCGGTAGTAGTATCTTCTACTTTGTACCCCAGGGCACCTATTTCATCACGAAGAGTATCTGAAAGGGCAAAGTCTTTGTCGAGGCGAGCCTGCTTTCTTTTTTCTACAAGAGCCACTATTTCTTCGGGCAGAGCTTCTTCGTTGCTTTCACGAAGACCGAGGACGGTATAGATAATTTGAAATACTAGTATGAGACGAGCGGTATCGAGAGATTCTCCTGCATCAAGCTTGGTATTGATAGTTTTACAAAGCTCAAGAATATGAGTAAGCGCTAGGGGAGTATTGAGATCATCCTGAAGCGCCTCGCGTATTTTTAGAAGCTCAGCATCACCTCGAAAACCAGCGGCTTGTATACTTGCACGACTGAGTCTTTGACGAGTATTTTCCAGGGTCTCGCGATTTTTCTTAGCCTGACTGAGTGCATCCCAGGTGAAATTCATCTGACTACGGTAGTGAGCTCCTAGGAAAAGCATGCGCAAATCCATAGCCTCATAGCCTTTTTCTACGATATCTTCAAGGGTGTAGAAGTTGCCTTTGGATTTAGACATTTTTTCACCATCGATAAGCATGTGGCGTACATGAAGAAAAAAACGAGAAAAAAGCTTATCCGTAGTGCCCTCACTTTGAGCAATTTCGGCTTCATGATGAGGGAAGATGTGGTCTTCGCCTCCAGTATGAATATCCAGAGTATCGCCCAGGTATTCTTGGCTCATAGCACTACACTCAATATGCCATCCAGGGTAGCCTTCACTCCAAGGCGAAGACCAATGCATGATGTGTCCTTCTGGAGCTTTGAGCCAGAGCGCAAAATCCCAAGCATTACGTTTGTCTGGATGCTCTTCAAGGCGAGCCCCAGCCTGTAGGTTTTCCAGTTTATTGCCGGAGAGATTGCCGTAGGTAGAAAAAGTAGTCACATCGTAGAAGACATTGCCATTAGCTTCATAAGCATGACCTCGCGCAATCAAGGTTTCTATCATGCGAATGATTTCTTGGATATGCTTGGTGGCACGTGGAAAATAATGAGCTGGCAGAATATTCATGGCTTTTTCCATGCCATGAAAATAATCCTCGTAGAAGAGGGCTATTTCTAGGGGAGTTTTTTTTTCTTTGAGTGCCTTGGTAATCATCTTATCTTCACCACTGTCACCCTGGACAAGGTCGTCATTGGTGAGATGACCCACATCAGTGATGTTTTTGATCATGCGTACCTCATAGCCCTCATCTTCGAGTACACGACGAAGAATATCAGAAAACACATAAGCGCGGATATTGCCTACATGGGCATAATCATAGACAGTCGGTCCACAGACATACATCCCAACCTTGCCGGGATTAAGAGGGACAAAAACTTGCTTATTTTTACCAAGAGTATTGTAGAAAACGGCCATACAGGAAAAAAGCTCTTTCGAATTAAAACCACTGGCGCCAGCGGAAAACAGTAGCGGTAGCGAGAGCGATAACTCCCATGATACCGGCATGAATCCAAAAGGCATGAGGATTATGCCCAAAAGGAATACTGGCACTTATGGCTAGCATACTGGAGTACGCGCTTACAGGCAACAAGATAGCCGAAAAGACAGTCAGCACCTTCATGGTCATGTTGAGCTTATTCGACAAGAGGGAGTTATTGGTCGCTTCGAGTGCTTCGATAGTTTCTTTTTGGCTTTCGAGGATATTCCAAAGACGGATATTGGTACCGATAAGATCCTGAAAGTATACTTTCATACTACTCGGGATATATGGATAGTCTTTTTGGACAAGAGACTCTATGATAGAGCGCTGTGGCTTGAGGGTACGACGGAAATTCAAAATGTCACGTTTGAGGACAGAGATTTCTACCACCATCTCTTTTTCTTTTTCAGCAAAGACCTGCTGCTCGATAAAGTCGAGACGTTCCGAGACATGGCGAAGCTTTGGGAAACAAGAGCGCAAGAGAATCTCAATCACTTGGTACATGAGGTGTGCTGGAGTTTCTTCGAGATGGAGACGTCTTTTGCCTTCACTGCGACTGAGATCGGCGTGAAACTTATGAATCTGATAAATGCCGTGACGATGACTCGTGATCAGGTGCGTCTCGGTCAAGATGATATCGAGTTCACCAGCATAGGTAGCCCGTTGTTCTGTGTCAAAAAGTGGGATGTGAATAGAGAGAAAAAGACAGTTTTCATACTGGACTACTTTGGGCTGATAAGTAGGGGTAAGAAGCTCTTCTAAGGCCAGGGGATGGATATTGAAGCCTTCCTGGAGGTAAGTGATATCTTCTTGATTGATATCTTCAAAGTCAATCCAGGCTATATTTTTGTGAGAAATGATTTTCATGCAGCTTTTTTTGTTTTTCTTTCTATCAGTATACCAAGCCTAATTCCGTTTGACAAAGCCAAAAGAGGAGCGCTATGCTCTATCTGTGATTACAAAACTCGTTCTCTTACTTATACGTCTCTACCAGCAAGCGTTGTCTTTTGACCACAGCCGCCTTGGACGTATGTCAGGAATACGTTTTTGTCGTTATTATCCTTCTTGTAGCGCTTACACGTATGAAGCTATAGCACGCTATGGCCTTATCCGTGGAGGCAGTATGGGAATTCGTCGCATCCTTAGATGTCATCCATGGCATCCGGGTGGGCACGACCCAGTCTCGTAAAATAAAGCAACTTAACAAATGAGGGGAGAAAGTACATGACTATTTCCTTTGTCCGGAGTCGGCATCGTCTGACACGTGCAGTGTTGGCAGTGATTGTTTTTGCTCGGATTGAATTCCAGCAAGCGCACACTGTCTTTATCGCTCCGAGAGTTTCGTCTTATGATGATCCACTCGGTCTCAAGCTTTGGTCTCGCATGAAGAACGCTTGCAAAAGTTTCTGCATGCGTCTTCATCGCCACAATCACGAAAGGTACGAAATAGTTCAACTGAAGATATAAGTATCCACTGAAGAACCATAAGGGGAAGTACGTGCTTGGTTATCCAGATGTAGGCTACCTTGTTCTGGCTCGGAGTCGGGCTAAGGGCATGCAACAAAAAGGAGGTACAGAAATCATGAGAGACACGGATTTTTTGCCGGACCATATCGGAGTAGCTGGAGGACAGCAGTCCGAAAGCCTGGCAAGTATCGTAGAGGAAGAGCCTGATCGTGGTGTTCATTGCGCTCGCTCGGGCAATCCAATCGAAATTTCTCGGGTCGGAGCTCGAGAGCACTACCAGGCAGACTCGGCAGAATGCCGAGCTTGCCGCCGCTGCTGACAACCAACTTCCAGAGGGGAATTCACCATGTCTGAATCCGATACCGCCCAGGCTCTCCTGCCGGGCTTTCCTCAACCCGAGGAACAAATCGCGCTTCCGCTTGCGGCACCTGTCGCTGCTGCATCGGGACCCTCGTTCGTTCGCGAACGTGATGATCAAGCGGAAATCTATTGCGCTCGTGCGGCGCACAAGATGCTTCCGAGCGAAGCTCTCCGAGCTGTTCTTGGCGGCGACGTCAACAACTGCAACGAACAATGCAATACCTGCAAGGGTTGCTACGGATAATTATCCCAGGGGCATATACACCAAAAGACCCGCTGCTTCAATGAAGTGGCGGGCCTTTGACTTTTATAGAGCCATTTTTACATAATAATTAGCACTCTACTTGACAGACTGCTAATCACTTTTTATAATACAGACAACAAATATATTTGCCTGCCCAGTGAAATGACTTCGAGTAAGTTTTCAATAAACTGAGGCACAGAAAAAAATGTAACGTTGCCCTGAGCTTCTCTCAACTATTAAGTATACTATTTACTACTTGAAGGAGTGACACGGGGTATCCATATACTCATATGAATGCTCGTCAACAAGAAGTTCTCAAAGCCATCATAGAGCTCTACACAGAGACAGCTCAGCCGGTCGGCTCACAGGTACTTCTCGAAAATTTTGACTTCGATGTAAGTAGTGCCACACTCCGTAACGACATGGCCTTTCTCGAGGAAGAAGGTTACCTCTATCAGCCACATATTTCGGCAGGGCGTATCCCAACTGACCAAGGCTACCGTTTCTTTGTCGAAGCACTCTCTGATAAAGAGCTCTCCCACGAAGAACAGAAGCGCCTTCAGGCTGAACTCCTCATGCTCAAGGCCAAGCATGCTCGTCTCGGAAGAAGTACCGCCAAAATCCTTTCGGCCTTCTCTGGTAATCTCGCTGTCTCAGGCTTAGTAGACCGAGAAGAACTCTACGACTTTGGGATGAAAGAGATGCTCGACATGCCAGAATTCCAGGACCTAGATGATCTTGCTCGCCTTGTAGAAACTCTTGATACTCTTGATGACAAGCTTGAAAAAATCCTAGAGACCCTCAAGACTGGTGAAACACAGATCTATATCGGAGAAGAAAATCCTATCACTGGTATCGAAAACTGTTCGATGATTATCGCTCCATATCAGACTAGTGAAGGTACGGCTGTTCTCGCCATCATCGGTCCCAAGCGTATGGACTATGCCAAGAATAAGTCTCTCCTTGAATACATGAGTCGCCTCCTCTCTAATTCTCAGAATCTCCTCCCGCTCATCATCATCGCACCCAACATTATTGCCTTTACCCGTTAAATACAAAACTATGCCAAAGCAAACCAAAGGTACTGAGCCTGTCGAAGTGAACGAATCAGAAGAAGAAATCCTCGAGACTAACGCTTCCCAAGAAACCGAGACTGTAGAATCAGTAGAGATAAGCAAGGAAGAAGAATATCTCAATGACTTAAAGCGCCTTCAAGCCGACTTCGATAACTACAAGAAGCGTCAAGCAGAAGCCGAGAAAAATCTCAAAGACTATCTCATCCAAGGGCTTGTCCTCGATATCATCCCGGTCTTAGACAACTTCAATGCCGCTACCGCCCATGTCCCAGAAGAAGCCAAAGACAGTCCATGGGTCGTAGGTATCCAGTATATAGAGAAACAGCTCGCAGATGTCCTCGCTGAGCGCGGTGTCCAAGCAGTAGTACCAACTATCGGAGAAGCGTTTGACCCAAGCAAGCATGAAGCTATCGAAAAAGAAGCTGGGAGTCCTGAGTCTGTCGAAGGAGAAGAAATAAAAGGAGACATCATCAGTCAAGTAAAACAAAAAGGCTATCAACTCGGAGAAAGAATTATTCGTCCAGCCAAAGTCGTAATAAAATAAGACTCTGAGTTTATCGAAGAGTGAGTATTAAATAAAAAATTCAATTGTAAATAACATAATCACTAAACATATGTCAAAGATTTTAGGAATCGACCTCGGTACTACCAACTCTGCCATGGCAGTAGTAGAAGGTGGGCAGCCAGTCATCATCGAAAACAAAGAGGGGAATCGTACCACCCCTTCGATGGTAGCTATGTCCAAGACCAATGAGCGCCTTGTGGGACTCCTCGCTAAGCGCCAAGCCGTCACCAACTCAGGTGACACTCTCTTCTCTATCAAGCGTCTGATAGGACGTCACTTCAGTGATGACGAAGTGAAGAAAGACCAAAAGACCATGCCGTACAAGATAGTGCAGGCAGGTGAGGGTATCAAAGTAGTCATGGGAGGCAAAGAATACACCCCACAGGAAATCAGCGCCATGATCTTGGGCAAACTCAAGGCTGACGCCGAAGAGAAACTCGGAGAAAAAATTACCGAAGCCGTGATCACTGTCCCTGCTTACTTTGATGATTCACAGCGTAAGGCCACTATGGAAGCTGGCGAAATCGCAGGACTCAATGTCCGTCGTATCATCAACGAGCCGACTGCTGCTGCTCTCGCTTATGGATTCAACAAGAAGAAGGATGAAAAAATCGCCGTCTACGACCTCGGTGGTGGTACCTTCGATATCTCTATCCTCGAAGTAGCTGAAGACACAGTAGAAGTGAAGTCTACCAATGGTGATACTCATCTCGGAGGAGACGACTTCGACCAGCGTATCATGCACTACATCATCGATGAGTTCAAAAAGCAGGAAGGTATCGACCTCTCTAGCGACAATCTCGCCCTCCAGCGTATCAAGGAAGCTGCAGAAAAAGCCAAGATTGAACTCTCTACTGCCCAAGATACCGAAATCAATCAGCCGTTTATCACGAGTGATGCTACTGGTCCAAAGCACCTCGTCATGAAGATTACACGTGCCAAGCTCGAAGAGCTCGTACATGATCTCGTAGAGGCTTCACTCGAACCAGTCAAGAAGGCTCTGGCAGACGCCAAGCTTAGCGCGAGTGATATCAACGAAGTCGTCCTCGTAGGAGGCATGACCCGTATGCCCTTGGTGCTGAGCACAGTCGAAGCATTCTTTGGCAAGAAGCCAAACATCTCAGTGAACCCAGACGAAGTAGTGGCCATGGGCGCTGCTATCCAGGGAGGTGTGCTCGAAGGAAGTGTAAAAGACGTACTTCTTCTCGATGTCACTCCGCTTACGTTTGGTATCGAGACTATGGGAGGGGTACGTACTCCACTTATCGATCGCAACACCACTGTGCCAGTCCAGCGTAGCCAAGTCTTCTCGACTGCTGCCGACAACCAGCCATCAGTAGAAATCCATGTCCTCCAAGGAGAGCGTGAAATGGCAGCCGACAACAAGTCACTCGGAAGATTTATCCTCGATGGTATTCCACCTGCACCACGCGGAGTGCCTCAGATCGAAGTTAGCTTTGACATCGATGCCTCAGGTATCCTCTCTGTGACTGCCAAGGACAAAGCTACCAACAAGACTCAGTCTATCCGTATCGAAGCTTCTACTGGTCTCTCTAAGGAAGAAATCGAGCGCATGCAAAAAGACGCCGAACTCCACGCCGAAGAAGACAAGAAAAAGAAAGAACTGATAGAGGCTCGCAATATGGCAGATACCCTCTCATACACCACTGAGAAGGCTATCAAAGACGCAGGCGACAAGCTTACCGCAGAGGAGAAGAAGCCTGTCGAAGACGCCATCACAGAGCTCAACAAAGTGAAGAACGGAGACGACCTCGAAGCTATCAAAAAAGCCACAGAGGAACTCTCTACCAAAGCGCAAGCTATTGGTCAGAAGCTCTACCAGGCTTCTCAGGAAACTCAGGGAGGTACTCCAACCGGTGACCAGGACCAGGCTACTGGTACCGAGGAAGCTCCAAAGGATGCTGAAGTTGAAGGGGAAAGTAAATAAGAGTAGAATGAAAACGGAGGCAATACGCCTCCGTTTTCTATAAAATACTACATTACATATGAGATTCACAAAAAACGAAATTAGCTTTTATATCTTAACTGCGGGTATTTTTGGGGGCATCGCTTGCTATCTATATAAATTTCAATACTCATTAGTTTCATCTGCTGCATTTTCTTCATTTATTACATTGCTTGTTGGAAGTATTGCCATCTTTCTTTATCTAAAACAAAAGTCTGATGCTAAAGTTCAGGCTGCTAGAGTTATTCTTTTAGAAATCAGAACCGCAGAAGATAGAATTAGATTAATAAAAGAAATGATAAAAAATCAGAGCAGTGATGATTTACCGCTAGTATTTACAACTAAAAGCTGGAAAGTGTACTCGCATCTTTTTGTGAGTGATTTTGATTCTGATGAACTAAAGCTCATTAATAGCTTTTATGATTACGGTGATTTGATTGAAGAATTTGGAAAAAAAGATAATAACTTTTTTTGGGTTAATACAGAAGAAAAAGCCAAGGTATTACAACAAATAATCGGGCAAGTTATTGAGGGCTATTATGAGGAAGGAGCTGATATACAAAATTTTGAAGAAAAAATTGTAAAAAAGCTAAATTTTATACGGAAGGGTTTTGATAGTTATGGCTTTACATATTCTCCACAAAGAACTGTTGGCGAAATGCAGAACTATCTTGAAAAGATAGACTACATAACAACGTCCACTTGTGGTGCTAAATTAAAAAAAATAGCAAAAATGTAAATTACAAATATGTCACAAAACAACCAATCCGCCCAAAGTGGACAAGCCAACCAAATTCAAATCAAAGCCACAGATGAAATCCTGAAAGGGGAGTATGCCAATGCTATGCAGGTGATGCATACCAAGGAAGAATTCGTGATGGATTTTCTCTCTACCTTTCCGCCAGTCGCCAACCTCGTAAGTCGAGTCATAGTCAGCCCTGGCCAGATGAAGCTTATCGCCAAAGCTCTTAACGAAAACATCGCCAACTACGAAAAGCAATTCGGCAACGTGACTCCCTCTGATACCCCTAAGACTCCAATAGGTTTTCAATCAGAGTAGTTACCGCACGGCACCGTCACCCCCTCCGAAGAACCCAGGTCACCCATCGGCTTCCAATCGGAATAGAAATGCAAACGCCCCGAGGAGGATATACCTTCCGGGGCGTTTTTGGGTCTTGCATTCAAGATTTTTTTTGGGGATCCTCAGGACCCACCACCTATCTTTTTATGATTTGCCGGTGACAGGTGCCATTTTGGAAGTACTGAAGCGATCGACAGCCGAGCTCAGCTGCAAGCACGATTGCTTGCCTAATGAGCTCAGTTTCGAGTACGCCATAGGTATTCCTGGCATCCTTGCTGATGATGACGTCTTCAATAAATCCGATGCACCGACTGGTCGTTTGACCGAGGATTATGGTAGCTGCAGCCACCACTGTATCACCCTCGAGAATGATAAGGAAGTGGTTGTGGTACCTGCCGATAGCATCAGAAAAAGTGATATCATCATCGCTCTCGATATTCATTTCTTGATACAGCTCAGCAAGCTGCACGAATAGGCCAACTGCACGAGTGTATTCCATGGCCGAAGTGATACGAACCACTGTTGTGCCGGGCTCATTTTCGACGATACGGGGCCTGAAAACCATGAGTTTTTCCTCTCTTGTTAAGCTACAAACTTTCCCCATTTCTACCGCTAATAAGTGATTTTGTCAATACTTTTCAAGTCTTTGAATTGACAATCTTGCCTCATGAAGGCTACAGTACCCTCAAGTTCATTTCAAAGCAGGGGAAATATCATGAAAGAAAGACTCTTGAGAATTCACGAA
>JAHBAT020000014.1 GCA_018499985.2 Candidatus Moraniibacteriota bacterium
GACTACTTAAGAGGCGTTTCATATATTTAGATTGGTTATTTATTTGTTTTTGATTAGTTGAATTATATCACAAAAAAACCATCCTTGGGGATGGTTTTTCGCAAAAGCACTTTATTCCTCACCTTCACTCGAAGCTTCTATCTCAATAGGGGCTTCTTTGGATTGTTTGATAATTGCTTTTTCTATTTCTTTCGTTACCTTCATATTTTCCTTAAGGAAGTTTTTGGCATTTTCTCTTCCGACTCCAAGCTTCACTTCTCCATAAGAATACGAATTACCCGATTTCTTAACTACTTGATAGAGAATACCTGTATCCAAGACATCTCCTGCAATAGAGATACCTTCATTGTACATGATGTCAAACTCAGCTGTTTTAAATGGAGCCGCTACTTTATTTTTGACTACCTTTACCTTAGTTCTATTGCCCACGATAGCTTCCCCTTTCTTGATCTGAGCGCTACGACGAATTTCTAGGCGGACTGAAGAATAGAACTTAAGAGCTTGTCCTCCGGTAGTGGTTTCTGGATTACCAAACATCACACCAATCTTCATACGAATCTGATTGATAAAGATCACCACTACATTGGACTGCGCAATAATAGCAGTCAACTTACGAAGCGCCTGCGACATAAGACGCGCCTGACGTCCCACATGCTGGTCACCCATTTCTCCTTCAATTTCAGCTCGTGGCACAAGAGCAGCTACAGAGTCCACCACAATCACATCTACCATATTGGAGCGCACTAGGGTCTCTACAATATCAAGCGCCTGTTCTCCGGTATCTGGCTGAGAGATAAGAAGATCATTAATATTTACTCCGATACGCTTTGCGTACTCTGGATCAAGAGCGTGCTCAGCATCCACAAAAGCTGCCAAACCACCTGCCTTCTGAGCATTGGCTACAATATGCAGTGTCAATGTAGTCTTACCTGATGACTCTGGCCCATAGATTTCTACTACACGTCCGCGAGGCACGCCTCCGATACCAAGAGCCATATCGAGAGACAGTGCTCCTGTCGGGATAGCTTCTACATCTACCTTTGGCACATCACCCAACTTCATCATTGTTCCTTCTCCATACTTTTCTTGAATAGTATCAAGAACGCTATCAATCTTACTCTTTTCACTAGAAGCTTTCTTCGTTTCTTTTTTTGCTTTTGCCATAGACTCATACACTTCCCTAGCCTACTCACAAAGTGAATACTCGGGTTGTTTCTTGTTTAATTAGGTTACATATAAAAGTAAACGTTTTTATTGTACTCCTTCTTCTTTTTCTTGTCTACCTGTTTCTGTGAAGATAATGTCTTTCGCTGGCTTCTCCGTCTCTCCTAGGACAATTTCTTCCCCGCCTTCTTCCTTAATAACCGTATTCGAAGCATTGCTCGTGGTAATTTTTATCTCACCCTTTGCTTCAATTTTACGCACAGTATCTGGCTCCAAAAGGCCGTTTTGTACTACCTCTCCATCAGCTGTCACGGTGATAGTGGTAGGTTTTTTAACAGACACCTCTAAAAAGAAACTCCTGTCATTCTCTGCTCTTTCCTGCAATTCTTCGGAGCCAGGCGCAGCCTCTTTGGCAAAGTTGGCCTCAAGAGTAAGTGTTTCTGTTTTCACTTTTTCAAAACGGTTAATAGCTACAATAGAGATCGTATTCATACCTGACTGCAGTGTCATTTTTTCACTGAAATCACCTTCACTTCCCACAAAACTTGCCTCTCCATTGACCGAAACTCTTGCCCCTTTATCCGTTTTCCCTCGAAGAATAATCTCACTTGTATCAACTGTCGATCCTGATGCTGGCTCCAAAATAACAAGTCTTGGCTCTGAAGCAAAACTGCGAAACTCTTTGTAAAGATATCCAAACACTATCAAGATAAGGATAGCTGCTATCGTCAGTACAACTGTACGAGAAGTAATGACAATAGAGTGCATAGGGATGCCTATCTTTTTTTTCGGTTTATCTTCGGTACCCTCCATATTGGCTCGAATATTTCTTTCGCGATCATAAAGCTTCATAAGCGCTACTTCGTCCACTCCCAGAAAACGAGCATAGTTACGCAAAAAACCCCGTACATAGACGTCTGCCGGCAACTTAGCATATTCACCACTCTCTAAAAGCTCGAGGTACTTCACGCGTATCCGAGTAGCTCTAGATACCTCAGAAAGAGGTATATGTGTTTCATTGCGTAATTTGCGGAGCTTCTCACCCAAAGTGAGAGACTCTATTTTTTTGCGGGTAAAGCTCGCTTCTACCATAAAAGAAATTCTGTATTAAAGATACCGTTTACTATTCTACAATTGCCATTTTTCACGCTCACGTTCTTCCCGTAAGTGGTCATCTCCATATTTTTGTTCATCTTCATCTGGAGCATGCATCGAGGCTTTGCCTACGAGCACTTTTTTCTTACCATCTACCATTCCCACTACGCCATTTTGTTCCAGCAAATGCATGAGACGAGCACCTCTTGGGTAGCCAATACCGAGAGCAGTCTGAAGATACGTTGTTGAGGCACGACCACTATCAATCACAATGCTTTTGGCTTTTTCATACATATCATCTTCCTTAGCACCATCATCTACAGCGTTCAAAGCCTGGATAAGTGGGTCATTTTCATCTTCACTTCCAAATACATCTTCTTCCTCATCATCACCGAGATCATTCTTCTGCTGACGTAAGAAATTCGTCACTTTTTTGACTTCATCATCAGAAACAAACACTCCCTGGAGACGCACCGCATCACCACCCTCCGGAGAAGAGTACAGCATATCACCATTACCAATCAACTTTTCTGCTCCGCCACTATCAAGAATCGTACGTGAGTCTATCTGAGTCGTCACCTGAAAAGCAATACGCGTCGGGATATTGGCCTTGATAAGCCCGGTAAGCACCTCCACGCTCGGACGCTGAGTAGCCAAGATAAGGTGAATACCGATTGCACGAGACATCTGCGCTAGACGAATAATCAAAGCTTCTACTTCCTTACCATGAGCAGACATTAGGTCTGCCATTTCATCAATCACAATCACAATATATGGAAGGTTTTCCATTGGTTCTTCCGTCACCTCATTGCTCTCAAGATTGACTTTTGTCACTGTTTCGCCGCGACTATATTTCTCTCGGTAACTTTGAAGCTCACGCACCTTCGCCTCTTCAAGAATCTTATAGCGGCGCTCCATTTCAGCTACCGCCCACTTAAGGACATTGACCACTTTCTTGTTTTCCACAATCACTTCTGTCTTGAGATGAGGAATACCTTTATAAGCAGAGAGCTCTACACGTTTTGGATCTACCAAAATAAGCTTCAGATCTTCTGGTGAATTCTGATACAAAAGAGAAATAAGAAGTGTATTGATACAAACAGACTTACCTGATCCCGTTCGTCCAGCAATCAAAAGATGAGGCATTTTACGAAGATCCGCAATACGATTTCTTCCTCCTACATCTTGCCCCAAAGCAAGCATGAGGTTAGCTGGACGATCCTTAAAGTCTTTCCCTTCTACCACGTTCCGCATTCGCACTCGAGCCGTCTGCTTATTTGGTACCTCTATACCCACCAAAGACTTTCCTGGGATAGGCGCTTCGATACGAATCGGGTGCTTAGCCAGAGCCAGGGCTAAGTCATTATTGAGTGTTGTAATGCGAGAAATCTTCACACCTAAGGCTGGAGTAAAGGTATACTGCGTCACTGTTGGTCCTTCTTTGACTTCACCAGGAATCACATCTACTCCAAAATACTTGAGAGTTTTCTGGATAATACTTTTATTTTGCTCTATATCACCGCCTACAGCCTTCTCTCCGTTTGATTCCAAAAGTTCTGGCGATGGCATAAGCCAAGCGTAGCGAGAACGGCGGCGGCGCTTTTTCTTGACTGGAGCCTCCTCTTCCTCATCTACCTCCTCCTCTTCCTCTACTTCTTCTTCAAAATCTTCTTCCTCTTCATCAGGAAATTCTACATGACTAATATTATGTTCCTGGAGTGCTTCGACTTCGTCATCAGTCTCCCCTATTTCTTCTTCTATTATCTCTTCTTCTCCCTCCAAGTCCCCTTCTTCATCTATACCTTCAGCCTCTTCTTCCTCTCGGCGAGAAAAAAGTCCCATAAATTTTCCAAGTGAGCCTTCGAGAAATCCAATAAATGAAACATTGAAAGCCATGATAAGGCCTGCCACAAAAAGAGCCAAAAGAAGGATAGCGGCGGCTGCTTTACCCGCCAAAACAAAAAATCCCGTAGCAAGCACATATCCCAGGTATCCACCACCCTCACCCGCCTCAGCTATCTTGAGGTATGACTTAGCGTCACTTCCCATAAAAAGATGGATAAGTGCAAGAATCGTCAAATAGATCACAATCAATCCAACATATTTCACTGCTTCCTTAGCGGTAGTTGTCTTACGAAAGAGCATCAATCCGGCCAAAGTAAACAAGAGAATAGGAAGAAGCCACTTGCCATACCCAAAGAGTGAACCTATCCCAGTATCAATCCAATGTCCCAAAAGTCCTGCAGCGTCAAAAAACCCCAGCATAGAAAGCAGCCCAAATGTCACCAAAAAAAGGAGGAGGAGGCTTTTTTTAGCATCAGCATGAAGAATATTGGCAATGGAAGACACTTCTTCTTCGACTTCTTCCTGTACTTTTTTTGATTCCTTTTTCTTTTTGGCCATAGTATAAAATATTGCGAATATATCCAGTATATCACTCAATGACTAACAGAAAAAGCCCCTTGGTAAGGGCTTTTATCTTCATTTTATGTCTTTTTTACTCCGGTGGCTGTAATTTAGCAATTTCCTCTGAAGTCATACCATCTACTTCCTCTGTCTCACCAGAAAGAATCTCATCTATTTGTTCTTGAGTATACTGCGGATAATTTTCTGGAGTAGCTTCTACCGCACTCTCCTCAGGGAGGGTAATTTCTATATCCTCACCGTCAGCCTTCATCACTGAAGCTGCTTCTGGTCTATCAAGACCCGTATTGTCAGGAGCTTTTTCACTCGGGCTACAAGCTGCCAAAGCTGCCGCTGCACCGAGGATTCCAAATTTTTCAAATCCCATATGTTTATATTTATAACTTACTCAATAATTACTTAAAATGAACTCCTTACTAGATCAGCCATTCTTCTTTGCGCTATCTCACGACTTCTCTCATCATAAATTGTTTCAAGTATATTTGTTTTTTCTTCGATACTCTTTTGTGTTTGATCTAGACTCGCTTGTATCTGACCTTGTTTTTCTTTAGAGACTCTTATATTTTCTTCATTAGAAATTTTATCCAAACGTATTCTCTCAAGCGCGCTCTCTGCCTCCTCCTGCACCCTGATTAAAAAGTCTTCCCATGATCCCTTGAAGCTTCGTATACCAACCCTTTCTCCAAGTCTCACAATGGTATCTTTTGATCGTGCCTGTTGTTCTCTATGCTGATTCTGAAAAGCTTGTGTTCTTTTTGTTTGAGTATCCAAAAGAGCTTGCTCAGCCTCTCTCACCTTTCCTTCAAGGTCACTTATACTAGCATCGTATTTATCCTTACCGAAAAGTTTTGGCCGAGGAATATTTTTAGCCTTACTCAAGGCGTCTTTGGCATTCTTCAGCGACTCCTCAGCAGATGCCAGCAGTCCATTTTGCTCTTCTTGAAGTGCATTA
Organism: Candidatus Moraniibacteriota bacterium; assembly: GCA_018499985.2. Classification (GTDB taxonomy): domain Bacteria; phylum Patescibacteriota; class Minisyncoccia; order Moranbacterales; family UBA1568; genus UBA1568. The sequence goes on from JAHBAT020000014.1 coordinate 5,636, forward strand.
TATTTTTCAGTATCACTCACCAACGCTACCCTAAGTTCATTATACGAAGTAGTTAGATTCAGCTCTTCACCAGCAAACTGGCCTTGAACTAGTGGGATTTCTGCTATAAGAATCTGTAGTTCATTTTCATTTCCCTCGTATGTTTTTTGTCTTCCTTCCAGCGCTTCTGTATTTCTTTGAGCTTCATCTCTTTGATTACTTAGCGTGGCTTGTTCTCGGGTATCGCTCTCACGTTCACGTACAATTTTTGCTTTGTCTTGATCCCATCTATCAAGTTGTCCTTTGAGACTAGCTGCTTCATAGGTTTGTATAGAAAACTTTTTTAGTGCCTCACCATCAAAAAGTGTCGCTATATGATGAAGAGATTCATACTTAAAACCACTCCCATCTTCATATTTAAATTCCTGGACAGACTGTCCTGGAAAAGATTCGTAGATTTTACGAAGAGTATTTTCTGTTTGAATAGAATTCTCCCAAGTAGTATGTGCTCGAGTAGGATCAATAGAGCGAAACTTGTCCGACTCACCTCTATACCCTTCTGTATAATTAAGAAGAAGCTTTTTGGTAGCTCCAGAAAAGGCTTCTGTGTCTATGCTGTCAAACTGACCTCCTTGTTTATATACATCTTCACCCAAAACCTCAAGTACTTTTTTATATTCTTCACTCTTTTTGATCTCCTGCAATACTAACCTTGGCAAACGCTCACGCAACTGATCTCTTGTGTATGAATCCTCACCTGAAAGATCTTTTTTGAACCAGCCATTTCTTTCGAATTCACTTAAGGCTCTATTGGTAGCACCCCCAAAAAGCACTCTTCCTGATCTATAAATTGATTCCACTAACTCACTTTCTCTTTCTTTTATCATTTCCTGACGCACTTCTTGGACCTCAGGAAGTTCAGAATCTGGGTTTTGTCGAGCATACTCACGTACTTTGAGAGCCTCTTCTTCTTTTATTTTTTTCACCTCTTGTATAAGTTCTTCATTCGTTTTATCCATAGGGTCGACTCCTAAGGAACGTAAAACTTCAATTTTTTCCTTTAATTGTTTGGCGGCCCCGACCACGTTTTCTTTTTTATTCTTATAATCCTCTTCACCTGGATGAACATCTAGCTCATCTTCTTCTGTTTTCAAAAGCTCGTAAACTGTCGGTACATTTTCTGCGCCTGCATCAATAGCCTCCTGACGCTCAGACTCAAGTGATTGTCGTCCCTTGCGTTGTTCATTGCGAGCAGTTTTAAAGGCCTTCTTCGATTCCTCTAAAGCATCCAAGGCCCCCTGAAGTTCATCTCTTTTTTTGAGTGACCGTAAAAAGCCTTCTTCAGCTGCTTTGGTTTCTAGATTTTCCTGCTCTTTTACTAAAGCTTCTTGTCTTGCGACCTCTTCTGCCTCAGAGCTCCTTGCTTCTTCGGCCATTTTTTGAAAGCGAGATGTCATAGTGTGCACATTTTGTTTTTACTAAAAAAGAAAACGGATGTCCTCAGAGAGAGGTCACCCGTTTTTTACCTTTATGCATCAAGTATAGCACAAAAAAAGCCCCTTTGCAAGGGCTTTCTTTGAAAGTAAGCTACGATTTTTATATCTTACGCTTCTTCTTTTGGAGTCTCACTTCCGCGGTAACCAGTACCAGCAGGGATAAGACGTCCGATAATCACATTTTCCTTAAGTCCACGGAGGCGATCTTCTTTACCAGCGATTGAAGCGTTGATAAGAACACGCGCAGTCTCCATAAATGAAGCAGCAGAGAGGAATGATTCTGTAGAGAGAGCTACCTTGGTGATACCCAAGACCATAGCTTCACCAGTTGCCTCACGTCCACCAGCCTTACGAGCCTCTTCATTGGCTTCTTCAAACTGATCACGTTCAGCAACATCTCCTGGAAGGAGCATAGTAGTACCAGGATCGACAATCTTGAAGCGTGACATCATCTGACGAATGATTACTTCAATATGTTTGTCGTTAATACCTTCACCCTGTGAAGCATAGATTTCCTGAATCTCACGCACGATATAACGATGCACAGCTTCCTGACCCATCACAGCGTAGAGCTTCTTCAAATCGATATGCCCCTCAGAAAGTACGGTTCCTACACCTACCAGATCATTTTGTTTGACTTTAAGAGTAGCATTGGCAGGCACACTATACTCATAAGCTTCTTTGTCGTTACCACGAACAAGAATCTTTATTGCCTTCACGTCTTTCTCGATCTTTTCTATCTGACCATCTACCTCAGAAAGGATAGCTTCGGTCTTTGGGTTACGGGCTTCAAAGATTTCTTCTACACGAGGAAGACCCTGGGTAATGTCTGATCCGGCCACACCTCCAACGTGGAAAGTACGCATAGTAAGCTGTGTTCCCGGCTCACCAATAGCCTGAGCGGCCACAACACCAACTGAAGCTCCAAGAGCAACAAGATTGCTTCGTCCAAGGTCAATTCCATAACAAAGCTGACATACTCCACGACGTGAACGACAAGCTACTAAGCTTCGGATACGCACCTCTTTGATACCAGCTTCTTCAACAAGCTTAGCTTCTGCCTTATTGACAAGACTTCCCTTGGCAACAAGTACCTCCTTAGTCTCAGGATGCTTAAGAGCATCAATCACTACGCGGCCTTCTACACGACTTGCAAAGCTAATACCAAGCTTCTCTGAGTCTTCACGATAAAGGAAGGTACCTTCGGTATCACCACAATCTTCATCGCGAACGATGATATCTTGTGCCACATCCACCAAACGACGAGTAAGGTATCCAGCGGTAGCAGTACGAAGAGCGGTATCAGCCATACCCTTACGAGCACCGTGAGTAGAGATGAAGTACTCCAATACATTAAATCCTTCTTTGAAAGAACTCTTTACTGGGAGTTCGATTGTTTCACCGGTAGGACCAGCCATAAGACCCTTCATACCAGTCATCTGTACGATAACTGATTCAGATCCACGAGCCTTAGAGTACACCATAGCATGTACAGGACCTTCCTTGTCGACAGTGTTACGCACTGCATCGGTGATATTATTCTTGGTTTCGTTCCAAATTTCAATCACACGGTTACGACGCTCTTCATTGGTGAGAAGTCCCATATTGAACTGGTCATGTACTTCTTTGACACGTACTTCAGCAGCAGCAATAAGACCCTTCTTTTCTTTTGGTACCTGAAGGTCATCCATACCCCAGCTAATACCTGAACGAGAAACAGACTTAAACGTCAAATCTTTCATGCGGTCAGCGAAGGCAGCAGCCTCAGTCTGTCCAAGAGTTTCAAGGATACGTGACATCACGTTCTTCAAATCCTTCTTGGTCATTTCTTCGTTGATGAAACGAATTTCCTCTGGGAAAATATCATTTAACATCGCGCGACCAACTGAAGTCTCAATCACCTCACCATTGTAGAGAAGCTTGATAGCGACGTTAATATCAACATGGCCATTTTGAAAAGCCATGATAGCTTCATTGATAGATGAGAAGCTTTTACCCTTACCCTTACCCTCTGGCTTGATATGAGTCAGATAGTATCCACCAAGTACCATATCAAGAGAAGCGGTTACAATCGGTTCACCAGAAGCAGGCTTGAGCAAGTTCTTAGATGAGAGCATGATGTTAGCACTTTCTGAACGAGCCTGATCGGTCAACGGCACATGAACAGCCATCTGGTCACCGTCGAAGTCAGCGTTGAAAGCGGCACATACCATAGGATGAAGACGAATAGCCTTACCCTCAATCAATACTGGCTGGAAAGCCTGAATAGAAAGACGGTGAAGCGTCGGTGCACGGTTCAAAAGTACGTAGTGATGCTCGATAATCTGATCCAGGATTTCGTATGCCTCTTCTGTCTCAGCATCCACCATACGACCGGCAGTACGCACGTTGTGTGCATACTCTTTTTCGATCAGCTTGTTGATAATAAACGGCTTGAAAAGCTCAAGAGCCATTTTCTTAGGCAAACCACACTGATGAAGCTTCAAGCTCGGTCCAACTACAATTACTGAACGTCCTGAGTAGTCAACACGCTTTCCAAGAAGGTTCTGACGGAAGCGTCCCTGCTTACCTTTAAGAGCATCAGCCAATGAACGAAGAGCACGGCGCTGTCCAGTAGAGGCAGCAGTAGAAGCCTGTCCACGACGAGCACTGTTGTCGAAAAGTGCATCTACAGCTTCCTGAAGCATACGCTTTTCATTTCGAGTAATCACTTCTGGAGCACCAATAGCCATCAGCTTTTTGAGACGGTTGTTACGATTGATGATACGGCGATAGAGATCGTTTAGATCAGAAGTTGCAAAACGGCCACCATCAAGAGCTACCATCGGACGAAGGTCTGGTGGAATAACTGGGAGAGCAGTCGGAAGCATCCATTCAAAACTCAAGTTAGCTTTCTTGAAACCCTGGTAGACTTTTAGTCTCTGCAAAAGCTTCTTTTGGTCAATATTTTCATTTGACTCAAGTTCTACACGAAGCTCTTCAAGTTTTTCGTCTACATTGATAGTCTCGAGAATCTTACGGATAGCTTCTGCTCCAATACCAGCAGTAAATACCTGCCCAAAACGACTTGAGAGATTGAAGTACTCCACTTCAGAAACAATCTGATTTGGACGAAGGTTCTTAATCTCATCTTTTGTACTCTTGTAGTAATCCTTGAGTTCCTCCAAGCGAGCCTCAAGCATTTTTTCGTTCTTTTCTCCTGTGCGGAGTTCTTTTTGCTTTGACTTGTATTCTTTTTCAAGACTTTCAAGCGTCTGCTCCTTCAAGGCCTCATTGACATCCATGATGATGTAGGCAGAGAAGTAGATAACACGCTCAAGATCCTGTGGTGAAATACCTAAAACAAGACCGATTTTTGAAGGCACGCCACGAAGGTACCAGATATGTGACACTGGAGTAGCCAACTTGATATGCCCCATACGCTCACGACGTACAATGGCACGAGTTACTTCTACACCACACTTATCACACACGATACCGTTGTAACGGATACGCTTGTACTTACCACAATAACACTCCCAGTCTTTTGATGGTCCAAAAATCTTTTCACAGAAAAGTCCATCTGGTTCGTAACGCTGGGTACGGTAGTTGATAGTTTCAGGCTTGGTAATCTCACCATGAGACCACTCAAGAATTTGTTCTGGGCTAGCAAGAGTGAGTCGCACACTTTCGAAATCACTCACTTTCGTTATGTTGTCCATAGGATTGGTCATACGTTTGTTTCGTTAGAGTGATTAAGATTAGTATGTGTCGGGCTCATCGGCTGGATCAATGGTCTTGATCCCCTTGAGCTCCACATTGAGACACAATCCCTTGAGTTCATTCACAAGCACGTGAAATGATGCTGGAAGGTTTGGACTCTTAATTGGCTCACCCTTGATAATAGACTCGTATGCTTTCGAGCGACCCAAGACATCATCTGACTTGATCGTAAGCATTTCCTGAAGAGTATGAGCGGCACCATATCCTTCGAGTGCCCATACTTCCATTTCTCCAAAACGCTGTCCTCCAAACTGAGCTTTACCTCCAAGAGGCTGCTGAGTAATAAGAGAGTACGGTCCGATAGAACGCATGTGAATCTTGTCATCAATCAAGTGATTGAGCTTCAAGATATACATCACACCGACAGTAGACTCATTGTCGTACTGTTCACCAGTCTTACCATTGGTAAGGCGGATTTTCCCATTCTCTGGAAGACCTGCTTCACGAAGCTGACTCTTGATATCCTCTACAGAAACACCATCAAGAGAAGAACTTGCTACTTTGTAACCCAAAGTCTTCGCTGCCCATCCAAGATGAGTCTCGAGAATCTGACCAATGTTCATACGTGATGCTACACCAAGTGGGTTTAGGATCACGTCTACTGGTGTACCATCTGGTAGGTATGGCATATCAGCAGCTGGAGCAATATGAGAGATAACACCCTTGTTACCGTGACGACCAGCAAGCTTATCTCCTACACTGATCTTACGCATGTTGGCAACTGAAATCTGAATCTGCTGAAATACTCCCATTGGCAATTTATCTCCACGCTCACGTGAGAAAATTTTGACATCGACTACTTTACCGCGCTCCCCATGAGGAAGATACATAGAAGAGTCTTTGACATCGCGAGACTTCTCACCAAAGATGACACGGAGCAAACGCTCTTCGGCAGTCAAATCACCTTCTCCCTTCGGGGTAATTTTTCCACACATGATATCACCAGAGGCAATTTCTGCACCGACACGGATAATACCGTTTTCATCTAAGTTCTTGAGACGATCTTCACCAATATTTGGAATATCACGAGTAATCACTTCCGGTCCAAGCTTGGTATCACGAACATCGAGAGTGAAGTCTTCGATATGAATAGAGCTCCAACGATCAGTCTGTACGATACGCTCAGATACGATGATGGCATCTTCGAAGTTGTATCCATCAAATGGTACGAAAGCCACTACCATGTTTTGTCCAAGAGCAAGCTCCCCATGGTCAGTAGAAGCACCATCTGAGAGAAGGTCTCCCTTCTTTACCATCTGACCTTTTGATACACGTGGTACCTGGTTCATACTGGTAAAAGCGTTTGACTTCTCGAAGGTCTGCAAGATGTACTCGTAGTCTTTGTACTCTTTCTTTGATCCTGCTGGGGCCTTGGCACGAAGCACGATATGGCCACCGTCTACTTCGACAATTTCACCATCGGCATCCGCAAGTACCACCTGTCCAGAGTCGCGAGCTGCCTTATCCTCGATACCTGTTCCTACGATAGGAGACTCTGGCACCACACAAGAAACTGCCTGACGTTGCATGTTTGAACCCATCAATGCACGGTTGGCATCATCATGCTCCAAAAATGGAATAAGAGCGGTAGCAATAGAGATACACTGCTTTACAGAAACATCCATAAAGTCGATTCTTTCAATCTCGGTAGTTTCTGGATGACCCTTCACACGAGCCTCTACAAGAGCTTCAGCGAAGTTACGGTTTTCATCGAGCTCTACACCAGCATGAGCAATGATCTTGCGGTCTTCTACGATAGCATTGAGGTATTCAATCTCAAGGGTGACGAACGGACGCACCGCTACCATCTCGCCCTTCAAAGCATCAGCTACTTTCTTGGCAGTTTCTTTGGTAAGTTTCTCACCAGCCTTTACACCAGCCACTCCTTCTACGAGGATGCGATGCTCAAGTTCTTCTGTAGTGGCTTTTACCTCTCTTTTCACAATCAAGTATGGTGTCTCAAGGAAACCATATTCGTTGACACGAGCATAGCTTGCAAGGTGACCTACGAGTCCAATGTTTGGACCTTCTGGAGTCTCAATTGGACAAATACGTCCGTAGTGAGAATGATGAACGTCACGAACCTCAAAGCCAGCACGCTCACGAGTAAGTCCACCAGGACCCATAGCTGACAAACGACGCTTATGTTCGAGCTCAGCGAGTGGATTTACCTGATCCATAAACTGTGACAACTGTGAACTTGAGAAAAATTCTTTCACAGCAGCAGCGACCGGACGAGGATTGATAAGCTGACCAGGGACAACTGTCTCTGGGTCACAGGTACTCATACGATCCTTGATGTTACGCACCATACGGTACAAACCAACACGAAGCTTGTTCTGAATAAGTTCGCCAACTGCACGGACACGACGGTTTCCGAGGTGATCGATATCATCAGCACGACCCTCTGGATCATTCATAAGACGAATCACTTCGCTTACGATAAGTACGAGGTCCTCTGTGTTTAAAATACGGTTTTCTTCACTGTCTGAACGCTCTACAGAGAGGCGCTGGTTCAAGCGATAGCGTCCTACAGCACCAAAGTCATAACGCTCGAAGTTGAAGAACATGGCATCGATCATCTGCTTAGCGTTGTCTTCTGTAGCAAGGTCACCTGGACGAAGACGCTTGTAGACTTCGCGGTAGGCCTCACCCTGACTTGTAGTAGTGTCCTTAAGAAGAGTATTTTCCATGAACTTTACTGGACCGTTATCAATGTCCGTAAAAGCTTCACGAATCTGCTTTTCATCAAAACCAAAAGCACGGAAAAGGGTGGTGACAGGAAGCTTACGCTTACGATCAATCTTCACTGAGATCACTCCATCGACGTCTGTTTCAATTTCCAACCAAGCTCCGCGGTTAGGAATAATCTTAGCGCCAAAAAGCTTCTTTCCCTTCTGGAAGTCCATGGTAAAGAAAACGCCAGGAGAGCGGATAAGCTGACTCACTACGACACGCTCAACACCATTGATAATAAAGGTTCCGCGCTCAGTCATGAGCGGAAATTCTCCAAGGTAGATTTCTTGTTCTTTCACTTCTCCCGTCTTCTTCATGACCAATTGAGCCTTGGCGCGAAGAGGAGCTTCATAAGAAATATTTTTATTCTTGGCAACCAGAGCGCTGTACTTAGGCTCATCAAGGTAGTATTCCTTAATAGAAAGCTCCAAATCCTTACCAGTAAAATCAGCCACTGGGTTGATTTCATCGAAAAGCTCTTTGAGAGCCTTATCCCAAAACCACTTGTATGAATCAGTCTGTACCTCAATCAGGTCCGGAAGAGAGACAGTGATACGGTTATTAAAAAAGCGACGCTTACTAAGGGACGAATCCTTACTAAACGAATCTTTGACTCGCAGAGCTTTCTGGTCTTGAGACATAAAAAATCGCTCACATCGGTACTCCTTGTTCTAGTGAAAGATAGAACAAGTAGGGTCTGTGAGATTACGGATAACTATTTACAACTAACTTGGGTGGCAGGTCGCACCATTGCTTGGGAAATTTAGCGGCCGAATACTAGCACTCTCTTTTACTGATTTACTCGGACCTGAAGAGAAAAGTAAATCACTTTAAAATAAGTCTCAAGATTATAACAAGGAGATAGTTTATTGTCAACAGAAAACGAAAAATGGGCTTTTTAGAAGCCTTTTAACGAAATTTCTTCTTGTTTGGGAAAGAAGTAAACATTTTTTGATTTTTTTCAATCAAACGAAAGAACGTATAAAAACTACTGTTGATTGATAGCAAAAGTATACACTTTTTGGACAGTTTCAGCAATACGTCTTGAAGTGAAGTTTTCTTTAGCATTACCATCAATCATAAACTCTTTTATGAGGGTTTTATCTACGCCATTTTCAGTCAGTATTCCATCAAGTGCACTAAGAAGTTGCTTCCCCATGTCGCGTTCTTCTTGCCAGCTTCGCTCCCCTATCACTTCATCATCTTTCATAAGATGAACTACCGAAGCATCCTGATTAACCGTTAGTTTTAGTGTGTAAGTCATATACTTAGAGTTTATTCCAATCAAAATTCCATGGGTCAGTTTTCCGTCCTGGAGCAATATCATCATGACCCACTACATACTTAATAGCATACTTTGCCTTTAAATGAGTTATGAGGTCTTTTGTTGCCTGGTACTGAGCCTTCGTATATTCATCATCTTTGGTATTCAAGATCTCTACTCCAATTGAGAAATCGTTGACGTTTTTGCGACCATCTTTCATAGCACTTTCCCCAGCATGGTAAGCAATATCTTTATCTGAAACAAGCTGATAGACAGTGCCGTCACGGGCTATCATATAGTGTGGCGCCACACCATAACTCTGCCAAATACTCCTGACAGCGCCCACGGCGTACGGGTCACCATTTGGATTATATGATGAATGAAGGACTACAGTATCAATTTTTCTTCCGCTAGCACTCTCATGACCAAAGGACACTAAAGCACTCTGTATTTTGAAACTCTTTGGTGCCACATCTTCAGATGTTTCTTTCTTTTCTTCTGATTTAATCTCAGTAGTTTCTTTTTTGGATTCTAGCTGAACCTCCTCTTCTTTTTGAACGTTCGCATCTACTGATACTTCATCCTTTTGAGCTATCTCAGGCACCTCAACTGGAGCAGTTGGTACTTGCACATCTCTATTGACTGACTGAGATTCAAAAACCGTTTCTGTCTGATTGGTCTTGCCATACCAAAAAAGACCCCCCGAGAGAGCGCCGAGTACGATAAAACCGCTAAATATTTTCCAAAAGAGTTTCATGTCAGTAGTATAACAAAAAAGGTGCCATTACTGGCACCTTTTTAAACGATAGGTCTTATTTCTTCTTTTTTTTGTTGTCACCTGACATCAAAACAGCTGCTACAGCACCTAAGGCAGCACCGATACCGGCTGAGATAAGCACTGCTTTCTCTGGATTCTTTTTGATAAGATCGTCTGCCTTTTTCATGGTTGATTCTACTTGCTTACGCACCTTGGCAATTTCTTTTTCGGCATTAGCCTTTTGCTTATCTACTTCTGTCATTACGGTCTTCTGAACCTTGGCAATTTGCTTCTTGCCTTCTGTAGCAATACTCATACGTTTTCTTTTACTATTTAATTATTTTTATATCCTACTTTTTCTTACCGGGCACAAGATACCAGATAAGAGCAATGAGAATAATCGTACCTCCAATAATCAGCTCCCCTGAGCCAGTCTTCTTAAGCGTATCGTTGATGATACGCGCAAGACCAACCAGGATAAACATCACTCCTGCAAAAGCGACACCTACCAATACCAGCACCTTCAAGAGCTTTGCAAAGTATTGCTCGGTATTTTTTTTCGCCTCAGAAAGAGACTCCATGACAAAACTCTCCACTTTGGATATGAGCGGTGCCATAAGTAAGGTAGAAAAAAGAGCGCCTAGCGCTCCAAATCCACTCTCTTCAGTTTTTGAGGTTTTTTTGGAAGCCATATTTCTTCTCTGTATACCTATAATAGCACAAAAAAAGGCCCTTGGCAAGGTTTACCCGCCTTCGGAGGGCCCTTATAAGTTTCAAATGTTCAACCCGAACTAAATAGTACGTATAAAAAACTTATAACGGGGCAAGAGCGTCTCTTTCTTGTTTAGTAAAGAAAAAAGGACTCTTGCGAGTCCTTTTTGAAATAATCCTTATACTGCTGGTTCTGGAGTAGAGGCTGGCAAATCAATCACTTCTTCTTTTTTTTCCTCTTCTACTTTCACTTCTTCTGAGGCCCCGCTCTTCTCTTTCTTTAGGTGTTCATACGCCATGGTCATAGCGATATATGATACTGGAGCAGTGACCAAAAGACCCACTAGAAGAAGAAGTGCTCCTACAAAGTTCATCAAGGTAAGGAGAAGGATAAAGCCAAAAAGATTCAGGCGGTTACCTTCTGAAAGACGAGAAGCTTCCTTGAGAGACTCTTTCCAGCCAAGTTTCTGATCCACCAAGACATACGGCAAAAGCATGAAGCGCACCGCTACATATACACCAGGGATAATAAGAAGGAGAAAGCCGACAAAAAGCATAAGAGCAAACACAATAGTAGCAATCAATGCCTGAACATAGATAGCTTTTTGTCCAGCAATTTCTTTTATGTCACCTTCTGTGTCTGTGCGTACCAGCTTGAGCAAAAGAGCAATAGCTCCCAACTCAAAGAAAAGTGAGACTAGACTAGAGAGTATCGAGATAAGAGCGCTATCACCCTTTGGATTGATAATAGAAAAAACGATAGAGACGGCAAGCATGATTCCAAGAATCATCCAGGTAAAAACGATGTGCTTTTTCCAAACTTCCCAGGCCTGACCAATGATGTTTGTCGCTGAAAAATTCATAGCGAAATGTATTAAAAAATAGTTACTCTTTACCCCTTTATTATAGGATTGGGAAAGCCTTTTGTAAAGGTAGTCAAAGGCTCTAAGCTCTGGTAAACTAGGAGGGTATTTATCTATTTATTTTCCTACACATGAACTCATTTTCACGTCGGCAAAAAATATTTTTTGCACTTATCTTACTCCTTGTTATCGGTCTTGGGGCTGGCTTTTTCTATGCCAAGAACAACAAAACTGAATTTGCAGCTGGAGGACTGAGTCTTTTCCAAAAAGTCTCTAAATTTCTCCCTCTTTCTACGGATACCAAAAAGGAAATTGAAGTCGTTGATAAACTTGTCTCCGAACTGACCAAAAAGGATGGCGTCACGCGCACCTACCTACTCATGCTTCAAAACAACCACGAGCTTCGTCCTGGTGGTGGCTTTCTTGGGCAATACGCTGTTGTAAAAGTCAAAGACGGGGAAGTTATCTCTCAGAAATTTGAAGATGCCAACCTCCTTGATCAGCGTATCAATGCCAAAGTAACTCCTCCATACCCACTAACCCGTAAGATGCAGATCAAGAAGTGGAAGTTTCGTGATTCAAACTTCTCGCCAGACTTCCCTACCAATGTCGAAAAGGCTGAGTACTTCTATCGTCTTGCTGGCGGAGGAGAAAAATTTGATGGCGTAGTGGCGGTCAATGGCGACGTATTCAATCGTGTCCTTGAGCTTACTGGTCCGCTGACCCCTACTGGCTACAACACCACTTTTACTAGCCAGGATGGCGCTATCAAACTTCAAGAAGTTGTTGAGCGAGCCTACCTCGGAGATGATGTGCCAGCCGAAAGTAAACAGGCTCGCAAAAACATCATGAAAGTACTTACTGCTGAAATCATTACCAAACTCACTAGTCTCAATAATATTCCTAAGGTAGCCGAACTTGGCTTAGATGAACTTCGCAAGAAAAACGTGATGATCAACTTCGAAGATCCAAACCTTCAAAGTCTCGTGGAGAGCGTCAACTGGGCCGGAAAAGTCAATCAAGAATGGACTGGTGACTATCTCATGTTTGTCGATGCCAATCTCGGAGCCCTAAAAACTGATTACTACGTCAAGCGTCGTATCGACTATACAGTAGACTTTACCGGTGAAAAGCCTTTTGCTACAGCAGTGTATGTCTACAACAACACTGCTCCTACCAACGACTGGCGCACCAGCGACTACCACACCTATGTGCGAGCCTATGTACCGAAAGGCTCTACCTACAAAGAGCGCTTCATGATCAATGCCGTCGCTCCAGGTGAAGACCTAGGACGCACCTTTATCGGTGGCTATGTCGATGCCGAAATCAACCAAGGTGATGTCACTACTACTCTCAAATACGAACTCCCTGAGACCATCACTCCTGATAACTACAGTCTCATGATCCAAAAACAATCAGGTATCGGCACCCTACCCGTGCATATCAAAATTATTACCAAAGAAAAAACCGTCGAACAGTCCGCAGATATTATCCATGACACTACCTTCACCTTCCAAGAGACTGAAGAAAAGAAATAACTCTTATCCCTATGTCCGAACAACTCCACAACAAACGTCACTCGCTTGCTCATCTCTTAGCTATTGCTGCTCTCAAGCATGACCCTGAGGCTCTCCTTTCTGTGGGTCCAGCTACTGACACTGGCTTCTACTACGATATCCTTTTTTCTCCTGGCAAAACTCCTACCCTTGAGGATCTCAAAACTCTTGAGAAAAGTATGCGTCATACCCTCAAGCAAAATCTTTCCTTTGAACGTGAAGCAGTAGCTCATGAAGAAGCCAAGAAGCGCTTCGTCGGTAATCAATTCAAACTCGCTATTGTAGAAGACAAAGAAAAAGAAGGTACTGACCTCACACTCTACCATACTGGTGACTTCACCGATTTGTGTGCTGGTGGCCATGTAGAGAATACCAAAGAAATTGATCCTGATAGCTTCGCCCTTACCAACATCGCCGGAGCATACTGGCGCGGCGATGACAAAAACCCTATGCTCACTCGTATCTACGGGGTAGCTTTTGATACCAAGGAGGAGCTCCTTCAATACCAGCAAGAACAAGAAGAAGCTCGCGCTCGTGATCACAAAAAACTTGGTCGAGAACTTGATCTCTTCACTTTTTCAGATGTCGTAGGTAAAGGCCTCCCTCTCTGGACAGAAAAAGGCACCACTATCCGTCGAGAACTTGAGCGCTTTATCGTAGATGAAGAAGTGCGTCGTGGTTATATTCATGTCATGACTCCAGATATCGCCAAGCTCGATCTCTACAAAAAATCAGGCCACTATCCTCACTACAAGGACTCCATGTACGCTCCAATCAAAATAGATGATGATGAGTTTATGCTTCGTCCGATGACCTGCCCACACCACTACGAGCTCTACCTCCGTAAGCCTCACAGCTACCGAGAACTTCCTCTTCGTATTGCCGAACTTGCTCAACTCTATCGCTATGAGCAGTCAGGTGAACTCTCTGGTCTTGAGCGTGTCCGCACCTTCTGTCTCGCTGATGCTCATATTATCTGTAAAGATGAGAATCAGGCTGTGACTGAGATCGGTCAAGCCCTGGATCTTATCGAATATGTCACTGGAGTTTTTGGACTTGTCTATGGTGAAAACTATTGGTACCGCCTCTCTCTTGGTGACAGAAACAACACCGAGAAATACTACGACAATCCTGCCGCCTGGGAAACCGGCGAAAACCTCCTCCGCAAGCTCTTGGTAAAGCGCGGAAAAGATTTCGTCGAAGAAGAAGATGAGGCTGCTTTCTATGGACCAAAGATTGATATCCAGATGAAAAACGTCAATGGTAAAGAAAACACTGCCTTTACCGTACAGTATGATTTCTGTATGCCTGAGCGTTTTGACCTCAACTATACAGATGAGTCTGGTAATCTTAAGCGAGCTTTTGTGGTGCATCGCTCATCTATCGGAGCGATAGAGCGTATCATGGCTTTCCTTATTGAGCGTTATGCCGGCGCCTTTCCTCTCTGGCTCTCTCCTACACAAATCACCCTCCTACCCGTCAGCGAAAAATTTGCTGATACCGCTTACACCCTGGAGCGTATTCTTCGTGAAAATAATATCCGTGTCGAAGTAGATGCTACCAATGAATCTCTTGGTAAACGTATCCGTAGTGCCAAAACAAACAAAACTCCTTATGTCTTGGTGATTGGAGAAAAAGAATCCAATGGTGAGCCCCTCACACTTGAAGGACGCGGCGATGAAAAAGCAAGCTTTCCCAATATTCACGAAGCCGTCGAATTCCTCTCCAAGAAAATTCGTAACCGTGAACAATAAAGAAAACAAAAAGCCCCTTCTCGGGGCTTTTTTAAATCTTTTTACTTAGATACTTTATCAGCTAGATTCTTTGCAAGAGCATAAACAGCATCCATATTGTCTTCTTCCTGGACGTCATTAATTTTTTCATAGCTACACTCTCGACAGCGATGCGTAATCCGATATTTATCTCCCTTAACCTCAAGGGCTACTGGATCCATAAGTCCCTGACACTCCTCAAGTCGATCACCTGGAAAGATGTCTACATGCTTACTGACTAGGCAAACTGGACAGTGGTTAGTATAGCCATTGCCCTTCACTTCTTTGCCACAGGCTTCGCACACAAAGTCTTCTGTAATTTTTTGAAAATATTTGATCATAGCATTTCTTAGTATCCTTTCTTTTTTAAAATCGCATTAATATTATCTTCGTCAGCACAACTATACTTGCGACTAGCTGAATAAAACCGGTCTTTTGGTCCACTGCAGCCACCATTGTCTTCGTGGAGTGTGGCAAGCATAGGCATGAGAAAACCTACATCTTGCTTCCGAAAAGAAGTGTACAATGTATCCAAAACTTTTGTTCTCTCTTCTTTTTCCATACGAGTAAACACGCTCATATCGTCCCCTATCTTTCCGCTCCAATCAAGGTGGACGAAGACATTATTAGCCTTACCCTTCCACTTTTGATGCCAGAGGAGTGCCCAGCACCAATCGCCTGGTTTTTTATACCAGCGAGAAAAACAGGCTCCATCTTCGATACTCCCATCTCGCCTCAAGCCCACACCTCCCTCAATAAAATCAAACTGCTTCAGATACACTTCATCATCTATATCATTGGTCTGAGCACCAATCACTATTTCCATATTACGAAACTGCGCATACTCACGCATCCCTCTTAAAACTTCGGCCATATGACCATCTTTACCCTGACTGGGATCCTGATAAAATACCTGTCCAAACATAAAACTCTGGATGCCCATATTCATAGCTTCTTCGGTAATATAGCGAAGGTATTCTCGATATTCCTTTTTTTCTACCGAAGGCTTACAGCTATGTTCTCCCCAAAAATTCTTACTCCCTTCGCGACACATCTTTTTAAAGTCAAAGTCGCGGTCTTCTGCTGGAAACTTATAATCCTTATTGGTCCGGAGCGCCTCGGCAATAAACATACCGTAGACTGTATTTGGCTTGGTCACTTGCTCCTGTATTTCACGAGCTCGCTCAAAGTCTGGTGGTTCAAGCCAGGTCTCAAGTGCTCGGTGTAAGTAGTAGCAACTCGAACGATTGATAAGGGCTATCGAACTATTGCGGTCTCCTCCATACGCAGACAGAAAACCGTCTGCCACACAACCATTACTCTTCATGCGAGCCATATTAGGCTTGGGTGGCGGAGGCAGAAGCGGTAAAGCCTTATCGTTTTTATTGTCATTTTCTTCGGGTTCATAGAAGCTCTGTACCGCTACCACTTCTTCTTCTGGTACCACTATTTCCAGCGCAAGCTCTTGCTTATCCTTTTTTGGTATTGATTCATCCGAAATCATTTTGGTAGGCACAAAAGTCATCCAAGAAAGCGATCCTACAAAAACAAGACTCGTGATACCGCTACCCCAAAGAAGGGCTTTTTTCTTATCAAGCCTTGATTTTTCCTGATTTGGATTGAAGATGTATTCTGCCATACTCGTAGTCCTAGTATAGCACTCTGGGTGCGCTTCTTATCCTTGCCTATCTCTCAATTTTTGCACCCGATAATGTGCCAAGTGACGCGGGAGCTCAGCCTGGCCAAGCTTTACGAGGGCAAGAAATTCTCGAAAAGCATCGCTTTGCTTGTCATCTGATAATACCCGCTGCCCTTCATACCAGTCATAAAAAAGTGGGCTGTCTGGCGCATCCCAAATAGGACGAGTCTTTGGCTCAGCTACCACTACTTCTTCTTTATTTTTGGGAAGAAGCTTCGTACGCTCCCAGTCTACCGGCGTGACCTTGGTCACCTTTCTTTCGGCAAAATCAATTTCAAATATCATGTCCTGAATTTTCCATTTCTCTCGCACAATTCCTTCAGCTTCAAGTTTATTCTTGAGTAATTCCATCTCTCTCTGGACCTGACTCTTTAGCTCTTCTACATCTTCTTTGGTATAGTCATGAGCGGCAAATTTTTCATCGAGCATCGCTGTATCATAGACCGTAAATCCAGCCACTCTCTCCGTGAAAAAAAGATACTGTCCCTCATCTTCAGTGATAGCAAGAAGCCTCGCCACAGGCAATCCTGCCTCAGCTACACGCATCATGACATCAGTCTCATGCCAAGGATTACCAGTCTTTGCTGCCTCTCCCTTGGCTGGATTGATTTTCTTGGCAATGACTCGAATCGAGTTACCTTCTTGATCGTGCCAAACCGGAAGACACTTTACGGCAGTAGGATCTTCTTTGATACTGCCGTCTTCCTTGTGCTCAGTTTCACCTGGTTTGATATTGAGTCCATGCTCCTCGAAATACTGCCATGGCGATTCTCGAAAAGCCTCTGGCACCACTAAGCCAGGCTCGATAGAAAGCTTTGTTTTTGGTTTTTCAACTTTTGGTATTTCAAACATGTATCTATCATAGCAAAAAACTCACCAGACCGTGAGTTTTTATAAGCTATACAACTAGCTAGTCACGAGAGATCGGCTGTAGCATACTCACTCGATTTCCCTCTGTATCAATGAAACTTACATACCTGCCCACTCCTGGTATATTCATTGGCTCACCAAGTACTTCACCACCAGCTTCTTTTACTTTCTCTATTGAAGCCTGTAGATCTTCTACAGAGATAACAACTGATGGATACTGTGCTGGCCAGTCTGATTTTTTCGGGAAAAATCCTCCGTTGATAGCACCTTTCTTTTGGATCATACCGTCCGCATCTGTCTCAGTAGTATGAGCTACTACATAATTCCCCATTTCCTCCCCATACATATGCATATTCCAACCAAAAGTCTCTGTATAAAACTTTGCCATTCGCTCTCTCTCATCATAAGACATCTCAAAGTGAACAACTGAATCCATATATGTATATATTTATTATTTCTTTTATTCTACTCTTGCTCATTAAAAAATAAAACCGCCCCAGAAGGACGGTCTATTTTTTGGAGCGGGTAAGGGGAATCGAACCCCTGTCCTCAGCTTGGAAGGCTGATGTAATGAGCCATTATACAATACCCGCTTGGCTACTATTTTTTGATAACGTTGGCCGAGTCCATCCCAGTAAATGGGTCTTTATGCCACTGATCTTCTGGTACTTCCAGGGAATGAAGCATATTTTCCATCGCTTCTAGGAAAGAAGGCGAACCTACAATATAATACACACATTCTTTGGGATTGTCCATAGAAGCCTCCAAAAGCTCCTTGTTTATATATCCTTTTACTTCTCCTGGTAGGAGTTCCCTTTCTTCTTGAGAAAAGACGTCTACGTACTGAAAATGAGCTAATTTGAGAGACTTAAGCTCTTCTCGATGAGGTGCATCCTCTTCTTTGCGGTTAGCATTGAAAAGCACAAAGTGACGTTCACTTCCTGCCTGTGCTTCCTCGATAAGCTGGCTACGAACTGGGGTAATGCCCACTCCTCCTACAAGATAGACTACCGTGCGAGTATCTCCTGGCTCCAAGACAAACTTACCGATAGGTGGAGTCACACTCACAGTAGCGCCTGGCTCCATAGCCCAAAAAGTCTGCTTGAAACCGCTCTCACTCTGACGCATGGTAAAAATAAGCTGACTCTCACAAGGAGCAGCACAGATAGAAAGTGACCGCACTCCAGCACGTGTATCTGGCGCTACAAGCTGATCCACCTTGAGCGCTACGTATTGGCCGGCACGGAATTGAAAATTATCTGGTTTGTTGAAATAAAAAGTTTTGGTGCCAGTAGCAGTGTCTTCGACTTTTTCTAGGGTAAGGGTAATCATGCGTTTCTTTTTTCGTTAGGTAAACTCTGTATTCTCAGTATAGCAAAGTTAGAGAATTTCTTGAAAAATCTTCTCGTACGCCCCAATCTCGAGAAGCATGACTATAGTACGAGCAAGCTTGTGTCCATCATGACGGATAAGCGAACGAGTCGCCGCAATGGCATCCCCCTTCTGACGCACTACCTTTTTCTTGTCCAAGAAATCGCTCGCCACTACTCGATACTTGGCTTGGGGAGCTTTTTTCTCAAGCGTGACAAGTTCACTGTCTTCCTTACGGTAGCGAACAAGGAGCTCTTCGGCTGGCTTTTTCTTATTGAAAATCACAAAATCTACCCTGTCTCCTCCGAGGTAACTATTAATCTCTTCGACGTAGTCATTGGCGCTGTAGCCGTCTGTATGCCCCCTTTTATTCACCAGGTTACAGTTGTAGACTACTTTGGCTCGGGAACGCTGTATAGCCTCACTGACACCCTCTACGAGAAGGTTTGGGATAATACTGCAGTAGTGATTACCAGGCCCAATCACTATGAGGTCTGCCTCGAGGATTTTCTCAATAGCCCTTGGATTGGCTTTGGCCTTCGGATGAAGAAAGGCTTTTTTGATACCGACTTTACCAAGCTGTTTAGAGGTGTTGATTTCATGCTCCCCTTCAAGAACAGTGCCATCGGCTAGCTTTACCTTGAGACTCGTATCTGTACCAGTCACTGGGACCACTTCGCCTTTGACATTCAGTATCTGGGCAGCTTCCTCTACTCCTTCCGCAAAACTACCTGTGATTTTTTCAAGAGCCGACAAAAAAAGATTACCAAAGCTATGCCCTGAGAGCCCTCCTTCTTGGAAACGATAGTTCATAAGGTCACGAAGCATATCTGAAGAATGTGAAAGAGCTACGAGACACTGTCGCACATCTCCAGGAGGAAGTACTCCTAGTTCATCACGAAGCACTCCTGTAGAGCCTCCGTCATCAGCCATAGAGACAATAGCGGTAATCTCCACCGGGTACTCGCGAAGACCAGACAGAAGCATAAAACTTCCTGTCCCTCCACCAATTGTGACAATTTTTTTCATAAAGCTCTCTGTAGGCCTAAAATACCTACCTTGATGTCGGGGCGCTGGGAATCGAACCCAGACTAAATGATCCCAAATCACTCGTACTACCACTATACTACGCCCCGTTAGAGATATTATTATCCAACATCTCAATTTTTTAAAACACCTCTGGCTTTATTTGGAGGATATCTCTAACGGGGCAAGCCCCGAAAGTCGAATACACTCTCTTTATAAAACACAGTTTATTCTAGCCAAGAAAGCCGTATTCGTCAATGAGAGAGCCTGGTAAGGTCTAAAAGCAAAAATCCCCCTTACGGAGGATTTTTACTCTATCTTTTTGTTTTACTGCCGAAGCAGCGGTCGAAACCATAATTATTTTACAGCTTCTTTCAAAGTTTTACCAGCAGTGAACTTAGGCACTGTCATAGCAGGGATAGTAATTTTCGCCTTTGTCTGTGGGTTGATACCCTCACGTGATGCACGTTGTGAAACCTTAAAAGTTCCAAAACCAGTTAGGGTTACTTTGTTCCCCTTCTGAAGTTCACCAGTGATGACGTCGAGTGTGCATTCGAGAACTGCTTCTACATCTTTCTTAGAAAGATCAGTTTTGTCTACGATTGCGTGTACGAGCATTTCGCGGTTTACGTTTTTCATGTTGTTTCACCTGCCTTTCTAGTTTAGTCTTTTCTTTTTTACTTCACTGCCCGAAAAAAATTTCAGGCAGGCGTACGCACCGAAGTAAAAAGTGAAAGTACAAGTTGTTTATACAATCCTTTTTTGGAGGATGTACCCTCCTGCACTGATATTAAGCCTTTTTTAGAGAATACGCAAGAGATAAGCCATTTTTTATCCACAGACCTTATCTAAGCCATTTTTTGCAAAAAATTTTTTAATAAAAAACTGACGCTCTTTTTCGGAGCGTCAGTTTTGTTTTTGTATCCTCTCTTAGCGAGCGTACTCGACAGCACGCGTCTCACGAAAGACATTGACTTTGATTTCACCAGGGAACTTAAGTTCCTCTTCGATTTTCTTGGCAATATCACGAGCCAATTTCATAGCACCATAATCATCTGTCTTCTCTGGATTGACGAAGATACGCACTTCACGTCCAGCCTGGATAGCATATGACTTCTCTACCTCTGGAAAGGTATTGATGAGAGCCTCGAGCTCCTGGAGGCGCTTGATATACTTCTCTGCCGTTTCCTTGCGAGCTCCTGGACGAGCTGCCGACAAGGCGTCTGCTGCCGTCACTATAAAAGCTTCAATTGTTTGGTGAGGATATTCATCATGATGACACTTCATAGCGTCGATGACGTTTTGACCCACACCGAATTTTTCCAAAATACGCATACCAATCTTGACGTGCGTACCTTCAATTTCATGGTCTACTGCCTTACCAATATCATGAAGTAGCCCTGCTTTCTTAGCGCAAGTAACATCTGCTCCAAGTTCAGCAGCCAAAGCTCCAGCCAGATATGACACTTCTAATGAGTGTAGAAGTACGTTTTGCTTGTAGCTATAGCGATAGCGTAGTCTTCCGAGGATATAGAGGAGTTTCGGGTGAAGTCCAGCGATACCAGCATCAAACGCTGCTGCATCTCCTGCTTCTTTGATTTTCTGATCAAGTTCTTTCTTGGCCTCCTCCACTGCTTCTTCGATGCGAGCTGGATGAATACGTCCATCTGACACCAGTTTCTCTAGAGCGATACGGGCAATCTCGCGACGCACAGGATCAAAGCCAGAAATAATCACTGACTCTGGAGTATCATCTACGATAAGCTCTACTCCAGTCTCTTTCTCTAGGGCACGGATGTTACGACCTTCTTTTCCGATAATCTTACCTTTCACTTCGTCAGAAGGAATAGATACAGTGGTAGTCGTAAACTCAGAAACATGTGAGCGAGAGTATTTATGAATAATCGTCGCCATGATATTGAGCGAGCGCTTTTCGAGTTCCTCATGAGCATCGTGCTCCAAGCGAGTCATACGCTTCACGAGAGCCTCCTTACTCTCTTCTTCGACAAGACGTAGTAATTCCTCGGCCGCCTGCTCTTTGCTCAAACTAGAAATCTCAGCGAGCTTACGCGCTTCTTCAGCCCGAAGTTCTTCGCTTTCTTTTTGAATTTCCTTGATCATCTCAGCTTTTTCGAGCAAACGACGCTTCTCGTTGTCTACGCTTTTGTGCTGCTCTTCCAGTTGTACTTCTCTTTTTTCAAGACGATCTTCTTGATTGTTGAGTTTTTCTTGACGTTGCTTTTCTTCCTTTTTAGCTTCCTCAAGAATCTGTAGAGCTTCTTTTTTGGCATCAAGCGTAATAGTCTCAACTTGCTTCTCAGCTTTTTCGAGAATACGAGCCGCCTGAGCCTCAGCGGTATTGAGCTGCTTTTTGGCTAAATTCTGACGAATGACGTAACCCAAAAGGAGACCGGCTCCTAGGGCGATTAATCCCATTAAAAAATCCATAAGTGTGAATACACCGTATGGAACAAGCTGAGAGAAAAAAGACGCTCAAACAAACCCTTTTACACTTTCTGGGCACTACTGACTGAAAAGGTTTTGAAGTTGAATGAATGAAGTTTCACAAAAATGAATGAATGTTCTCTTGTTTATTCCAAACAGGTGCGATATGAGTAAATTACCTGCACCCCCATCATAGCTCGTAAGAAAGCCTTTTGTCAAAGGCCTTACTCGGTGCTAAAATAGCCTTACTAACACTAATACAAACAAAAATGCTTCGTCCGCTTGTCCTCGTAGTCCTCGATGGCTGGGGCCTGAGTAACAGTACTCAGGGAAACCCTATCCGTGAAGCCACTCTACCGACTTTTGACACCCTCAATCGCTACTATCCCATGACTACCCTGCAGGCATCGGGTATTTCTGTAGGATTGCCTTGGAATACCGCTGGTAATAGCGAGGTGGGCCATATGACCATGGGCGCTGGACGAGTAATCTACCAAAACCTCCCCCGTATCTCTCTTGCCATTCAAGATGAAAGCTTCTTCAAAAATGAGATTTTGCTCGAAGCTATGGAAAAGGCTAAGGCCGGTGGCAAGAAACTCCACCTTATGGGGCTTGTCAGTACCGGTAGTGTCCACGCTCACCGTGATCACATTACTGCTCTCCTACAGATGGCCAAGCAGGCTGGTCTGACAGATGTATTTCTTCACGCCTTTACCGATGGACGCGACTCAGCGCCTACTTCTGGTATCGCAGCTATCAAAGAAGTTATCCGAGAAATGCAGGTCATGGGTGTTGGCAAACTTGCCAGTCTTTCTGGTCGCAACTACTCCATGGATCGCAACAACAACTGGGAACGTATCGCCAAAACCTACAAGATGCTCACTGAGGGTATTGGAGACCAAACCGAAGATCCCCTCCTCTACCTAGAACATTCCTATACCCAAAACATCACCGACGAATACATCGAGCCTACCTGCGTCACCAAGGACGGTAAGCCGCTTGCTCTTATCGAGGATGGTGATTCAGTTATTTTCTTTAACTTCCGTGAAGATCGTGCCCGCGAACTTACAAAGGCCTTTGCTTTGGATAACTTTGATGGTTTCAGTCGTCAAAAGAAAAATATTTTCTTTGTTACCCTCACAGAATATGAGCAACATCTTGGAGTACCAGTTGCTTTTGCTCCAGAAAATATCACTGGTAGCCTCGGAGAAGTACTCTCGCAATACGAAAAAACACAGCTTCGTCTCGCTGAGACAGAAAAATATGCTCACGTTACCTACTTTTTCAACGGTGGAACCGAAGAAGCTTTTCCTAATGAAGACCGAGTCCTTATTCCGTCACCTACTGTTGCCCACTTCGATGAAATTCCTGAGATGAGCTCTCCTCAAATTACCGAAGCCCTTGTCAAAGCAATTATGAGTAGCAAATACGACTTTATCCTGGTCAACTATGCCAACCCAGATATGGTAGGCCATACTGGCAACGAACAGGCTTCCATTGAAGCTGTCGAAGCGACTGACAAAAGTCTTTCTATCGTTATTCCAGCCGTCATCAAAGCTGGTGGGGCTATGATTATCACTGCCGACCACGGCAATGTCGAAGAAGTAACCCGTATCGCTACTGGTGAAGTGGACACCGAACACTCCACCAATCCTATTCCTCTGTGGTACATCACTCCAGATAACCAGCGAGAAAAAACCGCCGACCAAATGATGCGCGAGCAAAACCAGGTCAATGGTCTCCTCTCTGATGTCGCCCCTACCGTACTCGAGATCATGGACATTCCCAAGCCGACCGCTATGAACGGCACAAGTCTCTTAGAACTCTTGAAGTAAAAAAACAAAAAAGACCTCCAAGTGAGGCCTTTTTTATACTCTTTTTTTACTTTACGATTTTGTCTACGATACCATACTTGAGAGCTTCTTCAGCCGACATATAGTAGTCACGCTCTGTGTCTTGCTCAATCTTGGTAATCTTTTGACCGGTATGCTTAGCAAGTATCTTATTGAGGCGGTCACGAGTCTTTAGGATATGACGTGCCTGAATATCAATTTCTGTAGCTTGTCCCTGAGCACCTCCCAAGACCTGATGAATCATGACTTCAGCATTGGGGAGAATCATCCGCTTACCCTTTGCTCCAGCGGCGAGTAAGAGTGAAGCGGCCGAAGCGGCCATACCCATACAGATAGTCTCTACCGGGGCTTTGACATACTGCATAGTATCATAAATAGCCAGGGCTGATGTCACCTGCCCTCCCGGTGAATTGATATACATCTTGATATCTTCTTTGGAGCTCTCAGATTCCAGGAAAAGAAGCTGTGCTATGACAGCATTAGCGACATCATCGTTTATCGGTGTACCAATAAAAATAATCCGGTCCTTCAAAAGACGTGAATAAATATCGTAGGCACGCTCTCCTTGAGGAGATTTTTCTACAACCATAGGAACAAGAAAATTTTTCATACGGTTATTTTAAATCAATTTAACTTACTCTTTACTTTACTTCTTCAAGATATTCTAAGGTCTTGCGGTTTTGCAATTGCTCTTGGACAACAGCGTACAAACGTGGAAGATCAATCTTTTTTTCAGCCTCTTCTACATTTTTGTAGTACTGCATTGTTTTGTTCATTTCTTCTTCGATTTCTTCTGCTGTCGGTTTGATATCAGCATCCTTGGCTACAGCCTGAAGCACAAGCTCAGCACCAATACGCTTCTTAGCCTGCGGTGTCCATTCCTTCTTTACCTCTTCTTCTGTCTTACCCATACGAGTGAGATAGTCTGAGAAGACAATACCCATCATTTCAGCCTGTGAAGCAAATTCACGAAGCATACGATTTTCTTCTTCGAGCACCAAGCTCTCTGGATACTCAAAACTTACTCCCTCAAGAAGGGTATCGAGAATTTTAGTACGACGTTCTTCTTTAGCTTTCGCTTTTTGTTCCTCAAGAATCCCTGTCTGGATATTTTCCTTAAGTGAAGCAAGTGTCTCAAAGTTTCCGACCGTCTTAGCAAATTCATCATCGAGCTCTGGAGTTTGTTTTTCTTGAACGGCTCGTACTACCACCGTAAACTGAGCCTCTCTTCCAGCAAGATGCTTCGCGTGGTATTCAGCTGGAAAACTAAGCGTGAAGGTTTTTTCTTCACCAGCTTCCATATCAATCACCTCATCTTCAAAGCCAGGGATAAAAGTATTACTTCCGAGTACGAGCGGATGATTTTCGCTTTTTCCGCCTTCAATCACTACACCGTCTTGCATAACAGTAAAATCTACCAATACCGTGTCACCTTCTTTGGCGCCACGAGCTACCGTGATAAGAGGAGCGCGCATCTCAGCGATACGCTTGAGCTCTTCATCCACTTCGCTGTCAGCTACTGTCACTGGATTTTTGTCAGCTTCTTGATTGATTTTCTTTACGGCCTTTTTCCAGTCTGTAAGAGTAACCTCTGGCATCACATCTGTCTCTACCATGTATACCAAATCTTCTCCTTCTTTGAAGTTTTTGAGGTCTACGGCTGGGTGACCAATTGCCTCAATCTTCTCTTGATTAAGTACCTTTGGATAACTATGGCCCACAGCATGCTCAGCAGCTTCTGCCAAAATAGCTTCACGGCCAAAACGCTGCTCTACGACATCCTTTGGCACTTTCCCTTTACGGAACCCTGGAAGCTTTACATTTTTGGCCATACTTTCCGCAGCATGATCAATTTCTTTTTGCCATTCAGCCCAAGGCAAAGTAACAGTAATTGCCATACGAGAAGCTGGGAGTAATTTCTTGTCTACATTCATAGCGCAGGTTCGGTTAGAGATACTAATTAGTGGGAAACTTTTCTTGATACAAGCCAAGTGACTTGATCACAGCAGCATGCGCTGCTTCGCGACCCTCAATGCCATTGATAACGACACTTTTCCCTTCGATAGTTTTGTAAGTTTCTAAGAAGTGCTGGATTTCTTTTACAGTGTGTGGATTGACATCAGCTAGGTCTTTGACTCCTTCCCAGCGTGGATCGTTTTTAGGTACAGCAATCACTTTATCATCACCTTCACCGCCATCAATCATATGAATGACAGCCACTGGACGAGCCTCTACAAGAATGCCTGGAAAAAGAGGATTGGTAGTAAGAAGAATCACGTCCAATGCATCACCGTCTTCCCAAAGAGTCTGTGGTACAAAGCCATAGTCAAACGGATAATCTTGAGCAGTCTTCATAGCTCGATCAAGTTTGATAAGACCAGTTTCCTTGTCTATTTCATACTTATTTTTTGAGCCTTTTGGAATTTCTACAATCACATTGATAATTTCTGGGAGATTTTTTCCAGAAGAGATTTCGTGCCAAAGATTCATAAATTTTTAGTATTACGTATTTAGAAGTAAGTATTAAGCTTCTGTTTCTTCTTCGCCTGAAAGAGATTCAATATCTTCAGATGTAGCCTCCAAAGCTTCTGCCTCTGCCTCTACTACAGGCTCATCATTACTCACCACGTCAAGCTTCCAGCCTGTAAGCTTGGCAGCGAGACGGACGTTTTGTCCGCGCTTACCAATAGCCAGTGAAAGCTGGTCATGAGGTACAGTCACTACAGCGCGCATTTCATCCTCAAAGAGTTCTACTCCGAGCACCTTGGCTGGAGAAAGGGCAGCGCTGATGAACTTACTTGCATCTTCACTCCATTCGATAATATCAATTTTTTCACCACCAAGCTCATCGATAATAGCCTGGACACGAGTACCTTTCTGACCAACACATGATCCAATTGGATCTACTCCTTCTTCGCTTGTAGCTACTGCAATTTTGGTACGACTACCTGCTTCACGAGAAATAGCTTTGATCTGGACAGTACCGGTAAATATTTCTGGCACTTCAAGCGTAAAGAGGTGTTCTACCATAGCTGGATTAGCACGAGACAAGAGAAGTCCTGGACCTTTAGTGTCTGACTCTACGCGTACGAGAAATACCTTTAAGTGCTGGCCTACACGATAGTTCTCACCTTCAATCTGCTCTGATGGAAAAAGAATACCTACTGATTTTCCAAGATCTACAAAAACATTGCGACCTTCGACACGCTGCACAATACCATTGACCACCTGTCCTTCTTTTTCTTTGTACTCTTCAAACATTGTCTCTCGCTCAGCTTCACGAATACGCTGAATGATGACCTGCTTAGCAGTCTGAGCTGCTACACGACCAAAAGTATCCTGACTTTCAAGTTCGAGCTCTACAAAATCACCAAGCTTATATGACTTCTTGATTTTCTTGGCATCCTCGAGAGTAATATCGCGCTCACGATTAAAGCGAGGGAGCTTACCTTCTTCTGTATCAAACTCCTCACGAGCCACCTCTACTCCTTCCTCTTCTTCTGTCTCCTCTACAAATTCACGAGTAGTTTCATCTACTACTTCTTTGACCAAGAAAAAATCTGCGGCCTTAGCTACTTCATCAAAACGAGCCTTAATAACCTGACCCTTCTTACCGTAGTCCTTCTTATACGCAGCAGCGAGTGCAGCTTCGACTACTTCCAATACTTTCTCTTTTGAGAGACTCTTCTCGTCAGCAATTTGCATGACCGCGCTTCCAAATTCTCCAAGGCGCCCAGAGAGACTGCTCTGATCGTCGTTTTCTTCTTCTTGTACTATTTTCTTTGCCATAGTCTTTTATTAAATTGTCTATAATGAGTTACATTTACTTGATTTGAGTAAAAAAAATGGCCCGCTTGCGCGCACCGTAATCACTCTTTACTCTGTATCTATATTACTCTCAAAATAGCTTTTTGTCAACCCAAAAGGCTTATACAAAAGAAAAGCGGCGGGTTCCCATTAGGGTTCCCGCCGCCAAGCCTCAGTTGAATACCAAGGCCAAAGTTTGCCGCTTCCAGCTGGTCCGGTCGAGGCCGAACGTCAGCCGGACACAGCCATCGCCCCGAACCCTGGTTTCACCAGAGAACGAGCGGCCATCCGGCGAACGAGTCCCCGGCACGCCGTTGATACGAACGTAACCGGTAAGCTCGTAGGGCGCTTCCGCTCCGAGCGAGACGAACACCGTTGGAATGGTGAACGTCCGATTGCCCGGGCGAATACCGCACACCTTCTGCATGGCCGTCGAGGTCGTGACAACCTCCCTGGTCACTTCGTAGGTGAGCTCGCCAGTAGCCTGCGCCACCATGCCGTGTTCTTCCCTCTCTGCCTGGTAGGCATTGAGTTCGTCCCACTGGGCATCAGTCAGCTCTTCACCAGCTTCGATGCGAGCCAGGAGCGCTTCTGCCCGGGCATTTTTCCGGGCATCATCACGCTCCATGAGGGCCCGCTCGATACGGTTCGTGGTGCGGTCTTGAGGGTGGGTATAGCGATAGCCAGCCACCACCAGGGCCACAAAGCCGAAGGTGAGAATCACGCCCGTCACCACCTTATAGATCTTCGGTGGTGCCTTGTAGACGAGGGACCAGAGGCCCACGCCACCCAGGAAAACGAGTGCGCCCATGGCCGGCCAGCCGTGTTCAAGCTTGAAGAGAGTCAGGACCGCGAAGGCCGTGATCCAGAACAGGAAGATGTGGGAAATGACTCCCACATACCCCTTGAACTGGTCGACTGCCGACTTGGCCACCTCCCCCAGTTGGAAATTGGGGAGGTTAAACTCCTTCAGGATTTTCTCCAGCTCGATATCCGGGAGTCCCCGGATGCCGCCCAAGGCCAAGATGAGCGCCAAGGGCTTGGGGTGGAACGTGAAGTAGGCCCATGCTGCCATCAAGATGAACATGATGACTGCGTTGAGTTCCTTCGCGTCCCAGCTCACATTGAGCCAGACCCCAAACCCGAACAGAAGCATCGGCCCAAGAATGAAGTAGGGCATAGCGTTCCGGTAGATTTTCGAGATGTACTCGAGCTTCTCCCGGGCCGCAAGGGCAAGAAATTGTGCGGTCTTGCCCCAATACCGCGTTGTACCACTGACTGCCATGATTTAACTCCCTGTGTTTCTGTAAGCGATCACGAGGATCGCGATGGTGATGAGGATGAAGATCCAGGTTTGCCAAGACCAGTACGTCGGAATTTTCTTCTCCAGACGTGTGATCATGTATTCACCTTCGGCATTCCACTTGCCCTTTTGGGGAATGGTGATGCCGTCACGATGGGCTTCGATTTGGCCTCGCTTGTCAGCGAAGGCTGCTTCGAAAGCCTCTTCGTAGAGCGCATTCAATTTCTCGATGCGCTTCGGATCACTGATTAGCACTGCTCCTTCAGCTGCCTCGAAACGATCGCTCATCCCCAAGGAGATGAGAGCATCATAGGCTCCAGAGGCGATAGCCGCCTGAAGCTTTTGCGCTTTTTCGATAGCTAATTCCGAGATGGACTTCTCGTCAAAGAAGTTGCCGAGGAGGTACTCGTAAGCGGCTTTGAAATCATCGTGACCACTCTTCTCGTCGTAGTTCGGGGTGTCTGACTTGATCAGACTGGCCACATACACCAAGTGTCCAACCCGAGGATCTTCACTGGTGTATTCGTAGTCTTTCGGAAATCGCTGGAAATTCCGGATGACCTCATGAAGGCCACCCTTCTTCCCTTGCTGATTCTGACCTTGAGCACCAGCCTGAGGCGTTGCCGCCTGGGCCGGAGTCTTGGTCACCACCGAGGTTTCAAATTTCTCGAAATGCTCAGTGAGTACCAGCGTCGCGATAATCTTCCGCCAGCGTTCCCGCTGGTGCGGCTTCAACCGCTTGCTCCGGAGAGCGGCGATCTTCCGCATCACCACCAGACCATCCACATTGAGCGGACCTTCCGGCTTGAGACGCGCTACTGCCTGATCAACCGCGAGAAGAATCGCCTCATCATCCAGTGTCGGCAAAATACCATCTGCCTTCTGCTGGGTAAGCTTTTCGCCACTCATCGCCCGAAACGCCTTAAAGGCATCCCAGGCCATGGAGGCGGCTCCGATATCAAATCCTGCTGCCATGGTACTATTCCTTTTCTCTCAATTGTTAATGTGCCCATCGGGAGAGGCCGAAGCCGTACTCTCGGTTACAGCCTGTCCACGACGGGCAGATAAATCACTGTAACATCCTATTCTAGCACAAAATTTGACAAAAGTCAATAGTTATGGCCTGTGAGATAATAGAAAAACCCCTTAAATAAGGGGTTTTTACTTTTTTCTTTATTCTAAGCTTAACTTGCGACAAAAAAGTCTGCTATTTGCCTCACAATCACCAAGGCGGAGAATGTCACAATCATACCAATAATGGCGTATTTGACGATATCTTTGGCTGTACCAGCTTTTTTGTCATCACCGGCTGAGGTAAGGTACATAACCGCTCCCACTAAAAACATAATAATAGCCAGAATACCGATAATACCGAGAAGAAAGTTAAGGACATTGGTAGCAATCTCTGTCAACGAAAGCGCTCCACTGGCCTGACTTGGAAGATCTGTCCAGCCAAGCACTCCTCCAATTTCTTTGAGGAAAGATGGTGCAATCATGACTATGGCGAGTCCTACGAGAGCAGCAGTGACAGCTGCCTTGGCAGCACTGATGCGCTTATCGTTACCTGCAGAAGTGATATACAAGAGGCCTCCAATAACGAGAAACACGAGAGCAAGAATCACGACAATGTTACGAAGCGTCCCCATCACCTGATCGAGAAGAGCCTCTACCGTGTCGTACTCTAGTGGATTATCAATTTCTACAGTGACAGGTGCGCTTGGGGTAGCGGCACCACCTCCGGTAGTAGGCGCGGTAGGGACACAGCAGTTACCCTGATTACCACAAGTACCTTGAGCAGTCTTGCCACTTGGACAGCCGGCGCTTACAGAAGCACACACTGCCCCGGCAATAGCCGTACAAGTAGCGCTACTATTTGGCGTCGAAGGAGTAGCTCCGCCGCTCGGTGGAGTGCCCCCCCCACTTGGTGGAGTAGCTCCACCGCTCGGTGGAGTAACAGGAGCGCTGTAAGGAGTAGAGAGAGCTACGCTACGAGAGACAAAGGTTACCCCCGAAGTAGGTTCTCCTGTTTTTAGAAGACTATAGCCATTAGCTATAATGATACCCGCATCACGATTAACATTATTTGACTCCGTAGGATTAAGGCAGCATTTAAATCCAGTTGTGGTGTACACGTTTTGATTCGAAGATTCACCACTCTGACAATTTTGGGTACTCACAGTATTGATACCTCCATAAGTACCGCATGCCAACTGTACCTTTGGAGCAGCTGCATAAACAGAAGGAGCATTCAATCCTACGAGAAAAATAAAAGCGAGATAAAATATTTTTTTCATAACTTAAAAAGCTACATTTGAAGCAGTAAAGAGAGCGCTCACAGCCTTAATCACAATAAGGCCACTCAAAGCCACTATAATCCCAATGATGGCATTGATCATATTGCTTTTACCTTTCTCAGCCATCTTGGGATCGCCGGCTGAGGTAAGATACTGAATACCCGCTACCACAAAAGCGATAATAGCGATAAAACCAAAAATAGAAAGGAGCCAGAACATGAATGTCTGAAGAATAATGGTCACCGGTCTATCAGAAAGGCCAGTATTGGTCGGGATACATACCCCTGCCTCTATTGTTCCAGCGCATGTCACTGCTGCCAAAACAAGTCTGTTGCTCAAAACAATCAACACTGAGAAAAAAGTGGTAACGAAAAATGTATGACGCGAAAAGATTTTCATATTTTTGTATTATTTACTCATAGTATACCACAAAAAAACACCCTCTGTATGTCTCGGGGTGTTTTTATGACTTCTTTATTTGTGAACTAGAAGTTAGTGGTACTTCCTTGCAAGAAGGTGTTGACTGCCTGGATGATTACAAAACCAATCAAAGCAACAATTACACCAGTAATAGCGGCTGTCATAGCGTTCTTAGCTTTCTCAGCACGCTTCTCATCTCCCGCTGCGGTGAGATAAAGAATACCAGAGATTACAAAGGCAATAATACCAATGAAACCAAGGATTGCTAGCAGGTAGTTCATACCTGTTCTGATGATACTTACGATAGTCCCTCCTGGGAGCTGTGCACTTGAAGCATTGTTGATACCTGCATTCCACTGAGCGTGAGCGAGTGTAGGAACAAGTGTCAAGCCAAAAGCAAGCGCACCGTAAACTGTCTTTTTAAGAAATGTCATATTTTCTCTCACCTCCTTTCCTTTGTGAGTAAACTCTTTACGAGCACTCTGTTTTTATATTGATGTTTTCTAACCGACAAAAAACTCCGCCAACTGACTTATAATTATCATTGTCCCAAAGGCTACCACAGCACCGATAATGGCATAAAAAAGAATTTTTTTTGCGACCTCGGCTTGCTTCGGATTACCTTGAGCGGTCAGATATAAAAGTCCAGAAATAACTACCGCTATTATAGCAAGCACTCCTATGATTGACAATAAAAAATTGACCACATTTTGCAAAACACTCGCAATACTTGGCGCATCACTTATCGTACCAGCGTGTACTATATGTGTTCCGAATAAATCCCACATGTTATTTTGGTTGACTATACGGAGAGAGATCAATGTTGTTTTCGCAAAAACTAAACCCTAGATTTTTACCAGCTAATTCTTCGTTCGTACTAAATGGTGCGCCGACATTTGTCTTAATCTTGCAAGCATCTTCTTTAGTAATACCAAGTATCTCTAGAAGTCTTCCTTGCGCTGCCACTCTTGCTTGAAGTAAATCTCCCCCAAGAAGAGTGATATTAAATACTTCATCATTTGAAAAATACTCGATCATAAACATCTTATCTTCAGCTAAGAGCACATTACCTAGCTCATCTGGCTCTGAGATTGCCTTGGTCATTGGATCAGGATAAGTCACTTCTTTGTAGGTATCGCTATTGGTAGCGGCAGAATATGTAACCGATTGAGAAACAACTTCAACTGGTTCTTCTACTGGCGCTACTGGCTGATTTTTCTTACTCAAGATAAATCCATACCAAGCACCTGCTCCAAGTAACAAGAGTATAACAATAATAATTATTTTTTTCATAGTACTTGAGTATTAAAGGCTTCTTGGAATACTACACCTTCTGGCTGCCCCCCATGGTCCGGTATTGGTACCGTTATTACTCAATCGACAGGCTACGGCAATATTCTTAGCAGCATTGGTTGCGGCTGCTTTACACTGATTATAAAGCGTTGGATTGATTACTCTACAGCTATGGTTACTAGCGGTATAAGCTCCGCCTGAGAAAGCCGCTGGACAATTGAGTCCATCTACAGTATTAGCAGTAATATTGATTTGAAACAATCCAAAAGAAGCCGCATTACCATCTGCACAGACATCTGTAGAACTTGGGATACGTACGTTACCGTTACTTTCTGCCTGACAAATAGCGGACCAAGCATTGACGCTAGCCCCTCCAAAACAAGTACTCGCTAAATTAGAGGTGGAGCAAGGATTAGATGTTGAATTCGTGACTGGCTGACAGGTACCTGAACCAGAAAAACTTGTTCCACCACCCGTGCCTCCGCCCGTGCCTCCGCCACCAGAGCCAGCTCCAGCGCCAAAGTTTGTACTCGTAGCCGTACCAGCATTTGAGGCAGTGTCGCACGTAAAAGAAAAGGTACCTGTTTGCTGTAGACCTGCCGCTGAAAAAAAGTCAGAGGCTCCCATGATTCTAATCACTGTACTGACCACTACCCAGGCTACTAGTATCCATACCACTCCAATCAAAGCCGCTTTGATA
Organism: Candidatus Moraniibacteriota bacterium; assembly: GCA_018499985.2. GTDB lineage: Bacteria > Patescibacteriota > Minisyncoccia > Moranbacterales > UBA1568 > UBA1568. The sequence continues at coordinate 39,613 of JAHBAT020000014.1, forward strand.
CCGCCCTTTGCAATACCAATCATCTTGTCATTGCCAGCAGAGACTATATAGAGAATGACCATACCAAAAATCATGGCGATGGCAATCACGGTCATGACATTGCGTATCCAATCGATAATAGTATCAACCATCAAGAGCGCATGACAAGCGGTACATGGCTTAGATTCATCAATATTAGAGGTGCGAGGATCGTCACCACTAAGGCCGCAGGTTACCAAACCAGCCTCTACCGGACCCGATGCCACTGCATTGTAGGTCGGGCCACCCGTGCCTGTAGAAGTACCTCCCCCTGGAGGAGTAGCAGCGCTCGCTGCTGCACCTAAAGCAGTCTGCACTGCGGCAGCTACCTGACTATAGCTTCTTGGGTGCACTCCATCTGGTGCTGCAGGAAAACTTGAAAGATCCACGGTGGCATCAGAACCAGCTACTGACCTTACTGTAGCCTTGGCACTCGCATTATATGGAAGAATCCAAACAGTCTTTGCATTTGGTTGCTTAGCTCTAATCCTTCTCAGGTTAGCAGCCAGGCTACTGCTCGTCGGATCATTACTCCCTGCCGAAATTACCATATGAGTAAACGTACCTGAGCCATCGTAGCCAGCTATGGTACCAGAACTTGCACCCACTACAGCAGATGTTTTGGTCACTCCTCGCAAGCTTCCAGAAACTCCTACCGCAATACTATCGCCGATCACAAGGATAGTATCAGCAGCAAAGGTAGTGGCAGGGAAACTTATAAAAGTTCCTCCCAAAAAAAGAAGACTCATCAAAAAATATGCTTTTGATATTTGTTTTTTCATACATCTTAAGTATACAAGAAAAAAGAAAAACAGCCCATCGATGAGCTGTTTATTCTTAGAAAGTCTAGTCTATTTTTTGCGACCTGCTTTGGTGCGATCAGATTCCTTGAGGAATTGCTTACGGAGACGCACTGACTGAGGAGTGACTTCGAGGTATTCATCTTCTGCCATGGTTTCAAGTCCTCGCTCGATAGAAAGCTCCCATGCTGGGACAAGCTTCACTGCTTCATCTGTTCCAGAAGAGCGCATGTTAGTAAGCTGCTTACCTTTGACAGGATTGACAGACATATCTGAACCCTTAGTGACATTACCGACTACCATACCTTCATACACTTCTATGCCCGGTGCAATATAGAGCACTCCACGATTTTGAAGGTTATCAAGAGCAAAAGCCAAAGCCTTACCGCTAATCATAGAGATCATAGAGCCAGTATCGCGCTTCTTGATTTCTCCAGCGTATGGACGGAAACCAAGCACGCGGGTATAAAGAGTTCCTTCACCACGAGTATCAATAGTAAATTCTCCACGATACCCAAGAAGACCGCGCGTAGGCACTTCGATAAGCATACGGGTATATCCACCACTACCTTCACGCATATCGGTCATGATACCCTTACGCTTACCCATTTTTTCAATCACAGTACCGGTCACTTCTTGTGGACACTCAATAGTTACTTCCTCATACGGCTCTACCTTGACACCGTCTATCTCCTTGATAATTACCTGTGGCTGAGAAACCTGCACTTCGTACCCTTCACGACGCATGTTTTCAAGAAGGATAGCCACGTGAAGTTCTCCGCGTCCAAAGACCTTGTATGAGGCATCACCAAATTCAATTTTCAAACCGACGTTTACTTCGAGCTCTTTTTCGAGACGCTCACGAATCTGCTTATTGGTCACAAACTTACCTTCACGTCCAGCAAAAGGAGAATCATTAACAAAAAAGTTAAGAGAGATGGTTGGCTCATCGATAGCAATAGCTGGAAGAAGCTCTTCATCAGCAGCCTTTGAGATAGTATCTCCAATTTCAATGGTTGGAAGACCAGCAATCATTACAATATCTCCAGCTGTTACAGTAGTAGCCTCCACTCGATCCTGCCCACTGAAAGTAAAGAGTTTCACTACGCGACCAGTTTCGTTTTTACCCTCAACATTGCGGATTACCACTGAATCGTTGACCGAAAGCGTACCCTTATAGACACGAGCAACAGCAAGACGCCCTACGAAGTTGTCATAACCAAGGTTAAATGGCTGAGCCACAAGACTCACCTCTGTGTCGCTTGGTGCAGCAGGTACATGCGAAAGAATCGTATCGAGAATTGGATCGAGGTTTGTACCCTTCTCACCAAGAGTGGTACTAGCCACTCCTTCACGGGCAATAGCATACACTACCGGGAAATCAAGCTGCTCATCGTTGGCGCCTAAGTCCAAGAAGAGCTCATAGACCATTTCAGAAACCTCATCTGGACGCGCAGCCGGCTTATCGATCTTGTTGAGCACAACAATTGGCTTCAAACCAAGCTCCAAAGACTTCTTCAATACAAAACGCGTCTGTGGCATAGGACCCTCCTGAGCATCCACTACCAGCACTACACTATCAATAGAACGAAGCACTCGCTCCACTTCAGAACCAAAATCGGCGTGACCTGGGGTATCTACGATATTAATCTTTGTACCTTTGTAGTTCAAAGAAGCGTTTTTGGCATAAATGGTAATTCCACGCTCCTGCTCAAGCTGATTAGAATCCATTGATCCACCCTCCCCAGTTACCATACCAGTTTGACGCATAAGCGCATCGGTAAGGGTAGTTTTTCCGTGGTCAACGTGAGCGATAATGGCAATATTTCTGATTTCCATGCTGTTTTTCCTTAATAACGAATCAAAAAAGGCGTTTATAGACGCCTTCTAATTAATACTAATTGTAACCTAAAATTGGCTCTCCGTCAAATCTAGAGACTCCTTATCTAGCGAGCCAGTACCCGCAGTCTGTTTGTAGCCGTACTGAGTGCATCATACAATGATCGCTCTCCTCTCACTACTGCTTCAATCATATCTGCTAGAATAGTCTCTGTTTTATCCACATCCACCTGCTGCCAATGTCCCGCCAAAAGATTACCACTTGCAAAAGGTCCTAGCGTAACATCCTCTTGTTGTACTTCGATGAGATCCCTTCTCGCTGCTGGTTTGTGTGTTTTTTCCAGATACTTCAAGGCCGGATCTATGGTCAGAGGGAATTCTTTTGTTGTTTTGGATAGGCCATTTTCTAGAGTAATTTTCTTTTCAGGATGCGGGTAGGTCATATAGCGAAGAAGCTCCCATGCCTCATGCTTGCGCACCTTGTTACGATTATCCTCGCTTAACTGTACCGTCTCGCTTGTTTTCGGTACGTATTCCTTATTCTTAGTGACTGCGTACCCCCAGTAATTTGAAACATTGCTCGGCTTGCCTCCTATAAACTGTGGGAGTGGTGCTACGCCTATATTAAGCTTGGCATTCTTTTGCTTAAGGGTAGCATACTGCCAAGAATAGTTGATCATCATAGCAAGTCTCCCCTCATAAAAAGCATCTATCGAATAGTGCTGGCTCGCATTCCACGAGTACTGTGGTGAACGAATATTGGCAAACTGCGTATAAAACTCTAGTGCCTTACGATTCTTTTCATCGCTCAAACTTATAGAAGCTTGATTACCATTAAACTCCGCCCCTAACTGAAACATCATAGCCGTAAGAATATCCGTAGAGCGATTGATATTTGTCGCCGTACCTAAGGCTGCGCCAGATTGTTCAAAAGCACCGTTGGCATCTAGCTTTGAAAGAAGCGCTGCATCTGCTGCCAACTCTTCCCATGTTGCAGGCGGCTTAGCAATTCCAGCAGCATTAAATAAATCTTTATTGTAGTAGAGCCCCAGAGAATCAACTGAGAGTGGAGCACCGTAAATTTTCTTATCCTCTCCAATAAAATCAGCAGCTACCACATCCACAAAAGCTTCTCGGTAATTCTTTTCTGAATAATTTTCTGGAGCTGGCTCTATTTTATCGGCAAAACCAGGCACCCAAGCATTGCGTAGCATAAAAATATCCGGTCCCTTATTGGCTGCCAAGGCATTGAGAAGCTCTGTTTGGTAGTTTTCTGGCTGAAGCTTACGATAACGAATCTCTCCAATAAACGGATTTATCTTTTGATACTCAGCAAATATTTCCGCGTAAGCATCCGAATCATCAAAAACACCCCAGACTTCTAGGTCTACTTTGTATGCATCTTCGTTTGTATCTTTAAATCCACATCCACTAAGAGAAAAAAGGAGAAAGACTGCTATAAAAGCTTTTCCTGCTGTACGTATTTTTTTCATATTTTTCTATTTCTTTACAAGAAATGAATAATGGAAGGAGCCCACTGGGATTTCTTCAACTACATTCAAAC
>JAHBAT020000004.1 GCA_018499985.2 Candidatus Moraniibacteriota bacterium
CAGTGACCAATACCATGCTTTCAGGTTCTATTGCTTCATCAAAATTGGTAGGCACTGATATTGCTACAGTAGGCACTATCACAACTGGTACTTGGAATGGAAATATCGTTGCTGCTCAATACGGAGGGACTGGTATCAATACATCAGCTTCCACTGGTGTACCATCTGTCTCATCTGGTACCTGGAGTGTAAATGCAAGTTTGGCAGCTACTCTCGGAGGAACAGCTCAGACTACCTATGCTACCGGAGACATCCTCTATGCATCTGCCTCGAATACTCTCTCCAAGCTTGCTATAGGTACAGATGGATTCTGTCTTAAGGTGGCTACAGATGTCCCAGCTTGGGCTACCTGTGGTGGTGGAGGAAGCACGCTTCAGGGTGCCTATGATACAGATACCAATGGTAGCGATACTTTGATTACACTTTCAGCTAATGATGATGGCCTTGTATTCTCAAATCCTACTTCGTCAGGGACAGATAGTGCTTTCTTGCTTCAGCTTAATCAGCAAAATACCACTGCTACTGTAGTTGCGCTAGATATTATTCAATCATCAAATGCTGCCAATGGGGCCAATATCACCGCTAACTCTATAGATACCGAGACAGGTCTTTCTGTCACAGCCAATGGACTTACTTCTGGAAAGGTGCTTGCAATTAGCTCTTCATCAACGGCTCAGACAGGAAATGTAGCTGAATTTACTCAGTCTGGTTCGAATGCCTCTAATACTGGAAGTGTATTGAAAGTATCAAATACAGGTACAGCTAGTGCCAATACTGCTCTCTATGTCGATCATCGCGCGACAGGTACTGGCAATCTCGCACTTCGTGTGGATGATGAAGCAAGCGACACAACGCCTTTTATCATCGATGGCGAAGGAAGAGTAGGAATTGGTACGAGCAGTATTAGTGATAGCGCTAGTACGGAACGACTTCTTCAGGTAGGATCAGAAACAAATCGTGGAAATTCAGTGACATATGGTGAAGTGGTAACTAAAGGGCTTCAGGATATTAGCGCCCTTACAGATATTAAAGATGTGTATGTTTATGATACGACCGCTGATAGTGATGGGGGGCGTTGGATTGATTGGGCAACTACAGAAAGCCTCTCTTGGTATACAGAGGCTCTCGACGATGGACCAAACGATCCATGTAATATAGCGACAGATGATCGTTGTTATAAAGCTTCTTTTCCGCGTAAAGCTATTCTGGTAGTCACAGGTGATGCACTCTATATTTTTGACGCTCAGGATAATAGAATGTGGATGAAGTTTAGTCAAAATGCCTCTGGCTATGCTCTGGGAGTTGATACTAACAATGATCCGTCGAGCGTGACCGCTCTCAATGGAGTTATTTATGTTGGTACTAATGGTACAGCAGCAGGAGGCCTCTATGCGATTGACTTTACCCAAGATCGCATGTGGAATTATGATACGACGGATCGTTCTGGAGCTGACTTAGGAATCGGTAGTCGTAATAGTGCTATCACGTACAATAGTGACAATAATACTAACTTTGATCTTGGAACAGTAGGTACGGTAGCTGATTGGGGACGTATTAATGATGTGTCTGCAGCAGTAATCACGAATAGTACTACACAGATCACTACAGCTATTACTCCGCGCAACGGAACAGCAATGGTGGCCTTGGCTACTGATTCGGGTCTAACTCTTATAAATTTAGTTGATCAAAAATTACTACAATATTCAGATGCGACAGATAATGACTATAATAGCGTTGTGATTACGAGAACAGCAAAGCTTTATGGACTCAATGAAGCATTAGGACAGGCTGAAATGTGGTCTGATGTAGATGACGACAAGGCAAGTGAAGTGGCCGGAACACCGAGTAAGATACTAGATGAGCTTTCAACACCACCTTTGACTAAGAGTGCACCCACAGTGATAGCTGGTGCCCCTGATGCTCTAGAGGTAGTGGAAAGAGGTTCTTTGGCAGATGGAGGAGTATTAGCTACAGCTGCCATTGCTAGCTCTTCTGACCTTCTCTATATAGGAACAAATCAAGGTCTCTCCGAAGTCCATCTTCAGCAGACGGCAGCAACGACATGGAATGGTTGGTCTAAATTGACTGATACTACTCATCAGACACCACTTATACCAGCTACAGCTAAGGCAGCAATTCTTTTTGATGATGCCTCAGGCAATGTGACTGACTCTATCAAGACAAATATTCTTGAACCAAAAGGAACACCGACCTATGGAGTAAATGGTGTACGCGGGAAGGCGATGAGTTTCAATGGTACCACTCAATACCTTTGTGCTGATGGCGCTACTGATGATGCGACCTGTGAAGTCGATGCTGATTTTAACGTAGGAACAACAGGATTTACAGTTTCTGGTTGGTTTAAGCATTCATCTACTGCGCCAGTGACCACCCCAGATGTTGTATTGGCTCGATGTTTCACTACAGCACCAGCTGCAGCGACAGGATGTTTTTCTTTGTGGATGAATACCACAGGTACTATGACTGTCGGTATGGATGATGATGCGACATGGACTATTGGTACGGGTTCAACCTTCGATGCTAATGCGGCTACCACACAGACCTACAATGATAACCAGTGGCACTTCTTCTCATTTTCTCGAACAAATGCTGGAACTATTGCTCAGTTTACAGTTGATGGTAAGCCAGCCACTATCACTACGACAGCAGCCCCAACACTGACCTTTGATGGTAATCAGATTCTTGGGATTGGAACAGATTGTAGTACGGGTGCAGCGTGTGCTACTGGAGGAAATTTCTGGGACGGTTCCTTGGATGATATTACCTGGTCATCTGGTGGCGCAACGACCACGGATACCATTACTTTGGTACAGGCAAGACGTCTCTATAATGATGCGCGACCAGCAGTAGGCAAGAGAACGGTAACTGTAGCTGATGCAACCACTGCGACAGCTTCTACTATTGGCGATTCAGGAGAATCATGGATACCAAATGAGTTTGCTGGAACAATTGTGGAACTTACTGGTGGTACGGGATCTGGACAGACGCGCCGAGTGGTTTCTAATACCGCAACTACCATGACTGTTTCACCAGCCTTTACCACAACACCTGATACAACTACTGACTTTGAGGTTGAGCCAGAGCGTTTGTATGGAGCTTCAAATAGTGTTACCTCAATTGGTATTACAGGCGAGTCTCCAATGGGAGAGGCTAGGATGATGTGCGCCGGTACGAATAGTGGTACAGATACTGGAGGAGTGACTTGTTTCAATCATCAAGCAGGACCGAATATTGTAGCGGATGTCTTTCATGCAGATGCCGGACAGTTTGACGATAGTAATGTAGAGTGGACGGGTACTGATTATGACGACATGCAATCTATCGATGTCTCTGGAAGAGCTATGGTGTTTGGGTCTATGGGACATTTCTACACAGAAACACAGGATGTACGTCTTGGTCAGGGGCTAGATTATCTTGCTAATCAGATTTTCAATGTTCAAAATGCTGTGAAAAACCTTGGTATGCAGACATTGGCAGGTAGCAGTAGTTTAGAAGTGGGCTTAACTGGGGGATCAGACCTTGCAGAGCGCTACTACTCCAATGAATCTCTTGAGGCAGGTGAGGTAGTCTCGCTAGACAACTCCCTTGGTGCTGGAGTGAAAAAATCTATGAGTGCCTACCAGAAAGATGTGATTGGTATTGTGGCTACGAGTCCAGGTATTGTCTTGGGTCAGGAACAGGAAAACGCTTACCCTATAGCCTTAGCTGGCCGTGTGCCAGTCAAGGTGACCAATGAAAATGGACCTATTTACACTGGAGACAGAATCACAGCTTCATCACGACCAGGTTATGCTATGCGAGCAGTGCAGGCAGGTAGAGTTTTGGGTACGACACTCTCTGATACAACTGATTGGGTGGTATGTGAAGGTGAAGATCCAACAAGTCCAGAAGCAATTCTCTGTGCCACAGCCTTTGTTTTTGTGAATCTTTCAGATTATTATGGTATGCCAGTAGAGCTGGCTATGGCAGAGAGGGATACTACTCTTGGAGCGGATGGTCTTAGTGGCACTACCAGTATCGATAGCAGTGAGCAAGGACTTGGATCAGATACAGCGAGTATCCGCCTTGCGACTAGTATGCCGACCAAGCAAGAAAATATCTTGAGTTTCCTCAAGGAACTTCGTGATGCTCAAACTGGACCAGGGTCTGAAATACTGACTGGTAGAGTGGCGGTATCAGGAGAGGTGATTACCCCGACCCTCTATGCAGATACCATTTTTGCTAAGAGCATCAAGGCTGATTCTATAGAAGGCCTCGAGATATTTACGAATCAACTTGGAAGTCTCGACGCTAAGTATCAAGAACTCTCACAGTCTGTCACTGTCGCTGGGGAAGGAGATGCTACGGATCTTAAAATGCTCACTCTGGATTCTGCTGAGGTCAAACTCGCACTCAATGTGCTTGGTACACTGACCGCCCGTGGAGGCATAACAGTGGGCGGAGATGCAGAATTTAATGGAGATACGGTCTTCAATAAACTAGCAACATTCTTTGGTATCACGACCTTTAAGGAGAGTGTGTTATTTGAGAAAACTCCAACATTCAGTAAGGACACTGCGGGCTTTGCGGTTATCAAGGAGGGACAGCGTACTGTAACAATCAACTTTGAAGATACGTATGCCAAGCAGCCTATTGTATCAGTGACACCTACCAATGAGCGAAGCGTGTTACTAGATGATGAGGATGTTTCCTCTGAAGTAAAGGCAGATATCAAGGCCGTGGAAGCGGATTTCCGAGAGGCCTTCTTTGCCGATGATGTGAAATACTTGGTGACCAATAAGAGTCAGAAAGGCTTCACTATTGTCTTAAATAAGCCAGCTACCAGAGAACTCACATTTAGCTGGGTAGCTCTTTCTGTCAGTAACGGAAACACTTTTTATTCTGAAGAGAAACCAGAACAAGTAACAGAGGATGCCAAAGAAGAGGATGATGTAGAAGTGGTGCAGGATGAAACCGATGGTGATATAAATCCAGAGCCACCGAGTCCAGAACCATCAGGAGAGGTGAGTGTCACAGAAACGAGTGCGCCTTAAGTAAAAAAGTGAAAAAAAAGACAAAATAGAGTATACTAGAAGAAAAGTATACTCTGTTTTTATATGGCTCAAACAACAAGAACTCGTACACCAAGGGCTCGTGCTACTACTAAAGAAGTAGTAATAGAAGAAGCTCCGTTAGTAACACATCGAGAAAAAAGAAAATTTTCCATACATCCGAGTACTCTGGTGCTCCTGATGCTTCTCGTGATTGCTATAGGAGCGGCAGGGTATTTCTACTATCAATCTAAGCATGCCGCACAAATAGCTGACAGCAAGGAGATAGAAGAACTTACTAAAACTATTGGTCAGTTTGTAGAGCTTCCAGCAGATGAAACGCCGACTTTGGCTACTGTGACCGATAGAGAAAAGCTTGCTGATCAAACGTTTTTCCTTAAGGCAGAAAATGGTGATAAGGTGCTTATCTATAGTAATAGCGGTAAAGCTATTTTGTATCGACCAAGTACGAAAAAAATAGTAGACATGACCTCTGTGAATATCAATCAGCCGACACCTAATGCTGAACCAGCTCCACAAAACACGCTAGAACCTACATCAACTGAAGTGAGTGAAAATCCTGGCGAAACAAAGGTAACGGTAGCTCTCTATAATGGTGGCACAAAAATAGGAGTAACTGATGTAGCTGAGAAACAAATCAATACTGGTCTTCCTGAGGCTCAAGTAACGCTTAAGGAAAAAGCTATAAAAAGTGACTATGTCGGCACAGTAGTGGTAGATATAAGTGGAAGTAATCAAGATAAAGCAAGTGCACTGGCGACACTTCTTGGAGCTAAGGTAGGAAGTTTGCCAGCTGGAGAGGCGACGCCACAGGCAGATATAGCAGTCATAATAGGAAATTCTGAAGCGCCTGTGCCAGCGCCGACTTCTGAAGAAAAGAAGAAAAACTAAAGGCAGTTCTAAAAACCCTCTACTATTCAGTAGAGGGTTTTTCTTTAGTCGAGGCCAAGTTGGACTTTGGCTTCTAGGGTCATTTTGTCTGGAGTCCAGGGTGGATCAAAAGAGAGTTCTATTTCCACTTCTTCGATTTCTTTAATTTCCATTACTTTATCCTCAATTTCTTTTTGGATCTGTCCAAAAAGAGGGCAGCCAATGGTAGTAAGAGTCATGAGAATTTTACAGATACCATCTGGAGTGACAAAGATTTCGTAAATAAGGCCAAGTGCTACGATAGAGACACCAAGTTCTGGATCAAGGACGAGATCAAGTTTGGTCCGTACCTGGTCTTCAAGTGAATGAGATATTTCTGACATGATTATGCTGGGAAAATAACGTTACCCTCAGCGTCTTTGATGATGATGGCAGCGACTGGACAAGAACGAGCAGCATTGAGAATAGTTTCTTGATCATCCTGATCTACAGTAGCTAGAATAGCTGCCTTGGCATCATCATCGAGTGCAAAGGTATTGGGAGCCATAGCGGTACAAGGAGCAGCGCCAATACAAACCCCGTGATTTACTTCCAAGGTCCAGCCGTTATTGAGGGTCACAGGACCAGCAGGTTTCATAGTATCTTTCCATTCCATACATTTTTGAACTTATTTATTATGATTCTATTTTAGCACAAAGAGCCTTTTTGAGGGTTTCTAGTGAAAGAAGGGCACACTTCATGCGACCAGGGGAAATAGCAAGACCAGTAAGGCTAAGTACGTCCGAAGGCTCTTTTTGGCAAGCATCGGTCATCTTGGTGCCAATGAGTGTATCGTACAAGAGAGAGGCAGAAGCAAGTGAAATAGCACAACCTTCACCTTCAAATCCAAGGTCTTTGATTGTGCCGTCTTCAATAAGAAGGGTGATGGCGAGCTTGTCGCCACAGGTAGGATTGAGCGCCTCTGACTGATGGGTGGATTCTTTGAGGAATCCAAAGTGGCGAGGATTGTGGTAGTGGTCTAGGATGTGATCTTGATAGAGGTTCATATTATTTTTTGAGAAGATCTACTATCTCAATAAGCGCTGTAATAAGAATGTCGATATCTTCTTTGGAATTGTAGAGGCCGAAAGAAAGGCGGGTGGTAGCACTATAGCCATGATTACGATGCCAAGGTTTAGCACAGTGCTCACCAGCTCGCACACAAATACCCTTTTCACCAAGTAAGGTGGCAATATCATGCGGATGGATGCCGGTAAAGACAAAGCTTAAAATACCAGCTCTGCGAGTATAGTCTTTACCGCCAATGATAGTTATTAAATTACCAAAAGTATCAGTGAGTCTCTCCTCAGCATATTTTTGGAGTTTTTGATCATGGCGCTGGAGGGATTCATAGCCGATGCGCTTGATAAAATCGATAGCAGCGCCAAGAGCAAAGATGCCGCTGATATTTTGAGTACCAGCCTCATATCGATCAGGGGACTCTTTGTAGGTAGTTTCCTTGCTGCAAGCATCAAGTACCATGCCGCCACCATATATACGTGGCTTAAGAATACGGAGAAAGTTGTGTTTGCCGTAGAGAATTCCTACTCCAGTAGGGCCGTAGAGCTTGTGCCCAGAAAAGGTTACAAAGTCGGCATCCCACTTGCGAACGTCGATAGCTTTATGAGCAATATATTGAGCAGCATCTACGACTATGACAGCGTGAGGGACAATTTCTCGAATAGCCTCAATCAATCGCGGTGCATCTTGCATGACACCAGTGACATTGGAAAGGGCACTTATGGCTACAATAGCAGTGTTGTCTGTAAGAGTTTGAATAAGTTCTGATTCTGAAATAATGCCGGTATCGGTACTTTTGAGGACTTTAAATTCTGCTTTTTTTCTTTTAGCGAGTTCTTTCCAGGGGAGGTAGTTGGCATGATGCTCAAAATCAGTGACTACGATAGCATCATCGGCCGTGAGAGACTCTTCAAGCATCAAGGCAAGCATATTGAGACCAGCAGTAGTGCCACTTGTAAAAATAATTTCCTCTGGAAGAGCGTTGATGAAAGAGGCTGTGAGTTTGCGGATAATATCTGCGTGAGCGCTTGTTTGTTCGGCAAGCGGATAGAGTCCACGAGAAAGATTAGTGCTTGCCAGTGTCAGGTACTCTACCTCAGCATCTACAACCGTTTGTGGTTTAAGGGCTGTGGCAGCGCTATCAAAATAGACAAGTTCTGGGTAATGAGTAAAAAAGGGAAAGAGTTCTTTATGCATAGAGTTTGTGTATTTGTTCGGCTGTATTTTGACGGACTTCTTTTAGTGTATCTTCTGAAATACCTTGGTCAAGAATACTCTCAAAAGATGACTCTATGAAGCCATCAATAAGAATACGAGAGGATTGTTCTCTGGTGAGGCCACGGGACTCTAGATAGTAAAGAGAGTCCTGATTAAAGGGAGTGGCACTTGCCTTGTGGTGACAGATAACATCACGAGGGAGGATTTCAAGGCTAGGAATACTGGTGTGACGAGCATCTCCAGAAAGAAGAAGTGCACGACTTTCTTGGGTGGCACTGCTTTGATTTCCACTGTGATCTATATGGATAAGTCCACGATAGTGCGATTCAGCTTCACCGCTAAGGACACTTCGAAATACTACTTCTGAAGTAGTGTGGCGAGCAGTGTGTTTCTGGATAATAGAAAGCTCTTGAGAAGTATTTTTACCTATAGCAAATGCAAAGATGTGTGCTTCTGCGTGATCACCTAGGAGCTCGAAGGTAATTTCACCGCTACGATTGAGCAAGAAAAAAATACACTGCTCATTTTCTTTGAGAGTATAAGTAGTTACTTCTTCGTTTGTAATATCTTTGAAAGTCATAATTAGTAATGTCAAAACTCAAATATCAAATGCCTAATCAAGCCTTAATGATTTAATGTTTTAAACTTTGTCATTTGAATCTGAGTCATTGATTTGTAATTTGTAAATTTGATTTTGAAATTTACCCTATACTTCCTTCCATTTCGAGTTGGATTAATCTATTGAGTTCGATGGAATATTCAAGGGGAATTTCTTTGACAATAGGTTCTATAAAGCCGTTTACTAAGAGACTTTCAGCTTCTGATTTGTTGATACCGCGAGACATAAGGTAATAAAGTTTTTCTTCGCCTATTTTTTCTACGGTAGCCTCGTGTTCAAAAGAGCTTCTTTTCTCCTGGATACGCATGGTAGGGTAGGTATCTGATCGAGAAGTTTCATCGAGAAGGAGGGCATCGCAAACGACAGAAGCCTTGGAGCCGGTAGCACCAGGGGCAATATGTACCATGCCTCGATACGATGAACGGCCACCATCTTTGGCAATAGACTTAGAAACTACTCGTGAAGTAGTGTTGGGAGCAAGGTGAAACATTTTGGCACCAGCATCTTGATGTTGTGACTTTCCGGCATAAGCAATCGAGAGTACTTCTCCACGGGCGCCTTCGCCAGTAAGGTATACCGCTGGATATTTCATGGTTACGCCGCTTCCGATATTGCAATCAATCCACTCCATGACGGCGTTTTTTTCAGCTCGGGCACGCTTGGTGACAAGATTATAAATATTTTTACTCCAGTTTTGGACGGTAGTATAGCGGACACGAGCACCTTCTTTGACAATGATTTCTACTACCGCTGAATGAAGAGAATTGGTGGTATAGATAGGTGCTGTACAGCCTTCAATATAGTGTACATAACTCCCTTCTTCAGCGATGATAAGCGTACGTTCGAATTGGCCAAAGGCCTCAGCATTGATACGAAAGTATGCTTGGAGCGGAAGATTGACTTTGACTCCTTTGGGGACATAGACAAATGAGCCGCCAGACCAGACAGCAGAATTGAGAGCAGCAAACTTGTTATCATGACTCGGGATAAGTTTACCAAAGTGTTCACGTACAAGATCAGGATATTTCTTCACGGCGGTATCCATATCACAAAAAATAACGCCTAGCTTATCGAGCTCACGATTGACGCTTTCATATACTACCTCTGATTCATATTGAGCCGAGACACCAGCAAGAAACTTTTTCTCTGCTTCTGGTACGCCGATACGATCATAGGTATCCTTGATTTCTTGAGGAAGATCGTCCCAGCTTTGAGATTGCTTATCAGTAGCTCGGAGGTAATAGGTGATGGCGTCAAAGTCTATACCACCGAGGTCGGCTCCCCAATTTGGAAGAGATTTTTCCTCAAAGATTTTGAGTGCTTGGAGGCGAAAATCAAGCATCCACGGCCCTTCCTCTTTGATAGCGGAGATTTCTCTAACAACAGCTTCGGTAAGACCAAGGCCTGTTTTGTGCACAGAACGCTCAGGCATAGCAAAGCCAAAGCGATAATCATCGAGCGCAAGGTCTGGAGTTGATTGAGGTTCTTTTGCCATGATGTTAAATTTGTTCAAAACCATTCTTTTCGATTTCTTCCGCAAGGGTATGATCACCAGTTTTGATGAGACGACCATTTTTCAGAACCAAGACGGTACTTGGGTTCAGAATAGAGAGAAGTTTGTGTGAGTGAGTGATGTATACAAGAGTAGTTTCTTTGGGGAGATGCTTCTTGATAAAAGTCGTGATAAGTTTAAGGGCATCGACGTCTACGCCGGTATCTATTTCATCAAATATGGCTACGGTAGGTTCAAGGAGAGCTGCTTCTAGAACTTCAATTTTTTTCTTTTCACCCCCGGAGAAGCCCTCATGAAGAGAACGACGGAGAAGCTCATCTTTGATATTGAGTTCTTCTGCAAAGGCCTTTACTTTTTTGTGTAGAGACATTGCATCGAGCTTCTTGCTACTTACTAGGGCCATACGAAAAAGATCCATCACACTGACACCAGGAAGGGGAAGGGGGTTTTGGAAGGAAAGAAAGATGCCGAGCTTAGCGCGTTCGTCAGGCGAGAGGTTTTTTAGAGATGTCTCACCAAAAAAAATATCGCCTTCGGTAAGGGTGAAATCAGGATGACCCATAATGGTATTCCCGAGAGTAGATTTGCCAGAGCCATTGGGCCCGAGGATAGCGTAGGTAGTTCCAGGAGCAAAGGCAAAAGAAATATCATGAAGGATTTCTTTGTCTTCCACAGAGGCAGAGATATTTTGAAGGCTAAGCATAAGACTATTTTTGATTAATGAGAGAGGTGAGATGAATGTTTTTTAGAGTTAGCTCAAGATTTTCTTCTAGTTCACGAAAAATAGTATTGGTTTGGCAGTGAGTAGGTTGAAAGCAGGGGAGGGAGCCTTTAATAAGAGAAGGGTAGAGCTTAAGAGGGCCATCTAGAGTAGAAATAATGTCCCAAGCTGAGAGATTATTTTTTTTGATTCGATAGCCACCCTTAGTGCCACGCTCTGCTTCAAGGAGATTTTGACGACGAAGCGCCTGAAGAATCTTTTCAAGATAATCTTCGGGAATACCCTCTTTTTCAGCTAAAACATGGATAGAAAGAGGTTTTTTCGTTTCTAAGAGGGCTAGGCTGGCTCGGAGGCCATAATAGGCTTTTTTACTAATTTTCATATAAAACAGACTAAAAAGGTCTGATTTATAATAATATAGGTAAGAAGAGCTTGTCAAGAGTAAAGATTAATGGTATTTTTTGTGCACTAGGCGAGTGGAAGTGGCTCACCATCGCTTTAGCAAGGCCGCTTTGCAGACGTGTAGAGAAGGGTATGCTGGACGCTAGTGGAGCTGTCGTGTGTGTGGGGTTATTTAAACTTAGGTAATGTTGGGTGCAGCGCATCCGACTACTTTCCCAAGGGACGCGACCCGGGAAGACCTAGGGACCCCACACTCACGGCTTTTTATTTTCAAGAACAATGAAAAACTTTTGGGAAAAATTAGAAAAACCTTTTTTTGTACTTGCGCCGCTTGCCAATGTGACGGACGCTTCTTTTCGGCAGCATATTATACGCTATAGTCGACCCGATGTGCTTTGGACAGAGTTTGTCTCAGCTGATGGGCTATGTCATCCAGTAGGAAAACAAGCCCTTCTTCAGGACCTTGTTTTCCAAGAAAATGAACGACCTATAGTTGCTCAGCTCTTTACGGCTCACCCAGAGAAAATGCGGGAGGCAGCCAAGATAGTAGCAGAGCTTGGCTTTGATGGGATTGATATCAATATGGGTTGCCCCGATAAAAATGTGATGAAACAGGGGGCAGGAGCGAGTTGTATGAAGGATCCAGAGAATGCGGTTGCTCTCATACAGGCTGCCAAGGACGGTGTACGTGATGCGGGTAAGGATATTCCAGTCTCAGTCAAAACTCGTCTTGGGTTTAATGAAGATGTGCTCGAAGAGTGGCTTCCTAAGCTTCTTTCTGCTGAGCCGGCAGCGCTCACTCTCCATGCTCGTACCAAGAAAGATATGTCCAAGGTCCCTGCCAGATGGGAGCGTGTGAAGCGAGCGATAGAGATACGTGATGAGCTTGGGAGTAAGACTCTTATTATTGGCAATGGGGATGTGACCAGTATGGCTCATGCACGATTTAGAGTAGCTGAAACTGGCTGTGATGGAGTGATGTTTGGACGAGCTATTTTTGGTAATCCTTGGCTTTTTGACTCGGCTCGGCAGGGGCTGACGGCTGAGACTGGAGGGATTACGGTAGCAGAAAAAATTGATGCTGCTCTCGTGCATACGGAGATGTATCTTGAGCACTGGCAGGGTAGGAAGAGTTTTGAACTGATGAAGAAGTTTTATCGAGCGTATATCAATAACTTTCCCCTTGCCAAAGAGTTGCGGGCAGAAATGATGGAGAAGAAAAGTTTTGAAGAAATAAAAGAGATAGTAGAAAAATTTAAAAGAGAGCATCCAGAAGTGCTCAGTGAAATATCTGAAGCAAAGTATCTTTTATGAAAATAGCAGTATTGATATCGGGTGGAGTAGATAGTTCTGTCTCATTGGCATTACTCAAAGAGGCTGGACATGATGTCACGGCCTACTATATGAAGATTTGGCTCGAAGACGAGCTTCAGTTTTTGGGTGAATGTCCTTGGGAGGAGGACCTCGAGTATGTACGGGCTGTGTGTGAACAACTTGATGTAGCGCTCCATATCGTGCCTTTTCAAAAGGAATACTGGGAGAGAGTGGTGAGCTATACTATTGAGTCAGTCAGAGGTGGTCTCACGCCTAATCCAGATATGATGTGTAATGCCCGGGTCAAGTTTGGAGCTTTTTATGAATACTTAGAAAAACAAGGGGAGGTATATGATAAAGTAGCCACTGGTCACTATGCCCAAGTGGGAGAAATAGATGGCATAGCAAAACTTAAGATGTCTCCTGATCCAATTAAAGATCAGACGTATTTTCTTTCACAGCTTACACAAGCTCAGATACGTAAAGCAATGTTTCCTATCGGGAGCTATCCAAAAGAAGAGGTGCGTAAGCTAGCAGAAAAATTTGATTTGCCAAATGCCAAGAGAAAAGATAGTCAGGGAATTTGTTTCCTTGGTAAGATCCCTTTTGATGAGTTTGTAAAATTTCATCTCGGAGTGCGTCCAGGCAATATAGTAGAGGAAGGGAGTGAAAAGGTGCTAGGAGAGCATGAAGGATTTTGGTATTACACGGTAGGTCAGCGTAAAGGCATTCGACTTTCTGGAGGGCCATGGTATGTGACCAAGAAGAATCCCGAGACCAATGAAGTTTTTGTCGCTCACGGAGATGATTATCAAGAAGAGGCGAGGGATACATTTGTAGTATCAAGTCTCAATTGGATTAGTGGAGCAAGGCCAGAGAAAATTAATCTCCAAGTCAAAGTCCGTCATGGCGAAAAAATATACCAAGCTGAGCTTACTTGGATCCGCCAGCTGGCGGACGATTCCCAAGTAGAGGTACGGTTGGATAGTGCGGATCAAGGGATTGCAGCGGGGCAGTTTACTGTTTTTTATGATGGAGACATCTGTCTTGGCGGCGGAGTAATTGTCTAAATGGGTCTGCTATACTGATTGCATGGCTATACAAAAGCAAAAAGTAAGATTTTTTGAGGAAAAATTGAGTGACTATTTCGCGAAAGCTGGGCGAGATTTTTTGCCATGGCGAAAAGCTGGTATTACTCCTTATGAAGTCTGGGTATCGGAGATTATGCTTCAGCAGACTCAGGTATCACGTGTAGTAGCTTACTACACGCGTTTTCTTAAGCGTTTTCCTACAGTACAAGAATTGGCCAAGGCGACCTGGGAAGAATTTCTTCCATACTATGAGGGATTAGGATACTATGCTCGTGGACGCAACATGCTTCTTGCTTCTCAAAAAATAGCAGAAGAGCACGAGGGAGTTTTTCCGAGAGATGTAAGAGAATTGCGGAGTATTCCAGGAATAGGTCCGTATACTGCCTCTGCCATTATGAGCTTTGCTTATAATGATAAGCATATGGCGTGGGACACGAATCTGAAGCGTGTAGTGGGGAGATTTTTTTATGGCTCCAAAAAGGCGTTTATTGATGAAGAGTGGTTTGAAAAAACATTTATTACTAAGAGACGAGAACTCAATGCAAGTCTCATGGATTTTGGAAGCAGTCTTTGTGCAAGTAGACCAAAGTGTAATACGTGTCCATTGTCTTCTCGATGCGTATATTTTAGGGAAAAAGGTTTGCAGGAGAGAGAAGAAAAAAAAGTCAAAAAGCTTTTTCCAGATAGTCAGGCTGAGCAGGTTATAGTGATTCTTCATGAAAAACATCAAAAGTATTTTTCGTCAGTTAAGAAAAAGTATCAGCCATTTATTTTGTCGGAAGGGTACGTGACGAGAGCGGCTATTAAGGAATGGTTTCTCAAAAAATATACGTTAAGACTCGCTGTGCGTCCACCGCACGAGAGGCTTCATTTTGGAG
This sequence comes from Candidatus Moraniibacteriota bacterium, assembly GCA_018499985.2. Lineage (GTDB taxonomy): Bacteria > Patescibacteriota > Minisyncoccia > Moranbacterales > UBA1568 > UBA1568. The sequence goes on from JAHBAT020000004.1 coordinate 14,758, forward strand.
GGCGAAAGACGCTTGTGGTGAATGCACAGATTTTAGGTGGCGAACATGATTTTCTCATATTTCCAAAACAAGCCTTAAAAGAGTATACTAAGGGTAGTCTTTCTAGTTGTTAAAGCCAAAAATATGCAAGCACGATCACTCAATGTAGCCTTCTTTTTTCTTCTTCTCTTTGGGGTGGGAATTACGGTTTTCTTTATTTTTCAGCCTTTTATCACCGCTATTATTGCAGCAGCTATTTTGACTACTCTCTTGAAGCGCCCATATCATTATTTTGAAAAGGTGTTTCATGGTCACAAGATATCGAGTGCTCTTCTTACCTGCCTGATGGCTATATTTGTCGTAGTTACGCCGCTATTTATCGTAGTTTCTTTGGCGATTAATGAAGTAAATACACTGTATAGTCACGTAGAAAACCAGGGAAGCTTGCAATCCCTGCTCAATAACGCTTTTTCAAGAGCTGAAGGTACACCAGGGCTTCGATTTTTGGTAAACAAGGAGACTTTTTCTGAAGAGAAAATGCTTTCAGATATTTCAAACTTTAGTTCCAATGCAGTAGGATTTTTGCAGACGGCGTACCAGAGTATCACAGGTTTTGTTTTGTGGATTTTTATTCTTTTCTTCACACTCTTTTATTTCCTTATTGATGGCAAGAAAGCTCTGCGCTATATGATGGATCTGAGCCCTCTCAAAGATGAGCATGATAAGCTCTTGGTTCAGAAGTTTGTTTCTATGAGTCGTGCTACACTCAAGGGAAATTTAGTAATTGGTATTATCCAAGGATTGCTTGGAGGATTGGCTTTTGCTATAGCAGGGGTGCCGTCACCAGCTATTTGGGGTATTATCATGGTTTTCTTTTCCATTATCCCGATGGTAGGAACGGGGATTATATGGTTGCCAGCAGGCCTTATCTTGCTTTTGTTGGGAGATGTCTGGCAGGGTGTTTTTGTGCTTGCATTCGGAGCGTTGGTTATTTCTTCGGTAGACAATATTCTGAGACCAAAACTTGTCGGTAAAGATACCCAGATGCATCCATTGATGATTTTCTTTGCTACGATTGGAGGTATCTATTTTTTCGGTTTACCAGGATTTATTATGGGGCCGATCGTAGTGTCTTTGTTTGTGGCTTTGGGAGAAATTTATCGAATCGAATTTCAGGCACAGCTCAAGGAGTATAATCATCCAAAATAGTCATAGTAATTATGAATTGCCGTTGGCAGCAAATTATGGATTGTTTTGACCCAATCGCGCTTTCGGTTGGGTCTTTTCAAATCACTTGGTATGCTCTGTGTTTCTTGTTGGCTTGGGTGGCAACATACAGATTATTTTCTTTTTTTGAGAGAGTGAGGAATCCACAAGAAAGACTGAGTCAAGAAAAAATCGAGAGTCTTTTCTGGTGGCTTTTGCTGACTGCCTTTATGGGAGCTCGTCTAGGATATGCTCTTTTTTATGCGCCAGAGTATTTTATACATCATGTAAGCGAACTCTTTGTCCCGTATGATTTTTCAACGGGTACATGGATGACTTTGAGCGGCATGAGTTATCATGGAGGGCTTTTAGGTGTAGCTTTGGGAGGTCTGTATTGGGCCAAAAAAGAGGGTATATCATGGCTTTATCTTGGTGATAGGCTTGCTCTAGTAGCACCAGTAATTTCTCTTTTTGGAAGGTTGGGAAATTTTTTGAATCAAGAATTACCAGGAAAAGTAACCACATTGGAGTGGGGAGTATATTTTCCGGGCCAAGAAGTCCTTCGGCATCCAGTTACTCTGTACGGTGTTTTTTTGGAAGGTACTTTTCTTCTTGTAGTCATGTATTTTTTACAAAAGAGATGTAAACAAGAAGGGCAAGTACTTTTTGGGTATCTCTTTTTGTATGGGGCGGTACGTTTTGTGATTGAGTGTTGGCGCGAGCCAGATCCGGGAGTTGGGTTATTTTTAGATATTTTTTCTCGAGGGCAAGTGCTCTCATTTGTGATGATAGGAACGGCTATTTTTGGATGGTTTTTTTACTCCAAACGTGCTACTATTGAGAGTACGTAAAGCTATTTTTTATGAATGCAAAAAAAGTTTGGACAGTAGTTGGATTAACACTCGTGGCTATCGTGGGTATCATTGCTTGGGCCTTTATAGAAGGGAAAAAAGAACAGGCTGCCAATAGCGTACCGGATGCAAGCACTATCTATTTCTATGGAGCAGAATGCCCACATTGTATGCGTATCAATGAGTTTCTAGAGAGTAATGCTATTGCTTCAAAATTCACCTTTACTAAAAAAGAAGTGTGGCACAGTCGTACAAATAGTGCTCAGATGAAAACAAAAGCAGAGGCCTGTGGTTTGGATGCGAGTAAAGTAGGAGTACCCTTTATCTACACAGAAGGTAACAAATGTGTTTTTGGAGAGCCTGACGTGAAAAAGTTTTTTGCTGAGAAAGCGGGTATATCTGTAACAGAAGAGTCTCAGGCGGAAGCCGAGTCACCTACACCATAAATACAAAGAATTTTACATGAAGCCAGAATCTTTTCAGTATTCTCCATATAAGATAGCTCCCCAAAAACCCTCTCTTGATATCAAGAGTGGAAGTGTTGCGACTAAGGAAATTCCACAGTATGTACTTGAGCGAGAGATGCGCAAAAGGGCTTTTCTGGAGGCAAAGCAAAAAGAATCAAAGACACTTGATGGACTACGCCGTGAGCGAAAGGCTCTTCTCCATAGCTTGAAGGAAAAAACAGTAGAAGAGAGCTTCTGGATTTTTGTGCGTAAGAGTCAACTTCACTTAAGGAGGGTAAGGCGTGCAGTGGTACAGCTTTTTCCTGAAGTGGGCCCTAAGCGTATGGTCTACGGTTCTCTTATGGGAGGAGTGGTTTTTGGTATTATGACCATGGGACTTCTGACTCAGTATCTGGGTGGTGGAGTATTTGCTGATGAAAAAAAGCCAGCAGAGGAAGTTTCTCAGACAACTACTACACCTGTGATAAATGACTATAATCCAGATCAGGATGTTTTTTTTGAGTACTTTAGTCAAGCTGCAGATGAAGAGTATGAGAAAAATATTCGAGAAATGGTAAAGGGGTATCCAATTGAAGAAATGGTGCCATATATTCTTACGAAGGATCGCCTCACAGCCGCTTTTCTTATCGGTATCGCCAAGAAAGAGAGTAACTGGGGAAAGCGCGTCCCGGTTCTCAATGGTCAGGACTGTTATAACTACTGGGGGTATCGTGGCATTAGAAGGATGATGGGGACAGGAGGGCACACATGTTTCAATAGCCGTGAAGATGCTGTAGATACTGTAGCTAAGCGTCTTGATAGATTGATTCACTCAGAGCAGCTCAATACGCCGGAGAAGCTTGTGGTCTGGAAGTGTGGCTTTAGTTGTGATGGACACAGTCGAGAGAGTGTAAAGAAGTGGATATCAGATGTGGATATGTACTACTCGAAGTTTTTGGAGGAAGCTCCTGAAGAATAGGCTTAAAATAAGGGTTTTCAAAAGAGGTAAATGCCTCTTTTTTGCTTTAAATAAAGAATTTTTATAAATAGAGGCTTATCTAAAGGGTTGACCCATTGAGGCTAGTTTGCTATAGTTGTCCTTGCGTCCTAATAAGGTATTTCTTGAAATACAGAAAAAGACGCTAAGAATTAACGCTACTCTGGAGGTGTGTCTGGTTCTCATACAAGGGTGTGATGAATGAGATAAACCGGTTTCCAGCAATGTTTGATAAAGCTTTGGAGGGCTTGATCGTGAAACAGGGTGGCCAATCTATGAATTTAGAAAACTTTATACGTTTTCGTCGTACACTACGACAATTTGGAGGGAAGATTTTGATACAACCAAAGAGACAGGTATTAGGACACAAATGGCTTTCGTCATTTACTGCCCTGTCTTTTACTTTTTTTAGCGCTTTCCCAGCGCTACCAAATCAGATGCCTATTGCTCTACCTGAAGTGCAAAATGAGGCTCAAACAGTTGATATAAAGGAAGAAGAGCTTTCGCTTGAGGACCTTTGTCAGTTACGAAGAAATGTTCAGGGTATCCAGTCTCAGATCAATACAGATCAGGATAAGGAGGAAGAACGGCTTTGTCTTGAAAAGAAGAGTAAGGATGAGCTTCTAGCTGAGATAGTCGGTGATAAAAAAACAGAGGCGAGTGGTCTAGAGGCTACCGTGAAGGCAGTGACAACTGGTTTTCCAATAGAGATTATGGCACCAAGTATTGCTCACTATGATCGCAATATAGCAGCTCTTATTGTAGGTATTGCGAAAAAGGAGAGTAACTGGGGTAAGGCATCTCCGAGTAAAGGAGGGGTAGATTGTTATAACTACTGGGGATATAAGGGTGCGGGTGGACGAGGCACCGCTATGGGATACGCATGTTTTGCTACACCAGAAGAAGCAGTGCAGGCTATCGGTGATAGATTGACGCGCTTGGTAGAAAAACGCGCAACCAGTGAGCCGAGCAATCTTGTGACTACCTGGAAGTGTGGAGCTAGTTGTGCAGGGCATTCCAAGGAGAGTGTCCAGGGCTGGATTAGTGACGTGCATCAGTACTACAGTAAAATAGCTCTTCGTTAAAGAAAAAATAAAAACACTCTTCCCTAGTACGAAGGGTGTTTTTTTATGCCCGAAAAGGCTATAATAAATGTAATTCTATGTCATGGATTTCATTTGCCATTCTTGGCTATTTCTGTAACGCGGTCTCTCAATTACTTGATAAGGTAATTTTGACCGAAAAGCATATACCAAAACCAGCGGTGTATGCTTTTTATGTGGCGATGTTTAGCTTGTTTTCTGTGGTCTTTGCGCCTTTTGGAATTACACTTATCCCACTATTTTATCTAGTGATCTTTTTTCTCTCAGGAGGACTATTTGTATTAGGACTTCTCTTCTTCTACTATGCTGTGAAGGCCGGCAATGTCGCTCGCATTGCGCCACTCGTGGGACTGGTAACTTCAGTAACTGTGCTTTTGGCAGGTGGAATCTTCCCGCATCTTTTTGGAGAGTTTGCCTTCACGAAGGAAATACTTGCGGCACTTGTATTTTTTGTGATGGGAGGAATACTTATTTCTTACGATCTACCTTTACGCAAAAATGACACTTTTCCTCTCTCGGCCGTGATAGCTGGATTTCTTTTGGGAATATCACTTCTTCTTCTTAAGTACGGCTATGTAGAAATTACCTTTATTAATGGTCTAGTCTGGTCTCGTCTAGGAATGGTAGCGGCCGGACTAGCACTTCTTTTGGTGCCGGTGTATCGTCGAGAAATTTTGGTTCATCATGAGCCAAAGAAGATGAAAAGTAAACAAAATATCAAGACACTTCTTCTTTTTATCGCCAATAAATCTTGTGCTGGATTTGCAAGCTTTCTTATTATCTACGCTACCAAAGAAGGATCGGTTTCATTTGTGCAGGCACTCAATGGTATTCAGTATGTCTTTCTGCTCTTTCTGGCTATTCCTATGAGTGTCCGCTTCCCACATATTTTTGGTGAAAAACTTTCATTTTGGGATTGGTTTCAGAAAGGCGTAGCATTGACCTTAATCGCACTTGGTTTTTGGTTTGCCAGTTTTGGAGGGGTTATTTTATTTTAAATAATGGCGCTATGCTAAAAAATATTAAACGAGGATTAGTGGGAGCATTTTTTGTTTTCATGCTTTTCTTTGCTTTTTTGAACCTACCAGGACCAAAGCCAAGAGAAGATGTAGTTTTGGGTATGACCTTTTCTACGCGTTATGCAGAAAGTCTTGGATTGGATTGGAAGGAGACATATATGGCACTTCTTGATGATATGGGTATCAAAAAGTGGCGCTTGCCAGCTTACTGGGATCTTATAGAGCGAGAGCGTGGGCAGTATGATTTTTCTGACCTTGATTGGCTTTTGGCAGAAACAGAAAAAAGAGACGGTGAGGTAATTTTGTCGGTAGGCCAAAGGGTGCCACGCTGGCCAGAGTGTCATATTCCTGAGTGGGCCAAAGAGGATGATGAGCTCAGAAGAGGTGAGCTTCTTAAGATGATACGTATCACAGTAGAGCGCTACAAAGATAATCCAACAGTCACTACCTGGCAGGTAGAAAATGAACCCTTCTTGGCTATATTTGGGATTTGTCCAAAATTTGATCCAAACTTCCTTACCACAGAGGTAGCTCTTGTGCATGCCCTAGATCCGAGTAGGCAAGTAATCGTTACCGACAGCGGTGAACTTTCAGTTTGGTACAAGGCCGCTAGAGAAGGCGATATTTTTGGAACTACTCTCTACAGAGATATTTATCAGAAGCGCTTTGGCTACGTGACCTATCCTGTCGGACCATATTTCTTCAAAATGAAAGAGCTTTGGACGAGACTGCTTACAGATCAAGAAAATTTCATGGTGATCGAGCTTCAGGCGGAGCCTTGGGCCAATGGTTGGGTGGGTACTGTGCCACTTGAAGAGCAGTTTATCACCATGAATGAAAAGAAACTGGTAGAAAACGTTACCTATGCGAGGAGAGTAGGTTTTCAGGATATTTATCTTTGGGGAGGGGAATGGTGGTACTGGCTTAAGGTAAAGAAAGATTACCCTGCCCTTTGGGAAACGGGCAAGGCTCTTTTTGTGCAGTATGGTACAGAAAAATAAACAGGTAGTTCTCATCGCACATGATATCCGAAGCGCTCACAATGTGGGCGCCTTCTTTCGTACCGCAGATGGAGCTGGCGTAAAAAAAATTTTTCTTACAGGTTATACACCAGCACCAGCGAGTAAGAAATTTATGCTCACTACCGCCGAAAAGCAAATTCAAAAAACAGCCCTTGGAGCAGAAAAGGTTTTATCTTGCGAAAAAAGAGAATCTCTCGATGAATTATTGAGCGAGCTCAAAAGAGAAGGCTATGTACTCTATGCGCTCGAGCAAGATGCGCTTAGTGTGCAGTACGATCAATACCCAGAAGCAGATAAGATAGCACTTCTGGTAGGTAACGAGGTCTTAGGTGTACCGGAAGAGCTTCTTAGGCAAGCAGATGCTATACTAGAAATACCTATGAGAGGCAGTAAGAATTCTCTCAATGTATCAGTAGCCACCGGAGTGGTCTTATATGAATTGTTAAAAGAAAAATAGTATGGGTTCAGAAGAAAAGAAAAAGATTGCAATATTTGATATAGACGGTACAATATTTCGCAAAAACCTTCACTTCGAGTTGATCAATGAATTAGCCTGGCTGAAGGTCTTTCCGAATGAAGTGCGTCATCGTTTGACAGAACTTTACTCTGGCTGGATTGAGCATGAAGGTACGTATGAGGATTATCGTAAGGCTTTGGTTGACCTTTATGCCAAGCACATCAAAGGCTGTTCTTATGAAGATGTAGTAAAGGCAGCCAAGATAGTTATCCCTTTTCATGAGAAGCGCACGTATGTTTTCTCTGAGGACTTGATTAAGAAGCTTCGCAGAGAAAATTATCACCTCTTAGTTATCTCTGGCTCACCAATTGAAATCGTAGAAGAGTATAATAAAAACTACCTAAAGTTTGATTCAGTATATGGCAGCGTCTACGGACTTGATGAAAACGGTATCTACACGGGCGAGGCTACTTTTGAGCCTTCTCGTATGAAGGGCGAAGTGGTTAAGAAATATATTGAAGAACACGGACTAACACTGAAAGGTTCGTATGGTATAGGTGACACAGAATCTGACGGAAGCTTCCTTGGCTTGGTAGATAATCCAATTGCTTTTAACCCAAATCAGAATCTCCGTGAAATGGCAGAGAAAGAGGGTTGGAAAATTATTGTTGAGAAAAAAGATGTAATCTACGAAATCAACTAGTATGGGCGGACATGGTAAGAAAAAGAAAAAGGGACTCAATGATCGTATTGAAAAGTGGCTCCGTACCACGCTGTGGCTGTGGCTTCCTTTCTATGCTTTCTTTGCCCTGATTCATGAAATAGGTGAACACAAAAAACACCATTAAAATATGATTATTTTTCGGCGTTTTGTGAATTCTTTTCCTTGGGGCAAGGCACTTCTGTTGTGGATGCTCGTTATTTTTTATTTTTCCTCACGTCCAGGTTCACCGTATCCGACAGATACGAGTCTCGGGTATTTCCTGGAGCGCAAAGGAGCTCATGTGTTCGAGTACGCAGTGCTTACTGTTATCCTCATGGTATTTTTGAGACGGTTTTTTCAGAAAGAGCCCTTGTATGGAGTGGCCTTACTCGCTTTCTTTCTGGCAGCCTTTTATGGAGTAACTGATGAGATTCATCAGTACTTCGTACCTTTTAGAGGGGCCAAGATGAGTGATGTTGGATTTGATATTTTGGGAGCGGTCCTGGGAATTAGTTTTGTCTATATAGCAAGAGGATTATTCTTGAGAGGAAAGAAACATCAATAAAAAACTCCGCTGAAGAGCGGAGTTTTTTAAAAAAGTGACTGGCTTTATTTTACCTTTTCGATAAATTTAGCGAAGACAGCAGGATTTTCTACAGCCATTTCTGAGAGCACCTTACGGTCAAGGGCGATACCCTTTTGCTTCTCAAGATTGATGAAAGTAGAGTATTTGAGACCATGGAGGCGAAGGGCGTTGTTGAGGCGGATAATCCAGAGGGCACGGAAGCTACGCTTCTTGGCACGACGGTCACGGTGAGCGTACTTACCAGCCTTGATTACAGCTTCTTTGGCTTTACGGAAGAGATTCTTTCGTCCCCAGCGAAAACCTTTGGCCATTTTGAGGAGATTCTTATGGCGTTTCTTGGTCTGAACGCCGCGCTTGATTCGAGTCATACAATTCTTAGGGTTGGTGGTTTAATTAAATGGCGAGGGCGCGATTGATATTCTTAGCGACTGCACCGTATACATCATTGTCATTACGCTTGTCTCGACGCTGATTACCAGTAGCACGAGTATTGTAGTGATTCTGGCCAGTAGCACGGGTCTTTAGCTTCCCGCTTGAGGTGACTTTGATCTTCTTCACGAGTGATTTTTTGGTCTTGAGTTTCATACGCTTGTTATAGTGGTGCAATTAGTGTGGTGAATCCTTTTGGCCCTCTTTTGACTTCTTCCTCAGTCTTGAAGGGGGTAGTGATGCTTTTGGTAAAGAGTGTCAGGTTTTCGCGAGCTTTATCATTCATGGCTTTTTCTCGTCCACGGAGAATGATTTCGATGCGGACCTTGTGCCCCTTGGTGAGGAACTTCTCGGCCTGACCCTTTTTGAAGTCGAGATCATGTTTGTCCGTACGAAACCCAATGCGGATACCCTTGGTATCAACTTTCTTTTGTTTCGCCTTGGCCTGCTGGTCTTGCTTGGCTTGCTTGTACTGGAGCTTACCGTAATCAGTAATCTTACAGACTGGCGGCTTAGCCAGAGGGGAGACCTCTACGAGATCAGCTTCTTGGCTCTGAGCAAGGATTACGGCATCAGCAACGGTCATAACACCGCGGTTTTCACCATCGATATCGATTACCATAACTTCAGGTACATCAATCTGCTCATTTAAGCGCAAACGCAGCTTTACCTGGGCTTTCGGTTTTGGACGATTATGTCTTCTTCTTCTCATTTTTTAACTTTAAAAAGAGTGGACCCAGTGAAATACGGCCAAGCCGTCAATGACCTAGGTCATATTTCACAGGGTGGAGTTGATGGGAATTGCACCCATGTCCAGTTCATGTTTTTTCAAAATATTCTACAAGCGTAGTCAGGCTTTTTTATACAAATAAAAGATAGAAAGCAGACAAAATTCTTTTATGAGGAAGTCTTTGGCAATACAGCTTAGAAGAATCAAAGAAAACGAAAGTTCTTCGGCCGCCTCGATAGTATGGCACCAGAAAATCTCTATCGAGAATCAAGTTTCTGATGGCTCAGCAATTAAGCGTGAGCAAGAGCGAAAGAAGGGGCAAATGCGTTAGCAAATGTATTCTTTGTCTTTGAGATGAAGTTTGCAATTATCATCGTGAGAACAAGATTTACGACCATATTCTCAGGGTCGGCTTGCCTATTTTGAAAGTACACGCTGTCGAGTCTAAACAACCCCGCACCACCCACCCTACGAGAGGTTGGAGTCGAAACTCCTCGCTCAAGTAACATGAGTAGTGCGCGAATGTCTAGTGTTGTCTCATAGCTCGTTGGATACTACGATCAGCGTCTCTTTTGGCAATTGTTTGACGCTTATCGTGGGTCTTTTTTCCTTTTCCAATAGCAAATTCAACCTTGACAAGTTGTTTCTTAGTATACAAACGAATTGGCACCAATGTCAAGCCTTCGGTGCGAAATTTTCCGATAAGAGAGCGGATTTGGCGCTTTCGAAGGAGGAGCTTTCGGGGGCGAGTATCTTCGTGCTTTGTGTCCTTATGGGCGTGCTTGTAGCGAGGGATTAGGGCATTGGTCAGCATGAGCTCTTCGCCCTTTACAGTCACAAAGCTTCCTTTGAGGCTGGCGTGGCCGGTTTTGACGGCTTTGACCTCAGAGCCGGTCAATACCAAACCAGCCTCGAAGCGCTCTCCTAAGGCATAATCAAAATGAGCTCGTTTGTTGGTGGCTATGACAGTCATAATAAATAGACACTGGGTACGTTTATAATTATAGCATATTTTATGATTTTTTGCAATAGTAAGAAATCAAGAAGGATATAAGGAGACTGGGACTGGATTTTTTCTTAATTTTTGCTATACTAGGTCCATGAAAAATCAATTCCACCATCTTCGCAATCACCTCTCTAAGGAAGAGTCTTTGGCCAAAATAGCAGCTGAACCCTTTGATCGTAAGGTAATTTCTTTTTATCGCTATGTTCGCATTGCTGATCCTGTGGCCCTGCGTCATGAGCTTTTTGCAGAGTGGCGGGCTCTTGGGGCTCTTGGCCGTATCTATGTATCACAGGAAGGTATCAATGCTCAGATGTCTGTGCCAGAGCCTCACTTTGAGATTTTTCAGGAGCTTCTCTATAATCGCGTAGCATTTAAGAATGTCCCATTTAAGGTGGGTGTAGAGCAGGCCAATGATGCTTTTTGGAAATTGACCATCAAGGTGAAACACCAGATTGTAGCTGATGGCCTTGCTCCAGATGAGTATGATGTCACCAATGTAGGCACACATCTTTCTGCTCGTGAATTTAATCAGAAAATTGATGAGGGTGTGACGGTGGTGGATATGCGCAACAACTATGAGGGAGCGATTGGACGCTTTGAGGGAGCAATTGTACCTGATGCTTATACGTTTCGTGAAGAGCTTCCCATGACTGTAGAGCTCCTCAAAGGCAAGGAAGACGAAGAAGTGCTTCTCTACTGTACTGGAGGGATTCGCTGCGAGAAGGCTTCGGCTTATCTCAAGCACAAGGGTTTCAAAAAGGTTTATCAACTTCTTGGAGGGATTATTGATTACAAGCGTCAAATCGAAAAGGAGGGGTTGCCAAGTAAATTCAAAGGAAAGAATTTTGTATTTGATGATCGCCTAGAAGAAGCCATTACTGATGATGTACTAGGAAAATGTTTTCAGTGTCATTCTCCTGCTGATACATATGTAAACTGTAAGGAGAGTGCCTGTAATTTGCTTTTTATTCAGTGTGATTCTTGTCGCGAAAAAATGCAGGGTTTTTGTAGCGATACTTGTAAGGATGGTAAATATGTAGCTCCGCAAGAAAAAGGAGATGCTATCTACCGTAGAAGCATAGGGCTTTCTCCAGCTTAGACAGTGGCCATAAAATGAGGTAGGCTTTGAAATATGAAACAGAGTATTGTCTCTAAAATTGAAGAGGTCCTAAAAAGCCTGCAGGCAGAAGGTATTTTGCCTGCTTTTGCTTTACCTGAAGTGCATGTAGAGGTTCCAAAGGATGAGCAGTTTGGTGAATACACTTCTAATATAGCCTTGGTGATGAGTAAGGCGGCAGGGAAGAATCCTCGAGAAGTAGCCACTTTTCTTCAAGAGAAGCTGGGAGATGATTTCGCCAAAGTAGAAGTAGCGGGGCCAGGACACCTCAACTTCTTTCTCAAAGAGAGTGACTTCGCTCATGTGGTTACCGAGGTACTCGAAAAGCAGGAGCACTTTGCTGACTCTACCTTTGGTCAAGGGGTGAAGGTGAACAACGAGTTTATTTCTGCCAATCCCACCGGACCGCTTCATCTTGGCAATGGTCGTGGAGGGTTTTATGGCGATTCTCTCTCTCGCCTTCTCCGTAAGACAGGATTCGAAGTGACCAATGAATATTATATCAATGATGCTGGTGAGCAGGTGACCAAGCTTGGGCACAGTGTGCTTCAAGACGAAGAGGCAGTCTATGGAGGTGAGTATATCGAGGAGCTTCGTGCAAAATTAGGAGAGCTTGAGAATGATGCTTGGGAAGTAGGTAAGCGAGCAGCAGAGCTTGTAGTGAGTGACTATATCAAGCCGACCATTGAAAGTGGTATGCAAATATCTTTTGATAAATGGACTTCTGAGCGTGCATTGGTAGAGGGCGGAATGGTGGAGCGAGCCATTGAGAAGCTCAAAGAGCAAGGAAGAGTGTTTGAAAACGAGGGAGCTACCTGGCTTAGGACGACTGATTTCGGTGATGATAAAGATCGAGTGCTTATCAAGGCGGATGGCACCAAGACGTACTTTGCTTCTGAGTGTGGGTATATTCTTTCTAAGCTTGAACAGGGTTACGAGATGATTATTGAAATTTGGGGCGCAGACCATCATGGCTACACAAACCGATTCAATGCTGTAGTGAAAGCTTTTGGCAAGGAAGAAGGGGCAACATTTCTTCTTATGCAGCTTGTGAAGCTTGTGAAAAATGGTGAGGAAGTACGTATGAGCAAGCGTGCTGGCAATGTGGTGACCATGGATGAGCTTATTGAGCTTGTAGGGCATGATGTAACACGTTTCTTTTTTCTTCAGTATTCTCCGGATACACACATGACCTTTGACCTTGGCTTGGCCGAAGAGCGCTCACAGAAGAATCCCGTTTTCTATGTCCAGTATGCGCACGCTCGTATGGCAAGTATTTTGGAAAAGGGACAGGAAGTGGGCATGGATATGGCTGATGTCAATCTAAGTCTTCTTGTTCACGGAAAAGAAAAGTCTTTGATGCGAGAAATGCTTACGTTTCAAGAGTTTCTTGAGTCAGCTGCACGTGACTCAGCTCCTCATCGTTTGCCTCAGCTTGCTATTCGTTTGGCTGATAAGTTTCATTCGTACTATGCAGAGTGTCAGGTCATTGATATTGAAAACAAGGAGCTTTCACAAGCACGTGTGGCTCTGGTTTCTGCTACGAAGATTGTATTGGGTGAGACACTGCGTTTGATTGGAGTGAGTGCACCAGAGAAAATGTAAATTGTAAATTTACCCTGAGTTTATTGAAGGGTAGTTTGATAGTATGCCGTTACCAAGAAAGTATAAAGAAAAATATAAGGTACCTTTGAGTGGAAGTGAGACAGCAGCCTTTTTTATGGCTAAAGTTATAGGCTTACTCAGCGTGCTTTTGCTCTTTGCCTTAGGTGCAGACGTCTATCGATTTATACTCTAAAAACTATGCCACATACTACTTTTTATCTTGTACGTCACGGACAGTCAGAGTCGAATGCTCTTGGTCTTATGAGTTCATATCCAGAGGTGCCTGGTCGTACCGTAAGGCATCTGACTGAGCAGGGTATCCATGAGGTAAAGGAAACAGCAGAGAAGCTACGAGAAGAGGGTATCGATGCGATCATTGCTTCGCCGCTGACCCGTACAGTAGAGACAGCTACACTTATCAGTGAGGCTACAGGTGTACCAGTTCTTCAAGATATTCGTTTGAGGGAAACTGATTTTGGAATGTATAATGCTGGTCCGGTAGCGAAGTTTTTTAAGGTCTACACGGAGCCAGAGATGCGCATCATGACTGATGGCAGTGATGGTGTAGAGAGTTTTGAAAGTATGCGCGCACGAGTAGAAAGTATTCTCCATGATGTCAAAAAAGAATTTGCTGGTAAAAAGGTGGTACTTGTATCGCATGCGGATACGTTGGAGCAAATCCATGGGGTACTCACCAAAGAGAGTGTAGAGGTCAGTGTTATGGGTTGGTCACCAAAGACAGGATCAGTGCTTAAGATAGACTGTTAGTGAAGAATAGGAGGAGTTGATTTTCTTATAGAATATTGCTAGGATGGGGCTACAAAGGCATTGAGGGAGTTATCACTCCTGAGTCCGTCCACAGATATATTTGTGGCTAAGACAGGCCTCAGAAAGAAATTCGAAAGAAGAGTAGAATCTGGCGCGAACTTGGCGTAACAAAGTAAAAATGAAGGTCTTCTGATTTTCAGGAGATAAATTAAGGTGGTACCACCCGAAGAATATTTTTTAGGGTCCTTAACACGTTTTTTGTGTTAGGGATTTTTTGTTTTTATTTATACAGACATGACTGAGAAATCTTTTTTTGAAAAACCTATTCCTCTGAGTCGAGGACATGAAGTACGTAAGCAAAAAGCGCTTGAAGAGGGTGATTGGTATCAAGCTGACAAAGAAGAGGTGTTGCAACTACTACTGGAAATGAAAATGAGCGTAGGATTTGATACTGAACTGGAAGCAAGGGTGGTAAAGTTTATTTCAGATTTGAGTGAAGCAAAAGCGGTTTATCAGGGTTGGGGTCATGAGAGAGAGGTAAAGGAATGTGGTGATTTTATACAACAATTACAAGAGGCACTTGAGATTTTTAGTCAAAAGAAATAACACTATGAAAAAAGTAGATGCACAAATGAATTTCCCTGAGCTTGAGAAGCAAGTACTCGAGCATTGGAAAGAACAGCAGATTTTTGAGAAGTCGGTAAATAAAGATGCTCCCAATGGAGACTTCGTGTTTTATGATGGTCCGCCTTTTGCCACGGGACTTCCGCATTATGGGCATTTGCTTCAGAGTATTGTAAAGGATATTTTCCCTCGCTATAAGACCATGACAGGGCACAGAGTAGAGCGTCGTTGGGGTTGGGACTGCCATGGACTACCTATCGAAAACTTGGTAGAGAAGGAGCTTGGTTTTAAAAATAAGAAAGATATTGAAGAGTACGGTATTGAGAAATTTAATGAGCTTTGTCGGAGCAAGGTGCTTCAATACGCTTCTGATTGGAAAGTCTACGTAGAGCGCTTGGGGCGGTTTGTGGATATGGAGCATTCGTACTTCACGATGTCTCCGGAATACATGGAAAGTGTTTGGTGGGTATGGAAAAGTCTGTGGGAGAAGGGCTTAGTTTATGAGAGTTATCGCACTATGCATATCTGTCCGCGTTGCGAGACGACTCTTTCGCAGGCCGAAGTCAGTGAAGGTTATAAGGATGTCAAAGACTTAGCGGTGACGGCGAAGTTTGAACTTGTAGACTCTATTAGAATGAATGATTCTAAAGAATCAACTTCTAACGGGGTGAGTGAACCAAAAACATATATGCTGGCCTGGACCACTACTCCTTGGACCCTACCAGGCAATGTAGCTTTGGCAGTGGGGAAGGATATTGAGTATGTAAAAATCAGCTTCGAGGAATCTCTTTACATCGTAGCGAAAGATCTTGTAGAAAAAGTTTTTATCGGGAAAGAGTATGAACTAAAAGAAGAAATAAAAGGAGAAGACTTGATTGGTAAATCATATATCCCGCCATTTCGAGACTATTTTGAACAGACAGATTTAGAGAACAGAGAAAACGGTTGGAAGGTGTATCATGCTGATTTTATTACTACTGATATGGGTACCGGGATTGCGCATGAGGCCCCGGCTTTTGGTGAGGATGATATGCTCTTGGGTAAGGAGCATAACTTGCCTTGGGTGCAGCATGTAGCTATGGATGGGACTATCAAGCCAGAGGTCAAAGAGTTTGCCTCGATGCAGGTGAAGCCACTGGATAATCCTCAGGCTTTTGATATTGAGATTATCAAAGCGCTCGCAGGCAAGGGACTGCTTTTTGCGAAAGAAAAGTACGAGCATAGCTATCCGCACTGTTGGCGCTGTGATACGCCGCTTCTCAACTACGCTACAGGAAGCTGGTTTGTGGCAGTCGAAAAAATAAAAGAAGAAATGCTCGAGAATGCCAAGGAAATCAATTGGTCACCAGAGCATGTAAAAGCAGGGCGCTTTGGAAAGTGGCTCGAGGGTGCACGCGATTGGTCAGTGAGTCGACAGCGTTTCTGGGCAAGCTGTATTCCGCTTTGGGAGTGTGCTTGTGGTGAGCGAGAGGTGATTGGTTCAGTCAAAGAGCTAGAAGCTAAGTGTGGAGAAAAAGTAGAGGATCTACACAAACACACTATTGATAAATTGACATGGAGCTGTGGTAAGTGTGGCGGTGAGATGAAGCGTATCCCCGATGTATTGGATACTTGGTTTGATAGTGGTTCTATGCCATACGCCATGAATGGCTATACAGGTGAAGGAGAGATAACTCAGTTCCCGGCTGATTTTATCGCAGAAATGGTAGAGCAAACTCGGACCTGGTTTTACTATCAGCATGTGCTCGGGGTCGCTCTTTATGATCAGCCAGTTTTCAAAAATGCTGTAGCTACAGGTGTCATCTTGGCAGAAGATGGACGTAAGATGAGTAAGAAGCTTCAGAATTATCCTGATCCGATGCACATCTTCGATACTTATGGTGCGGACGCTCTTCGTCTCTATATCACTACCTCACCAGTGGTGCAGGCTGAGAATCTAAACTTCAGCGAGAAGGATTTGCAGACGATGGTACGTAATACTTTTCGTATGCTTTGGAATTCATATTCGTTTTTCACCACCTATGCCAGTATCGATAAGTGGTCACCACATTCAGAGGCTAAGGCAAGTGAGAATATCTTGGACAGATGGCTACTCTCAGAGCTTCAGGTATTGATAGAAAAAATGACTGAGGAGCTTGAGAATTATAAGCCGGCCCAAGCAGCACGTCTCATTGCTCCATTTGTAGATGATCTATCGAACTGGTATATTCGCCGCAGCCGCAAGCGCTTCTGGAAAAATGAAAATGATGACGATAAAGAAGCTGCTTATCAGACGCTTCATACAGTACTGGTAGAGCTTGCTAAGCTAATGGCGCCATTTACGCCATTTATCGCCGAAGAAATGTATCGTAATTTAACTGATGAAGAGTCAGTCCATTTAGCAGGGTGGCCAGTAAGCACGTCTGTTGATGTTCAGGTGAGTAATCAAATGGACACTGTCCGTACACTAGTTACTCTCGGTTTACAATTACGATCTGATGTAAAAATAAAAGTACGTCAGCCACTCCAGAGTGTTTCTGTGAAATTTGATTTGGAAGCAGAATTTCAAGAAATTCTAAAGGATGAACTAAATATAAAAGAAGTATTTATTAATCAAAATCAACAAGAATTTTTAATTTTTGATTCAGAAATTACCCCAGAACTCAAACTTGAAGGAGAAATGCGTGAAATTATTCGCGCTATCCAGGAAGGTCGCAAGAAGGCGGGGTTTAATGTGGAAGATAGGATTATTCTCGGTTACTCAGGTAAAGAAGAAGTATTTGGGGTTCATCAGGATGAAATAGCTCATGAAGTACTAGCTACAGAAGTGAAGGCAGGGGAGCTTGAGAATACTGAATACAATAGTACGGTAGATATTGAGGGAGGCGCTCTTACTTTTTGGCTCAAGCGAGTCTAGTCTCTTGACGAAAATAAAATATTTTGGCATAGTAAGTCGTTGTCTTTTTTGAGGCGACAGTTGTTTTGACACGAGGGGAATATCAATGACCTGTGCTGCTACAAAAAAGCCCGCTGCTTTTATTCAGGGTAAGTTTGTTCTGAAGGCAGAGGGCTTTTTGTCACTCTGCAAAGCTTGCGGGTTTCATAATGTCGATGCGCGTGTCGCTCCGATGTTTATGACTGATACTGCGCTTCCTGGCGAGCGTCGCTGGGAAGCTCTTTCGCTCGAAACTCGGCCTGATATCATTGAAGTGGCCGTAGCCAATCCGCAAGGGCACTTTGGGGTCAAAGAGCTCCTTGCCTGGGAAGTGGAAACGTACCCCAGTCTCAAGAATCGGGTTTGTCGAGCGGTAGCTCTGGGGGCCTCGATTATGGTCGGCGACGAACGGTATTTTCTTTTCATCAACCGGCAGAATAGGGGGTTGAAAACCTTGGGTTTTGTGCTCGAACAGAGCATACCGCTACTCCCGGATGTTTATTGCCTGCGGACCTGGTAACACCTTTGGTCCGACAAGATTGTCTCCCGCCGAGCCATCGAGCTTAGCGGGGGATTTTCTTTTTGTTTCATAAGCAATGCTACAATACAAAACATGGAATATCGCTATAACGCTATCGTACTCGGGAAGAAAGAAGTAGGAGAGACTGACCGTCTCTATACTTTTTATACTCGTGAGCAGGGTAAGGTGAGAGTGGTAGCTAAAGGCGTACGAAAGCCAGAGGCTAAGCTTGCGGGTCAGCTCGAGAATCTTTCATCTGTTTTGGTGATCATCAATAAAACTCGTGGTATGGGCAAGATAACGTCTGCCTTGGCTGATGAGAGCTTTGTATATTTGAGACAAAATTACGAAGCGCTTCTCTACGTCTCTCAGAGTATGAGTTTGTTTGAGAGCTTTGTGGATATGGATGAGCCAGATGAAGCCTTGTTTGAACTTATCCGAGAATATTTGGGAGAAGCTAATAAGCTTGCCAAAGAGAGTGACTTGCTTTCGATACGCTTACTAACCCAAGGGTTTTTGTTTCAGGTGTTTACTCATCTGGGATACCATATCGAGGCTGGCACGTCAGTACATTCAGGAGAAAGACTGACTCAAGGAGCGAGGCATTTTTTTAGCCCCCAAGCCGGAGGAGTAATTGCTGAGGGTGAAGTGGCGGAGTTTAAAGAGAGTTTCTACATCCAAGAAAATACTATCAAGCTCATGCGACTCTTTGCTACTCACAAGCTTACCTCATGTCTCAAGGTCAAAGTAGGTAGGGAAGATATCCGAGAACTCGAGATGGTCTCTAGACGCTTTGCTGATTGGATTGCGCATTAGACGTTTCTTTTGGGACTCAATTTTGCTACTATAAAAGAAAGAAAACAAAATATATGAGCCTTGAAGATTTAAACCAGCGTCTCCATAGTCGTGACACACACCTTGAAAAGGGTCGCTTGATAGTAAATGAAGAGCACTCAGGAGAAGAGATTAGAGAAGAGAGAGAAGCCTTTCAAAAAACTGATGATTGGCAGACTTCACCGACACAGGAAATGTACCTGATTAGTCCTGATGTAAAGAAAGCACGCAAGAAAAAAATATATATCGCGCTTGGGGTAGTAGTGACACTCCTTATTCTTGGGGGCGCAGGTTTTGCTGGCTATACTTTTCTGAAGCGTCAGAATGCTGTCAGTGTCAAAATAAGTGGGCCAAAAAGTGTAGCAAGTGCAGAAAGGGTAAGTTTTGATATCAATTACACCAACAATAGTCTTGGAGAAATACGTGATGCAGTGCTCATCCTTACTCTGCCAGAAAGTCTTCAGATTGAGGCAGATCCAAAGATGAGTGTAACTGGCCGTCGGGTAGAAGTGAAGCTTGATAATCTTGTTTCTGGAGATAAAGGCAAAGTAGCTTTGCTGGGAAAGTTTTATGGAGGAAAGGGGGATAAGGCGGTAGTAGACGCTATCCTTCGCTATACTCCCAAAGGTGCGAGTAGTCAGTTTGAAAGCAAAGATTCTTTTGAGCTTGTACTTGCCACGTCGCCACTTTTCTTTGAGGTAGAGGCTCCGGCTGAGTCAGGATCGGGTCAGGAGCTTGATTATGTTGTGACCTATGAAAACAAAAGTCCAGAAACCTTTCGTAACCTTCGGGTGATAGCAGATTACCCAGATGATTTTCAGTATCTATCTGCCACGGTAGCTCCAAGTGGAGGGGATAATGAGTGGTATATTCCTGAGCTCAAGCCAAATCAGAGTGGAAAAATAGTTATTCATGGAAGCTTGGGCGGAGAGAAAGATACAGCCAAGACTCTCAAAGTAACTATCGGGATACTTCAGGGAGACAATAGCCTTTTTGCCTACAATAGCTTAGAAAAAAGAACTCAGATAGTAGCATCGCCACTGACTATTAGTCAGGAGGTCAATGAGGGTACAGAAGTGGTGGCAAATCCAGGAGATCCCCTTCGCTATGTGATACGCTACAAAAATACTTCGGCTATTGGTATGCGGGACGTGGTGATTACAGAGAGTATCGATACTGACTATCTTGATGTTTCACAGCTGTCTCTAGACCATGGCGGATATGATCAGGCAACCAAAAAAATTACGTGGAGAGCTTCGGATATACCTGAGCTTGCACGCCTAGAGCCGGGCCAAGGAGGAGAACTTCGTTTCACTATACCCGTCCTCAAAACACTGCCGCTTGATGCTAATAAGGCAAGGGATTTAGCTATACGTTCTTTGGCTACTATCGATAGTCCAGATGTGAAGTCAGCTCTGGCGGGGAATAAGATAGTAGGAAGTAATCTTCTCCAGGTAAAGCTAGGTGCTTTGGTGGCTCTTTCTGCCACTACGTATTATGGGGCTACAGCCTTTCCAAATAGCGGGCCACTTCCTCCAGTAGTAGGAAGTGAGACAACCTACACAGTAAAGGCTAAGGTAGAGAGTTCATCGAATGATTTGACTTTGGCTAAGGTGACATTTGTCTTACCGAGCGGAGTCGTGTATAAAGAAAAGTCATCACCTGGTGATGAAACAGTGACCTTTAATGCTCGCACCAATGAGTTGACCTGGGAAATTGGTACCCTTAATCCGCGTAAAGAAAAAGTATTGCAGTTTCAGGTAGGTATCACTCCAAATAGTAGTCAGGTAGGACGCACTGTGGAATTAGTGAAAAAGACAGCTTTCTCTGCTAAAGAAAGCTTTACCAAGAAAGAAGTAATGACCGAGAGAGGGGCTTTGACGAATAGTCTGAATGAAGATAATACAGTGCCCGATAAAAATGGTTCAGTAAAAGCCAATTGATATGAGCTGGGAGAAAAAAATAGGCACAATAAATAGAATAGGTATTCTTACGACAAAATCCGGAGTAGTACATACTCCGTTTTTTATGCCGGATGCTACTCGTGCCACAGTAAGAGGTGTGATGCCAGAAGAGCTGAGAAAAGTTCAGATAGAAGCTCTTGTGGTCAATACATACCATCTTTTTGTGCAGCCAGGAGAAAGGCTTATCTCAGCAAGTGGAGGTATTCATCAATTTATGCAGTGGGACAGGCCAATTCTTTCTGATTCAGGCGGCTACCAAGTATTTTCACTGATTCATAAGGATGCCTCTCTTGGGCGTATTACTGAAGAAGGCGCAGAGTTTCGTGTGCCGACCACGGGAGAAAAAAAACTTTTGACCCCAGAACGTTCTATCCAAGTGCAGTTTGATCTAGGTGTAGACATTATGATTGTCCTAGATGATCCTCGTCCGAATACTATTTCTTATGAAGAAATGTCCGAGTCGGTAGAAAGAACGATTCGTTGGGCTAAGCGTTGTAAAGATGAGTTTCATCGCCAAATAGAAGCAAGAGGAATAGCTCCAGATAAGAGACCGCTTCTTTTTGGAGTGGTGCAAGGTGGTAAAGAAAAAGACTTGCGTTTACGCTGTGCCGAAGCGCTAAAGGAGATTGATTTTGATGGCTATGGTTTTGGAGGGAGACATATCGATGAAGATGGAACACTCTTGGAAGAAATTGTACGCTATACAGCAGAAGTGATGCCTGAAGATAAGCCGCGCTTTGCCTTGGGAGTAGGAACTCCGAGTGATATCGTGAAGTTTTATCGGGTGGGGTGGGATATGTTTGATTGTGTGATTCCTACGAGAGAGGGACGTCACGGACGTTTATTTGTTTGGAGTAGAGAGGCTTTAGAGAGTGATGCCTTGGAGTCAGATTTTTATACTACAATCAATATTACGAATGCTGAGCACCGTGAAGATTTTGGACCAGTGGATCCGAGTTGTGATTGTGAGCTTTGTCAAAAATATTCTCGTAGCTATCTCAAACATCTATTTTCAGCAGGGGAACCGCTCGCTCTTACGCTCGCTTCTATCCATAATCTTCGTTTTTATACACGACTCATGGAGAGATTAAGGAGATAGTTATATCGAAAAGGTGGCCAAAAAAATAAAGGGAAAGGGGCAGGGCTAGGATTAGCCACTGCCCCTTTTGAGGACGGGAACGGTTTGGAGTTCACGAATGCGATCGCGCTGGATTTCGCGGAGACGATTGGCGTCTTGGCAGGTGAGCTTGGAGTCGACAATAACATCGGGATGAGCGACGACACGTCCCTTGCCGCCGCCATACTTGGCATTGAGGCGGGCGGCCAGTGCGGAAGCTTCTTCGATAAAGCTCATGATATTCGGAGTCCTTTCAAAAGACACTGAAGTACTGTATACTCGGCTTATATAAGCCTAAGCAACGGATGTAAAATATCACAAAAAAGCTAAAAAGTCAAGAGAACTCTATGGAACAACAAAATACCAGCGTTACTATGGAAAAGATTGTGTCGCTCGCAAAGAGGCGAGGTTTTGTGTTTCCTTCCTCAGAAATATATGGAGGATTTGCAGCTGTGTATGACTTCGGGCCATACGGAGTAGAACTTGCTAAAAATATTCGTGAAGCCTGGTGGCAGGCCATGGTACATGATCATGACAATATCGTAGGTCTTGATAGTGCTATTTTTATGCATCCACGAGTCTGGGAGGCATCTGGGCATATAGGGGGATTTAGTGACCCACTCGCGGAGTGCAAGAAGTGTCAGACCCGCTCGCGTGTCGATCATCTCCTTGAGGAAATCGGAGTGCAGGCGGATGAAAAAATGACCGAGAGTGAAATCAATGCCCTTTTTGATGAACACAAGAGTAAGATAGCTTGCCCTAAATGCGGTCAAAAAGAATGGAGTGAAGCCAAAAATTTTAATCTTCTTGTTGAATCGAACCTGGGTGACTTTACGGGGACTGGCGAAAACAAGACCTACCTTCGTGGAGAGACCTGCCAGGGAATCTATATTAATTTTAAAAATGTTCTTGACTCCACACGAGTCAAGGTGCCTTTTGGTATTGCTCAGATTGGTAAGGCTTTTCGTAATGAAATTACGGCCCGTCAGTTTATTTTCCGTAAACGTGAATTTGAACAGATGGAAATGCAGTTTTTTGTACACCCAAGTGAAGCGGAGCGTTTTTATAACGAATGGAAAGAAAAGCGTTTTCAGTACTATATAGATTTGGGGATAAAGCCAGAGAACCTCAAGTGGCATGAGCATGAAAACCTGGTGTTTTATGCCAAGGCGGCCTGGGATATAGAATACCGCTACCCGTTTGGGTTTAAGGAACTTGAAGGGGTGCATAATCGCAGTGATTATGATCTTACTCAGCATTCAAAATTTAGTGGGACAGACCTTTCTTATCGCGATCCAATGACCAATGAGAAATTTATGCCTTGGATAGTGGAGACCTCAGTTGGCCTTGACCGCACTTTCTTGGCAGTACTTTGTGATGCGTACACAGAAGAGGAAATAAGCGAAGGGGATACTCGCGTTGTCCTAAAGTTTCCTAAGAAGCTGGCGCCGGTACAAGTGGCCGTTTTTCCATTGATGAAAAATAAGCCGGAACTGGTCACCAAAGCCAGAGAGGTCTTCGATATGTTGAGACCACATCTACGATGCGAGTTTGATGATAATGGTAATGTAGGTAAAAGATATCGTCGTCAAGATGAAATCGGTACACCGGCTTGTATTACAATTGACTTTGATACACTGGAAAATGATACGGTAACTGTGCGTGACCGTGATTCTATGGAGCAGTGTAGGGTAGCTATAGCTGAGTTGAAAAATTACCTCTAAAACCTTGAAGTTATGAAATTTCAGAAAATTACCTTAAAGAATGGTTTACGTATCATCCTTGCTCCTATGCAAGATACTGACACAGCCACTGTGCTTATCATGACAGGTGTAGGCTCTCGTTATGAGACCCGTAGTGAAAATGGTTTAGCGCACTTTCTTGAGCATATGTTTTTTAAGGGGACGGAGAAGCGTCCTACAGCCCTTGATATTAGTAAGGAGCTTGATGGCTTGGGAGCAGAATACAATGCCTTCACTGGGGAGGAATACACGGGATATTATGCCAAGGTGGCTTCAAAGCACTGGATGACTGCCCTTGATGTAGTCTCAGATTTATTCCTAAATGCGAAGCTTGAACAAGAAGAGATAGATCGCGAACGAGGAGCTATTCTTCAGGAACTGAATATGCGTGGAGATATACAGCGCATACAAGTGGAAGAGCACTTTAAGAAGCTTCTCTATGGAGATACTCCTTTAGGTTGGTCAACTGGTGGACCAAAAGAAAATATCAAGTCTTTTATGCGTAAAGACTTTATCAAATTTTTGGATCGAGCGTATGTGGCTCCAAATATTGTAGTAGGAGTGGCAGGTAAGATAGATTCGAAGATAGTGAGAAAAGAAATCGAAAAGATTTTTGCCAATGTGCGTGAAGGCAAAAAACCAGCTATAAAAAAAGCGGCCGATAAACAATCAGTACCCGGAGTGATAGTGCAAAACAAAAAAACAGATCAAACCCATGTTGTGGTGGGGGTACGGGCTTTTGATATGTTTCATAAGGACAGAGCTACTCTTTCAGTTCTCTCGACTATTCTTGGTGGAGGGATGTCCTCAAGACTCTTTATAGAGGTACGTGAGCGTCGTGGCCTTGTGTATACTATCCGTACGGGAGCAGAATTATTTTTGGATGCTGGCTATTTGAGTACGTATATGGGAGTAGAGCATGAAAACATTGAAAAAGCATTGCGAGTAGTGCTTGATGAATACAAAAAAATAGCCACCGAAGCCGTAGGTAAGGATGAGCTTAAGAAAGCTAAGGAAAGTATCAAGGGGCGCATGGCTTTGGGTCTAGAGGGCTCTGATGATGTCGTAGAATACCTAGTTGCACAGGAGGTGCTTCAGGATAAGATTGTGCTTCCAAAAGATAAAGTGAAGGCAATTGATAGAGTGACGGCTGAGGATGTTCTTCGAGTAGCCAAAATGATTTTTACAGACAAGAGACTCAATATAGCGGTCATTGGCCCTGAGGCCAAGCAGACTAAACTCGAGAAGCTACTTCATCTCTAATGACATGTCTAATACCATCAAAACAACTGGAACGCTCTATATAGTGGCTACCCCTATAGGTAATTTGGGAGATATTACTTTGCGAGCACTAGAGACCCTCAAGAGTGTGGAGGCGATTTTGTGTGAAGATACTCGTGTTACCAAGAAGCTTCTTTTTCACTATGAGATTACCAAGACAACGCTGTCTTTTCATGAACATAGCGATGCTCGTAAGATAGTAAGTCTGCTCGAGCGCTTACAGTCAGGCGATAGCCTCGCACTGGTTACTGATGCGGGCACCCCGGGACTCTCTGATCCAGGCAATGTACTTGTAGAAGAGGCTCTAAAGCAAGAAATAAAAGTAGTACCTATTCCGGGTGTTTCAGCTCTTACAGCTCTCGTCTCAGTAGCTGGGATAGATATGCGGGAATTTGTTTTCCTAGGGTTTCCGCCACACAAGAAAGGTAGACAAACTTTTTTTCAGAAAGTGAGCGATAGTCAGATGCCCGTCATGTATTATGAATCGCCCCATCGAGTACT
This sequence comes from Candidatus Moraniibacteriota bacterium, assembly GCA_018499985.2. Lineage (GTDB taxonomy): Bacteria > Patescibacteriota > Minisyncoccia > Moranbacterales > UBA1568 > UBA1568. The sequence continues at coordinate 40,279 of JAHBAT020000004.1, forward strand.
GAAGAATCTAGAGCTCTTGCGAGAATTAAATGCTGAGAAGAAAATAATTCTTGGAAGAGAACTAACGAAGATGTTTGAGGAAGTTGTGCAAGGAGGGATAGAAGAGGTGCAGATGTATTTCCAAAAGCATCCAGAGAAAGTGAAGGGTGAGTTTACGATTATTGTGTATTAAAAAAGCGAGCCGGCAAATCATGATAGATTTGCCGGCTTTTTCTTCCCCCTTACAACCGCTAGAGAGACTTTTTCCTCCTTTTTGCTTTGAGGACAATTTTGAGGATGAGCACTTGTCCAGTGAAGCTCCCAGGCAAGGGAACAATCATTGAATTGATACACATCACTATGGTAGTCACATGATGTCGCCGACTGATTTGAGTGTCCCCAAAGAGCAATTTCAGCAAACGATTATATTGTGCATGTGACAAATGCACACTTCTAGAAAGTACTCGCTTCACGTCTTACCCCTCTTGGTAAAAAATGTGGGGCCACCTCTAGAGAGAAGTAGCCCCGTGGTAGTCATGCCCCGAAATTTCGGTTGTTCACCTCGTTGGGTGAATAGAGATCAGCTAGATTGCGGCCCCGCATTAAGCATGGTCTCTGCCAGAATGGCGTCTTGATCATCGACATCGCGTCGAGTAGCATCCCCCGGGAGATGAGTCCCGGTCGAAATGAAGTTGCCAGCCCGGGTCCTGATGGTCAGGTGAGCGAGCGGATCTTCGCCCGGATCATCTCCATCGTGGAGAATCTCTCTTTGCCCTTGCCCGAGCATCCTGGGAGGTTCTTCTCGGTAGGAAGCCCCTTTGGAAAATGAATGACGGCCCATTTCAAAGCAGCCAGATTCGCTGCAGTGGTGGGGCAGTCCCCTTTCACATGGATAACACATGAGTAATTCCCCTCAATGTAGATGTTTCAAACTGTAAACCCCCTCGTAGGATTTACCTATGCAAACTACTCCTGTCGTAGTAATTAGTCAACCCCCAGGCCACAGAAACGATAATTCGTCAAAAATAGAGAGAAAGAGAGACTTTTCTTGTATCGACAGAAGATAAAGTTTATGCCATGGTAGAAGAAAGCAAAATATACGTATATATGGAAGCAAAAAAGCCTTTTTTTATCACTACCCCTATCTATTATGCCAATGGCCTGCCTCATATCGGGCACGCTTATACTACGGTAGCCGCTGATGTGGTAGCTCGCGCGAAGCGTCTTACTGGTCAAGAGGTTATTTTTTCTACCGGTACCGATGAGCACGGAGCCAAGATCGCTGAAAAAGCTCTACTAGAAGGTAAAAATCCCCAGGAATTTGTAGACGGTATTGCAAAAGCTTTTGAGGAACTTTGGAAAAGGCTTGATATCAGTCATGATCATTTTATTCGCACTACGGATGCTCAGCACAAAAACGTAGTTACTAATGTCCTTACTTTTCTCTACGACAAAGGTGCTATTTATAAAGGTGAATATGAGGGCTTGTATTGTGTAGGGTGTGAGCAGTTCAAAATGGAAAGTGATTTAGTGGGTGGTAAGTGCCCGGATCATAATCGTATACCAGAGAAAATGGTGGAGGAGAGCTATATGCTCAAGATGACTGAATATCAGGAGGCGCTTATTCAAAAAATTGAGTCTGATGAACTTTGTATCAGACCAGTGAAATATAAGAAAGAAATTTTGAGTTTCCTTAAGGGGCAGAAACTCGAAGACATTTCTTTGTCACGAAAGAATGTAGCGTGGGGGATACCTTTGCCGTTTGATGAAACACATACGACCTATGTCTGGGTGGATGCTTTTTTGAATTACCTCACGGTCCTTGGATGGGATGGCAAGAGCGAGATGCCCCAGACTTGGCCTGCTGATGTGCAGTTTATTGGCAAGGATATTCTGCGAGTGCATGCGACTATCTGGCAGATTCTCTTGCTTCACCTAGGCTTTCCTGTCACCAAAACACTCTTTACTCATGGACACATTCTTTCGGGTGGCAAAAAAATGAGTAAGACGCTTGGTAACGTGATTAGTATCGATGAGATGCTCGAGACTTTTGGGGTAGATGGGACGCGCTACCTCCTCCTTTCGGGAGGAACCTTTGGGGAGGATATGGATCTTACGCCTGAGCGTATGAAAGAGAAGTATAATGCAGATTTGGCAAATGGTTTAGGAAACCTTGTTTCCAGGGTTTTAAAGTTAAGTGAACGTCTACAAGGAAGGTATGAGCCTGGACCAGGAGTAGCACTTAGTTCTCCATACATTGAATGTATGGAGAATATCGAACTTTCACAGGCACTTGAGTTGGTGTTTGCTCGCATGAAGCAGGCTAATGAATATATGAGCCAAGAGGAACCATGGAAATTAGCTGGAGTGGACCAGGAACGCTTTGAAAAAGTTATAAGAGTAATTTTGGCTGATTTGGAAATTATTGCTTTTTCACTAAACCCTTTTCTTCCAGAGACGGCCAAAAAAATCCAAACTGCTTTACGAGAAGGCAAGACGGATCCTTTGTTTCAGCGTATCTAGAGTATGCAGGATATTCACACGCATTTGTATTGGGAGAGCTACGATAGTGACCGCGATGAGGTTATTGCTCGGGCGAGAGAAGCTGGAATACATGAAATGCTGGTAGTAGGAACCACTCTTGAGGAAAGCAGAAAGGCTATTGCCCTGGTTTCTCAGCACGAAAATATCTTTGCGAGTGTCGGTATCCACCCCAATGAATTTCGAGGTGAAGTAGGAGAATATCTTTTGGAGCTAGAAGAAATAGCTCAAGATAAAAAAGTAGTAGCTATCGGGGAGTGTGGCTTGGATTACTCGGTAAGCCATGGCGGTATAGATGAAGATACAAAAGCCAGTCAAAAGAAAGGTTTTGAAGAGCAGCTGGCTTTAGCGGATAAGTTGGCGTTACCAGTGATCATACATTGTCGAGATGCCTATGAGGATTTGCTTGTTATCCTGAAAGAACGAGTAGTGAGGGTGCCTATTGTTATGCATTGTTATATGGGCAATACAGATGTGACCAAGGAGTTCCTCAAATTACCGAATCTCTTTTTTTCTTTTACCGGTAATATCACTTATCCAGTCAAAAAGAATCTGATTGGAACAGGAGGGGATATTACAGAGACGGTACGTTTGATACCAAAGGAACGAGTTTTTATAGAAACAGACTGTCCTTTTCTGGCTCCTCAAGTTATGCGAGGAAAGCGTAATGAACCAGTGTATGCTCTCTATACAGCTGAAAAAGTATGTGAACTTCTCGGAATAACCCGACTTGACTTAGATGTCCAGCTTGAGGAAAATTTTCGAACCGTTTTTAAAAGGTCTTAGATTGACTCTTGGCGCTTTTAAGCATACAATAGAAGCGCTTTGAGCTTCTCTAAAAAGTCCATTTTCTACTGCAAGTCCTGAATTGTGGCTGCAAAATATTCAGGTTTCGTCAGGTTATCATTTGATAGCCTTTCTCAACCTTTATCTTTTTCGCTCACAATTCCTGTCTTTCGTAACGAAAGAGACTTTTTGGAGAAGCTCGAATAGGGTCAAAGCCCTTTTTTGTTATCAGATAGAATCATTTATGGAAATTTCAATCGCCGCTGAAAAACTCTTCACTCTTGGGGCATTACCGATTACAAACGCTCTTCTTATTGGTGGCATTGTGAGCGGTCTTTTAATGATTGTCTTTACCCGTCTTATGACGAGGCTACAAGAAGTGCCAAAGGGGCTCCAGAATGTAGTAGAAGTGGTTTTTGAGGCCTTGCTAGATTTGATACAAAATGTCACACAAGATAAAAAACAGGCCCTGCAGTTTTTTCCGTTGATCGCTACGATTTTTCTTTTTGTGCTTTTTTCTAACTGGGCAGGTCTCCTCCCAGGGCTAGGTACGGTAGGTATCTATGGTGAGCATAATGGTCATCACACAATCATCCCATTTTTACGAAGTACCTCTGCTGACCTAAACTTCACACTAGCTCTTTCGGTAATGGTGGTATTGGTAGTACAGTTTACTGGTATTGCGGCTTTGGGTATCACTAAGTACGCCGGTAAGTTTTTTGTGAGCCCACTGCATAAACCGTATGTGATAGGGACTTTTGTGGGTGTGCTTGAGCTTATCAGTGAAGTAGGGAAGACAATTTCTTTCACTTTCCGTCTTTTTGGGAACGTTTTTGCTGGAGAGGTGCTTCTGACAGTCATGCTTCACTTGGTGCCGTATATCTTGCCGCTCCCATTCCTTTTTCTAGAAGTTTTTGTGGGTGTTATTCAGGCAGTAGTATTTGCGATGCTTACCTTGGTATTCCTCAAGATGGCTACGGTAGAAATAGAACATTAATCCGCGAGGATTATCCTGAGTATATTGAAGGGTAGCGTGATTGACGATGCACTAGCATCGTTGGACAGATATTAGAAAAAGGCCTATAATAGGGAAATTCATAAGTAATTGAATAAATAATTTTAATAATAAGTATATGGAAGTAGAATCAGCTCGCTTAATTGGTGCCGCTCTTGCAATGGGTCTTGGAGCTCTTGGACCTGGTCTTGGTTTGGGTATCTTGGCCTCTAAGGCTTTGGAAGCTATTGGACGCAATCCAGAGGCTCAGTCAAAAATTCAGACGACTATGATTTTGGCAATCGCCGTGACCGAAGCTGTGGCTATTTATGCTCTCGTCGTAGCTCTTATGATTCTCTTTGGGTAATCTCTTTAATTTTGACACCTGTCTTTGTTGAGACTCCTGGTGCTCGATACGATACTTTTTAAGTATCGCTTACTGCGCTCTTCGGTCTCGCCTCGACAGGCATTCAAAATAAAAAGATTACAAAGTTTAGATATTTTTTATGGAAATATTGGCAAAATTGGGTATTGATTGGAAGCTACTTCTTGCACAGGGAGTAAACTTTGCTATTTTGTTTTTTGTTTTAAAGCATTTTGCATACAAGCCAATGCTTGATTTTCTCATGAAGCGTAGCGAACGTATCGAACAAGGCCTCAAGGATGCTGATACCGCCAAAGAAAAACTTGTTCAGGTAAGTGAAGAAGAGAAAAAGATTCTGCAACTTGCCAGAGAAGAAGCGAAGGCTTTGATTGCCGAGGCTGAAAAGGATGCCAAAGAGCGTTCTCAGAAGCGCGAAGAAGCGACAGAGGCTAAGGTTGCAGCCTTACTGCTTGAAGGCGAAAAACGCCTCAATGAAGAGCGTGTAAAAATGCTTGATGGAGCCAAGGCTGAGATAGCTGGACTTGTGATGACTGCTTTAGAAAAAGTGCTTCATGAGAAAGTAGATAGCACAAAAGACCAAGAGTTAATTGCTCGTATGACCAATAAATAAGCACTATGCGTCTCTCAGTTGAACAATACGCAGAAGCTCTTCATGAACTTACTCAAACCAGTGATGTAGAGAAGGTGTTGGTTAATTTCAAGGCTTTTCTTAAGAGACGAGGAGAAGAAGGTCGTCTAGGGGCTATTCTAAAAATCCTTCTACAAAAAGAAGAGACCAAAGAAAATATTCTTTCACTTACAGTGACAACACGCTACGAAGCGTCACAAGAGATGCAGTCGAGTATAGAAAAAAAAGCCGAAGAGCTTTTCCCGGGTAAGAAACTTTCACTTTTATATAGAGTAGATGAAAAAGTCTTAGGAGGCTTTCGACTACAAGGGCGTGATACGGTATATGACAGCACACTCTCTCAATCACTTAAAAAAATTTCACAAACGCTAAAATCCTAAACGAGTAACCCTATGAGCAGTCCATTAATTTCTGAACTCAAGAAACAAATTGAAAACTTTCATCAGGAATCAGTAGTTGAAGCTATTGGAACCGTCTTGGAAGTGGGTGATGGTGTGGTACGTCTATCTGGCCTTTCAGATGTGATGGCTTCAGAAATGGTGGAGTTTGAAAACGGGAGTCTCGGTGTGGCTTTGAACCTAGAAGAAGGGGAAGTGGGTGTGATGCTCCTTTCTTCTGAAGGAAATATTCGCGAAGGTATGACCGCTAAAAGTACCGGTAGGATTTTGTCTGTACCGGTAGGAGAAGATGTTGTGGGGCGTGTAGTATCTGCTCTTGGTGAACCGCTTGATGGTAAAGGAGAACTTTCTAAAAATACGTATTATCCAGTAGAAAAAATTGCACCAGGCGTTATCACTCGTGAGTCGGTGAACCAGCCACTTCAAACAGGTATTAAGGCTATTGATGCTTTGATTCCGGTAGGACGCGGACAACGTGAACTTATCATTGGTGATCGTCAGACCGGTAAGACCGCTGTTGCTATCGATACTATTATCAATCAGAAGGGTCAAGACGTAATTTGTATCTATGTCGCTATTGGACAAAAGGAATCTAAAGTGGCTCGTATTGTGTCAGAGCTGACGCAGTCAGGAGCTATGGACTACACCACGGTAGTAGTAGCGGGAGCATCAGATCCGGCAGCACTTTCATTTATCGCTCCATACACAGGTACTGCTTTGGGAGAGTACTTTATGGATCAGGGTAAGGATGTGCTCGTAGTATTCGATGACCTTTCTAAACATGCAGTAGCATATCGTCAGATTTCTCTTATTCTCCGTCGTCCACCAGGACGTGAAGCGTATCCAGGAGATGTTTTTTATCTTCACTCGCGCCTTCTTGAACGTAGCGCCAAGCTTTCTAAAGAATATGGTGGGGGCTCGCTGACTGCTCTTCCTATTATTGAAACTCAGGCAGGTGATGTGTCTGCGTATATTCCTACCAATGTGATTTCGATTACTGATGGTCAGATTTATCTTGAAGCAGATTTGTTTTATAAAGGTATTCGCCCAGCATTGAACGTCGGTCTTTCTGTTTCACGAGTAGGTTCTGCTGCTCAGATTAAGGCTATGAAACAGGTATCAGGTACACTTCGTCTTGATCTTGCTCAGTTCCGTGAGTTGGAGGCTTTTGCTCAGTTTGGATCAGACCTTGATGAAAAAACTCGCACACAAATTGAGCGTGGTCGTAGAGCAACGGAGATTTTGAAGCAAAAGCAATACGCACCATTGCCAGTGGAGCAAGAAGTGGCAGTGCTCTATGCTTTGACCCGTGGTTTTGTGGATGATGTGCCCGTAGATCAAGTTGGACGCTTCGAGGCTGAGCTCCTTGCTAAGCTTACAAGTGGCGAGCAAAAAGTCCTTACTCTTCTTAGGGCCTCTAAAGCTTTGAATGAAGAAATTGAAGAAGCGCTAAAGGCTGATATTGAAAGCGTGAAGAAGAATTTTGTTGCCTAACGTTTAGTTAAATCAAAGTCACTATGGCTGGAGCACGAGACATCAAAGCGAGAATCAAAGGTGTAAAGAGTACGGGTAAGATTACGCGTGCTATGGAAATGATTTCTGCTGTCAAAATGCGTAAAGCAGCCCAGGCAGTAGTAGCTATTCGTCCGTACGCTGAAGGCGCTTTGGAGCTTTTAAATCAGCTCGAGTACGCCGTAGGTACAGAATCACATCCACTCCTTGAAGAGCGTCCCATCAAGAGAGAACTCTATATAGTCATCACGAGTAATCGTGGATTATGCGGCGCTTTTAATGCTCAGATTATGAAGCGCTTGCGCTCTATTCTTGAACAAGACAAAGAGCGAGAGGCGGTATTTCTTACGATTGGTAAAAAGGGAGAAGCTGCTATCAGTCGTATGCCAGTTGGAACAAAAGCAGAGTCTGCCAATATCATAGCTTCTTTTCCAGATGTCTTAGCTGAGCCATCGCCCCTTGCGCTTCGTCCGGTAGCAAGAGTGATCATGGAGGAGTTTGTTTCTAAGCGAGTAGACCGTGTAGTCATGATTTATACAGACTACGTGTCAGTGATGACTCAAGAAGTGAAGGTACGAGCTTTGCTCCCGGTAATCCTCAAAGACACGAAGCGGACCTTGAATACAAATATGAATGAGAGTCTTCGGCCAAAGGGGGAATACACTATTGAGCCAAGTCCAGAGAGTGTCCTTGAACGCATGATTCCGAAGCTCATAGAGATGGAGCTCTATCATGGCATCCTCGAATCCAATGCTTCGCAGGAAGCGGCTCGTATGATGGCTATGCGCAATGCTACGGATGCTGCTAAGGAAATGGCTGATGATTTCACCCTTATGTACAACCAGCTCCGTCAGCAAAAGATTACCCAAGAAATAGCAGAGCTTTCAGCGGGTATGGCAGCGGTATCGTAGAATTTTAAGACACTCTCTAAGTAATCAGAACGTAATCAAAACATTATGCAGACAGGCAAACTTCTCCAAGTAATCGGACCAGTAATCGATGTCGACTTTTCTCAGCCAGACGGTAGTGCAGTAGAGCTTCCTCAGATCAACGAAGCCCTCACTCTTATGAATGGTGACGCTAAGCTCGTAGGAGAGGTGCGTCAGCATCTTGGAGGATACCGAGTGCGCGCAGTGGCTATGGGAGCGACAGATGGACTTCGTCGTGGTCAGGAAGTAATGGCTACTGGAGCGCCTATTTCAGTACCGGTAGGAAAAGCTGTCTTGGGTCGCATGTTCAATGTTTTGGGAGAAGCGATTGATGGTGGCGAAAACTTACCAGCTGATGCTGTGCGTTCTATTCATCGTGAAGCACCAGCTTTTGATGAACAGTCTACTAAGGCTGAGGTGTTTGAAACAGGTATCAAATCTATTGATCTTATCTGTCCTTTTATGAAGGGTGGTAAGGTAGGTCTTTTTGGTGGAGCGGGTGTAGGAAAAACAGTAGTGATTCAAGAGCTTATCCGTAACATCGCCCAGGAACATGGAGGATACTCTGTCTTTGCTGGTGTAGGTGAGCGTACTCGTGAAGGAAACGATCTTTATTATGAAATGAAAGACTCTGGAGTACTCGATAAAACCGCCCTTGTGTTTGGTCAGATGAATGAACCACCAGGAAGTCGTCAGCGTGTCGCTCTTTCAGCCTTGACTATGGCTGAAGCTTTTCGTGATGACGAGGGTAAGGATGTGCTCTTGTTTGTCGATAATATTTTCCGTTTTACTCAGGCAGGATCAGAAGTATCTGCTCTCTTGGGACGTATCCCGAGCGCTGTAGGTTACCAGCCAACTTTGGCAGAAGAAATGGGAGGTCTCCAGGAACGTATTACTTCAACTAAGAATGGTTCTATCACCTCGGTGCAGGCAGTATACGTGCCAGCTGATGACCTTACTGACCCAGCCCCGGCCACTACTTTTGGTCACCTGGACTCTACAGTGGTACTCAACCGTGCTTTGACTGAAATTGGTATTTACCCAGCCGTAGACCCACTTGATTCAAGCTCTACTATTCTTGATCCACAGATCGTAGGTGAGCGTCACTATACAGTGGCTCGTAACGTACAGCGTGTCCTTCAGCGCTATAAAGATCTGCAGGATATTATTGCTATTCTTGGTATGGAAGAATTGACTGATGAAGACAAGCAAACTGTGGCTCGTGCCCGTAAGATTCAGCGTTACCTCTCACAGCCGTTTTTCGTAGCGGAGCAGTTTACTGGTGCTCCTGGAAAGTATGTAAAGCTTGAAGATACCATTAGTGGTTTTGAACGTATTCTTTCTGGAGAGCTTGATGATATCCAGGAGTCTGATTTCTATATGAAGGGCAGTATCGAAGAAGTATTGGCAGCTCGAGATAAAAAAGAAGAAACGAAATAATACACTATGAGCTCAATTGCTCTTAAAATTATGACCCCCGAACGCCTTCTCCTTGAGAGTGAGGTGGTTTCAGTTACGCTTCCAGTGCTGGAGGGAGAAATCACTGTCTTACCAGAACATATTCCTTACATAGGCGCTCTAGAGGCTGGTGAAGTGCGTATAGTGGAAGCTAGCGGTAAAGAAACAAGTTTGGTTTTATCAAGTGGCTTTGTCGAGCTACATGATAATAAACTAATGATCCTTGCTGATACAGCCGAGCTAGCCCTCGAGATAGATATTGAGCGAGCCGAAGAAGCTCGTAAGAGAGCTCTTGAGCTTCACAAAGAAGAGCACCTCATGGGAGCTGAAGAGTATGCTCGTACAGCTGCAATGCTTGAAAAGGAGCTTGCTCGCATCAAGGTAGGGCGTAAGCACCGTAGTCGTATGAAGCATATGCCGGGAAGCATGGAGTAATTGGCAAAAATGAAGTGACAGGCTAGACTAAAAGAAACGTACAATACTATGAACCAAAAACTTGTTTGCATCGTAGATGATAATGACGATATCCGAGAAATTTATCGGATGAAGTTTGCTTCAGAAGGTCTAGAGACAGTTACGGCTGCTGATGGAGCAGAGGGTATGAAGGTGATTCGCGAAAAGCGTCCAGCTGTAGTGCTTCTGGATATCCAGATGCCAGTCATGGATGGTATCGCAGTCCTTAGGGAACTTAAGGCAGATAGAGAGCTTTCAGAAATCCCAGTTATTATTTTGAGCAATGTTGATAGTGACGATATGTTTCGTACAGTGACAGACCTTGGGGCAGCAGAATACTATCTTATCAAATCCCTTGTGGATCCACAGCGAGTGATTGATGTCACGATGGAGGCTCTCCAGAAGGGTGACGAATAGTTTTGAAAATACAAGTAAAAGCCCTTCGTATGAAGGGCTTTTTTGTTTCCTTCATGTGTTAAAACTTGAAAATATGCTTTATTTAGGCTAGAGTAAGAGCATATTGTTATACCTATGAATGAAAAAAACCTCTACCAGCCAGATATGATAGAGCCTAAATGGCAAGCCTATTGGGAAGAGCATGGGACTTTTCGCCAGTATGATCGAGAAGAAAAGTACTATGTACTTGATATGTTCCCATATCCTTCCGGGGCGGGGTTGCATGTCGGTCATCCAAAGGGCTATATTGCTACAGATGTGTTGGCACGCATGAAACAAATTCAGGGTAAGGCAGTGCTTCATCCTATGGGATGGGATGCTTTTGGACTTCCAGCAGAGCAGTATGCTATCAAAAATAAAATTCATCCGCGGATTGCTGTAGAAGAAAATATCGGGACATTTAAGAGTCAGCTTGCCAAGATTGGATTTACTTATGACTGGGAGCGAGAAATTAATACTACAGATCCCAAGTATTATAAGTGGACGCAGTGGATTTTTTTGCAACTTTGGAAAGCGGGGTTGGCCTATGAGTCTCATGAGCCTATCAATTGGTGTTCGAGCTGCAAGACGGGTCTAGCCAATGAAGACTTAGAGCAGGGTAAGTGTGAGCGTTGCGGGAGCGAGGTAGAGAAGCGACCTCTTCGTCAGTGGGTCCTGGCTATGACCAAGTACGCAGATCGTCTTTTGTATGATCTCGATACACCGCTACTCGAATGGTCACCATCTATCAAGGAACAGCAAAGAAATTGGATTGGTCGCTCAGAAGGGGCGGAAGTGGTTTTTTCGGTAGTAGACACGGAAGAACAAGTACGAGTTTTTACGACCAGAGTGGATACTATCTTTGGTTGCTCATATGTAGTAATTGCTCCAGAGCATCCACTTATTCAAAAACAGGCAGAAAAAATACAGAACCTTTCTTTGGTTGAAAAGTATCGGGAACAGGCTAAGAATAAAACTGAGCTAGAGCGCACGGAGCTTAGCAAAGAAAAAACAGGAGTGCTTCTTGAAGGTATTCAAGTAGTGCATCCATTTACGAATACTCACTTGCCGGTGTATGTAGCTGACTATGTGCTTGCTACCTATGGTACGGGAGCAGTGATGGGGGTACCGGCTCATGATGAGCGTGACTATGAGTTTGCAGAAAAATATAATCTTCCGATAACAACAGTAATTGAAGAATGTGTAGTTACCGAAGGTGATCGCGATGATGCCTACCAGCCAGCAGAAGAAACAGTCACAAGAGAAAATGTTGCTATTGCTTTGTATAATCCCAAAACAGAAAGCTTCCTTACGATTTCGTGGAAGGCTTTTGTGATGAAGGGCGTGGTGACTGGTGGACTTGAAGAGGGAGAAACTCTTGAGGATTGTGCTCGGCGAGAGATTTTAGAAGAAACAGGATATAAAAATGTGCGTTTTGTAGGCACTTCTGATATCAAGAAGCACACCAAGTTTTTTCATCGTGGTAAGAAAGTTAATCGACATGCTATATGGAACTTTGCTTTTTTTGAGCTTGTTGATGAAGCAAGAGAAGAAATGAGCATTGAGGATCAGTCTCAGCATGAAGTAGTATGGGTAGAAAAGAAGAAAATTAAAGATTATTTTACAGTGGCTGAGGCGCGTTTCGCTGTAGAGCTTTTTCTTGCTCATGAAACAAAAAAGGCATTGACAGGAGACGGCATTCTAGTGAACTCAGGAGAGTTTTCAGAACTATCTTCAGTGGAAGCGCGAGAGAAAATGATAGTTTGGCTTGAGCAAGAAGGGTTGGGACAGAAAAAGGTGAATTACAAAATGCGTGACTGGACATTTTCGCGTCAGCGTTATTGGGGAGAGCCGATCCCCCTTATTCATTGTGCCGACTGTGGGGTGGTAGCGGTACCAGAGAATGAACTACCAGTGATGCTACCAGAAGTAGAATCCTATGAGCCCAATGATAGTGGCGAATCGCCTCTTGCCAATATTCTAGAGTGGGTAAATGTAAGTTGTCCTGAGTGTGGTAAAGAAGCTAAAAGAGAGACAAATACTATGCCTCAGTGGGCCGGATCTTGCTGGTACTATCTGCGATATATTGATCCTACAAATAGCACGGCTTTAGTAGGCAAAGAAGTAGAAAAGAAAATGATGCCCGTAGACGTGTATGTCGGGGGTACAGAGCATGCAACACGACATCTTTTGTATGCTCGTTTCTGGCATAAGTTTCTCTATGATCAGGGGGTAGTTTCCACTATTGAGCCGTTTATGAAGCTTGTTAATCAGGGATTGATACTTGCTAGTGATGGCAGGAAAATGTCGAAGCGTTGGGGTAATGTGATTAATCCCGATGAAATGGTAGGCGAGTTTGGCGCAGATGCTTTCCGTCTGTACGAGATGTTTATGGGGCCGTTTACTCAATCAATTGCTTGGAATACAGATGGTCTCATGGGTACAAGGCGTTTCCTGGAAAAGGTTTGGCGACTGCAAGAAAAAGTAGTTAATAATACCGATACAAGTCAGCAGGTGGTAAATAGTCTTCAGATGACTATTAAGAAGGTTGCTCTGGATATAGAAGAGTTTAAATTCAACACAGCTATAAGCACGTTGATGATTCTGGTAAATACCCTAGAGAAAGAAACGGAAGTCTCTCGAGAAACTTTTGAAACCTTACTTGTTTTGTTGGCACCATTTGCTCCTCACATGACAGAGGAACTTTGGCAGAAAATGGGGCATAAAGAGTCTCTCTTTTTAGCTACCTGGCCAGAGTTTCATCCGGAGAAAATAATAGAAGGAGAAGTGACGCTGGCCGTGCAGATAAATGGCCGTGTGCGTGGTGAGGTGGTAGTTGCCAAAGATACGGATGAAGCTACAGTAAGGGAGATGGCGCTCAAAAATGAAAAAGTAAAACCATACCTAGAAGGTAAAGAAGTTAAGAAAGTGATAGTGGTAGCCAATAAGATTGTTAGTATTGTAGTCGCTTAATGTCTTAATTAGTATGCAAGCAGTGGTACTCGCAGCTGGAAAAGGGACGCGCATGAGAGAGCTTTGTCATGATTGTCCAAAACCTATGGTGAAGCTTCTCGGGAAGCCGCTTTTGGAGTGGCGTCTCGCTACTTTGCCAGATTGTATTGATGAAGTAATTTTGGTGGTAGGGTATCTCCAGGAGCAGATCAAGGAGTATTTTGGCGATGAGTGGCAAGGACGAAAAATTACGTATGTGACTCAAGAAGTACTCGATGGTACTGGTGGCGCTATGCGTATTTTAGAGTCGTATCTCAAAGGGGCAGCTATGATAACCAATGGAGATGACCTGTACCATGTACTTGATTTAGAGGAACTTGCCCTGGACCAAAGTATGGGTGGAGCAGTAATTGGGATGAATGTAGATGACGCTTCAAAATACGGCCTCTTAGAAGTGGATGAAACTGGTAAATTAGAATCAATTACAGAGCGTCCGCATGATAAGGAAGTGGGTGTGGTAAATACCGGTACCTATATCATTACCGAGAAGTTTTTTGACTACCCGCTGGTACCTATTACTGAAACAGAATTTGGCTTGCCACAAACTTTGGTACAGGTAGCAAAAGAATATCCAGTAACGGTGATTAAGGCTCGAGCCTGGCAACCAGTGGGTTGCCCAGAAGATATCCCGGATGCAGAAGCTTTCATCCAAAAATATTTCTTAGGATAAATACTTTATGCGTGTTTACTTAGATCTCGATAATACCCTTTTGGCGACACGCGTTTTTTATCAGGATTTTTATCGTGAACTCCTCTTGGCAGAGGGAAATACAGAGAGAGAAATTGACATGAGCTATGCATATTTCGCCAATGGAGCCACTTTAGCTGGTGAGCTTTTTAGTCCTCGTCGTCAGATGGAAATTTTGGGTTGGCGGGAGGTAACCAAAGAGCGAGTGCTAGCAGAAATAGAAAATCTTTTACGAGAAAAGCGAGGATTTATTTTTCCTGAAGTAGTGGCGGTACTTAGTGAGCTTCGAAGAAGAGGTGTGACACTAATACTTC
>JAHBAT020000024.1 GCA_018499985.2 Candidatus Moraniibacteriota bacterium
CGCCTGACGAAGCTCTAATGCATGACGAACCCAAAACGAAGAGAACTTCAATTCCCCTTCTGTGAATCCCGAACCAACGGAATATTCTGGAGCTGGCATGATGTTGAGAATAGTTTAGCACATTCCAAAAAACAGGGAGTGGATCGTCGTAGAAAATCCTTATACCCCTACGGTCTACGCCCTGCTTCTGCTATACTCTTTAAAGATGCGACCAAGGGGATTCTTTTCACGCAAAACACCTGTGACGCCCGTGCAACAAATGGCGATTGCCGGATCCGTCATGATGTTCGTTTTCGTGACCCTCTTTTTTCTTCTCACGAGTGCATTCATGTACGATGCGCAGGTGCGCATGATAAATATTTCCCAAGCCGCCCAAGCATTCCTCCGGGCGATTCCGCCAAAACCGGCGCGCCACATCACGAGCATTCCGAGCGTAGCCACGTCCACGCCGACCATGATCGCTGCGACCACCTCGACCGAAACGCCAGTGCCACCGAAACAAACATCCGAACTCCGACGAGGATTTCGTCTTGTCACCGCAGACGGAGAAACGAAACTCGAACCTTTGAGCGATGATGTGAAATCCATGGGAACTATTTCAATTCCATCGTTCGCTCTCCTCGCGCTTCGTGTTTCCGGAGAAACGATTACAAGCGTTTCGATTCCTCTAAACGCGGATCGCGTAACCGCGTATCTTTCAACATCGAAAGGGAACGTCACAAAAATCTACGCGATCGATACCAACACGAAAAAAGCGCATGTGATCAAAACGATCGACGGCTCAAACGGCATTGTCTACGCCACCTACGGCATTCGTGGAAACCACCTCATCCTTGTGGATGCAGCGACGCAAAACATTGAAAGTGCCATTACGCTAGATCTGAACTAGAACAGTAGACGTTAGGCAGAACGGCATTTCCGCCTACGACCCACCGTCCGCCAACTACTAACGCTTCCCCGCCCCACTTGACTTTCTCGCTCCGCGACTTCCCGCCTCCCACATCCCCTCTTCCCCTCCGCTAATCTCTACTGTAAGCTAGGCCTCGAAATCGTATGGCAAAAATTGAAGCACGAAAAGGCGCATACGGCGCAGAACAAATTTCCGTCCTTGAAGGACTGGAGCCGGTGCGAAAACGCCCTGGCATGTACATCGGTTCAACCGGACCGGAAGGACTCCACCATCTTATCTGGGAAGTGGTCGACAACTCTTTTGACGAAGTCATGGCCGGACATGCCACGGAAATCACGATCACTCTCCTGCCAGACAACCACATCGCGGTCAAAGACGACGGTCGAGGCATTCCGGTAGACATACACAAGCAGTACAAGGTCTCCGCTCTCGAACTCGTCATGACGAAGCTGCACGCCGGAGGTAAATTCGGCGGCGAAGAAAGCGGATATAAAATCTCCGGAGGATTGCACGGCGTCGGCGTATCCGTGGTCAACGCGCTTTCCGAAGAATTAGAAGTGATTGTGGAACGTGACGGCGGCAAATTCACACAAAGCTACAAGTGCGGCAAACCAACCGGGAGCGTAAAGAAAATCGGGACATCAAAAAACCACGGGACCACCGTTATCTTCAAACCGGATAAAACCATTTTCGAATCCACGGAGTTCAGTCTCAAAACGATCGTCGACCATTTCCGCCGTCAGTGCTACCTCACGAAAGGTATCCACTTGATCGTCGTGGATGAACGCGAAAAAGGCTTGCGCAGCGCGTACGGCTTTTACTTCGAAGGCGGCGTCGCTTCCTACGTGGCGCATTTGAACCACGCGAAACAGGTGAAGCACGAAACGATTTTCTACGTTGAAAAGAAGATCGAGAAAGCGGAAGTTGAAATCAGTCTCCAGTATACGGAAGATTTGAATGAAAACCTCTACGCATTCACGAACGGCGTGATCAACCCGGAAGGCGGAACGCACGTACAAGGATTCCGCACCGCGCTCACCCGCGTGTTGAATACGTATGCACGCTCCAAGAACATCCTGCGTGAAAAAGACACGAACCTCTCCGGCGATGACGTTCGCGAAGGCTTGACCGCGGTCATTTCCGTCAAAGTTCCGGAACCACAGTTCGAGGGTCAAACAAAGGCGAAACTCGGCACGCAAGAAGTCCGCGGATATGTGGAAACCGTGATGGCGGATGCGCTCGCGACCTATCTCGAAGAGCATCCACGCGACGGACAAGCGATTCTCGAAAAGTGTGTCATTGCCCAGCGCGCCCGTGCCGCCGCCCGTGCCGCTCGCGATACCGTGCTGCGCAAAGGCGTGCTCGACGGCCTTACGCTTCCAGGAAAACTTGCGGACTGTTCCAGCAAGGATTCCATGAACTCCGAAGTCTACATCGTTGAGGGAGACTCCGCCGGCGGCTCCGCCAAGCAGGGACGCGATCGCGATTTCCAGGCCATCCTTCCGCTTCGTGGAAAAATCCTCAACGTGGAACGCGCGCGCTTGGATCGCATGCTGACGAACAATGAAATCAAAACGATTCTCATTGCCCTTGGTACGAATATCGGCGACCAGTTCGACATCACCAAGCTTCGCTACGGACGCATCATCGTCATGACCGACGCCGACGTCGATGGCGCGCATATCCGTACGCTCTTGCTCACACTCTTCTACCGCTACTTCCCGGAACTCATCAAGAACGGGCACGTGTACATCGCACAACCTCCACTCTTCCGATTGCAGAAGAATAAAAACATCCGCTACGCCTACAGTGACGCAGAGCGCGATGCGATCATCGAAGAATTCCAAAAACTTCAGGATGAAAAAG
>JAHBAT020000013.1 GCA_018499985.2 Candidatus Moraniibacteriota bacterium
GACTACTTAAGAGGCGTTTCATATATTTAGATTGGTTATTTATTTGTTTTTGATTAGTTGAATTATATCACAAAAAAACCATCCTTGGGGATGGTTTTTTATATGAGTTGCTTGTAATTTTTGGCCCAATACAAGACTGGTTTGTAGTATCCTTCCCAACAAGTTCCCAGATAGCTACACGTTGCCCTCTTTAAGGCGCTGGTATCACCATTCGTTACTCCAGGAGTCTGCTTAAGCTTCAATGCCATAGCTGTTACTCCATCAGTAAGGTTCCATGGACTTGGAGGATTATTACCAGTGACTGATGCCACACGAGACTTGTAGCCAAGCCAGGTATCTGGCATAAACTGTGCCACTCCCATAGCTCCTCCAGTACCCGCGTAACTTGCTGGATTGCAAGACACTTTCTGCTTACGATAATCTAAATCTAGCTCATCAGTAATAGTCTTAAAGGTTTTACGTCGAGCAATAAATGTTTGATAGGAACGCTTAGAGAGTTTTCCTCTTTTATAGTTAGCTTCTGCGCCTTTTTCTACATCAGCATAGGTACAGCCACCAACATTCTTTCCTAAGTTTGTTTCTACCTTAAGCATACCGTAAAGAAAGCCCTTTGGTACGCCAGTTTTACCACTCGCAAAACTGATGGCTTCTTTGATATTGGAAGCACTGTAGGACTTACCTGTCAGTACCTGCAAATCCCCCTGAAGCTCATTGAGTTCGCTCTGGAGTTTACTCACTACCGTAGCCTGATCTTCAAGTTCTTCGGCTACTTCATTTTTTTCCAAAACAAGTCCTTGTTTTTGTTTGTTCTGAACATTAAGCAGTGTCTCATGATCATCTTTTCGCTCTTCAAGAGAAACCTTTTCATTGGCTATCTGCTCTTTCGCTTCATTCATTTCCCCTATCAATTGCTGAATTTTTTCTTGGGTACTAAAAAGGCTGTCATTGGTATCAAGTACCTTGGTCACATCATCTTCCCCAAGCATCACTTCCACCAAAGGAAGATTATTTGAATAATACAACTCCTGAAGAAGCGAGCGAAGCAGATGTCTATCGAGGATAGCTTGTTGCTCTAAGTTTTGAATTTCTTGTTCCTTAGACTGAATAGATGATTCTGCTTCTTGAACAAGTCGCGATACCCTCGCTATAGAGGCTTGTGTAGCACTTAGGGTACTTGAGATATTGGCCAGATCACTTTGAAGAAGGTTTTTCTTCTTTTCTTCTTTGGCAAGCTTATCCTCTATCTTGTTTATATCATCTTTGATATCTTCTTTTTCTTCTTCTGAAACAATCACATCTTCAGCTCGTACGCTAGGTACCATACTAACAAAAACAACAAAGAAAAGACCTCCCAAAAATAGAGTTGTCAAAAAATATGTACTTTTTCTTTTTTGTTGAAACATAACCTTTGTATTATAGCACAAAAACCACCCCTGAAAGGGTGGTTTTGCTTTTCTATCCTTGGGTCTATCGAAGGACTAAGGAGCTACTTCCTTCCAATTGTAATCACAAGTCTTTTCTCCGGTACAGTTCTGAACTTGACCACAGTTGTCTGTGACGGTGAAGCTATCTTTTTGACAAAGAGATTGACTTCTTCCGTCTCTTTGGCAAGCTCCTCCATCCGTACAAGTGACCGTGACTGATCTGGTGACGGTATTTCCGCTGTAAGAAGCTTGGATGGATTCTGTACCCACATTATCAGCTGAGAGAATTCTCGGGGAAGATCCTCCCAGTGAAACCGGATTTCCTCCTCCTTCAGTCCAGATAGCACTGGTAGTGATATCTCCTGTAGCACTGGTACAGCCATCAGCATCATTGTAACAAGCAACGAGGTTTTTGGTATCAAATCTGTTCATACTGAAGCTTGCTGGTGGTTCGATAGCTGAAGAGCAAGAGTTTTGACAGATTTTTAAGGTCATTGTAACTGGAGGCGCTACAGGAGGGATGAAACATCCCGGGTAAACACCGTCCATTCCATAGTCCGCACAAGTTGGATCAATGGGCGGGTTTGGATCAAAACAAAATGGATACTCTCCACTAAGACCCTGGTCTGCGCAAGTAGGTACATTCACTACTACTTCATTAGAAAAGCAGTCTGGGTATACACCGAGCATATTGTAGTCAGCACAACTTGGATTGACTGGCGGATTTGGATCAAAACAATTCGGGTATTCTCCAGCTAAATTATAATCAGCGCAAGTAGGTACCGGGAGAGCGGGATCGACTGGCGGAGGATTTCCTGTACCACCATAAGAAAAATTAAATACCGAACCATTGCCACAAACAATCTGCGTGATACGACCCTGTTCATCTCTTGTGACTATAGGTGCCGCAATAGTAGAACAATATTCGGATCCATAGCCATCATCCATACACATACCCTGCCCTGCTTCAGCAGCAGCAATAGCTAGCCACTCTTCTGCTGTCAGTCCATTGACGGTCGAGCCGTCTCCGGCGGCGGCAGCTTGTTGTGCGTTTGCGACAGCCGCAGCAGCCTCAGCTCCTCCAACTGCAGCAGGGTCAACATACTCTCCAGCAGCTACAACGCCAGCTATATACTCTTCGATATTAAAATAAAATTCGTACTGAGCATGTGCAGGTGTAGGTGTAGCGAAAGTGAACATAAGAAGTCCTCCTAAAAAGAGGATTCTCCCGAAAGACCTTTCTGCTTTATTGAAAATATTCATATATCGCATATGCTTAGCTTTTTATAGGAGCTGGTTTTTTATTCCTCACTGCCTCTACCTTTACCATAAGCTCTTTTGCGTTGATAAACTTCTCTCGCATACTTACCTTGTCAGCTGCACTTAAGGTAATATCCTTTTCTATTGTCTTAAGACCTTTCTCGAAGATAACGGCTGCTCCATCGGACCTACCAATAGCTGAAAGTTCTGTACCAATTTGTAGATATGCAGCTGCTTGATTAGGATTAAGTGAGACAGCCTTACCTAAATTTTCCAGAGACTGCTTAATCATTTCGTTACGCGTCCCTATTTCTGGATACTTTTTCTTATTAAACGAATCAACAAAAAGAGTTGTACCTTGCACATACCAAGCTGAGGAATACGTATTATCAAACTCTATGGCCTGCTTGCTATAATTCATAGCATTTTCAACATCTCCCTTACTGAGATAAATAAGCGTCATTGCAGAGGCTGATTCTGATTTTATTCGGGCATTAGCTGTATATTCAATTGATTTTTGGTACATCTCCAAGGCCTTCTCAGGATTGTTATTTTGCAAAGAGATGCGAGCCATACCTACGTACGCTGGACTAAAGCTTCCATTGACCGCAAGTGCCGCTTGGTATTTTTCTGACGCCTTCTCGCCATTACCCTCTAAATCATAACTATGGCCATCGCCATAAAGAGCGGCTACATTTTTTGGATCAAACCCTAGTGATTTTTGGTAATTTTCATGCGCCTTGGAGTATTCTTCTTGTATCTCGTAAGCATAGGCCAAGACTCGATACGCCTCACTATTTCTTGGGTCTAACTGAATAGCTTGATTAGCCAAAATTGCAGCCTGTCCACCGAGCTCTTTTTCCTGAAAAGTGAGACTCCCCTTTTGTGCAGTAGCTATAGCCTTTGCTATCAGCAAATCCACGCTCTTTGGATTACGAGAGAGACCCTCATTGGCCTTACTAATAGCATCATCCAAACGATTAGCATCAAAATGCTCCTGGATAAGCCGAAGCTCTTTTTTTTCTTGTATCTTTGGTCCTGGCCAAACAAACCATCCTACCATTGCCAAAATACTGACCACCCCAATACAGACCGCTCCTATTTTTGCTGCTTGATTATTTGCTTGCATACAATGATTGAGAAACAGTTATTTGAGAAAATACTCTAACTGTTTCTTTATTTTATTTTATTTTTTATTTATACAAAAGATTACTATACCATCTTTATATCTAAACTACTTGTAGTATATCATAGAAATCCCTCTCTAATCACTCATCTGCTCCTTTTAAGGCGCTACCTCTATCCAGTTATAGTTACAAGATTTTTCTCCATGACAAGTCTGTGTTTGTCCGCAATTATCTGTAACTGTAAATATATCTTTTTGACAAAGATTCTTAAATTGATTATCCCGGGCACAGGCGCCTGAATCAGTGCAGGTAACTGTAACATCTTTACGTATAACTTGTGAATTACAAGAGACCTGAATACTTTCAGTACCTAAATTATCTCCAGAAAGAATATTTGGTGCACCTCCAGAAAGAGAGACTGCGCTATTGCCTCCTTCCGCCCAAGTACAAGCGGGATCATCCGTAAGATCACCTATATTCGAAGTACAATCAGCAGCATCATTATAACAAGCTACTAAATTCTTAGTATCCCCTCTATTCATACTAAAAGAACTCGGTGGCTCTATACCTGAGTCACAGGCATCTTGACACATCTTCAGTGCCGGCCTTATCGTAACTGAAACCAAATCGCTTCCTTCAACCCCTTGTAAATTAACACAAGTAAGCGTGTATATGCTCGCGCCTGAAGCCACAATGCTATCATTACCACCTAAGATACTCTTACCTGGCCCGCTCCAATTAGTGCCAGAGGTACCTGTACAGCTCACTGCATTTGATACCGCTGGCCAACTGATATTCATGATTGCTCCATTGGTCACCTCTATAGGTCCATCGCTGCCATTAATCTTCAAATCAACTACTGGTGCTGGTATTGGTAAAACATTCAAATTTACAGTATCAAAACTGCTCCCACCAGGGCCATTGCACGTAATTGTATAGGAGCCACTTGCTAAAGCTCTCATACCTGTATCACTACCTCCTGACACCGCTTTAGCTCCGATCCAGCTAGTCTGAGCTGTACTTGCGCCCGTACAATTAGTCGCGTTAGCAACATTTCCCCAAGAAAGCGTAAAACTACTTCCATAGAAAACAGACACTGGCCCATCACTACCATTTATTTTTAGGTCAACTACTGGGGCTGGCGGCCCAGCTGGGGCTGGTACATCACAACTTGAACCTACCCATACTGTACCAGATTCGCAGCGTGAACTTACGCGAGCACTATTGTAACCCGAACCACTACTATTTCTCATTTGCCTCCCTATCGTGCGTGGTGTCTGAAAATCCGCAGTTACTACATCAAATGCACTCACCTGACCATCACTTTCCCCCCTAAGACCTAGAGCATAACTTCCAGACAAACCCTCGGTCAGATACCTCGTTGAGGGAGATATCTGCATCAGATACACCTGCCCCTGCTCTGCTCCAGCTGAAGACCATGAAACATTAACTGTACACGATGATTGAAAACGAGGAATCGTACAGCTTCCACCACTGACAGATCCAGTGGGATAATTATTACGAGTAGCTGTACAACTTGGACCTCCGCTGCCATTTACATTAGGGCACGTCCAACCCGAAGAAGTTCCGTAATTTGGAAAAGTCCATGGCGCTGGCTGATAATTGGATCCATAGCGACCTCGATACCAATCTTGATATCCGCCTGTGCAAGCAGTGCTACTGTAGGATGACTGAAAAGAAAAATAATTTTTTGCTGCCGGTCCACAGCTCGGAGCCTTCATGCCCTGCCCAGAAATACCAATAGTAATTCCTCCCAAAAAAACTGTTTTTGATTCTGCGGAATCCCATGTAGGCGAAAAGCTCAGTACTATAACTTGACTCTGTCCAACACTGAGATTAAGATTACAACCACTCACGCATGCAAACGGCCCTCCACTACCCCCACCAAAAGCAACTGCTCCTGTAATAGTACTATCTGGACTGAAGGCATTAGGAGCGTTTCTTAGAGTGACGCTCATTGTTTTGGAATCACCCACTTGAACAATTCCAAAATCTAAACTTGCGGGACTAACTTCTGGTCTCGATGCGCTCGCTGGGGTCGTGTAGCCAAACGAAAATACCAGTACTAGAAACAAACTACTTTTTTTGAGAAACGACATCATAGACATAGCGTTATTCTGGTTTGACAAGATCTGAAAATAGAGCTTCCATACCATTTATATCTCCCGCCTTTTCATCACCTCTATACTTATAGAGTGATTTATCTTTCCAGGTAATTGGACTGAATGATAAGGCTATCGGCATAATCATACCTTCTCTTGTTTCAACAACAGAATCCTCTCCTGCCTCCACTGACTGTATTTCTTGGTACAACTGCCAATCCTTCATACACTCAGCATCACAACGTGATTCATCAAGCATATACAGCGTGTAGCCCTCCTTATCTGTCAGATACTGACCATACTTCTCTGATGTGCTCACGCTAAACCAATCTGGATTCACAGTCATCTGCTCTTTATTTTGATCTTGATTAAGGCTAAAAAAAGAGTCTCCGTATATTTTTACCAACGATACACCTACCAGTAACAAGAGCCCTCCTGCAGATACACTAATCAAAAAAAATTTACTTAAACTTTTCTCTTTGTATTTATTCGCTCGAAACCAGGCCATATACTTTTTTGTATTTATTTTTCAGTTTATATAAAGAATACTGTTAGTATAGCACCAAGAAAAAAAAGAGAAAGCTTCATGCTTTCTCTTTTCTCTACATACTTGATTAGATTTTAAAAACAATCACATCGCCATCCTGCACGATATAACTTTTCCCCTCAAGACGAAGTGTCCCCTTGTCTCTCGCGCTAGACCATGAACCTGCCTCGAGGAGAGCCTCCCACCCTATAACTTCTGCTCGAATAAATTTTTCCTCAAAATCTCCATGGATAGCTGCGCCCGCCTGTGGTCCCGTAGAACCCACTTTCACAGTCCAGGCCCGTGCCTCTTCTGGTCCGGTAGTAAAATACGTCATGAGACCAAGGAGTTTATAGGCTTCTGTCACGAGTGTAGGAATATGCGACTGCATACCCATCTCCGCCGCCTCTTCATCAGTCATCTCAATCAATTCTTCTTCAATCTTAATATCAAGCTTCACATGAGGATACGCCTCAAGTTCTGGAGTTAGAGTTTCAGTTATATCAGAGACGTTGTAGACAAAAAGTACTGGCTTCACAGTAAGAAGCTGCAACCCCTGAAGTACCTTTCGTTCTTTTTCATCTAAATTATCAAGAAGCGTATTCGCTAATTTATCTGCCGCAAGCACAGCGTCTACCTTTTCTAGCAAAGCAAGTTCTGCTACTGCCTCCTTATTTCCTGAGCGAGCTTCTTTGATGGTTTTTACTTTGCGTTTCGCGACTGTCTCCATATCAGCCAGGATAAGCTCGGTATGGATAATAGCAATATCATCTGTCGGTGATACCCGATTGTGCACATGAATAATGTCATCATTTTGAAAAACACGTACCACATGCACGATAGCATCCACCTCTCGGATATTATGAAGAAACTTATTGCCAAGTCCCTCGCCTTCACTCGCTCCTTTAACCAGGCCAGCAATATCTACAAACTCCACCACTGCTGGGATAATCTTCTTGCTCCCAGAGAGTGTAGCTAGTTTTTGTAAACGCTCATCCTTCACCTCCACGATTCCCACATTTGGTTCGATAGTGCAAAAAGGATAATTATTGATATCTACTGATTTCCTGGTCAAAGCCTTGAACAGCGTTGATTTACCAACATTTGGAAGTCCAACGATACCTACTTGTAGTGCCATAAGAATATTCTTTAAGATGTCTTAGTATAGCCTATATAAGCCAAAAAAGAAAGGCTCACCAGAAAAACCTCTCTCCAACGAAGTAAAGTGGTATAATAGAGATACTTTTAATTACACACCCTTATGAATAAAGCTATCTTCAAAGCTTACGATATCCGTGGTATTTACCCGTCAGAACTCGATGAAGCTACCGCCTATGCTATTGGTCGTGCCATGGTACTTCACCTCAATCCTACTACGGTAGGTGTAGGTCGTGATGTCCGTAGCTCTAGTCCGAGTCTTTTTGAAGAATTTACTCGCGGCGTAATGGACGGAGGTGCCAATGTCATTGATCTTGGTATTATCACTACTCCCATGGTCTACTTTGCCGCAGGTCGTCTGGATATCGATGCAGCTGTCTCTATCACTGCCTCTCACAACCCGCCTCAGTACAATGGTATGAAAATTGCTCTCCGTGGAGCACTGCCAGTAGGTGAACATACCGGTCTCTCAGATATTAGAGATATTGCCCTTGCAGGTGAATTCCCACCTGTCGATGTGCGTGGCAGCCTCCAGAAAGAAGACATCAAGCCCGCCTACTATGGCTACTTTGCTTCTTTCGCTTCATTTGAAGATAAGCAGTTCTCACTCGTTATCGACACTGCCAATGCCATGGGTGTTTATGAGCTTCCTATCTATGAGCAATTCCCGGAACAACTCTCCCTCACCTATCTCTACAATGACATCGACAATGCTTTCAACTGCCATGAAGCCAATCCGCTGAATGTAGAAACACTCGAAGAACTCCAGGCAAAGGTGCGCGAAACGGGTGCTCACATGGGTATTGCCTACGATGGCGACGCTGATCGCATAGGGTTTGTAGATGAACTTGGTCAAGTCATCCCTATGGACCTCATCACTGGTCTTCTGGCTCGTACTATCCTTGAGCGCCGTCCGGGGACAACTATCCTCTATGACCTCCGTTCCTCTCGCGCTGTCAAAGAAATTATCGAAGAGCATGGCGGTATCGCTATGGAGTGTAAAGTAGGCCATGCTAACATCAAGCGTCAAATGCGTGAAACCGGAGCTATCTTTGCCGGAGAGCTTTCTGGTCACTACTACTTCGAAGAAAACTCCTGTGCCGAAGCCGGCACCCTTCCTGCTCTTCTCCTCTTAAATCTCATGGCAGAAACAGACAAAAGTCTAAGTGAATTGGTTTCGGAAATAAAGCGTTATCATCATTCTGGTGAAATCAATAGCGAAGTCGAAGAAAAAGACCGTGTCTTGGCAGAGCTCCGCGAAAAATATGCCGATGGTGCTCAGCATGATCTCGACGGTCTCAAAGTCAGCTACCCTACCTGGTGGTTTAATGTCCGCGCTTCTAATACCGAACCCCTCCTCCGTCTCAATCTTGAAGCCGAGACCCCAGAGCAGCTTGAAGAAAAAACAGCTGAGCTTCTCGCTATTATCCGTGGATAAGTACCTAGTTGCTCATTTGAGAGAAAAGAGTATACTAGGTATCAATGAGCCACAAACACTTCATCATCACTGGATTAAACGAAGCGAAATAGCCGCCTATATGGGCGGTTTTTTTGTGGCCACAAAGTTCTTTCCAATATGGAGACAAGCGATGAAAATCCCTACCCCCATGACCAATCTTCTTGGGCACCAGGCTCTTACTACCTGGTATCAAGAAGTAATCGCTCTCGAAGAGCAAGGTGTTCCTATCTGTGTCCTGATGCTCCGCATTCCTGGAGAATTCACCAGCGCGAGAACGCCTTGTGATATCAGAGAAAAGCGTGCGGATTATCTCCAGGCAAAACCCCGCTGTTTTCATGGAGTCCACTGCCTGCCAAGGCTTCGAGAAATCCGCGCCAGACACGAAAAAGCCCCGTGATGGAAAAATCCACACGGGGCCTTAATATTTATTTTAGGAAGCTTATAGCAAACCCACTCTTTCTCGTACCTGCTTCATCTTGGCTTCTGCTTGGGCGCGAGCTTTTACGGCTCCGGCTTCGAGAATAGCTTTCACTTCTTCATCTGAGATGGAAGCCAAACGCTCTTGAAAGGGTGTTAGGAATCCACTAATGACTGCTGCGAGATCTACTTTGAAATCTCCATAACCTTTTCCTGCATACATTTCTACAATCTCTCCAGGAGTCTTCCTTGAAAATAAACTATAAATATTAATGAGATTGCGCAGAGCTGGACGGCTTGCCTCGGCGTCAGACAGGTCATCACTATACGTAATATCGGTACCACTATCTGTCACCGCCTTCTTTATCTTACGAAGCACGGTGGCTTCATCATCAGTAAGGGAAATATAATTGTATTCACTCGGAGCAGACTTGGACATCTTCTTGGTCGGGTCATCAAGTCCCATGATACGAGCACCTTCTTTTTGTATTCGTCCCTCTGGGACGACAAAGGTTTCACCAAAACGCTCATTGAAACGGCGTGCCAAAGTGCGAGCAAGCTCTATGTGCTGAAGCTGATCATCTCCTACTGGCACAACTTCGGTATCGTAAAGAAGAATATCTGCAGCCATAAGTACTGGATAATCATAAAGGCCAATACTCGTTGTCTCGCCTTCTTTTTGAGACTTATCCTTATATTGAGTCATCTTATCTAAATCACCCATACGAGCAACTGTATTGAGTATCCAGGCAAGCTCGCTATGAGCCGCTACGTGCGACTGAACAAAAAGTGTTGACTTGGTCGGATCGATACCTGAGGCGAGATAAATCTTGGCAATTTCAAGCGTCTTCTTTCGGAGCACCTCTGGATCCTGAGGTACAGTAATAGCGTGCAGGTCTACCACACAAAAAATACTCTCGGCCTGCTCCTGAAGAGTCACCCATTGTTTGACTGCGCCTAGGTAGTTACCGATATGAAGATTGCCTGATGGCTGCACGCCTGAAAAAAGCTTTTGCATAAAAATATCCTTATTTAGCCCTATTATACCATACTCGCAATATCAGTAACCTTCTTTCCCTTCGAGCCTGTCTTACACCCATTTATTTCTCTACAGAAGTTGTTTTAAGCGCGGCTTTGAGAACGGATAAGCACGGTCTCCGTAGGAGTTATCCGTTCTCAGGTAGTGAAAATCCGCTGGGATTTGAGCGTAGCGAAAAACAACTTCTGTGAGAAAAGTGCCCAAATAACAAAATAGAAAAAAAAGCTCCCCGTCTTACAACAGGGAGTTTTTATTCTTAGACTTCTACCACTACTGGAAGAATCATCGGTCGACGCTCTGTTTTTTGGAACAGGAACTGCCCTATCACTTCACGAATTTGATTGCGGAGGTTTTCCCAATCAAGTGAAGCTTCCTTAGAAGTATTGTCTTTCACAATTTTTTGGACCTTACGCTTGGTTTCATTTAAGAGTTCAAAGTTTTCCTTGACGTGAATAAAGCCACGAGAAGTAATTTGGATATTACCCACAACATCTTTCTTCTTGCCATCAATAATCACGGTAATGACAAACATACCATCTTCGGCCAATACCTGGCGATCGCGGAGCACTACGTGTCCGATATCCCCCACTCCAAGACCGTCGATAAAGACATAGCTGGTATCAGCTTTTTCTTTGATAATTTTTGGCAAAGCTTGTACGTCTGACTTAGGAGCTTCGAGGATGTGACCATTGTCCATGATAAAGATATTTTTATCTGGATATCCCATACGGGCTGCTATCTTACCAGCTTCTTTGATGAAGTAATGGTTGGCATATACTGGAAGCACATACGTAGCCTTGGCCTGACGAAGAATCTCTTCAATCTCATGAATGGTACCATGACCACCGACATGAATTTCCATCATATCTGAGTGAATCACGTTATCACACTTGCGATATAAGTTGTCCTTGAGGCGCTGGATAGTACGTTCGTTTCCTGGAATAACTGAAGATGAGAATACAATCGTGTCGTTCTTCTGAAGTTTCACAAAACGATGATTATCGGTCACGATGCGAGAAAGTGCAGCGTTGGACTCACCCTGAGCACCGGTACAGATAATTACCACCTGATTATCAGGATACTTATGAATATCATTGATAGGAATCAGGGTCTCTTTCTTAGTCTTCAGGTACCCAAGTTCTTTGGCTACTTCGATATTCATCTTCATGCTATAACCCTCAAGAGCGACACGCTTACCACGACGCTCAGCGTATTCGATAAGGTATGCGATACGACGCACCTGCGATGCAAAGGTACCAATAATGACTCGTCCTGGAGCACCACTGATAAGCTCTTGGAGATTTTTGTGAACTTCTGTCTCTGATGGCGGAAGTCCCTTCTTTAAAGCGCCGAGACTCTCAAGCATCAAAAATGTTGGTTTTGGAAGATTCTCTAGATGATTGTAAGACACTTCGCTGTTGGCTGGATCCACTGGTTCATGACTAATCATCCAGTCACCAAGGTGAATAATAGAGCCTGATGGAGTCACCAAAGCCACGCCCATAGCATCCATGATAGAATGCTCTACTTCAAAGAAACGAAGTTCAAACACTCCAAGCTTGATACGATCTTCAAGGGATTTTACACGAATAGTTTTCAAATTTTTTCCTGCCCCTTTTTGGACATCTTCTACCTTACGCTGGATAAGAGCAAGGGTAAAATCACGCCCAATAACTGTAGGGTACTGCAGCTGCTTCAAGAGAATTGGTGCGGCACCAATATGATCCAAGTGACCATGAGTAAAGATGACACCACGAATATTCTTTTCTTTCCCCTTAAGATACGAGACGTTTGGTACGATATAGTCAATACCTGGCATGTCTTCTTCTGGGAACTGGACACCCATATCAATAATCACGATATCATTGCCATATTCAAAAACGGTCATGTTGCGACCCACTTCTTCCTGTCCTCCCAAAGGAATAATACGAAGAGTCTCAGCCGGAATAGCTGGTACGATATCAGTCTTCTTTGGAGCTTCCATGTGAGCACGAACATTTTGGAAACGATTATCACGACGACCTTTGGCACCACCAGCACGCTTTTTGCCGTTGCCCTGCTTTGGCTTTGGACCCTGAGTTCCACTTGCCTGAGCCCGAGCTCCCGCCTTAGGAGACTGAGCTGGGCGAGGACCATTGTTTTTCTTTGGCGTCTGATGATTATTGTGAAATGGCTTTCCTTGAGGCTGTGTACGAGCAGACTGTTCACGCGCCACAATACCTTCAAAAGCTCCTACTGTCGGAGCAGTTGAGGTTGGTAATTTATCTTGGGGCGTTCTTCCTCCACGAAAACTTCTGTTTCCGCCCTGTGGCTTTGGTGTTGTTTTTTGCAACATATAGTAACTTTTGAAGAATTTTTTATTCTTCGTTATCAATAAAAATAATTAAATAAATGCTTTGAGAAAAAATTTCTTTTTCACAAAAGCTCTGTAACTGATAGAAAACTCTACCTTTTTACAATGACACCTTTTCTTCGGAATAGAAGTATGTCTTTGTTGTTTGCAGGTGCAAACATATACATTGTGCTACAGGAAGAGTCGAGCTTCCTCAAATCCCAGATGGGTTTGTACCATAGTAGCTATTGTCACCCTACAAAAATAGGGTTCCTGACGGAAACTCTTATACCAAGAGTTTCTTGAATTTCTCTACCATATCCACAGGCGTTGGATCTTGTCCGTAGGCCAGGGCTAAGAAGTAAGAAGTAAAGTCCCCAAGGGCAATACTCATCAAGACTCTATTAAACACGCTTTCTCCCTTTGTGTCAAGTATTTCTACTTCTACCCCCTTTTCACGCAATAATTCCGCTGTCAATTCAAAGCGCTTTTGGTTCCGTGGGTGATCCTCTCGATCACGGAGCATAATGACCAAAAAGGCTCCTTGAGGCAAGGTAAAGCCTACCATTTCATTGTGATTCAGCTCTGGAAAATAGTTCCAAAATGCTGGTGTTTTGGCGTTTTCATTCATCTTAATCTTCCAGACCATAGCCAAACCACGAAGCTGATCAGGGGCATAGATAACTGGAGTTTTACCCGCTACCTTTTGTGAAAGTGCCTCACCTTCTTTTTCGATCTCCTGTATTTTTGAAGCTACGAGAGCGGCATCATGGAGCACTTCTTCACGAACATCAGGGAGCATCCCATGATTGATACAAATCTCAAGCAAAGAGGCGATAAAAAATCCAGTGCCCATACGCGGCTGAAAGCCTTCGCTTGGGATAGGCAATTTGACATGAGGGATACCAACCTCCTTGCAACGTGCCTCAAGTGCGCCACCAGCAGACATACCGATAGCTGGCAAGCCTGCTTGTATCACTGCCTCTAGAGTTTCAAGTGTTTCTTCGGTATTACCAGAATATGAACTCAGGATGTAGAGAGTATTCGCAGGGATACCCTGTGGCATGCCGTAGTTACGGTTTTGATATAAAGCTGGTACGGATACCCGGTGACGCTTAGCTACGTCATTGAGATAGATACGAAGAACATCTACCGGTAAAGCAGACCCTCCCATACCAGAAACACATACTCCCGTAAACTCTCCTTCTACTCGAGCATCTTTGGCAAGAGAAAAACCAGTTGCAAACTGCAACGGACTTTCGGTAATCATCGAATGAAAATCATGCGTATCAAGTGGATGTGGCATATATTTTTATTTATTATTCACCTTTTTTAAAAACTCGCTTGGTATCAATAAACCAACGATGGGCGTTACTGAGACGATGAGCTGGGTTGTTGATACGCTTCACATCAACACCCTTTACTGTACCATTGACCACATAGAGGTAGGTAGGGCTATAGAGAAAAATACTTGGATTTTCTTGTGCCAAAATTTCTTGAAAAGCCTTGTACTGACCTATGCGGGCTTCTGGATTAAGCTCTTCTCGCATGCCCTCCAATATCTGATCAGCGTCTTTGTTATCAAACAAAGCAAGGTTGAGACCAGGGTCAGCTTTCTGACTCGAGTGCCAAAAAGAATATGGATCGCTTTCAAGCATAGCAGCCTGACCAAAAAGAAGCGCTTGGTATTCTCGATTCTTTACAGCATTTTTTTGTAGATCGGAAGCACTCAACTGATTGAGATTTACTCTTACTCCAAGAACCTCCCACTGAGATTTGAGAATCTCAGCTGTCTTTTGGATTTCTGGCCACTCGGGAAGCGTCAACTCAATCTCCAAAGGGGTATCATCTTTAGAGCGGATACCGTCATCACCCTTTTTCCAACCAGCTTCATCGAGGATTACATTGGCCTTAGCTTGATCAAAGTGAGGCGTCTCAATATCAGAAGCAAAACCATCCATAAATGGAAGCAAGGCCGATGTAGCCGGAGCACCCTTACCAAGAAGCACCTCTCGTATAATAGCCTCTCTATCTGTGCCATACGACAAAGCTTTGCGTACTTCATCAAAGGCAAGTGGCTTACTCTTAATGGTATTTACAAAAACAGAAAAAATACGTGGGATGGCTATTTCGTACACGGTAGTACTCTTGAGATTTCTTACCTCAGCCTCTTCTCCTGGAGCAATACTGTGGATACCAAGCACTTCTTTCTTGGCATAGGCAGCTAGGAGTGTTTCTTGATCTGGGTAAAAAGAAAAAATGAATTTAGGGATATAGGCTTCACCCTCAAAATAACTCTTGAAAGAACGCAATTCAATAGAGAGGATGTTGCCACTTGAGTCCTTCTCAAGATTGTAATACTGATATGGTCCAGAGCCAATCGGTGAGAGATTGTAGTCCGAAAGCAAAAACTTATCAGGTGTCACTGCTTCCCAGATATGCTTTGGTAAAATACCTACGGTCAGATTTTCAAGGAAGCCGAAATAAGCTTTTTTGAGAGTGAAAGCAATCGTATACTGATCGATAACTTGTGCTTCTACAGAAAGCCAGTTCGCACGAAGTGGGCTCTTGTAACTTGGATCCTGGATAGCTTGCACGGTATAAAGTACATCTTCAGCAGTGAGTTCTTCACCATCATGAAACTTTACCCCCTGCTTGAGAGTCACTACATAACGCCGACCTTCATCTTCCATCTTATAGTCAGCTGCTAGGCTCTTTACGAGTTTACCGTTGGCATCATAGGTAAAAAGACTACTGTAGATAAGCTGTACCAAATCCTGATCAGCTTCACTGGTCTGAGCAATAATAGGATTGATATAGCGAGGCTGAGAAGCAATACCTTCACGATACTCTCCTCCAAAATCAGCAACTGCTTTGGTAGAAATAACATAGGCTGCACCAATCCAAAAAAGAAGTGCGCCTAAAGCAATGATCGAAAGGACGAACGCAATAACTCGATCACGATAGGTTAGAGCGTGATAAATTTTAACAAAACTCCGAGGAGTAATCAATTTAAAAGCAGAGAAAATACGAATACGCGTGTATTAGTGATTAGAGGGTGGCCGTAGCCAAACGCACATTTACTAACGCAAGTACGAAAAACAAAACTGCGAGCGCTACTGTGCCGTAAATCAAAAACTTCTCAATACCACGCTTAGTGTAGTAGCCACCGAAGTCACCACCAAAAGCTCCACCAAGACCAGAGCCACGATTTTGTAACAAGATAGAGACTATCAATAAGAGAGCAGTAATAGCCTGTAGGACGAGCAAAAATCTCATAGTGTAAGTAATCAGCAAAAACAGTTTTTTGCTTTTTTTAAGCCTTATCATTGTAGCAAAAAGACCCCATATCGTCAATCGAAAGACTGTTTTTTGCTTTTAGCTACTCTTTTTTAATTATACCATATTATGTACTATTTTGCAATAGTACATTCCTAGATACGACTCTTTTCTAGGGTGATACGGTAGTCTGCATTCCCCTGTTTTCTCTGATAAATACTGAGCAAAAGTCCCATAGCCATAAAGAGGGAAATGAGAGAGCTTCCTCCATACGAAAGAAATGGTGCCGGCAAACCAGTCACTGGCAGAAGTCCCATATTCATCCCCACATTGATAAGCACCTGGACAAAAATCATCATAAATACCCCTACGGAAGCAAGGTATCCAAAATTATCCTGAGCTAACTCACCGATTCTTTTGATACGATACAGCAGAGCTCCATAGAGAGCAATCACCAGAAGCGCTCCTACCAAACCCAATTCTTCTGTTACGACAGCAAAAATAAAGTCTGTTTGCTTTTCAGGCAAGAAGTTTAGTTGCGACTGAGATCCATTCCCAAGCCCCTTGCCAGAAACACCTCCCGAGCCTACCGCTACAATAGCCTGAAGAACATTGTAGCCACTCCCCTTTGGATCAAGCTCCGGATTCATAAATGTTTGAATCCGAGCAAGCTGATACGGATCAAGTGTCGCCCAACCTGCCCCCAAAAGCATCACTGCTAGAGTACCAAGAACCAGTAGCTGCTTGAAACGAATACCTGAGGCAAGCATCATTCCTCCCCAAATAGCCATCAAGACCAGACTTGATCCAAGGTCGGGCTGCTTAAGAACTAAAAAGATAATTCCCGCTGTCAAAAGAAGGCTTACAATAAGACGAGTCCATTCTCCAAGTTCACTCTTTTTCTTGGAAATGAAACTGGCCAAAAAAATAATCAAGTTACCTTGGCTACTTCGACCGGCTGAATTTGAAAAAAACCAAATGAAAGCCAGCCAGCTGTCCCTCGAATAGTCACTCCAAAGATAAGCACTCCTGCTAGTACCAAAAGAGTGATGAAATAAATTGGGGTACTGTACTTAGCGACATGAGTATAGTCCAAAGAAGCCACGAAGAAGAGTACCACTATACCAAGAGCTACTGCCACTGCCTGCTTGGTAAAGTAGTCTGTCCCTCCTGCAGATGAAATACTGTACAGCATGATGAGACTGAGTGATACAAGAATCCCCACAATAGACAAGAGTGCCCAATCAAGTTTACGGACAAAAAACAGCATACAATAGATTTCTCAACTTAAACTCCACGCTCATTTCAAAGGCTAGTTTTCTCCCTGAGAAACATCCTGAAAGCGTCCTCCCTTGAGGTACTGCTTCATAAAATTATCGGCGTGATAATAATCAGCATCAACTTCCATATCGACAGCCTCTACTGTTCCTGGGAACTGCTCCGGCCAAAGAAGACGGAAATCCCGCTCTTCACCAGAAGTAACTGTGCGCATCTCGGTACTATTGACTGCCAGTGGCTTTCCTTCACGGTCACGAAGAATCACTTTCACTATGAGGCTACGAAAATCAAACGGACTCTCATTAGAAACAAGTCCAAAGGCTTCACCAAATCCTACCCCTCCTGCTATTTGGTTATAGCGCTTCTGATAAATATTGATATTGGGTTTCTCTTGATAACCACTGAAGCGTTCCCAAGTAATACTCCCGATACTTAGAGTAGCTGTCGCTGGCACAGCAAGACTCTCTAGACCAACTTCTATCAGTGTCTTGTGTTCCTGAGGAAGGATATAACTTGTCCCTTTTTTTGTTACTAACTCCTGACCAGACGCATCCTTGAGGGTCAATGTGTACTCAAAAGATGACGCCCCTTCGGTGTCGTTGGGATTATAAACACGACCCAAGACATCATACTTATCAGTCCCTCCAGGCATAATAGCCACCTCCTCAATCGTAAATGGTGCACCAGCCACCTTTTCAATACAAGCATTGGCACAAACTCCTCCACAGTCCACACCCTCTTCTCGTCCGTTTTGGATACCGTCCGTACAAACCGGCGCTTGGTAGAAAAAAAAGAAATACAAAAGTCCTGCAAAAATTGCCAAAATAAGACTATAAACAGCTGCCACTGTAACTTGTTTGCGTGTACGTAGTTCCATAAATATACCTTAGTATACCACCTCTCTGAAAAGAATAAAAATCATATTCCCCATCTAAAAATACTCTCCTAAGTAGGCATCAGACAAACAAAAAACACCCTTTTACAGGGTGTTTATGGAAATTTAGGAATAGTTTCTTTTGAAAAGAGAGTTCTCGGCACTGGCCTACTCTTGCTTTGCAGCTACCATCGGCGCTGAAGCGCTTAACTGCCGAGTTCGGTATGGGATCGGGTGTTTCCACTTTGCTTGAAGCACCGAGAACTCTCTTTTCAAAAGCGAAAATACGTGTGTATTTTGCTATCTTACTGTGTCTATCATGAAGAAATTGTCCGTAATGTAATCTTTGAACGATAGAAGAATACTCTAAAGTACTCTTCACTGCTAACCGTATTCACCTATGACCGAAGTCATAAACAAAGAAAAATGAATGAAAGTTAATTAGATTTATTAGTATCACTCGACTAAACACATCACTGTGCTTCCATCTGTGACCTATCAACCTAGTCATCTTCTAGGAAATCTTGTACAAGCAAGCTTGTACACGTTGTCTTATCTTGGGCTTGGCTTCCTGCTTATATGCTTTCAGCAGTTATCCTACCCGAACGTAGCTACTCGACAGTGCCACTGGCGTGACAGCCGATACACCAGAGGTTCGTTCTTTCCGGTCCTCTCGTACTAGGAAAGAGATCCCTCAAACAACTCACGCCTACACCAGATAGGAGACCAACCTGTCTCACGCATGATACCACTTATTACTAAGTGCATTGGACTATAGCTTCATCTAATATTATCGTATATTAGACTGCTGACGTTTAGTCTCTACGGGTGAATTTTATTCGAAAATTCATAATGAGTTTGTCGAATTACTTTTCTTCCCTCGGTATTGTCCTTCGATTCCTCTCAGGATTCCACCGATATGAGTCAGCTTCTTACTTCATTAATTGAAGTACCGCCGTGATGTGATTGGTTCACTATAACTTAATTTCAAAGACGAAAAACCCTAATTTTGATGTCTTGTACCTCGGGTTCAAACTGTAAAATCCCCTTTCATCTCAGAGTAAAATACTCTTAAGAAAGGATGCTTTACGGTTTGAACCCAGCTCGCGTACCGCTTTAATTGGCGAACAGCCAAACCCTTGGAACCTTCTCCAGCTCCAGGATGCGATGGGCCGACATCGAGGTGCCAAACCCTGCCGTCGATGTGGACTCTTGGGCAGGATCAGCCTGTTATCCCCAGGGTAACTTTTATCTGATGATCTTCCACACTCCTACGAGTGATGGTCGGTTCACTAACTTCCACTTTCGTGACTGATTGACTTATCGGTCTTTCAGTAAAGCTGGCTTATGCGTTTGCACTATCAATCCGATTTCCATCCGGATCTAGCCAACCTTAGTAAACGCCTCCGTTGCTTTTTAGGAGGCGACCGCCCCAGTCAAACTACCCACCAGGCACTGTCCCCCGACCGGATTACGGCCGCGGGTTAGAAATAAAATCTTTGCAGGGTGGTATTCCAGTGATGACTCCACACCGCCCGAAAGCAGTGCTTCATAGTCTCCCACCTATGCTCGGCAACAAAAACTCTATTTCAATACCAAGTTGTAGTAAAGCTCCATGGGGTCTTTTCGTCTTGGTGTAGGTCAACGGCATCTTTACCGTTATTGCAATTTCACCGGGATATTCGTTGAGACAGTTTCCAACTCGTTACGCCTTTCATGCGGGTCAGAACTTACCTGACAAGGAATTTCGCTACCTTAGGACGATTATAGTTATCGCCGACGTTCACTGGCGCTTCGGGGATTGGCTTGCACCGCTCCCGTTAACGTTCCAGCACTGGTCAGGCGTCACCCCCTATACTTCCCCTTGCGGGTTTGCAGAGAGCTGTGTTTTTGGTAAACAGTCGATTGGAATACTTTCGCTGCGGCCGACTCTTGCGAGCCGGCAAGGCATGTTGCGAACTTACGCCTAGCTTTTTTGCCGAGTTCCTTAACGAATGCTCTCCCGTTCATCTTAGGCTACTCGCCCAGTCCACCTGTGTCGGTTTGCGGTACGGTCACATATATACGAACCTTAGAAGTTTTTCCTGGCACTCTGCTCTCCTTTCTTCGCGTTGATTGCTCATTGCTTCGCGTGACTCCATCGGACTAGTGCTGTACGGATTTGCCTGTACAACGTCCTCAGAGCCCCGACCCCAATCCAATAAGGGGCAAAGGGTACAAGAATGCGTCACTCCCTCGAATATATATGTGGTTAGGGAATATTAACCCTATGTCCATCGACTACGCTTTTCAGCCTCGCCTTAGGACCGACTAACCCTGGGATGATCACCATGGCCCAGGAAACCTTAGACTTTCGATGTGAGGGGCTCTCACCCTCATTGCGGTTACTCATTCCAACATTCTCACTTCCGTATACTCCACGGTCGGTTACCCTCCCGCTTCAGCGCGATACGGAACGCTCTCCTACCACTGTATCTTACGATACAATCCGTAGCTTCGGTACTGTGTTTTAGCCCCGTTACATTGTCGGCGCGAAGACTCTAGATTAGTGAGCTATTACGCACTCTTTAAAGGGTGGCTGCTTCTAAGCCAACCTCCTAAGTGTCTAAGAGTCTTCACTTCCTTGCCCACTTAACACAGATTTTGGGACCTTAGCTGACGATCTGGGCTGTTTCCCTTTTGTGCTCCGAGCTTAGCCCCGGAGTACTGACTGCCTTGGTACATATCATGAGTATTCGGAGTTTGGTTGAAAACCCTACGGCGAACCGCGAATTCTCATCCAGTAGCTCTACCCCTCGGATACAATTTACAAGACGCTAGCCCTCAAGCTATTTCGGAGAGAACCAGCTATTGCCAAACTCGATTGGAATTTCTCCTCTACACACAAGTCATCCCCGTGAGTTGTACGACACGTGGGTTCGGGCCTCCACTTGGTTTTACCCAAGCTTCACCCTGCTCATATGTAGCTCGTCTGGCTTCGGGTCTAGTCCATGCGACTTTTATTTCGCCCTATTCAGGCTCGCTTTCACTGGCGTCTCCGGAACTTTCATCCCTTAGACAGCCGCATAGAACTAACTCGTTGGATCGTGCTGCAAAAAGCACGCGGTCACCGGAACAAGTTCCGGCTCCCACTCTTCGTTAGTATAGTGTTTCAGTTCTATTTCACTCCCCTTATCGGGGTTCTTTTCACCTTTCCCTCACGGTACTAGTTCGCTATCGATCTGAAGCAATATTTAGCCTTGGAAGTTAGTGCTCCCAGATTCAAACGGGGTTTCTCCGGCCCCGCCCTACTTGGGTACTCTTGCACCACGGACACTTTTTTTCGCATACAGGACTATTACCCCCTTTGGTCAGTCTTTCCAGACTGTTCTGCTAAAAAGTGTTTTGTGGCCCCGGTCAACCGAGTCCAAAAGCCCCGCAACCCCACTCATGCAAGCATGGTGGTTTAGGCTATTCCGCTTTCGCTCGCCACTACTGACGGAATCTCTATTGATTTCTCTTCCTCCTGGTACTAAGATGTTTCAATTCCCAGGGTGCGCCGCCGTACCCTATGTATTCAGATACGGATTATCAGTAAAAACTGATAGGGTTGCCCCATTCGGAAATTCCCGGATCAAAGCTTGGTTGACAGCTCCCCGAGACTTATCGCAGTCTCCTACGTCCTTCATCGCTTGCTTCAGTCAAGGCATCCACACTATACGTTAAGTAACCTTCTTATTCATTTTCTTGTCCGCAAATGCTCCTAAACCCTCGGCGGGCTATAAAGAAACACTCACGGACAATCGGTTAACAGTGAACAATACTCGAAATAATATCATCCACCGTTTCCATTTTTTGTTCAATTGCATTTTCTACTTGACCTATTTCTTGACTATTTAGAAATGACTCGCTTGCTTTCCGCTTCCAGGCAAAGCTTACCACTCTAAAAAGACACATAAATTGTTAAAGGAGATTATGCGGAAATTTGAGAGGCAAAAAGTTCGCATTTTTGCTTCTCAAATTTCTGCACAAGGCAATGATGTTTACAAGGGACGAAACGAGCCTATTGGAAACAAAAAAGCGCATAAAGCACTTTTTCGGATTGCCTATCTATAATAGAGAACCAATCGAATCCTGTCAAGTCTTTTTGGCTTATTTAGAAAGAAAAGTCTCTCCTTCCTTTTTAAGAGCCTTTTCTGACAAAAAAGAGGCCTAAATAGGCCTCTTTTTTATTTGTCTAGACTCTCTTTTCAAGCTCTTTTATTGAGCAGGTGCCGGAGCTGGAGTTCCATTGGCTGGTGCTACTGGGGCTGCCTGTGTATCAGGAGCCACCGGCTGAGGAGCAACTACTGGCTCTGGTTCTGGGGCAGATGGGGCTGGCTGATTGATATTGCCTGCACCGCTCTGAACGTTGTTGATCAATTTCTGGATTTGTTCACGAGTCTGCTTTACATTACCCTCACTATCTGAAGGAAGTACTTCCAAAAGCTTACGGTAGGCTTCTAGAGCAAGATCACCCTGCTTCTTTTTCTCGTACAAAAGTCCGAGACTCAAACGTACATCTACGAGCTTGTCGTTGTCTTTCAAGATATCCTTGAAGGTCTTTTCAGCCATATCAAGGTCACCATCCTTGTCACGAATCTGATAGAGAACACCGAGATTGTAGCGGTAATTTACGTTTTGCTTATCAAGCTTAATAGCATTTTCTGAGCTCTTAATAGCATCATCATACATCTTTAGACGTGACTCTACGAGTGACAACTGGTAGTGAGCTACTGCGAGGTTATTCTTCTTAGCAATTGAAGATTCAAAAGCGGTTTTGGCTTCCTGGTAGAGAGCTGTGCGCTCTGCACCTTCTTCTTTGGTATCAGCCAATGCACGCTTTACCTGACCGATCTTGATATCGTAAAGAGGGTTCTGTGGCTCAAGTTCCTGTGCACGCTTGTAAAGTTCCTCTGCTTTTGGCATAGCATCACTGGCATACAAACCAGCATTTTCGTAGATAAGTCCAAGAGACTCAACAGCAAGTACATCGTTTGGCATCAACTGACGTCCACGTTCTGCAGCTGCTACAGCACTACGAACGTAGTTGGCGATAGCATCGGTGTTGCGATCCTTCTGATCCTTACCTGCTTCAAGGTTAGCCAAAGCCATAAACTCTTGACCAAGACGAGTTGGGTAACGACCTTCCTGAGGATAGTTCTGAGAAGCCTGAGCAAGAAGGTTGATGACATCCATACTTGGAGTAGTAGCAGCCATACGGACAGCTTCACCAGCCTTAAGATCAGCTACCAATACCTTACCCATGAAAACAAAGAGGAAAGCTACGCCTGCTGACACCACCATAAAGATGAAGGCAAGAGCAAGAGCATACTTTGGAGCAGCCTTGAGTGAGAGGTGGAGATATTTTTCTTCTGTACCACTCTCTACAAAGAGAATTCCAAGAGCCAGTGTTCCGAGGAGACTTGCAATCAAGACAAGAGCGCCATTTAGTGAGGCCACTCCACCTGCAATCAAGAACATGATAGCAGTTGTCCAAAGTCCGAGAGAATATAACTTATTCTTATTTTTCTCAAGTGAGAGAAGGTAGATACCAAGACTCATAGCTGAAAGCCAGAGGATGGCAAAAAGGACTGTTCCTACTGCGCCCATAGTCACAAGTGACTCAAAGAAAGCGCCATTACCCTGGTAAAAACGAAGGGTGTAAAGCTCATTTTGGTTATACTCTGCTGGACGGAACATTGAGAAAGCGTATCCGTAGTTAGCAGGACCAACTCCTAGGAAGAAATTTTCTTTGAGAGATTCCTTTGCAACCTGAATTGAAAGATTGCTATTTGGGGCGACTTCTACCGGAAGCTGAGCTCGTGAAAGCTTGTTTGATCCGATCATAAGGAACGCAAGCATGACTACGAAAGTCACCATAGGCATCCAAGTCAAACGCTCATTTGGACGAACAATTTGAGCCAAGATATACACCATGAAGAATGAGAGACCTACCAATACTACTGGCCATGAAACATATGAATACAAAGCCAAGAGAAGGAAGAGGGTCATAAAGATACCGATTCCATAAACTGTCGTCACTATAGTACGACGAGCCTTAGAAAGAGTACTTTCTGGCTTCCATGCCGCAAAGATAGCGGTCATAAAAAGAGGGAGGAGGACTGAGAGGAAAGTAGTCAAAGTAGAAACTGTTCCAATAAGACTAAGTGGTGCCATACGCTCGATAGAGGCTGGCAAGAAACGAACCTTAAGAATAACAAGGAAGCTCCAGAGCACTACCACCAAACCAGAGATCAGAAAAGCATGAAACATCTGCTGAAAACGCTTTGGTGTAAAGTGGCTCAAGATGAGGTAGTAAGCTAGCATCAAAGCCATAAGGGAAACTACTCCTCGAGATGGATCCCCAAAGAATCCCCAGAAGCTGTGCCAGCGATCAATAGAAAAGATAGCTGAGACAACACTGAAAGCAAGGAAGGCTACCAAAGGAATATCAAGTGGGGTACGACGAATCTTCATCTCGCCAGAAAGCACACCCTTTGATACCCAAGCAATAACACCAAGGAGTAACCAAAAATAGAAAAACAACTGCTTTTCAAAAGCAATCCCTTGGAAGGTCATACCAGTAAAGAAGACTGGGATACCAAAAAAGATAGCTATGAAGCTCACTGAAATAATGAGGTCAAAGATACCTGATGGATTGAAGGCTTTTTCAGTCTTTGGTGACTGTGTACGACTACTGGTAGAGGCACCGCCCATACCAAATCCACGACTGACACTTCCAGTGCCCGCTTGCGCAGGACGCTGTGCACTCGCCTGAGGCTGACTGCTACTATTTGCTCCAAAAGGAGCAAACGAAACTTTTTCGTCTGACATAGTTTCCTTGTTAGAAATAATTATTCGTATTACTTTCGCTTTTTTCCTCCAGAATGCCAAGGGTATCTTGGCCTTATCAAATAAAACTTCGTAAAGATTTCTCTTTCTTTACTTCATAAAACCTGATAATAAAGCTTTTCTTATTATATGAGAAAAAGAGTCAAAATGCAAAATATCTAAACTATCCACAATTCTTTAAATAAGCCTCTTGGGAAGAATGGCTAAAAAAATATTTTTTTCCTTTATCTAAAGGATATTTTCTCATTATCGCACAGTATTATCACCTCGCATGATAATATCTCCACGAAAAGTAGCGGAAGTTGGTAGATCTGGAATATAACTTGTTTCAGAGATATAACTGTAAACAATTCCCTTACTGGAAGAATCGCTTGTATCCGAAACAATCACATCGGGTTTTCCGTCAAGATTAATATCCATAATATGCACAGCCGCTCCATAACTACTACTTGCTCCTGTATACACTTTGTCTGCCAAGGAACTGCTTGCTGGATAACTTCCATCGTTATAGAAAACATATACAGAATTTGTACCTCCTCCATCTGAAAAAACAATATCTACTCTTCCGTCAGTATTGATATCTTGAGCTGCCAAAGAAAGACGTGTTGTAGCTATAGAGCTAATTGGAATATAGACATCGGCACTCGCTGTAGAAGTTGGGATAGAGC
The DNA here is from genome assembly GCA_018499985.2 of Candidatus Moraniibacteriota bacterium. Taxonomy (GTDB): domain Bacteria; phylum Patescibacteriota; class Minisyncoccia; order Moranbacterales; family UBA1568; genus UBA1568. The sequence continues at coordinate 25,838 of JAHBAT020000013.1, forward strand.
CATCGTTATAAAAAATATACAACGATGAAGGATCTACGCTGTCCGAAATAGTAAACGCAAAATCAGTTTTGCTATCAGCGTTAAAATCACCCGCTGCCATATCACTCCCTGTACTTCCAGTAATGCCTGTAATAGTTACATCTGCAGTGGCAGCGGTGGTTGGGATAGTGCCATCATTGTAAAAAATGTAGGCCGCCGCCGCTGTGCCAGGTGCCATGCTAATCAAATCTGTTCTTGTATCCGCATTGAAATCACCAGCAATAACTCTCTTGCCAAAAAAATCTCCTGATGTAGTTCCGGTAATCATTACATCGGCGGTGGCAGCGGTGGTTGGGATAGTGCCATCATTGTAAAAAATGTAGGTCCGACCAGTACTACTAGAGTGTCCATAAGCAGTGACAGCTAAATCAATACGATTATCTGTATTGAAATCCCCCACTGCAAAATCCGAACCAAAGAGGTCTCCCGCCGTAGTTCCGGTAATCATTACATCGGCGGTGGCAGCGGTGGTTGGGATAGTGCCATCATTGTAAAAAATATAGGCCCGACCAGTATTGCCTCCTGCCGAATGACCTGGCGAAGAAACTACGAGA
>JAHBAT020000020.1 GCA_018499985.2 Candidatus Moraniibacteriota bacterium
CAAGACCCTACTACTACGACAAAGATGGTAACTACCAAGAAGCAGAGTGGGAAGTACAAGAAAACAAACTCATTCTTAACATCAAAACAGAGAAAGACAGGTATCCTCTTTCTGTGGATCCGACTTTAGCCTTTACTGCTCCTGGGGTGAGTAATGGGGGGGTGGGTATTGAGGGGGGCGGTACTGATGGATCTTCTAATTTTGGCTATCGTTTGACGGTAGGTGATCTCAATGCTGATGGTAAAACTGATTTAGTGGTGAGTGCTCCATATCTTACTTCACATCTCTATATTTTCTACAATGATGGAGCGTATGCTTCTCGATCTAGTGGAGCAGATGTAGTTATAAGCGAAGAAGGAGGTGGAGACGAACTTGGAGCACAGATAGCTGTAGGTGATTTTAATGCTGATGGAAAAAAAGATTTGGCAGTAGGAGCACCTCTGTACTCAACTACCGGGCGAGTTTACATCTTCTATAATGATGGTACGTATCCTGCAGTAGCTTCGGGCGCTGATGTGAAAATTGATGGCGAGGAAGCTGCTGGAGGTAGCTTGGCTGCTGGGGATTTAAATGCCGATGGAAAAACAGATTTAATTGTGGGTGATCTTTCTCACAACTCATCAACCGGAAGGGTATACGTCCTCTATAATGACGGAACATACCCATCAGCAATGGCTTCAGCAGATGTGATTATCAATGGCCAGACGACATCGGATGCTTTTGCTACAGGTACGACTGTAGGCGATCTCAATGCTGATGGGAAAATAGACTTGGTAGTAGGATCTACAGAGTATGCGACGCAAACTGGTCGAGTCTATATTTTTTATGCTGATGGTACCAATAATTACGGTACCGCTACTTGTAGTGGGACGCCAGCTATCTGCTCTGCTAATAATGCAGATGTATTTGTGACAGGAGTAGGAACAGGGAGTTATTTTAGTGGGTATTTTACTTTTTCTGAAGGCATAACTATAGCCGACCTTAATGCTGATGGGAGAAATGATTTAGCTGTGGGAGCTGCTAATTCAAATGCTGTTTATATATTCTATGGGGGATCTATTATTACAGAAACCGCCACTGGAGCTGATGTGACTATTGTAGGTGATATTGGTCCGGACTTTGGGCTTTCTATAGAGAGCGGGGATGTAAATGGAGATAGTAAGGCTGACTTGATTGTAGCTTCGTACAGTGAAAACTATGGACCTGGAGCGGTGTATGTTTTCTACAATGATGGCTCGTATCCAGCTAGTAGTTCAGGTGCAGATGTCTTGATCAATGGAGATGGTAGTGCACAGTATGGCAACTTTGGTTCTAGTCTAGCAATGGGGGATATGAATAGTGATGGTAAGGAAGATCTCATAGTGGGGGCTCAGAATTACAATGGAAACTATGCGGGTAAAACCTATATCTTTTATTCTCAAAACGGTATCCTTAGTACAAACCGTAGTATTGCCGGTGAAGCTGGTAGTGGTCTTGGAAGTGCACTTGTAGCAGGAGACTTCAATGCTGATGGGCGAGTAGATTTGGCAGTAGGAGCAAATACGTATTCTTCTAATGCCGGTCGCACCTATATCTTCTACAACGATGGTAGTGTACCTACTACTGCAGCCACCGCTGATGTGATTATTACTGGTGAGACATCATCGTATTTTGGGACTTCTCTTGCAAAAGGAGATCTCAATGCTGATGGAGAGGTAGATTTAATAGTAGGCGCAAGTATCTACACTTCCAACACTGGTCGCGCCTATATCTTCTACAACGACGGCTCTATCCCCACCACTGCAGCCAAAGCTGATGTAATAATCACCGGTGAGAGTACGGGAAATTATTTTGGTACAGCACTTACGACAGGGGATTTTAATGCTGATGGCGAGACAGACCTTGCTGCAACGGCATTTCTATATGGAGGTACGACTGGCCGCGCCTATATCTTCTACAACGACGGCTCTATCCCTACTACTGCTGCTACTGCTGATGTGATTATTACAGGGCAAACTACGTCTGATCAATTTGGATCAGTACTTGTTACAGGTGATCTAAATGCCGATGGAGAAACAGATTTAATTATTAGTTCAATAGCTTATTCTGCAGATACTGGCCGCGTCTATATCTTTCATAACGACGGCTCTATCCCTACCACAGCTGCCACCGCTGATGTGATGATTACTGGTGATTCAACAGATATTGCAGTGGGAACTCGGCTTTTGGTAGCGGATATAAATTCAGATAGTAAGCAGGATCTAATCGTAGGCATGTATGAGTATTCGGGACTCAATAATACTATATATATTTTTTATAATGGTTCTATCACGACTGAGAATGCTAGTGGAGCAGATGTAAGCATACTTTCTGGTAGCGGAGAGGGCCTAGGGAGTTCTTTGATAGCTGGAGATTTTAACTCAGATGGAAGAATGGATCTTGCCGCTGGGGCTGCTCTTTTTTCCAGTGGTACTGGTAAGGCGTATATTTTCTACAATGATGGCTCTATCCCTACTACTTCGGCGACGGCCGATGTTACTATTGTTGGCGAATCTGGGAGTAATTTTGGACAAACTCTTGCAGCAGCTGATTTTAATTCCGATGGCAAGACGGATCTTGTTGTGGGGGGGTACGGTTATTCTTCGTCAACTGGTCGCATCTATGTTTTCTACAACGATGGCTCTATTCCAACTACGATAGCCACTGCTGATGTAATCATGACTGGTGATGCCACGAGTGATAGCTTTGGAAGATCCTTGACTACAGGTGATTTTAATTCTGATGGAAAGGCAGATCTTGTGGTAGGAGCCTCTGGTCATTCTACTAATACTGGTCGGGTGTATTTCTACGAAGGGCAGGATAATTACTCTTGGACTTTGCAGCAGCAACCCCTTGGCACTACTCGAGTGAGCCCTCAGGTAACTGGTGAGGAATTGCAGATTACCTCAAACAACGCTGGCTTTCAGTTTGGGACAGGTATGGTGATGGGAGACTTCAATGCTGATGGCAAGAAAGATTTGGCAGTGACAAGTAATGATGATAATACTGCCAACAACGTCAATAGTGTCTACATCTTCTATAATGATGGTAACTATCCCGCCGGCTCCAGTAGTGCTGATGTGGTAATTACCTTAGCTTCTGAGAATATTGTCAATGAATTTGCTCCAATAGCAGCAGCAGACCTCAACAGTGATGGTAAAACTGATCTGATAGCAAGCTCTCCTTTCGCGGGATCTACTTTGGGGGCAGTATATATTTTCTATAATGACGGTTCATATCCGGCAAGCTATACGGGGGCTGATGTGACGATTGCGGGCTCTGGTTCTCATAATAATGCAGGAATAGCTTTAGAGACAGGTGATTTTAATGCTGATGGTAAGGAGGATTTAGCGGTAGGGGCAGCTGCACAATCCTCGACAAGCTTTACGGGACATGTCTATCTTTTCTATAACGACGGTTCTTATCCTAGTTCTGTGACAAGCGCTGATGTGGACATAGCGGGAGAAACCACAGGTACATATTTTGGCTTACAGCTACAGAAAGGAGATCTCAATGCTGATGGTAAAGTAGATCTAGTAGTAGGAGCCTCTGTTATTGATAAGATATATATCTTTTACAATGATGGGGATTACCCGAGCGGGTCGTCAAGTGCAGACGTAATAGTTTCTGGCGACTCCTCAACCTATTTTGGTCAAAGCTTGGCTGTAGGAGATGTTAATATTGATGGTCGTATAGATCTTGCCGTGAGTGCACGTAACTATGGAGGCTCTACTGGTCGTGCCTACATCTTCTACAACGATGGCTCTATCCCTACTACTGCCGCCACTGCTGATGTGGTAATCAGTGGTCAAGGTGGAAATTTTGGCTGGACTATAGGTACCGCAGACCTCAACGCTGATGGTCTTGTAGATTTAATGGTTGGAGCTATAGGTTATTCTTCTAATGATGGTAGGGCGTATATTTTCTACAACAACGGTGCTATCCCAGCCACCATCGCTGCGACCGCTGCTGATGTGATTATCCAAGGTCAAAATAATTCTCTTTTTGGACTAGATTTTATCTCAGGAGACTTTAATGCCGATGGAAGGATAGATCTTGTCATCAGTGCTACAGCAGCTCTTTCTGGTGCTGGCCGTACCTATATCTTCTACAACGACGGATCATACCCAACCACTGCCGCCACTGCCGATGTATTTATTGACGGGCAAGCTACGAGTAGTTTTGGCAGCTCTCTTGCTGCTGGTGACCTCAATGCAGATGGAGAGATAGATTTAGTGGTGAGTGCTACGAGTTATTCTCCTGGTCGCACCTATATCTTCTACAACGACGGCACTATCCCGACCACTGCCGCCACTGCCGATGTGATTATAAGCGGCGAGACGAGTAGTGATTTCGGGGGCTATCTTATTACAGGTGACTTCAACGCGGATGGTAAGGCGGATTTAGCAGCGGCATCGTATCAGTACTCCTCTAGTATTGGTCGCACCTACATCTTCTACAACGATGGCAGTATCCCTACTACCGCCGCTACCGCTGATGTGATTATTACTGGCGAGACTACTAGTAATTATTTCGGTACTTCTTTTGCCACTGGAGATCTCAATACTGATGGTAAAACTGATTTGGTAACTAGCGCTTATGGCTATTCTACCAATACCGGCCGCGCCTATATCTTCTACAACGACGGCTCTATCCCCACTACCGCTGCCACTGCGGATGTGATCATTACCGGTGAAACATCTACTGATAAGTTTGGTTCATCTTTTTCGATTGGAGACCTCAATGCCGACGGTGAAGTAGATTTGGCAGCAGGAGCATACAATTATTCTTCTGGTACCGGCCGCGCCTATATCTTCTACAGCGACGGCTCTATTCCTACTACCGCTGCCACTGCGGATGTCAAAATTAATGGTGAAGAATTTGGTAGCTACGGCGAATCTTTTTCCCAATCTCTTGTAGTAGGAGACCTCAATGCGGATAGTAAGATAGATCTTGCTGTGGGATCTCCCTGGGCAGGTGCTACTGCATCAGGAAAAGGCAGGGTATACATCTTCTACAACGACGGTTCTTATCCTACGACCGCCGCTACTGCGGACGTGATCATTGAAGGTGCGTCATCTGACGATACGTTTGGTTCAGCAGTGGGGGTGAATGATCTCAATGCTGATGGTAAAGTAGATCTCTTGTCAGGTGCTTATTGGTATCCAAGCTCTAATACACAGGGACGGGTATATATTTTCTATAATGATGGGAGTTATCCGTCTACTGTAGCTGGCTCTGATAAAATATACACGGGAATAACCTCGGGAGATTCTTTTGGAGGAGGGGATGGCTATTCTGGAATAGATGCTTTCGTGACAGTTGACTGGAATAATGATGGCATTAAAGATCTTTTGGTGGGAGCTCCAGGCTATTCTGGCTATAACTATGATGGAGTGGTATATACATTTATCACCGAGGTAGCTACTACGCAGCTAGAAACTAAGGCTGCTGAATTTAAAGGGAGTTCGGGTGTGATCAAGGGCTCTTTTGAACTCAAATAAACCTCTTAAACTAACTAAAAAAGTGATATACTAAAGGTATGTCACCTCTTACACAAAAATCAAAAACCCTCCTCAAACTCTCCCTCATAGGAGCCTTCTTCATCATAACCGCTTTCTTCATCTTCTTTCTCTTCAGATACCTAAATACCCCAGATACTCTTAATCAAGAAATCAAAAGCTTTCAAAAAGGAGGAGAACAAGCATTAAATGACTTAAAGACTCTTCCGAGTGTCAATCTGACAGAAGAAGAAGATTCCTACACCATAGAAGATATCCTTTCTGAAGGAATTGAAATTACTTATCCAAACCAAGAAAACAAAGAAGAAGACAAACCCAAAACAAAAGTCTCTCTCCCTAAGGACTACACCAAACCGATAGAAATCAAACTGGATAACGAAAGAATCATCACCATAGAAGATGAAAACAACCAAGGCTACACCTCAGATACTCTCCAAGTAGAAAAAGAAGAAAAAACTTCTTTCTTTTCTCAACTCCTAAAAAAACAAGAAGTAGCTAATACCTACCTCAGATACCAAAATGACAGAAAAACTCTTCTGTATGCCTACCAAAGAGACAGAGCCTCAGGAGAAAGAAAACTCAAAAACTTCATTTTCTATGAAAATGGTACTGGAGAAGAAAAAGAATCTTACAAAGTAGCTAACGCTACCCTAAAAAAGAATGAAAACGGAGATGTAGAACTCTTCTACCAAACAGAACAAGACTTAAAGAACCAAGCGGCTACCAAAGAAGTCGATCCTTCCCTTATGGATAGGGCTATGAGAACTCTAGAGAAAGAGGGAGTCAATCAGAATCAAAACCCAGACCTCCTTATCCCAAGACCCTACTACTATGACAAAGATGGTAACTACCAAGAAGCAGAGTGGGAAGTAACAGACAACAAACTCATACTTAACATTAAAACTACTAAAGACAAGTATCCTCTCTCAGTCGATCCGACTCTTACCTTTACTGCTCCTGGGATAAGTAGTGGGGGGGTGATGATACGTGGAGTGACGAGTACTGGTGAGTTTGGGGCCGGAGTAGCTGTAGGTGATCTCAATGCAGATGGAAAAGATGATTTGGCAGTCAGTGCTCCACGAGATGGCAATGGTAAGGTCTATATTTTCTACAATGATGGAAGTTATGCCGTCGATGGCGCTAATGCAGATATGATTATAGATTTAGGGTCCCCAAGTGCCACAGGTTATACGCTTAGTATAGAAGATGTCAGCGCTGATGGTAAAAAAGACTTATTGGTTGGTTATGGTTCAAGGTTTTATATCTTCTACAATGATGGCTCGTACCCTGTTTCGGGATCAAGTGCTGACGTAGTCATGACTTCAGCATCAACCCCATTTGGTACAAGTCTTGGATTTGTGGATTATAATAACGATGGTAAAAAAGATATCCTCCTAAGCGCTATGAATGTTTCTTCTGCAACTGGAGTAGTGTATGTTTTTTATAATGATGGCGCGTATCCTACAAATGTGTCAGGGGCAGATGTCACTCTTACGGGTGAATCTTCAAGCTCCTTTGGTACATCTATTGGTACCGGTGATGTCAATGCAGATGGTAAGGAAGATATCATAGTAGGAGCTTATACATACTCAAGTCAAATAGGCCGCGCCTATATCTTCTACAACGACGGTTCTATCCCGACAACTGCTGCTACTGCGGATGTAATTATTACTGGTAATGCTTCACCAAATAATTTCGGTACTACCATAATCACGGGGGATTTTAATACAGATGGCAGAATAGATTTAGCTGTGAGTGCGAGTAATGCTGGTAAAGTATACCTTTTTTACAATGACGGTAGTATCCCGACAACTGCTGCCACTGCCGATATAACCATCTCAGGAACCGGATTTCAAAACTTTGGAGGAGGCGTGCTTTCCGAAGGAGGAGCATTGAAGGCTGGGGATTTTAATGGTGATGGTCGCACGGACTTGCTTATTGCTGACTCGAGAGATGCTGCAGTAAGTGGTAGTGCGTATGTTTTCTATAATGACGGCTCTTATCCGACAACCGCTGCCACGGCTGATGTAATCATTACTGGTGAAGGGAGCGGTAATTTGGGTATCAAGGTAGCTATAGGAGATCTCAATGCTGATGGAAAATCGGATATCATTGCTACATCTGGGTACTCACTTAATCAGGGCAATGCGTATATTTTTTACTCCCAAAACGGAGTGCTGAATACCAATCGAAATATAGCGGGCGAGACAGTGAGTGGCCTTGGAAGTGCACTTGTAGCAGGGGACTTTAACGCCGATGGGCGAGTAGATTTGGCAGTAGGGGCAAATCTATATTCATCTAACACTGGTCGTGCTTATATCTTCTACAACGACGGCTCTATCCCGACAACTGCTGCCACCGCTGATGTGATTATCACCGGTGAGTCATCATCATATTTTGGAACTTCTCTTACAAAGGGAGATCTTAACGCTGATGGGAAAGTGGATTTAATAGTGGGAGCAAGTATTTATACCTCTAACACTGGCCGTGCATATATCTTCTACAACGATGGCTCCATCCCTACTACTGCCACCACTGCTGATGTCATTATTACTGGTGAGAGTATGGGAAATTATTTTGGTACAGCGCTTACCACGGGGGATTTTAATGCTGATGGCGAGACTGATCTTGCTGCGACAGCATTTTTGTATGGAGGTACGACTGGCCGTGCATATATCTTCTACAACGATGGCTCCATCCCTACTACTGCCGCCACTGCTGATGTTATTATTTCTGGTGAAATATTATCAAATTTTGGAAGATCTATAAATGCGGGCGATCTCAATGCAGATGGAAAAATTGATTTAGCAGTAGGTGGTGAAGGGTATTCTTCTAGTACTGGTCGTGCCTATATCTTCTACAATGATGGCTCTATCCCTACTACTGCTGCCACCGCAGATGTCATTATTGTCGGCGAAACAACCAATAATTATTTTGGTCAGTATTTTACGATAGGCGATCTCAATGCTGACGGTAAGACTGATCTCATGGTAAGTGCTTATGGGTACTCTTCTGATACTGGTCGTGCCTATATCTTCTACAACGACGGCAGTATCCCGACCACTGCTGCCACTGCTGATCTGACAATTACTGGAGAAACTGCCGCTGATCAATTTGGAGATGCTCTTATTACTGGAGATTTCAACGCTGATGGAAGAATAGATTTGGCAATAGGTGCTGACTTGTACTCTTCTGCAGCCGGCCGCGCCTACATCTTCTATAATGATGGTTCTATCCCTACTACTGCCGCCACTGCTGATGTGACAATCAACGGTGAAGGAGGCTACTTTGGAAATGCTTTTACAGTGGGTGATTTCAACGCTGATGGAAAGTCAGATTTTGTAATTGCTGCGGCTGGAAGTTCTGGAAAGGTCTATTTCTACGAAGGGCAGGATAATTACTCTTGGACCTTACAGCAGCAACCACTTGGGACCACTCGAGTGAGTCCTCAGGTGACGGGAGAGGAAATTAGGATAAATGGAGAAGCAGGAGGTGCTTTTGGTGACTCTTTTGTAGCTGGCGATCTCAACGCTGACGGTAAAATTGATCTCGTAGTTGGATCATCGGAGTATTCTTCGTCAACTGGCCGTGTCTACATTTTCTATAATGATGGTAGCTATCCCGCAGGATCTACCAATGCTGATGTGGTAATTACCGGAGAAGGAAGTAGTAACTGGTTTGGCTCAGGTTTAGCAACGGGCGATTTCAATACTGATGGTAAAACAGATTTGGCAGTAGGAGCAAAACATTATGGAGCAAGTGGCCGTGTCTACATTTTCTACAATGATGGCTCGTATTCAGAAACAGGGGCTTCTGCTGATGTAAAAATTACCGCTGAAGCAGGATTTACCTATACAGGAATTACTCTTGTTTCAGGAGATGTGAATGCAGATGGTAAGGTGGATATTATAGCCGGGGCGAGTCTGTATAGTTCTAGTACCGGGCGTGTCTACATCTTCTACAACGACGGCTCGTATCCAAGTACTACAGCTAGTGCGGATGTGATTATAAGTGGAGAAGGCGGTAGCTTTGGGGCTTCACTTGTCACAGGTGACTTCAATGCAGATAGTAAAGTGGATTTGGCTGCAGGAGCTAATAGCTATAATTCTTCGTATGGTCGCAGCTATATCTTCTACAACGATGGCTCCATCCCGACCACTGCTGCTACTGCTGATGTGATTATCGATGGTTCAAATTTAATCGGTCAGTTTGGGAGAAACTTAGGAGCAGGTGATCTCAATGCTGATGGTAAAACTGATCTTGTGGCGCAGGCATCTGGAGCTGGGAATAATGGTGAGGGTAAAATTTTTATCTTCTACAATGATGGCTCAATCCCTATTACAAGTGCTACCGCAGACGTTACTATTACCGGCGAGTCAAGTAATGTTTTCCTTGGAAAAGGTTTGGCGATAGCTGATTATAACGGAGATGGGAAGGTGGATTTGGCTTCAGGCAGTACCGGCTACTCTACTAATACTGGTCGCACCTACATATTTTACAATGACGGTTCGTATCCTGCTGTTTCCTCAAGTGCTGATGTGATAATGACTGGAGAATCTACTAGTAATTACTACGGAGACGCCTTGATAGCAGCAGACTTCAATAACGATGGCCGAGCTGATTTGACAGTGGGTGCCTCAGGCTATTCGAGCAGTAAGGGCCGGGTGTACATGTATACCTTCAATGATAGTGTGACTAGTGGTGATACTACCAATAATTATTTCGGTATTACCCTTGCTTCTAGTGATCTCAATGCTGACGGTAAAACTGATCTTGCAGTGGGAGCTTCGGGGTACTCTTCTAGTACTGGGCGGGCATATATTTTCTATGGAGGATCGGCTTCGGATATTTCTCCAAGTACGGCAGATGTGACCATTACTGGATCAGCTCTGCAGTTTTTTGGAGAGGTGCTCTTATCTGCGGATCTCAATACGGATGGTAAGCAGGATTTGGCAGTAGGTTCTCCGGGCGCTTCAGCGGGCACTGGAGTTGTGCATATTTTCTACAACGACGGTTCTATTCCTACAACCTCTGCTACAGCCGATGTGACTATTAGCGGGTCTACCAGTGTAAATTTTGGTAATGCTTTGACAGCAGGGGACTTCAATGCTGACGGCAGAGTAGACCTGGCTGCAGCAGGAAGTGGGTATTCTTTCTCAATTGGGCGAGTCTATGTTTTCTACAACGACGGCTCTATTCCAACCACCCTCGCTACAGCTGATGTGATTATTACTGGAAATGGTATAAGTTCTAACTCTTTTGGAGGGGCAATTGCTAGTGGCGACCTCAACGCTGATGGTAAGACTGATTTGATTGTAGCTGATAACGTCAATGCTTATATCTTCCACAATGACGGTTCTTTTCCTACGAGTTATAGTACCGCAGATGTGTCCATTGCTCTCTTAACAGTAGCAGGAATAGCTACGGGCGACCTCAATGCTGATGGTAAGACAGATCTAGTAGTAGCTAATAGTGATGGTGTAGATCCAGGTACGGCATGGATTTTCTACAACGACGGTTCTATCCCCACAAGCTATACGTCAGCAGATGTGACTATTACAGCTCTAGAAGTAAGTAACTTTGGATCAGCAGTAGCAGCCAAGGATGTAAATGGGGATGGAAGGATTGATCTTGTAGTAGGGGCTCCAAAACCAGATGGCTCTGGAACAGGTGGTAAAGTGTATGTTTTCTACAACGACGGAAGCTATCCAGCCGATACAACAACTCCAGATAAAGTGTATACAGATAGTGCCGTAGATTCATTCGGAGAGAGCCTTGCTCTAGATGACTTCAATTTCGATGGTATCTATGATATAGCAGTAGGAGCTTCCAAGTATTCATCAAACACTGGAAGAGTATATAGTTTTACTACAGAGGTAGCTGCTACTCAAGTAGATACCAAAGTGATGGATATCAAGGGTGGCATGAATATCAAAGGCGGCATGACTATTAAATAGTGATTCTGAAACAATGACAAATTTCAAATTACAAATGTCAAACCAAGCTCAAAACTTAAATGTCTCAATTTGGTCATTTGGCATTAGAATTTTATTTGTTATTTGATATTTAGCTTTTGATATTAAAATTATGGTAAAAGAATTTTTTAGAAAATACATTACTACCGAAAATATCCTCCTCTTTCTCATGGTTTCTACCGGAGCACTCTTGGGATTCGCTTTTGTGCTTGAGTATTTTGTAGACCTGGTACCGTGTCCACTTTGTATTGTGCAGCGTTTTTTCTATCTCTTTATTGGTATCTCTGCGCTTGTGGGATTATTTGCTAGTCTATCCTCACGACTGATAGGAGGAGTGGTAGTCCTCTGGGCTATAATTGGAGGGGGAGTAGCTCTTCGCCAGGTGTGGCTCCAGCATTTCCCGACGATTACCGATAGTACGGGTTGCGCGGTGTCATTTGGATCATTTCTTGATTCAGCTTTGTTTGCTCTTGGAGGCCGGGGTAATTGTGGGATAGTGGACTGGACCTTTCTTACATTCTCGATTGCTGAGTGGTCTCTGGTGTGGTTCGGGATATTTTTGGGAGTTGGAATATGGCTGGCAGCGAAGGAGAAGAGGAATGGTCAATATCAATAAATACCAAAATCAAAATATCAAATGACCAATGAAATCTTAACTCTCAATGACTAAATTAAAGCATTTTTATTTTGGATTTGATTTGACATTTGTAATTTGAAATTTGGCATTACAAGAGATGCTAGAAACATGAAACAGTATCAAAAAAGAAGAATAACTCGGCGGTTTTTACGTCTATATATACGGATAGCTTTGGTATTGGTAGGGGTTTTTGGTTTGACTGGACTCTTCCATCCTGGGTTTATGATTTATGGGATGCGGCATTTGAGTCAGGTCTTGGCCATAGACTCCATGACGGTGAGTGCTCTGGTATTGCCGCCCCCAGTTACACCAGTAGTTACTAGTGATCTGACCTGTAACCCGCTCAATCTTTCTATGGCGCTCAAGCTTGACTGGTCAGGGGATACTGGCGGAGGGACATTTAGCTACGATATTACACGTAATGGCCTACCTCTCGTCTCTGGTCTTGTTGGCACTACCACGACCTATACTGATACTGCTTTGACTATTGCCACTCCCTATACATATGTAGTAAAGGCCAATGGACCTATGGGACCAGGGGTAGTAGACTCAGCTCCGGTGACACTTACCACGCCGTATAACTGCGATGGTCTTACTCAGCCAACGGTAAGTATCACGACATTTCGTAATCGACCGATAGATTCTTTTGAGGGAATTGCTTTTAGTTATTCACGAAGACCAAAGCTTATTGGGACGAGTAATATCCCGTACGCTCGTATAGTAGTAGATATTAATACAGAGACGAAACTCCACTCAGAGACAGTGGCTAATATCAATGGCTATTGGGAATGGCTGCCACCAAAGCGGCTTGAGTTTGAGCGGAGCAATATGTATATCACAGCAATAGATCCACTCAATGAAAACCGCTATGCTACTACGAGTCTTCGTTATCAGATTATTCGTTCGGGTGAGTTCGAAAAACAAAAAGATGATGACAAAAAGCTAACAGGTTCTCCTCAGTCCGTGCCGAGTGGAGAGGGGCTTGTGTTAGCTGCTGTGGCCAAGGATTTTTCTTTTGATTTTAGTATCAACCAAGAAGTGGTGAGACAGGGGGAGAATATAAATCTTTCTTTGGTGCCACATGTTTCTAGTAAAGAAGAACAAAACATCCCGGTGGAGTTTCAGTTACTTGATCCAAGCGGCGTAGCTCTCAGTACCCTTACGAGAAATGTTTTTTTTCGAGATGGAGAGGTGTTTGAAGCAAACATGAAGGCCCCGCTCTATATCAAGCCTGGTAAGTACGCTCTTCAGACGACGTTTATCTACAATGGTGTGCGCTATAGTAAGAGTGTTCCCTTGGACATAAAAGCTTTGCCGCTACTCACTCTTTCAAGTGGACGAGAAATTACGTATGATGAGTTTATGTGGAACTTTGGCTGGATAGCTTTTGTATTATTGACGACACTGGTACTGTGGCTTTTCTTTGTCTTTTATGAGTACTGGCTATATCTGCGAGGAAGGGGGCATGTGGATGAATTTAAAGTAGCACGTCTAGGTTATTTTTCACGATTATAAATGTATGGATTTTTATTTACTTGCCATAGAATATATAACAATTGTTACTTTGCTTTTGGCACTGGTTTTTACGCTTGGAGTGATATGGCGAACTGAGAAAAAGCTGGATACAACATACAAGCTTCTTTTTGTGGCTATCTTGAGTTTTCTTGCTGCCAAGATTCTCGGACTAGGATACTTCGAATTAGAGCTTTACCAGGGGCTTTTGGTGGGGGTACTTGAGTGGGTAGCGGTTTTCTTTTTGCTCTTGAGTATTTTGGAGATGCGTGATATAGTACGATTTCTCGACCATGAGAAGAAGTAGATGTGCCATGACTTAGGAGGAAGCCATTCTCATTTTAAATGCCAAAACTCAAATATCAAATCAATATCAAAATAAAAATATCTTAATTTTAGTCATTCAGCATTAGGATTTCACTTGATATTTGGTTTTTGAAATTGTCACTTTTTTATGGCATATCGTAATACTCCAAAGGTACAATTTCCACTTGAGCGCTACCAAGTCAATGGCTTGCCTTTCGGTAAGCGCTCAGTACTTGATGGCGTGCTCTGGGGCATCCATCTTGGAGAGGATATCATAGTGAAAGCAGGGACAGACGTGAGAGCTATTGGCCGTGGCACTGTGGTCTACGCTGCTTTTCATGCCGGTGACGCCGAAAAAGGGAATTGGGGACATGTGATTATTATCCGACATCGTCACCCGCGGCGTAAGCAGGTGTTTTACTCGCTTTATGGACATCTGGGGACGAGCTATAAACGAATAGGTGATACGGTAGATCTCGGAGAGCCGCTGGGCTTTATCGGTGAGGGATACACGGCAGAAAATGGTTTTTGGGAGGCTCATTTGCACTTTGCTATCTATATGGGCCCGTGGCAGAAACACGTACTTCCTGGATACTGGAAAGATGGTGATACACGCACTCGCCCAGAGTGGTGGGTGGTACCGAGTGAGTTTATAGCAGAGTATGACGACAACTAAAAAACTCCCTTATAAAGGGAGTTTTATTTTTGTGCCCTCTCTCGATTCCCTATCCTAAGATAAAAAAAGAGCTTCTACAAAAATAGAGGCTCTTTTTTATTTGTGCCCTCTGAGGGAATCGAACCCCCATCAACGGTTCCGAAGACCGTTGCTTTATCCATTAAGCTAAGAAGGCCTCTTTTTTGAGCTTTATGCTACTACGTACAGTAGCTTATACAGAGCCTGTAGTCAATGGTATTTTGCTTAAAAAAGGCTTATAATTGAAACGTAAACTATTAATACAAAACTATGAGTGAGTCTCATTTACAGCAAGTAAAAACAATCTCGTATTTACTCTTGGCCGTAGCAGCCGTAGGGTATGTGTTTCAGTACGGACGTTCTATCGATCAGAACTTTCCGACACGTACTTTTTCTGTGCAGGGAGAGGCTGATATCGAAACTCCTCATGACGTAGCTTCTTTTACAGCTACTGTCATCACGGAGGGAGAGGGAGATGTAGCTCAGCTACAGGCAACTAACACAGAAAAGATGAATGCCATCAATGCTTTTCTCAAGGAAAAAGGGATTGATAAGAAGGATCTCAAAACGACTAATTACAGCATGAATCCACGCTACAATTATCCAAATTGTTTGCCTGGAACAGGAGTTTGTCCGCCAGCTACTATCAATGGTTATACTATTAGCCAGTCTCTTGAGGTAAAAGTGCGTGATATGGCCTTGGTCGGAGATCTCTTGGGAGGTATTGTCACTGCTGGTGCTAATACAGTCTCGGGTGTAAGTTTTGTGACTGACGATGATAGCGAAGCACGTGAGGAGGCAAGAGCAGAGGCGTTTAAGGATGCTCGTAAGAAAGCAGAAGCCATGGCAGAGGCGGGCGGTTTTCGTCTCGGCAAGCTTGTATCTTTGTATGAAGATGGCAACAGTATGCCAGGACAGCCATACTATGACACTGCTATGATGAGCGCTAGTGTAGGTGGATCTGCTGAGGCAAAAGCTGCTCCGGCACCAGTCGTTGAACCTGGGGTAGAAAAAGGGAAGATGCAGGTAAATCTAACTTTCGAGATTCGCTAGATATCTAGATGAGTATAAGAATCAAAAAACTCCCTTCGATAAGAGGGGAGTTTTTTTGAGGAGGACGGAAATAAACTAGGCTTCTTTGGAGAGTTTACACTCTTTGCAGAAGCAATTGGCGTAGAGGAGAAGTCCACCTACGAGACCAAGGTTCTTTAAGAAGCTTGTCATTTGCATTTGACCCTGTTCTCCGCCCCATTGCATATGGAACATGAGAGTAGCAAGAAGAGTAAAGACGATAAGCATCCAAGCTGCCGTACTAGTACGGTAGTTGAGAAGGAGCATAAGTCCACCTCCGAGCTTAAGGATGATAGCTACGATAGTAGCAATCATGGCAATTCCAGCAAGTCCCCAAGGGCTAAGGCCCATAGCGACAAACTTTTGGGTACCGGCAAAATTCATGAGAAAGCCGGCGCCACCAACGATATAAACGAGCGATAAGAGTATGCGAGGAATATGACGCGATACTCCACAACCTGACTGGTTCATCATAGTGATGTGTAAAAATGAGTTAGGTCCTCCGTGTCTTTAGTATACTCCAAAATCATGAATATTGCAGGGTTGACCAAAGAGTCTTTTTTTGGTACAGTGTGAGTAAGCTTTTTTGGAGCTTTTTTATTTGGGTGTATAGCTCAGTTGGTAGAGCAGTTGCCTCTTAAGCAAACGGTCGTAGGTTCGAGCCCTACTACACCCACCACGTAAAGCTGTCTTTAGGCGGAATACGTATCCATTGCCCTTGTAGCTCAATGGATAGAGCAGGGGTCTTCTAAGCCCTTGATGTAGGTTCGATTCCTGCCGAGGGCACATAAAAGCTTAAAAAGAAGTACATAGTGGGGTGGCTATCGTTCAATGGTAGGACAACGGTTTGTGGTACCGTGAATCAGGGTTCAATTCCCTGTAGCCACCCCAGTGTGTATTTCGTAAATAAAAACATCCCCGGATAGGGGATTTTTTTGTACAGAAAACAGAAAAGGGGCCCCACGAGATGATTCTCGGGAGCCCCTTTGGCCGGCTGGTGGCCACGCGGGAAGCGTAGCTAGTAGTCGGGCGGGTGCGTGTTGACGCGATGCTGCATCGGAGTGATCCTTTGCAAGGTTGAGGAGGTCTTTCAGCGCTTTAGGCGCTTAGGTCGGGTCACGGTTGCGGTACATGCAACTTCCTTTCATTTTTGTACAGCGGGGGCTGCCCAGCGATTAGGTGATCGCGCCGGCGCCGGCCGTGAAGTTGACGTGGTTGCGCGCACCGCCGGCATTGCCGAAGCCGCGGTCGCCGCCCTGGATGGTGTTGTTGTTGCCGATGTCGGCGAGTCTATCCTGCTGCGTCAGCATCAGGAAGTTCACGGGGACTTCACCATTGGTTTGCCTCCTTGGCGGTTGTTGTTGAGTTGCCACGCATTGGGATAATCGAAGCGATTTTTATCTCGCTCAAGCATTCTCTCCAAGATTTCCCTCTGTCATGGCGAGATAGGTACCAGAGACTGATACGTATTTCGCCAGGACAGAATGCACGGGTTTGTTAATTTACTGTAAATCCTAGTATACACCCAAAAAATGATTTTGTCAATACCTAAAAATCGGATTTATAAAGCTGATTTTTCTCAAGTCTAGGGGTTTAGACGCTTATAATCACGCCACTGAGCATTGGACCAGTTGGCTGGTTTGGTGGTGAGTTTGGTTTCTTCACCTGGGTGAGGGAAAAGACTCGGTGATTTGTAGTTACTAGCAAAGCTGTCTTTTTGGAAGACGTTGCCGTCCTTGTCTTTGACTTCTTGGGTAAAGACGGTACGCATGCTGCCATCGCCACCGCGCTCAAGAATATGTGGTCCATCTACGGTAGTGGTGCGACCATCCTTGGTGCCAAAAAAGCGAAAAGTAAGGATATCACCCTCTATAGCAGATTGCATCATGATGTAGTTGTCGGTAGTGTTTTTGAATTTGAAGTCAGGGCGAGGGACATAGATAGTGGCGTCCATGCCATACGGTTTGTAGTACTGAACAGCGTAGGAATGATTGCGACGCTCGGTGATTTTGAGACCACTGTAGATAGCGGCACGAAAGACTGTGCTTGAGACTTGGCAGATACCACCTCCAAATTCAGGCTCTGTCTTATTGTTTCGTATTACGAGCTCAGGAAGGTAACCGTGTTCGCCATCGACTTCTCCTAAGTAGTGCACAAAAGAAAATTCTTCACCAGGCGCTACCATAACACTCTGGAATTGCTCAAGGGCACGCTTGATATTGTAAACACGATTCTTGGGTGAGCCTTTGAAATTAGTGGTGCCTACCCCGAGGAGTTCTTTGATACCCAAATTATCTATGTCACTGGCTTTAATTTTTGGCTCGACTGATTGTCCTGGGATATTGATAACGAGAGGAGAGTGATTGCTCATGCGGATTTCATCGGCAATAAGCTTCTTGGCTTTTTCTTGATCAATCACAAAGCCATAGATCTCGCGTGTTGCGAGGGTAATTTTGCCATTTTCGTCTCCAGTAAAGACAGCGTCTTTGGGGGTGATTTCGGTGCGAAGAGCGAGCTCCTGGAGGGCCACGCCCACCTTTTCTTCATCAATGGTAGTGGTGAGTTTGGTCTTGATATGATGACGACGCTCACGAGGCAAGACGAGGTCGCAAAAAGAATAATCGGTAGGGCAGTAACGAATATTCTCTATCTCAGTGGTGCGTTTGCGTGTGTAGGTATTGAAGGTATCTAGAGTGACCCAGGTTTCGACGGTGGTACTTGGTACGATTTCGGTTTTGTCTTTGAGGGTGAGGTTGATGGTGGGGACAGTTGCTCCGGATACCTCAAAACTCCCTAAAGCAAAAAGGGTAAGGGTAGCAAGAGTAAGAGGAAGGCGTTTCATGGATTGAGAGACAGAGAAAAAAGAAAACCGATTGACCAGAGAGGACAATCGGCTTGGCGCACAAAACCTCATCTGGCACGTAATAACTAGAAACCGCGTACTTGAATTTTTTTGGTTTTGGTGGTGTCTGCTTTTGGTAGACGGATGGTAAGGATACCATTTTTGAGTGAAGCATCTGCTTTCTCTGGAATCACATCGACTGGGAGAAGGACTGAGCGAGAGAAGCCTCCCCAGTAGCACTCTTGGTAGTAGTAATTACCATGAGATACTTCTTCTTCGTTTTTGCGCTCACCTTTGACAGTGACCATGTCGTTGTTGATAGAAACATCGAGATCTTCTGGCTTGACTCCAGCGATTGTAGACTTGATCACGATTTCGTTTTCAGTCTGGTAGACATCGATGGTCAACTGACCTTCGTTGTTATCTGCGTCTGATTGAGAATAACTCGGAGCCCATGAGTTCTCTTCGCGAACTGGGTATGAGTGTGATTCTGGTTCTTGCATCATCATAACTTGTGTTTCTTCTACTTCTTCGTTATAAACTGGGACAGTGTCTTGATAATTTTGTTCAAGACTCTCGGCGCCTGTCAGGCGTTCGAAGAAGCTCTTTTTTTGTTTTGTCATAAAATTTGCGAAAAAAACAAAGGGTTTAAAATATACGAACTCTATGCATATAGTATAGAATATTTTTTCTTGAGAAGCAACCTTCGGAGAGTGTCTTGAAAGGGCCTAAAGAGTGGCGTTATAACCAAAATGAAGGAGGGTAATAAGTACGAGAGTAATCAGAACCTGCTTTCTGTCTGACTCAGTTTTGAGGAGAAAAACGATGAGAAGAGAGGTGGCAATATGGATAGCAAGAATACCCAGAAGAGAGGTACTTAGAGGCAGGCCAAGAGTGCTTGCGGTGAAGTATTCGAGACTGGTAAATCCAGCACCAAAACAAAGAGCAAAGAGAAATGAATGATAGGGAGTTTTGAGGAAGCGGGTGCTCCGGAGAAAAAAGATAATCTTACTCAATTCTTCGATACCAGCGAGTACCAGTAAATTGAAGAGGGTGGGTGTGAAAGCTTGGGCGCCTCCAGCTAGATCTGGAGTACTGACAGTAAAAGATGTATACAAAAGCTCTACCAAGAGCGCTCCAAAAGAAGCCATGAGACCAAAGATAAGAGCGATAATATATGGCATAGTGTTAGGCGAGAGCAATTTTGACTTCTTCGAGAGCAGTATTTAAGGCAATGATTTTTTCTTGCATTTCTTTGCGTGTTTTTTCTTGAGCTTCGATTACTTGGGCAGGAGCGTTGTTTCGGAACTGTGGATTATCAAGGCGTGCACTGAGCCCAGAGAGGAAATGATTGGTTTCGGTAAGCTCTTTGATAAGACGAGTTTCTTCGGCGCTGAAGTCTACTAGTGAAGAAAGGTTGAGCGAGAGAGTAAAGCTTCCTTCGATTAGGCTGATGCTGCCGGGATTTTTGGTAGATTCTTCTTGGCTAGTGGTAAATGTGAGGCTGGCCATTTTTTCAATCAAGAAGCGATTACTCTCAAAGACTTCCGGAGTAGCTGTGTAGAGAATACCAATAAGAGGGGCTTTGGGAGCGATACGATATGTAGCACGGATATTGCGGATACGAGTGATAAGGGTACGAAGCTGCTCGAATTCGTTTGAAGTAGAGGAAGTCGCTTGTTTGCTTTGGGGCCAGCGGGTAACCAGAAGAAGGGTGGGAGCATCGAGGTGACTCCAAATAGCCTCGGTCACAAATGGCATAAATGGATGCCAGAGTTTGAGGAGTTCTTTTAATAGAAACAAAAGAAGGGGATTATTTTTCTCTACTTTGTGAATCTCGAGATACCAATCGGCGAAGTCGTTTAGAGTAAAATCACGCAGTGTCTCTTGGGCGAGACTGAGTTGGTAATTGCTTAAATGATAGGTGGTTTTTTGGATAGTTTCGTGGAGCTGTCCGAGAATCCATTGGTCAGCAAGAGTTTTGGTTTCTGGCTGGGTAGAGGTAATTTCTTCTCCGTCCTTGGTAAGAGTAATGACATAGCGACTGATATTCCAGAGCTTGTTTACAAAGTTGCGGCTGTTGGTGAGTTTTTCGTCACCTATACGCATGTCATTGCCTGGAGTGGTGCCACTTACCAGTGCGAGGCGGAGGGCATCAGTGCCATAGTCTTTGATGACATCGAGAGGATCGAGGATGTTGTCGAGTGATTTACTCATCTTGCGCCCCTCTTCATCACGTACAAGACCGTGGAGATAGATAGTCTTAAACGGTACTTCGCCAAGAAGATAGGTGCTCATGAGGATCATACGAGACATCCAAAAAAAGAGAATGTCATAACCAGATTCGATAAGTGTAGTAGGGTGGTACTGTTTTTGTTGTTCCCAGAGAGCATCATCGTAGCCCCAGCCAAGAGTAGAGAAGCTCCACAAAGCAGAGGAAAACCAAGTGTCCAGAGTATCAGGATCCTGTACCCAGTCATCGCCCTCGGGAGCTTCTGTGCCACAAAAAATTTCTTCACCCCGATATCCTTCAACGCCATTCAGGGTATCGTGAGTTTTTGTCGAACGATACCACACAGGAATTTGATGACCATACCAAATCTGGCGTGAGATACACCAGTCACGCAGGTTGTCTATCCAGTGGAAGTAGGTTTTCTCGAAGCGCTCTGGAAGAATAGTGATATCGCCACCACGACTTGTGATAGCTTGCTGCATGAGTTTTTTGAGGGTTGTTTTCTGGCCATCACGCTCAAATTCACGATCAACACCCACAAACCACTGACGCATGATTTGGGGCTCGATAATTTCTCCAGTACGCTCAGCCGTAGCGACTTGGTGGACATAGTTTTCTTCGATTTTAGTGACAAGACCTTTGGACTCAAGTTTGGCGATGATTTTGGCGCGTGCTTCTTTGATGTGTATACCAGCAAATTCTCCCGCAATTGGGAGAAGTTTACCTTCAAGGTCGATGATTTGTTCTTTATCGAGACCGTGACGTTCAGCGATTTCAAAATCCACCATGCTGTGCCAAGGAGTGATGGTCATGACACCTGTCCCAAACTCCATATCGATAGAAGTGTCTTTGATGACGGTAGCAGTGATAGGGCTGTTAATCCATTCAAGTTCTATGGTTTGGCCATGAGCGTAATCAGCATAGCGAGTATCATCTGGATGCATGACTACGTATTTGTCGCCAAACTTTGTTTCGGGTCGAGCAGTCGCTATCTCGAAAGGACCATATTTGAGGTAATAAAATTGCGAAGCCTCTTCTTTGTAGATGACTTCATCATCAGAAATAGTAGTCTGACCCTTGGGGTCCCAATTGACGATACGGTCACCACGAAAGATGATACCGTCGTCGTACATAGTTTTGAAGGCCTTGTAGACAGCTTGATGGCGCTTTTCATCAAAAGTAAAGGCTTCACGTGACCAATCAAGAGATGAGCCCATTTTGCGCATCTGATTTTTCATGGTGTCACGGTTGTTTTCGACAAAAACTCCAATGCGACGGAGGAGTTCCTCTCGACCAAGATCGTAGCGGGTGAGTTTTTCTTCTTCCCAGAGGAGGCGCTCGACCTTACTTTG
Organism: Candidatus Moraniibacteriota bacterium; assembly: GCA_018499985.2. Classification (GTDB taxonomy): domain Bacteria; phylum Patescibacteriota; class Minisyncoccia; order Moranbacterales; family UBA1568; genus UBA1568. The sequence goes on from JAHBAT020000020.1 coordinate 22,163, forward strand.
GGTAGCGATAGCGGCATGGTCGGTGCCTGGAAGCCAGAGGGTAGGGCGTCCCTGCATGCGAGCAAAACGAGTAAAAGTATCTTCGATAGCCAGCATGGCAGCGCTCCCGGTATGAAGGGTACCTGTGGCATTGGGTGGTGGAAGGACCATGCTAAATGGCTCGGCAGTACTAGCGGCTACGCCTTTTTCGAGACAGATATCAGGATTAAAATAGCCACTCTCAAGCCAGGCCTGATAGAGACGATCTTCCCATTCGGTAGCGGTATAGGTTTTGGACAGTTCTGGTGAATTCATACCCGGTTGGAAAACTTCGACAAAAGTTTTTAAAGTTTTTGTTTAAAAAATAAGAGCAGTATAGAGAGAATGCTATTTTTAAAAATATTGAAAGTAGCTTGGGTGCCCAGTCGAAGTATTACTACCGGGCATATGAGACAGAATAGCAGAGAAAAAGCTTTGATTCAAGCAAAGATGGGCTAAAAAACTCAAAGCCCGCGGCAGACTTTGTCTTGGCGGGCTACTCTAAATGAGAATGGTGATACTCTGCGTTGAGAGTAAGGTTGGCGGGGAGGGAAATTGAAGAAAATATAAAGGCAAGTGCCAGACTGGAGAGTTGTTGATACGTAAAGGTGTATCGCTCCAGTTATTTAATTCAATGTCCATCCCGCCACGAGTTTATTCTAGCATAATCAGAACGATAACATAAGAGGGGGCCTCCTATCGGGGGACTGATCAAGAGGACCCCCTCCCATGGTGCTTTCTGGAAACGTTGGTTCGGCGTAAGAAGCTTGGCCGTTGCAGGACACGCTCCTCAGACCGACACTCGCATATCAAGGAGCAGCTCAGGCCTGTCCCAAGAGTTGCGTCCAACATGCCAAGAAAGCCCAGAAAGCTTAACATAAAGACGTGTTTAGTCAAGGCTAGCTGTTTAGAAGAGGATAAAAAAAGAGGGAGGCCTACCGGATGATACCAGCGGGCCTCCCATGGAGTTGGAAGCGTAATGAGAGTTAAGAGTAGAGAAAGGCATTTGATTGCCCGAAAGAGGATTTGATCCTTTCTCTGTACCGCTTACACGGAAATGATATCCGTATATCGGAGTCGCTTTGTCTCGCGCTTCAGGGTCGCCAAAAGATAGTACGCTCTTTCTGAAATTCTGTCAAGAGCGAGAGGATTATTTACGCTTTGTAAATTTCGTCATATCCAAAATAGGCGCAAAGAGATCGTCTTCGATAGGGGGCTTGAAGAAAGAAAGTTCAGCGGCAGTAGGGGACTTAGCGGAAAAAGTAATTAATGAAATGTTTTGTATTTTTACAAGTGGTGTTTGCTCATTGCCTTCACCCATCGCTAGGACCGCTGTAGCAGCAAGGGCGTCTACGTGATTGGCATGGGTAGTGAGTTTTTTGCCAAATATATCAGGTACGTTTTCATATGCCTTGATACCCTGAAAACCACTCCAGCCAATCGCTACGCCTAAAGTACCGCGTCTTAAGGGAGTGGAGTGACTATCTACAATCATCACGCCGACCTCTTTGAGACCGAAGCGCTTACAAAGATATGCACGAAGTTTTTTGCTCGTGGTGTAGCTGTCTTTAGGGAGAAGAGAATAGGTGCCATCGGTATTGCAGCTATCGATACCTGCTTTGGCAATAAAGGCATTGTCTTTGATAGTGATGGGGATGCCGTAGCGACTGGCACTACCAGGAAGATAGTAGTCAGCTTCTTTTTTGATAAATGATTCTTTGATATGAGCGTCTTTTTTGATAAACCTTCCCTCGGCGAGAGCAACGATTTTGGAAGAGAGTACGAGGATAGATTTTTCTTCAAAGTTTTTTATATGAGCATCAAGAAATTTCTCAAGAGATATTTTCTTGGCATGAACTTTGGAGGTTTTGATGGCAGTGACTTTCATAAGGTGTCTAGGAGTGGAGAGGAAGGTTTGGATTAGGGTCCAGTGTGAGAGTGTTTGTTTTGAGGGCTTGTATTTCTTCTTTGGACAAAGTATCAAAACGCATGAGAGCAGCAGAGCCAATCATGGCTGCATTGTCGAGAGAGTATTTGAATTCTGGAGTAAGAAAAGTAGTCTCAGGAAAGTGAGTAGCAATAAGAGTGGTGAGTTGTTCGCGGAGACGAGTATTGGCAGAAACACCACCAGCAATTACAAAGGTAGCTGGACTGTAAAAAGAAAGAGCTTTCTTGGTCTTGCCCACGAGCACATCAATAGCTGCTTCTTGAAAGGCATGGCAGATACTGTCGGTAAAGAGGGTAGGATCATCGGCCAAAGGTGCTTCTTTTTGGACAGCATAGAGGACGGCGGTCTTGAGGCCAGAAAAAGAGAAATCGTAGTTGTCTGCCGCAAGCATGGGGCGCGGGAATCTATCGGTCACTGCCTGTATAGCCTCTTTTTCATGAGATTGCCTGAAGGCATCGGCACGCTTGGCCACCTGTGGGCCACCAGGATAAGGGAGACCGAGTAGCTTAGCTACTTTATCAAAGGCTTCGCCAGAAGCATCATCTTGGGTCTCTCCAAGAATAGTGTACTGGAAGTGATCTTCCATAAGTACAAGCTCAGTGTGTCCGCCAGAGACAATGAGAGCAATAAGCGGGAAGACGAGCGAGGTGTCTTCTCGGAGGAGATTGGCATAGATGTGGCCTTCAAGGTGCTGGACACCCATGAGAGGCTTGTCCCAGACAAGAGAGAGGGTTTTGGCAGCATTGACGCCAATAAGAAGTGCAGGCATCAGGCCAGGACCTTCGGTCACAGCGATAAAGTCTATGGCATCTTTGGAAAGCTTGGCCTCTGCGAGGGTCTCGGCCACTACCGGTACGATATTGTTGATGTGTTCACGGGCAGCAAGCTGAGGGACTACTCCACCATAGGAAGCATGGAGGTCTGCCTGAGAAGAGACGATGTTGGCAAGCACCTTGATACCATCTGGAGTAGACTCCAAGACAGCGCAGGCGGTTTCATCGCAAGAGGTTTCGATAGAGAGAACTTTGGTCATGTGAGTACGTGATAAAAAAGAGTGATAACAAGAATGAGAATAATAATCTGCAAAACAAGTTCACGCCAATGCTCTTGATGATAGCGGATATCATCTTGGAGCCAGTCATCGTTGCCATGCTTTTCGTGAAGTGCTTCTACTTCTTCCTTGGTCCAATGTACCAGAAGGTTTTTTCTTGTATAGCTAATAGTACCATCTTTGTCGGAGAAGAACTTATAGAACAGTGGTGAAAAAGGATACAAGAGGCGGTAGCCGTAGCCCATACCGGTGGCATCATGGAGGAAGTGGCCATACACACCAAGGATAAAGAGTGTCCCGAGAGCGGGGCCGCCATAGACAAAGAGTAGAATAGCTGGAATGACAAAGAGAAAAGGGATGTGAGTGAGGACTCGGTGAGCACCAAGCTTCTTGCCTCCGACAGTGCCACGCTCTAGAAGTTCTATCCAAAAATCAGTGTCAGGCAGAAAGGCAAAGAGGACTCCCAGAAAAAGCCACCAAGGAGTCAGGGGGACATCGAAGATAAAGCTAGTAAGGGTGGCCCAGAAGAGACCGAGGAGGATATCGAGAAACATACAGGTAGTATAACAAGAAGAACCAGAGAATAGAGTATAATAGTAGAGAACGTAAATCTATGCAACTACAAGATATCAAAAATTTAAGCAAAAGAGAGCGTGTGTTACTAGCCAGCGCGGGGTTGTTTTTGGTAGTAGCTGGACTGCTCTTGGTCCAGAATTACCAACTGAGAATTCAAAACAGAGTACTACAAGAGACTGTAGAGAAACAAAATAAAAAAATAGCTAATCTTGAGAAGCTCGTAAAGGTATTTAATAAAGACCTTTCCGATCTCAAGGGTGCGGCTACAGATGCCAAAGCCGTCCTCGGTAAAACACTTGAGAAAATGGGCCAGGCTTTGAAGGGTGAGGAATAGATTCGACTCTCCTTTCAAAAATACCAAAACAAAAACACTAGGCAGAAACCTAGTGTTTTTATTTAGTAGTCCCAAGGGGAGTCGAACCCCTCTTTTCAGGATGAAAACCTGATGTCCTAACCGATAGACGATGGGACCATACGATGGATTTTTTCAAAAGAAAAAGCAGTTTTCACTGCCACACAAAGATACCATATATCAAGAAAAAAGCAAGGTTTGTGGGCATGAAAAGAAAAAGACCCTCCGAGTATAGAATCCAGTGGATAATTCCTCGGAGGGTGAAGTCTACTTGCTGCCTAGGCAAGAAATAAATTGAGAAGTCGCGAGCTACCAGCTTCGGCTTTTTGTTCCTTCGATAGGGGCGGGGCAAGGCACCTTCTTGGGATGGCACGAAACGAGCTGCTTTGGCTACAAGAGCCTTATTTCACAATTGAGCGAGTGAAACGACCTCTCTTTGCCACTGACACACAGCTTTTTAGATGATCCGGCTGTTCAACAGATCAGCACAAAAGCTACGGGCTGGATTTTGGTCAATCCTACTCCCCGAGGGGGTAGTATAGGAAGAGGACTGACCTCTTCTATCCAGGTGTGCCAGGGGCAATGGAAACTTCAAAGAACTAGATTTCTAGTGGCTACATTATAGAAACAAAAGACGAGTTTGTCAAGTGGTATGAGATATTTAGAGCTCGATTTGCCTTTTTTGGCTTATCTCAGCATACATACGGGCACTTTGACGGATGGTGCGAGTTTGAGTTTTGAAGTCTACTTGAATTAAGCCAAAGCGGAGCCAGAAACCTTTGTCCCATTCAAAATTATCCAAGAAAGACCAGTGGAGATAACCACGGACATCAGCCCCAGCCTCGATGCCTCTGGCTACTGCCTTGAGTACGCGAGGAATAAAGTCCTGACGAAGAGTATCATCGGCATCAGCCACGCCACTCTCGGTGATATAGATAGGAAGTTTGTAGCCCTTGAGTTCGATAAGTGCTTGAGTGAGTGACTCCGGACAATACTCCCAGCCGAAGTCAGTCTGGACGAGGTTGGGATTTTTTCCATATCCATTGTCGATACAGTGACGGTGGTAGTGATTGAGACCGATGAAGTCCTGGTAGTGTTTGATTTTTCGTAGCCAGGGACGATTCCAAAACTGATCAGCCAAGAATTTCAGGACGCGATTGGTAAGAGTAGGGCGAAGCATGACAAAAGCTACCTGATGTTTGGCGATACCTACTTGATTATCTTTATTGTAGGCTTTGAGCATTTGATAGCTTTGCTTATGAGCCTGAACAAGTTGGCGCTCAGCTTTGAGATAGGCAAAAGGATTTTTCTTTTGAGGTGGCCAGTGTCCAATAAGGTAACTGTGAGAAGCTACGACATCCGGCTCATTGAGAGTAATCCAAAAGTGTACGTACTTACCAAGGCGATTGACGACCTTTTGGGTGTAGCGTTCAAAGTGATAAGGGAAATCATTGCTAGTGAGGCCGCCTTGGTCTGCAAGCCAAAGAGGAAGAGTCCAGTGCCATAGGGTAACAAAAGGGGTGATGCCTCTTTTTTGGAGAGCGATCAGCATAGCCTCGTAGTGGTCGAGTGCTTCTTCGCTGAAGATGCTCTCGCCTGGTTCTATGCGTGACCACTCGATAGAGAAGCGATAGCTGTTGAGTCCAAGAGAAACGAGGATGTCAAAATCTTCTTCATAGCGGTTCCAATGATCACAAGCAGCGCCAGAGATATAGTTCTCGGGATTCGTTGCTTCGGATTTAAATTTGGACCAATGAGGATTCCAGGCAAAGGCCGCCTCAGACTCTTTGGCGAGACGCTCGGCATTGGCATGCTCAAAACGCGTCCAGTTGTTGTTTTGACCACCTTCAATCTGATGGCTGGCGGTAGCCGCTCCAAAGTAGAAATTTTCGGGAAAAGTAAAGAGTTTTTGCATATGTGTATATTGTAGCATTTATTTTCTTCAGGACTTATGAAGACTTGCCTTTTTCCTTTATTTGGGGTATATTTTCGGACAGCTATGAAATTTGAATTTCCCGACCCTAAGACCAAAGATCCCGCGAAACATCGCGTCCAAAGACTCCTGGAAATCATTCCGGGCACTTTGACGTGGGGGACGCTCCTTGGAATGATAGTCCTGTCCTTCTTCTTGCCTTTTTGGATGGCTATCTTTGTGATTATTTTTGATATTTACTGGATTACCAAGGCTTTGTATGTGACACTGTTTTCTACTATTGGTCACTACGAAGTCAATGAAGGTAAAAAGATTAACTGGTGGGAGCGAGTACAAAACACACATCAGCCAGAGCAGTTTGTAGAGCAGCTAGAAGAACGTCTTCTGAAATTAAAGCAGGCCAAGAAAGAAATGTCTTTGTGGGCATGGAAAGAGCGTCGGATTATTCGTAAAGAAATTGCCCGTACGAAAAAGGTTTTAGTTGAGACTAAGGCCTTGATTCCAATTAAAAGTGAAATCATGGATTGGAGAGAAGTTCTCCATGTGGTGCTTCTTCCGACAGCAGGGGAGCCAGTAGAGGTTATCGAGCCAGCTATTGAATCATTGGCACAGTCTAACTTCCCGAAAGAACAGATGATTGTACTTTTGGCGACTGAAGAAAGAGAGGATCCAGAGACACGTATTCCAAAGGTAGAAGCTCTCAAGGCAAAGTTTGGAAGTACCTTTAAGGACTTTATCGTCACTACCCATATCGTGGCAGCTGGCGAAATGAAGTGTAAGGCATCTAATGCTGGCTTTGCTGCGCGTGAGCTGAAGAAGTATCTCGATGAGCGAGGCATTGATTACAAGCGAGTAGTGTTTTCTAACTTCGATTGTGATAGTGTGGCACATCCTGAGTACTTCGCAGCGCTTACATATGAGTATGTGATTGAGCCAAAGCGTTTGCAGCGTGCCTATCAGCCACTGCCGATGTATCACAACAACTTGTGGGATACCAATGCCATCGTGCGTTTGATTGTGACAGGGTCATCTTTTTGGCATCTATATCAGAGTACCCGTCAGGAGATGGTGACTTTTTCATCACACTCAGAACCATTCGATACTTTGGTCAAAGTAGATTTTTGGCCGGTCAATATGATTAGCGAAGACTCAGTCATTTACTGGAAGTGCCTCTCTTATTTCCATGGAGACTATCGAGTACAGCCAATTCACTTGCCTATTTCTTTGGATGCAGTATTGGCGGAGACATACTGGAAGACGGTTAAGAATCAGTACAAGCAGAAGCGTCGCTGGGCCTATGGTATCGAAAACTTTCCAGTGACCATGCGTGCTATTTGGCCAGATAAAATTATCCCACTGTGGACCAAGATTCGCATTAGTTATGAAATGCTCGAAGGGCACTACTCGTGGGCGACCACTTCTTTTATTTTGACATTTCTCGGATGGCTTCCGCTTATCCTTGGAGGGGCAGCTTTCAGAGAGAGCGTTATCGCACACAATCTTCCCTTTGTGACGCGTACCCTTATGACGCTTGGTATGGCAGGGCTTTTGGTTTCTATTCCGCTTTCACTTATGTCACTTCCTCCGAAGCCGGAGCGCTATCATTGGTCACGTTATTTTTATATGTTTTTCCAGTGGCTCCTTCTGCCGTTTGTAGCTTTTATTTCTGCTATACCCGCTATTGACTCACAAACACGTATTCTTACAAAGAATTATTTCGGAGAGTTCTGGGTCACAGAAAAAGTCCGAAGAAAAGATTAGGCAAAGCACTTCCAGAAGAAGTGTTTTTTCTTTATACTAAGAGAAAGACTAATACAAAAATATGAAACAAGCTCTTTATGCACACCAGAAGACCTGGACTTTTGTGCGTGCCATCATGCTCGTAGGTATAGCACTTACCATGTATGGACTCTATGTTGATTTTCACTTTTCTTTTCTCAAAGAACTTTCAGTGCGAGAGATTTTTTGGATGATTATGATGCCGGCGGTAGTGCTGACTATGTATTTTTCACCAATGCTTTGGCGTAATAGTTGTCCTTTGTCTACGGTGAGTCTCTGGCGCTATATCCTATTTGGCCGCCGCCGACTTTCAAAGATAGGTATCAAGGCCAATGAACTCACAGGAGTGCATGGTAAGTTGTACCAGATTATTCGTAAACGAGGATTACTCTTGAGCGCTCTTTTGTTTTGGACCATTGTGCCGTATCGCTTGATTATTTTTAATGCTGATAGTCAGTCGCTTTTCTGGCTTTTGATATGGGTGTTTGGAGGAGCCTTTGTTTTTGGAGCACTTTTTCCAGTTAAGAGTGGCTGGTGTACAAGTATCTGTCCAGTAGCGGCTGCTGAAAAGGTCTATGGTATGAATCCTGCCTTTGCGGTAAAAAATAATCGTTGCCACTTTTTGGATGCTACACAAGGGAAGGTGATGAGCTGTAGCGGGTGCAGTTTCAATTGTGGCGATGTAATTGATCCAGAAAATGCGTACTGGCAGCAGGCCTTGGAAAAAGTTTTTCACAGTACGCTCAA
>JAHBAT020000010.1 GCA_018499985.2 Candidatus Moraniibacteriota bacterium
AAAAATACATACCTCAAGAAGCTTTTTCTAACCATTATTCTTGGAGGAGCCTTCCTTCTACCTCAGGTGGTGGAGGGGAAGAGTGTGAGTTGGAGTACGACAAGTATCCCAGAACTTTATTATGTCTGGTCATGGAATGTGGATCTCGAGGCTAATCCAAGCGCCAACTATGGATGGGCACCAGGGCTTAAACCAAATGCCAATGCTACGGTCACTTATATTGCTGATATAAGGAACGCTGATACGGGCGCTGCTATTAATGATGGAGATACTTTGGCCGTGGGAACAAGGGTAACTTTTGATATTCCACTTGATAATTCTCAAATTTCTTGGAATGGCACAGGAGATTCGGGGGATTCTCCTAACGGCCATTGGACTAATAATGCTGCTTATCCGACAGATTCAACGTTAGGCGATCTTGTTGCCACGGGTGTTATGACAGGAGGAAGTTGTGGCGGAGAGATAGTCACCCTTCCTCAAATGGTAGATGTGTATGTACCACTCTCAGTCAATCCTCCAAATATTCAAATTGTTCCCAGCGGTACTGCTACCGTAGTACAGGAAAATAGTACTACTTTTAGAGTGACTGGATCAGGTAGTCTTGGTTTTTCTGTAAACTATCCAGCTACTTCAGGAAAGTTTTACTACATGTATAACAATGATATTTTCTGTGGCTTTTCTTCAGATAATCGCATAGCCATGGCTGACAAGGGAGTGCTTCAATGGGATTCTTGTGGATACAAATCTTTTGACGGTAAGACTTGCTATGGATCATACAGTAAGGCTCTTAATCCCTACAATTCTACACCCAAGCACCTATTAAATGTTCCAGCTCAGCAGATTGTTTTTAATCTCACAGTTCCATCAAATAACAACAACCCAAACCCACCATCTCTCACCGGCCCAACCTCAGGTTCTACCAGTACCAGTTATCCTTTCAATACCCAAGCTACTGATCCTGATTCTGATACTCTCCATTACGGCATGGACTGGGATAACAACAACACCGTAGATGAATGGATGCCAGCTTCAGGCTATGTCCCTTCTAACACTACTCAAACTTTCAATCACCAATGGGCTACCCCAGGAACATATACCATAAAAGCCTTAGCACAAGATAGCAAAGGAGGAACCAGTGGCTGGAGCATCCCTCTTACCATTACGATTAGTACCATAGTCAACGGAGTCTGTGGATCAGCCAATGCTTTCCCAACCACTAATCCTCCTACCATAGGACTCTGTTTTCAAGGTGCCAATACCCCAGTCACCCCAGGAGCAGCTCCAGGTCCATACTCATGGACTTGTCAGGGGAGTGGAGGGGGAACTAATGCATCCTGTAGTGCCCCATACCTTCCACCAGCTCCAGACTTCAATTTCCAAATCAATGGAGTAGTCGCGAATGGAAGTCTTACTGTAGCCAGAAACGCTAACCTAAACATTATCTGGAACAATGTCACAAATGCCACCAGTTGTTCAGGTACCGGTAACAGCTGGGCAGGAGGCAAAGCTACCATAGGAGGGAATGACAATATCCAAGCTACCGCAGCCTCTCTCTACCAGCTCTCATGTACTGGCCCAGGAGGAACTACCACCAAACAAATCTCAGTCACCCTCCAACCAACCTTAAAAATCTGTCAAAACTCTTGTTCAGGATCTATCGAACCACCAGCAAGCTTCAGTATGAACAGATATGACACTAAAAACCTCGTCGCTTGCTTCAATGACGCAGCCAGCTGTACAGACTCTACAGGAGACGTCACCACCAGTGCTACCTGGAGTGAAGGAGGAGGTAATCCAATCTCAATCTCTGGAGGCAGTCCAAAGACTCTTACAGCAGATAACGTAGGAACAGAATCATTCCAAGCTTCATACAATTCAAATACAGTCACCAGATCAGTCACAGTTACCTGTACTGATGCAGGAGCTTGTCAAAGAGACTCGAGAAGTCAATCCCTCTGTCAAAAAGACACCTTCACCATCACAGACAACTGTGGAGTAACCCAGAACTGTACCGGAGAAAAGACTTGTGATTACAATTGGAAGGAAGTGGCTCCTTAGCCCTTCGAGAGACTTAGGATAGAAAAGCAAAACCACCCTCAAGGGGTGGTTTTGTCTTACCCTTGCCAAAAGGGGTTTTCTCTGGTAGACTTTGGAAACAACTGAGAAAGTCCGACGTTTTCCCGCCCCGAGCCTGTCGAGGGGACCAGGAAGACACCTACCGCTTGTAGCAGGATTTCTCTTTGTACAGCGGTTTTTAAATATCTAAATACGTATATTAGTATGGTTGAATACGAACTTTTTTACCTTGTAGGTGAAACAAAGGAAGCGGAGCTTCCTCGTATTAAAGAAGTAGTGGCTAAAATAGTGACTGATGAGGGCGGAGTTTTTCTTGCTCCTGAAACAGAGGAGAAGCGTAAGCTGGCTTATATGGTTAAGAAAGAAACTCGGGGTATCTATATTGCTCGTCGCTTCACTCTTCCTGATCACGACGAACAAGATCAGGAAACAGTAGAAGTTCATCCAATGAACAAAATTAATCGTGCATTGATGCTTTCTAAGGATGTCCTTCGCTTCCTTATCTTGCGTGCCGATGAGCTCCCTGAACTTAAGGCTATCCCGCGAGTAGAAAAGCCGAAGACTGAAGGAAAGAATAATCGTTATGAGCGTCGTGGTGCTATGCGCGCAATGCCAGAAGCTCCTGTGACTAAAGATGAGGGCAATAAAGCAGTTTCTAGCGAACAAATTGATCAGCAACTTAAAACCAAGCTTGATATCTAATCAAACTAAATAACATACGTCTATGAACGTAAATAAAGTTATTCTCGTAGGGCGCTTGACTCGTGATCCAGAAATCCGCACTACTCCAGGCGGTCAGTCAGTAGCCACTATTAGTATGGCGACTAACAGCTTTTGGACTGACAAGAGTGGCCAGAAACAAGATAAGACTGAGTATCATAATGTCGTTCTTTGGGGGAGGCAGGCGGAAATTGCCTCACAATATCTCACCAAGGGACAGGAGTGCTTTATCGAAGGAAGGTTACAGACGAGAGCTTATACAGGTAAGGATGGCGTAGAACGTCGTACGACCGAAGTAATTGGAGAAACGATGCAGCTTGGAAGTCGCGCTCAGGGCGGATCTGCTCAACAAGGTGGCGGTAGCACTCCAAGGACGTACAATAGTGCTCCTGCAAGTGCTCCAAGAAAAACAGAAAGTCAGCTTGAAGAGGAAAGTATCCCCACTATCAATCTCGATGATGAAGTTGATGAAATTCGTATCGAAGATGTCCCATTTTAAATCATTTGTTTATTAAAAGTGCACCACTATGGATGTAGCAATGTCAAAAAAATTACAGAACCTCGATTATAAAGATGCTTATTTCTTGCGTCGTTTTTTGAACTCACAAGGAAAGATGTATCCTCCAAAACGTCATGGACTTACTGCTAAAGAGCAGCGTAAATTGGCTCAGGCAGTAAAGCGCGCTCGTTTTATGGCTTTGGTACCATACGTCATCAACTAACACCAGTCCCATGTTAGGAATAACAGAAATCAAAAACGGCAAAAAAATTGTCTGGAACAATGAGCCCTACGAAGTAGTAGATTATCTACACTCTAAGACGGGGCGAGCTGGAGCGGTCCTTCGTACCAAACTTCGAAACTTGATGACAGGAGCTATGCTCGACTGTACCTTTCAGGGCGGAGATAAACTAGAGGAGGCCAATATAGCCAAAGCGCATGCTCAGTATCTCTATGCCACAGGTGATGAGTATGAATTCATGGACAATGAGACCTTTGAGCAGTTCGCTCTTTCAGAGGCCATGCTTGGTAATGCTAAGGGTTATCTAGTCGAGGGGACGGAGGTCATTTTGCTTACCTGGAATGGAACACCTTTGACGGTTGAATTGCCAGCCAAGGTGACTCTTCTTGTTACGGATGCACCTCCTGGGCTCAAAGGAGACACTGCTTCTGGTGGAGATAAGGTGGTAACAGTAGAAACTGGGATGCAGGTAACGACGCCGTTATTTGTCAAAACAGGTGATCGTATTATTATCAATACTGACCGCGGAACATACGTCTCAAGAGCATAATTAAGGCTCAAATAAAGTGAAAAAGGGCAATTTAGACAGTTGCCCTTTTTTGTTTTTTCCGCTATTATTAAGGAGGTTATTGCTTAAAAAAGAGGTATTCTCTATGTCACTACGAGCTTTCCAAATAGGTGTCTTTCTTTGTACTCTTTTGGCGCTCGGTTCATTTGTAGGGGTTATTTTAAAGGTAGATCCTGACACCGGAGGAGTTTTGGGAAAAGGCTTATTTTTTAGTAGCCTTTTTGCTTTTACTCTAGGAGTTATCATGGAAATTATGATAATGGTGTACAAAAAAGGTCTTGGCGAAGAAAGGGCGGCAAAGCATATTGGAGGAGCTTTGCGTCAGGCGTTTCTTTTGAATTTACTCGTCCTTATTAATACCCTTCTTCTCTATCGAGATATCTGGGTATGGTGGCTGGCGCTTCTTTTTTTCGCATTCATTTTGCTTTTGGAATTTACAGCACGTAATTTTCACAAAGGTGAACAGCAGTAATGATAAGTAAAATATTCTTTGAATAAACGGTACGATACTATGGCAAAAAAAACACAAGCAACTGAAGGGTACGGCGCAAAATCCATCCAGGTTTTAGAGGGACTTGATCCAGTACGTAAGCGACCAGGTATGTATATCGGAGGAACTTCACTCGAAGGACTCCATCATCTTATTTGGGAGGTGGTCAATAACTCTATAGATGAAGCGATGGCTGGCCATTGTAGCCAGATTCGTGTAAAGCTTTTGCCAGATAATTGGATTGAAGTGGCTGATGATGGTCGTGGCATTCCAGTTGATGTGCATCCTCAGACAAAAAAATCAGCCTTGGAGACGGTTATGACCGTTCTTCATGCCGGAGGAAAGTTTGGTGGCGAAGAAACAGGCTATAAAATATCCGGAGGACTTCATGGTGTAGGTGTCTCTGTTGTCAACGCTCTTTCTGAACACACCAAGGTGACAGTGCAACGCCAGGGAAAAATATTCTTTCAGGAGTATAAGCGGGGTGAGCCAGTCTCTAAAATTAAAACTATCGGCACATCAAAGCTTACTGGCACCGCTGTGGCTTTTCAGGCTGACCCTACTATATTTCCCGAGATTAAGTACTCTTGGAACAAGATTTTGGAGTACTTGCGATACCAAGCTTTCTTGACAAAGGGTGTGCGTATTACCGTAGAAGATTGGCGTGAAACAAAAACCGAAAAGGAGGAATACTTGGTAAAAAAGCACGGCTTTTATTTTGATTCGGGCATCATTTCTTTTGTAAAGTTTTTGAATCGCAAGAAAGAGATTAAGAATGTGACGCCGTTTTACGTAGAAAAGACAGTAGATAATATTCTTGTAGAAGCATCACTTCAGTTTACTTCTGGATACAAAGAGCACCTTTTTTCTTTTGCAAACAACATCTTAAATCCAGGTGGAGGAACGCATGTGACTGGTTTCAAGATGGCGATGACCCGTATCTTAAATGACTACGCAAAAAAGAATAATCTGATCAAAGAAAAAGATGGTTCCCTTACTTCTGATGATTTGAAGGAAGGTTTGACGGCAGTGGTCTCTGTAAAGCTAGCCAATCCTCAGTTTGAAGGTCAGACAAAAGATAAGCTCAATAACATCGAGGTACGTGGAGCAGTTTCTTCTGTGGTAGCAGAGGCCTTCAGTGAATATCTAGAGACTCACCCAAGTGATGCAAAAGCTATTTTAGATAAGTGTCTTCTTACGGTACGTGCTCGTATAGCTGCTCGTGCCGCCAAAGATGCTGTGCTCCGAAAGGGCGCACTTGATGGTATGACGCTCCCAGGTAAGCTTGCTGACTGTACCTCAAAAGATGCCTCTAAATCAGAGCTCTATATCGTAGAGGGAGACTCTGCGGGTGGAAGTGCTAAGCAGGGGAGAAACCGTTTTTTTCAGGCTATTTTGCCGCTTCGCGGTAAGTTGGTAAACGTAGAAAAAACAACCCTTGATAAAGTGGTAAAGTCAGACACACTCAAGCCGATGATTATTGCATTGGGTGCTGGTATTGGTGAATCGCTTGATATCGCCAAGCTTCGTTATCATAAGATCATCATCATGGCTGACGCCGACGTCGATGGTTCGCATATCCGTACGCTGCTTTTGACTTTCTTTTATCGTTATTATGAGGATTTGGTGAAGGATGGCTATATCTATATTGCTCAGCCACCACTTTATCGTTTACAGCGAGGAAAGGATGTGCGTTACGTTTTCTCTGATGACGAAAAAGAGAGAGTGATCAAGGAGATGCTTGAAAAAGCACCAGTGAAAAGCAAGAAAAAAGAGCCTGCCAAAAAAGAGGTGGAAGAGAATGATGAAAACATTGGAGAAGTGGCGACGGAGAATGTTTCTGGAGTAAATGTTCAGCGCTATAAGGGTCTTGGAGAAATGAACCCAGAACAACTCTGGGAAACTACTATGAATCCTGAGAATCGCGTGATGCTCCAGGTGTCTATTGAGGACGCCGAAGAAGCAGATGAGCTCTTTGATATCCTGATGGGCAATGAAGTAGAGCCACGCCGTAAGTTTATCCAGACTCACGCTAAGACTGTAAAAAATCTCGATGTTTAAGCCTTTTTCTTGACGTTTTGAGGTAAAGCTGGTAGAATCGAAAAACCTTTAGGCTATCTTTAAGAAGGGCTTAAATGACGTTTTACAATAAAGAACTATGAAGTTTCCTCTTGAGAATCTACAAGCACTTGTTCGATGTATCGCTTGCAATCAAAGTAAGTCAGCGAGAAAGATTGTTGTTTTAGATGAACAAGAGAAAAAAACCACCTTGCATGTTGTTTGCGATCAGTGTGGAGGAGCATCTCTTGTGCATCTCTCTTTGGGGCAAATGGGAATTGTGAGCTTGGGAGTAATGACTGATCTTGAGCAAAGTGAAGCCAAAAGACTCTACCAAGGAGCACCTATCTCAGCGGAAGATGTCTTCAAAACACATCAGTACCTAAAAGAGTACCAGGGTGATATAAAGGATTTGATTGCTTCATAAGTAAATAAGTACTATTAATGATAATAATGTATGAGCAAAGGGCTTAACCTCGCTGTTACCAAGCGTGAAAAACAATCAACGAAAGAAATAGTAGCTGAGAGAAAGCTTGGAAAAATTCCAGCAGTTCTTTACAGTCATGGACAAGAAGCAGAAATGCTTTGGATTGACTATATTACTTTTTCGAAGGTATACAAAGTTGCCGGACACAGTAGTGTGGTTACTTTGGAGGGTGCCAAAAAGAATCTGGGTGTTATCATTCAGGAAATACAGCTCCATCCTCTTTCAGGACGCTTCTCTCATGTAGACCTCTATCAGGTGCATATGGACGAAGCTTTGGAGGCTCAGATTCCATTGGTATTCACTGGAACAGCTGCCGCGGTGCGTGAGCTTGGCGGTATGCTCGTAAAGACACTTGAAGAAGTAGAGGTGAGCTGTCTTCCAAAGGACCTGCCGCATGAAATTGAAGTAGATATCCAAACGTTGGCTACTTTTGAAGACAATATCAAAATTAAAGATATTAAGCTGCCTAAGGGAGTAACAATGCTTGTTGATGCTGAAACAGTAGTAGCCCTTGTGGAAGCTCCTCGTAGTGAAGAGGAAATGGCTGCTCTTGATGAAAAAGTAACAGCTGATGTTACTAAGGTAGAGGGTGTTACCAAGGAGGCTGATAAAGCATAGTTATTGACCTGGTAGCATTCACCGTAAAGCTCTTTGGTCAAAACGTCAGTTGACAAAAAAGAGCTTTTTCGCTAAAGTAGTATTTCCTGTTCTTTAGAAAATATCTTTTCGACTCAATTCTGATTACAGGGTGAAAGAAGACATCCCTCCTAGTCTTTTTTCGCTGAAATGAAATAAAACCTCGGTTTTTTTCGGCTGTAGTCAGAATTGAGTCGAAAAGGAAAAGCCCCCGCTATGCGGGGGCTTTTGTTTTTCTAAAGATACTTTATTCAATAAAGGTAGGCGTACTAAAAGTTTTCTCAAAGAGTGCTTGCAGAAGCTCTTCTTCAGGTGGAGTAAAGTTTTCGAGAACGTAATTGTGAGATGGTTCACAGTAGCCAAGGGTATCACTTGGCCTTCCAATGCCAATACGGATACGCTTAAAATCTTGTGTCCTTAAATGATCGATAATGCTTTGGACGCCATTATTGCCAGCAGCTCGAGAGGAAAGGGTAAGTTTTACTTTTCCTGAAGGTATATCCATATCATCATGGATAACAATAATTTTGTTGAGGGTAAGTTTGTAGTAATGAATGATCTTAGCTACTGCTAGGCCAGAGTTATTCATGAGAGTAGCAGGTTTAAAAAGGAGTACTTTTTGTGTACCTAGAGTGCCCTTGGAGACAAAGCCTGAAAGATTTTTTTCTTCGGTCCATGCGTCACACTGGTGGGTGTGATGAATATAATCAAGTGCCAAAAAACCAGCATTGTGACGGGTGCGTTCGTACTTTTTGCCAATATTACCAAGACCAATAATGAGAAGCATAGATTTAGGGGTTGTTTTCAATAATGAGAGGCTCTCCTTCTTTTGTATCAGATGAGAGAGAATCTTCAAAGAATTCTTCTCTCGGGAGTTCAGTAGTCTTTGCCCCAACGAGGAGAATGAAATCACCAGAGGTGTTTTCGGGTATCTCTATGGGTAGTGAGTCAACTTTCTCAAGAGAAAGTTTCTTCATAAGTGTGTCGAGTGACCAGGGTTTTTTTAGGGTAGTCCTATCTAGAAGCATACTCTGTTCTGGCCACGAATCATAGTCACGAAGAGAAATGAGTTCAATATTTTGAGGAAAAAATTCATCAAAAAGGTTTTTTGTATTTACGGCCTGTAGACGTTTTTCGGATGGATAAAGAATGGCAAGAGAGGCTTGTTCTTTTGTGAGCTCTTCCTTGCGCTTCTGGAAGAGTTCTCGAGAAAAGATGGACTGACTAACTTCCTTGGTTTCTTGCCAGTTACCGGAACGAGGCACAAGAATAAAAGCACTTACACCACCAAGTGGAACATGGGAAACACGAAGAAGGCTTTCTTTTTTCCAGGCATCAATAACTAGGGTCTCTATGTTTTGCGTGTCCACTCGTTTTGATAGAGCAAAAAAGCTTTCCATTTCAGCTAGGGTAGCATCTGTTTTGACGCTCTCGCCAAGAATATCAAGAAGTTTAAGCATGGTATCAAAATTATAGAGAAAACTATTAGAAAAAGCTTTTTCCTTGAGTGCCGAAATAACTTGTTGTTGACGCTTGGCACGGCCAAAATCTCCCTCAGGATCATCATGTCGCTCTCTTACGTACTTGAGAGCGGTTTTGCCATCAAGAGTTTGCCAACCTTTTTTGAGCTCAAAGGTTTCGTAGCTGTAGTTTTTACCAGGATAGCGTTCATCATAAATATCACGCATTACTTCTACATTGATACCGCCAAAAGTATCGATAATTTTTTCGAAACCATCAAAGTCAAGAATAAAAGTATAGTGGATGGGTTCACCAGTTATTTCAGAAGTAGCTTTTTTGATGATGTCTGTGCTTTGATTTTGGTTGAGACCGTACTGGTAGAGGGAATTTATTTTAGCAGAAACCCGTTCATCATCTAGTGTGATATAGAGATCTCTTGGAAGTGAAATAAGCCCCACCTTATGCTTTTCGGTATCAATACTCGCAAGCATGATAGTGTCGGTGAGGTTTTTCCCGGGGTAGCTTTCACCAGCTCTTCCAAGAAGAAGAATATTTATTCTTCCGTCATCAGTTTTTTTGAGTCGATCGCTTGGGTTGTCTCGAAAAACTTGCGTTAGTGATCCAACCTGAGAGAGGAAAGAGGGGCTCTCTTGGTTTTTGAGCTGTATGGTACTCAGAGTCCCCAAAAGGCGTACGCCAAAAATAATGATCAAAAGAGTAAGTATGCCTAAAATAATCAGCCCAAAACGGAGGAGATTCTTTTTTAGATAGGGGCGACGTTTGGTAAAGAGTTTTGTTTTTGGGGGGATGGCCTCGAGAGTGGGTTTTTGGGGTTTTACGGGAGGGTGCTGTGTCAAAGCAGGCTTAGCGAGAGGCATGGCAGGAGGGTGATTTTTTGGCTGTGCTCGTCTGACGCTATCCATTGTTTTGAAATAAGGCGATTTTGACCCTTGCTTTCGGACTTAAAGTATGAGATGATGTCAGTGTTTCGTTGCCCGTATAAGCAGATATTGGCTTTATTAGAGCCAATAAAAAGAGGTTATACGTCTCTCGCAAAAATGCATCTTTACTATGAACCAAGAAAAAAACGAAGAATCATTAGGTATCAAAGCTTTGCTTATAGAAATGGTAAAAGTTTTTTCCTTAGCCGTAGTCATTATTATACCTGTTCGTATCTTTTTGTTCCAACCTTTCTTTGTGCAGGGCTCAAGCATGGAGCCAAATTTTCAGGATGGACAGTACTTGATTATTAGTGAGTTTGGCTACAAACAGATTCGCGCAAGTATCCCATTTTTATTGGGCTGGGATCCGAATAGACCTTTGATATTACCAGATTTTCGCACCTTTGCGCGTCAAGAGTCGGTCGTTTTTCGCTATCCGAAAAAATTTAAACAGTTTTTTATTAAAAGACTGATTGCATTGCCAGGAGAATCTATCGAGATTAAAAATAATCGAGTGTGGATTTATAATGAAGAAAAACCAGAGGGCTTTGTGCTTGATGAAAGCGCTTATCGTCATGAGAACTCTACGCTTGAGGATATGCCAAAACAAAAGATGGGTCTCGATGAGTACTTTGTAATGGGTGATAATCGAGATGCTAGCTATGATTCACGTTTTTTTGGTCCGGTGAAGAAAGAATTTATGATAGGAAGGGTGTTGGTGCGAGCACTGCCTCTTTCTCGAGCAAGTATATATTAAGATAAGCAAGTGTAATTGGTGTAAGATAATCTACCTATGGCAATTAATAAGAAAACCATGCAAGCAAAGAAAAAAACAGCTGTGAAAGCTACAAAAAGTACGCCGGTTAAAAAGGCAGTAGCAAAAAAAGTTACTCAGCCAGCTAAGCAAAAGCAGGTGGAGGAAGAAATGCTTCTTCAGGCTTTGCGTGGGATGCGAGATATCTTACCAGATGAACAGCCTTACTGGGAGCGTGCTAGACGGGTACTCACACATGCTGCTACAGAGTATGGTTTTAGTCGTATTGATTTGCCTACCGTAGAATTTGCTCATCTCTACTTGCGAAGTATTGGTGACGGTACAGATATTATCGACAAAGAAATGTATCTTTTCAATACACGTGGTGGAGATAAAGTGGCGCTCCGTCCCGAGATGACAGCGGGTCTTTGTCGGGCCTATATCGAGCATGGCATGGGAGTGCTTCCAAAACCAATTAAGCTTTTTTCTACGGGACCAGTTTTTCGTTATGATCGTCCACAGGAGGGACGTTATCGAGAACACTACCAGGCTAACTTCGATATGTTTGGTGAAAGTGATGCTATCTTGGATGCACAGACCGTACAACTTGCCTTCCGTGTGGTACAGCAGCTCGGACTAAAGAATATTGAGTTTCAAGTTAACTCTATTGGGACACCAGAGACTCGCAAGGACTACGAGAAAGCCCTTGTGCGTTACCTTGAGTCTCAAAAGCAAAAGCTTTGCCTAAAGTGCCGTGAGCGTCTTCTGGCTAATCCAATGCGTATTTTGGACTGCAAAGAAGATAAGTGTATTCAGTTGACAGCGCATGCACCGCAATCACTTGATTATCTAGACCCAGATTCAAGAGAACACTTCAAGAAGTTTTTGGAGTACCTTGATGAACTTGAATTGCCATATTCTATCAATACTCGTCTTGTACGCGGTCTTGATTACTATACCCGCACAGTATTTGAAATCCGCTCAACGGATAAAGACGGCAAAAATTACTCTCTTGGCGGCGGCGGACGCTATGATCGTCTGATCGAAGGTCTCGGAGGAGAAAGTACTCCAGCTATTGGATTTGCTCTTGGTCTAGATCGTATTGTCCTTGAGATGAAGCGCACTCAGGTAAAGCCGTATCACCCGCCACAACCAAAGGTTTTCTTGGCACAGCTTGGCGAAATGGCCAAGAAAAAGAGTCTTAGACTTTTCTCAGATCTTGAGAAAAACGGAGTACTTTTGGCTGAGAGTTTTGGTCGCGGAAGTTTGAAGAGTCAGCTCCGTGTAGCCAATCGTCTTGGAGTAGAAATTACGATTATTATCGGACAAAAGGAGGCTCTAGATGAGACAGCTATTATCAAGGATATGATTTCTGGTACTCAGGAAACAGTCACTCAAGAAAAGCTCGTCGAGAGCGTCAAGAAGCTTCTCAAGGCTAATCAGGTGCTCACCATTAAGGACGGCCCAAGAGAGAATCGTTTCAGTGCTGCTGATCAAGAAGATGAAGATTAGTATGGAAGAGACGATTTTTCACAAAATGGCAAAGGGCGAAATAGTACCCAAAGATGTCGTTTATGAAGATGATAGAGTGCTGGCATTTCGAGATATTCATCCGGTAGCTCCAGTGCATATAGTGATTATTCCTAAAAAAGAAATCGCTTCAGTGGCAGGTATGGTAGAGGAAGACAAAGAAGTGCTTGGGCATATCATCTGGGTGACACACGTCTTGGCAGAGCAGGAAGGAATAGCCGAAAGCGGCTACCGTATCGTGACCAATAGTGGAGAGGATAGTACTCGTGAAGTAGAGTATCTCCACTTCCATCTCATTGGAGGCAAACGCTTAGGGAGTAAAATTGGTTAGAGTAAAAAGAGCTCTTTAGAGGGCTCTTTTTATTTTGCTGGCGGTGTTTATTTAAAAAAAATTCCTCAACCTTTTTCAGAATTGACTCCTTTAAGACCTATGCGTCAAGAATGTCTGCTCACGGGCCACGAGTATCCAGGCTTGCATGCATTCTAGTGACGCTTCAGTCCTAGAGTACTTACAATTCCTCAAGCGGTTTCAGAAATTGTTTTTTAAAGAATTCAGAGAGGGATGATTCCAAGATATTGAACCATAACAGAACTATTGACTTTTTAGAGAAATAAGAGTATAATAACATATTGAACATTAACAATCAGGTTTACCGGAGCCATCACTTTTTTAGTCTTTCTTAGGTCAGTCTCTCTATTTAGAAGCTAAGCCTCTAAGTGCTTGGAGGTTGAACTCCAAGTTAGGGGGGGTAGAAGAGTGGTGGCTGTGGTAAACCGAAATCCCTCGGAGCCAAGCATAGTCATAAGGTGACAGACCATGGTGAATGGAACAAAACCCGCGACCGCCAAACAAGTGGTGGCAATCCAACAGATGCTCGGACAGGGTGTCTATGGAAGCGATCTGAGCTTTGATGAGGCGCAAGCGCTCATCACTGACAAACGCGCTCAGCAAGCGCTGCTCCGAGATGTGCTCACAGCCTGGAAGCTGAAGCGTCTCATCAACCCTTATGTCGAAGAGCAGGCCTGGTGCCTGAACTTCCTTCAGGGTGCCGGCGTACTGACGACTGGTCTCGATGAGGCCGTCGTGCCCGAACGCCCGAGTGGCACTGCCTGGCTCATTCCACTCCCCGCAGGAGTCGGATGCAACCATATCTTCGATAATCTTTGGAACTTCGCCAAGTGGCGCTGGACGGATGATCTCGATGGCCAGCTGGCCAAGCAGGATCTTTCGGCGAGGTGGATCTGGGTCGAACCCAACCTGCCTGACCTCGAGCCGGATAAGGCCACACTTGGACAATCAGCCAACCAGGCTGACCCAGAGCAACAGAGCATCCAGCTCCGTGAGGGAATGATGTTCTATGCTGTGGCCTACCAGAAGACTGGTCGGGTGCCGGACAAGAAGGGTTATACTCTCTGCGGTGGCTCCCGCTATCGCGATGGCAATGTCCCGCGCCTCTACCTCAACGACAATGGCGAGGCGTACGTGGACAGGTACGGTCCTGACAAGGCGGTCGGCGCGCACGGAGTGCGTCAAGCAGTTCGGTAACGCTTGAACCTTGTACCTTGGAACCTAGACCCGTTGCACAGCGTGCAACGGGTCAAAACTTTTTATACGGTATTTATTTTTTGCTATACTGACAATGGTTATGAAGCTGGTCTATTGATTAATAGATGACAGTTTACCACTCTATAAAACTGCCTGTCTCTCTATAGGTATTTTGATACCACTCATTGCTCACTACTGTGCGATAACGCAGAACGATTTGGCGACAGGCGTTCGGTGCTCTAGACGTAGAGAGATAGTAAGGCTCCCGCTATCGCGATGGCAATGTCCCGAACCTCTACCTCAACAACAATGGCAAGGCGAACGTGAACAGGTACAATCCTGACAAGGCAGACGACGCGAACGGAGTTCGTCAGAAGTTTTAGCAGAGACTCACTTTTCTAGAAGAGTGAGTTTATAGAATCTTTTTTGTTTCCGAACACCGTTATGTATGATTGACCAGTTTTGAGACGAAAGCGTTGTAAGAAAATATGCGCACCCAAAGTATTTTTTGCGGAAGCAGCTTTTCTCGGCGCTGAGTCCAGGGGGTTTCAATCAGTAGGATAGGTGAGAAGGAATGAAAAAGATGGATATGCAGCCTAGATACTGTGAGGGTTGCAGAAATTGAGAAATCGTGTTACACTAGGTCCATCCAAAATTACTAGAAGGAGGAGTCCAATATGATACAAGTAAAGAAGAAAGAGAAAGAAACGCCCGAAAGCCTTATCCGTCGTTTTACACGTCGTGTGCAGCAGAGCGGTGTCCTTCGTAAAGTACGCAAGCAGCGTTTTCATCAGCCGGTGAAAAGCAAGACCAAGCGTAGAGAAGAAGCTCTTTATAAGGTAGATATCCGTAAGGAAATCAATCGTATGAAGAAACTTGGTAAGTTTGATGAAGAAGCACTTCGAGAAATTAAGAAAAAAATGACTCGTTAGTACTCAAAAACTCTCCGCTTGTAAGCGGAGAGTTTTTTTGTGCTATGCTTAGAAATATAAAGAGTTAAATGATAATGACTATGACATACGGAGATATTATGGAAGAGCTCAAGGGAGCAATGCGAGCAGGTGAGACAGAAAAACGTGATACGCTACGTCTTCTTCAGAGCGCTTTGAAAAATCATGCTATTGATGCACGCACGCCAGTAGAGGAGCTTGCTTCAGAAGAAGTAGAAGGAGTAATCAAAAAACTCGTTAAGCAACGTAAGGACAGTATCGCTCAGTTTCAGACTGGTGGCCGTGCTGATTTGGCAGAGCAAGAAGAAAAAGAGATGGCTATTCTCGCAGCTTATCTTCCAGCTGAGATGAGCGATGAGGAGTTATTGAAATTGGTAAAGACTGCTATTGCCGAAGGTGGTTTTAGTAGTAAGGCTGACCTAGGTAAGGCAACTGGTGCAGTGATGAAGCTCGCAGGTGGAGCTGCCAGCGGAGACCGCGTACGTGAGATGCTTGCTTCTGAGTTGGTGTAAAGAATATGAGAGTCACCCTGTCACAAGAAAAAGAAGTAGCAACACCTTTTGATGATGATTTTCTTCGACATGTGGCAGAAGTAACTCTTAGTAAGATTGACCTTCTGGGTCTGAAAGACAAAGAAGTGCAATTAGGAGTGGCAGCTGTAAGCGAAGAAAAAATTCAGACACTCAACAAAGAGTATCGCGGAAAAGACAAGGAGACAGATATTCTTTCTTTTGGAGAAGAGGTTAATTTTATCGAAACAGGTAGGCTACCAGAGGGGGAAGAGCTCATACTAGGAGACCTTATTTATAGCCCAGATTTTATTACTCGCGCAGCCTTAGAGGATGGTATTAGCGAAGAACATGAGATGGTGTATATTTTTTCGCATGGAGTACTCCATCTTCTCGGGTATGATCATAGCGATGAGATGTTTGCTATCCAAGATGAAGTTACTGAAGAAATAGTCAAATCAATATAAAGATTATGAGAAGACTCAAAAAAAGTGTTACCTATGCTTGGCATGGTCTCGTCTATACCTTTAAGCATGAGCGTAATTTTCAGATTCATTGCTTAGTAGCGGTCGGAGTTTTACTTTTGGCGGTAGCGCTTGAACTGAGTCCAATTGAAAAAAGTATCTTATTTCTTGTGATAGCTCTCGTACTTGGCATGGAGCTTACCAACACAGCCTTTGAAAGGGTGATTGATATGCTGAAGCCACGAGTGCATCCATATGCTCGAATAGTAAAAGATGTTATGGCGGGAGCTGTGCTCATGACAGCTGTTTTGGCTATTGCGATAGGTATTTTGGTTTTCTTGCCACATCTTCTTTCTTTGTAGAACCAGGTAGGGTTTGGTTCTGACAAAAAATCAGGGTATAATAGTGATTATAGGGGAGACTCTTTTTTCTTGAGTCGCTATTTTTTACTTGGGTATCTTGTATGGCTAAAGGAAATTACTATGTAGGACTAGATATCGGATCTTCGACTGTGAGAGCAGTGATTGCTGAGAGTCGTGGTGAAGATGAGGTGCTTCGAGTTATTGGCGTTGGTAAGACGCCTTCTTTTGGTATGCGCCGAGGATCAGTGGTGGATATAGAAGCGGTGGCTAAGGCTGTAAATGTTGCGTTAGAGCAGGCCGAGCGTATGGCTGGTCATGCTGCTGAGCGTGCAGCGGTAAGTGTGAGTGGCGCAGATCTTCTTTGTCAGGAGGCTTTGGGAGTTGTGGCTGTTGGGCGTGCTGACGGTGAAGTGACCGAAGATGATACAACTCGTGTTCTTGGTGAAGTAGAAGCTCGTCTGACCATGCCACTCAATCGTGAAATCATGCATGTGGAGCCGAGAGATTACCGTCTGGACGATATCAAAAATATCAAAGATCCTATCGGTATGCGTGGAGTGCGTCTAGAAATGAATGCCCTGGTAGTAAGTGGTAGTGCCTCACACCTTAAAAATATCGAAAGAAGTCTTGATCATGCTGGTACGACGCCGACACATCTAGTAGCAGAGCCTATTGCTTCTGCGGAAGCTGCACTTACTTTAAAACAAAAAGAATTAGGTACTGTCCTGGTGAATCTTGGTGGCAGTACTACATCTATTGCTGTCTATGAAGATGGTGATTTACTTCACTTGGCAGTGCTTCCTGTGGGCGCAAGTCATATTACCAATGACATTGCTATCGGCCTTCGTACTTCTATCGAAATTGCAGAGGCAGTGAAGCTTCAGTACGGAACAGCTGTTGCTAAAGAAGTTTCTAAAAAAGAAGAAATTGATCTTAGCCTCTTTGATTCTCAAGAAGAGGATATGGTCAGTCGTCATCATGTAGCAGAAATTATCGAAGCGCGACTTGAAGAGATTCTTGATTTTGTAAATGAAGAGTTGCGTAAAATAGGTCGTGAAGGACTATTGCCCGGTGGAGCTATTTTGACCGGTGGTGGAGCGATGCTTCCAGGTGCTGTGGAGGTAGCAAAGCACATCTTGCGTTTACCGGTGCATGTCGGTTATCCAAAATCATTAGGGGGCATCCTCGATGAAGTGGATAATCCAGAATTTGCTACGGTTATCGGGTTGATATTGTATGCTGAGAAATCCGGACCAGGCAGCAGTGGTTTTCCGGCAGGAAGAGTGTGGGATAAGTTGCCGGATGGTATGCAGGGGGTGGCAGAGAAAATTAAATTTTTGTCGCGTAAGTTCTTGCCGTAAAAGGGCTTACTCGAGGCACAAAAGGCATTAGAAAGCCTTTTATTAAGAGAAGGATGGCTTATATCTTATCTTGACATTAGCCCTTCTCCTATGCTAAATTTGAACTTCAAGTACAAAACCCTTACTTGGAAACAGTAAAACAAAAATATAGTTTTTTCGTTACATCGTAAATTGTTTTTACTAAATACCTAAAAAGGGGATCTATTATGGCCGAAATCAAACCAGACATTGAAACTTTTGCCAAAATTAAAGTCGTGGGAGTGGGAGGATCAGGAGGAAACGCTATCTCACGCATGATTGACGCTAAAATTAAAGGAGTAGAGTTTGTGGCTATCAATACGGATGCCCAGGCTTTGCATCACTCAAAGGCTCAGGAAAAAGTGCATGTTGGGAAAAACCTGACTAAGGGACTAGGAGCTGGTATGAATCCTGAAGTGGGTCGTCAGGCCGCTGAAGAAAATCGTGATGAAATTCAAGAAGTACTCAAGGGCTCAGATATGGTGTTTGTAGCCTGTGGTCTTGGTGGAGGAACTGGAAGTGGTGCTGCTCCTATTGTGGCTGAGACAGCCAAAGAGCTTGGTGCCCTAACCGTAGGTGTAGTGACAAAGCCGTTTGCCTTTGAAGGATCACAACGTCGTGCTATCGCTGAAGAAGCTTTGGAAAATCTCAAAGACCGCGTAGATACATTGATTACTATTCCTAATGATCGCTTACTTTCAGTTATTGATCGAAAGACAACTCTAGTTAATGCCTTTCGTATTGTAGATGATGTCCTAAGGCAAGGTGTGCAGGGTATTTCAGATTTGATTACCCGACCAGGAGAAGTCAATGTCGACTTTGCTGACGTGCGAGCTATTATGGAAGATAGTGGAAGTGCCCTTATGGGTATTGGTATCGCCTCTGGTGAAAATCGCGCCACAGAAGCTGCTCGTGCAGCTATCAATAGTCCACTTTTGGAACTTTCTATCGACGGAGCCAAAGGAGTCCTTTTCAATATTTCTGGATCTTCAGATATCGGCATGCTTGAAATCAATGAAGCTGCCAATATCATTACTGAAACTATTGATCCAAATGCCAAAGTTATCTTTGGTGCTGTAACTGATGATCAAATCCGTAAGGGTGAAATTCAGATTACAGTGGTAGCCACTGGTTTTGATCTTCCTCGCACCAAGGATGCTTTGCCTGGTCTAGTGACACGTGTTCAGAGCAATACCACTAATCTACAAAGAGCTCGTGCTGAAGAGCGTGTACGTGAGACAGTGATGCCGACTATTACAGCTACCCCTGAGGAACCAAAGGCAGTAGTATACGAAGAAGAGGATGATATCTTCGCCTTCTCAAGTCGTAAGATGGAGCAGCCAGTAATGATTATTGATGAAAAAATTCCGACTCGTTCCACCATGGGTAGACCAGAGTCAAAAGATCTTTCAGAAGAAGATGATTTGGAGATACCAGCTTTTATTCGTCGCAAGATGAAGAAATAAGAGTGAGGAAAGAGCCGCCTCTTCTAGGGAGGCGGTTTTTTTATCGGTTTGGTATATACTAAAAGTGATAAAAGAAATACATGTATGCTTTGTCCATTTTGTAATCACATAGAAACAAAAGTAGTTGACTCTCGAGATACTCAGGAGAACAAGGCTATTCGCCGTCGTCGTGAGTGTGAGTCATGCGAAAAGCGTTTTAGTACCTACGAAACATACGAGGGCTTTCAGACCTTGATTGTGAAAAAAAATGGCGTTAAGGAACCCTATGATCGTACGAAGATTGAAAGAGGGCTAAGGAGAGCATTTGAGAAAAGGCCTGGCGCAGAGACAAGTATCGAAAATATTCTCGGTGAGCTAGAAAACTATATTCAAAATCAGCAAAAGCACGAGATGACGAGTAGAGAGCTTGGAGATACAGTATTGAGACTTATCAAGGAAGAGGATCCGGTAGCGTATGTACGTTTTGCTAGTGTCTATAAGTCATTTGGTAGCCTTGAGCGTTTCCGTAAATTTCTTGAGCAAGTCTGATTCGTAGTATGAGGACGCACTTCTTGTTTCTTACAGTGGTGTGGAGTTTTCTTGGGAGTGCTCTTGTGCTCTTTGGGCCATTATCAGTAGATATTGGCCTCTTTCTTTTTTTGGGTGCCTTATTTATAAGTCTTGGTTTTCTTTGGGCGCCAAAAAAATATTGGCCATATATCGGATGTATTTTTCTGGGGGCATCTCTTGCTTCGGTGACCATACAGACACATAACAAAAACTGGCAAGCGCTTCCGGAAGAATATGAAGTACGAGCTTTACCAGTAGAAGTGATCCGATATCCTGAAGAAAAAAGTTTTTATCAAGAAGTTATTTTGAGTAGGCGTACATGTGAAGAGAACTGTCAAAAAATTCTTTGGAAAGCACCTCTAGAAGAAATAGTGCAGGTAGGAGAAAGTTTTTTATTTTCATGTAAGCCTAAGAGGATAGAAAATTTTAGTCAGGATTTTGATTATAGGAAGTATCTTGAAAAAGAGGGAGTGGGTTTTGAGTGTGCTTTTGGTCAGCGGGGTGAAGTCTTACCAAGAACGGTAAAGGGATATTTTTTTGGAGTCCTTGGCAAGGCAAGGAGTTTTACAGAAAAGGCACTTGCCAGAGCTTTACCAGAACCCGAGCTTGGTCTCGCTAAGGGTCTTATCTTGGGAGGGAGTGGGTATCTCAGTGAATCACTCGAAGATGACTTTAAACGTGTAGGGATGACCCATATAGTAGCAGTCTCGGGTTATAACATACTTTTGGTAGCAGGCTTTCTCTTATTTTTTGCTACTATGTTTGGTTTTTGGAGAAAGTGGTCCCTCTTAAGTGCTTTTTTGGGAGTAGCTATCTTTGTTATTTTTGTTGGAGCTCCAGCCTCTGCGGTACGCGCAGGAAGCATGGCAGGGCTTTCTTTTCTGGCACTTCTTGGAGGTAGACGAAGTATGGGATTTGTTGTTTTGTCAGTAGCTGCCTTTGGAATGCTTTTGATAAATCCGCTTCTCTTATTTTATGATATAGGTTTCGAACTTTCTTTTTTGGCTCTTGTAGGTATTTTATTTGCTCTCCCAGAAGAGACTCTTAAAGAGGGTATGATTTGGAAAATAGGAGCTGCTCTCAAAACGACACTCTGGGTCGAGGCTTTTATCCTACCGCTTATCTTGTACTATTTCGGAGTATTTTCATGGTTTTCTCTTATTGCCAATATGGTTTTGATACCGTTTGTTCCGCTGGCTATGCTTGGATCAGCAGCTCTTGTGGTGATAGGATCTTGGATGCCTATGTCGATACTCGTGATCATAACCTTTCCGGTGTACGGAGTACTTTTGGGGGTTATTTCTTTTGTGGAATACTTTGGAAGGATACCGGGCATTGCTATAGAACATCTTTCTTTTCCGATAGAATTTCTTTTTGTTTGGTACGGCGCACTGACTATAGTCGGGGTGCTACAATTACAAAGTAATAAGAAAAAATGGTATGCAAAAGCCTTTGTGGTTAGTCGTTGAGCTGATTCTTCTGGTACTCATATTTTTTGGAGGCAGCCTCTACTTTTGGAAGCAAAATAAACAGGATTCATTTGAGGTAGTTTTTTTGAATGTGGGTCAAGGTGACGCCATTCTTATTCAGGATGGAGAGTTGCAGGTGCTTATTGACGGTGGAAGAGACGGAAAAGTGCTTTTGGATCGACTAGGGCGCTATGTGCCTTTTTGGGATAGAGTTCTCGAAGTAGTAGTGGCTACTCACCCAGATAGTGATCATATTGGTGGATTACCAGCTGTGCTTAAGAATTATCAGGTAGAAATGGTAATGACTAATGGACATACGAGTGACACAGAAACGTCGAGACTTTTTGAAAAACTAGCTATCGAAAAGGCAGGGCAGAGAAAAGAAATAGCCCTTGGAACAGAAATCCTTTTTCCGAGTGAAGCGAAACTAAATTTTCTTTACCCACTTTTACCTTTACCAAATAAGAGCGTTGTCGAGACCAATGAGGGAAGTCTTGTGGCAAGGCTTGACGTGATGGATACCTCGTTTCTCTTTACGGGAGATTTACCACGGGAGGAATTTGCCCTCATGAGTATTGAGCCGGTGGACGTACTTAAGGTAGCTCATCATGGATCAAAGTATTCTTCGAGCGGAGTTTTTCTGGATAAGGTAAAGCCACGTGATGCCGTAATATCGGTAGGACAAAATAGTTATGGTCATCCAGCAGGTGAAGTGCTTAAAAATTTAGAAGAAAGAAAGATTCAGATATATCGTACTGATGAAGAGGGAGATATAGTCTATCGATGTGAAAAGGCGACCAGGCAGTGTGTAAAGAAGTAGCATAAGAATTTACCCTGTTAGAATAGAGAGATAAAAATCAGGGAATGTAGATATATGTAAGCCGAAGGCGAAAGAGATAAAGAAATAAGTAAAGGAAGAAATGAGAGAAATTCTAATAGGGACTTGCCTCGGACGTCAATACGTGTTATACTTATCTTTGTTAAGAATTAGCATATAAAATATATGGCTGACATGCATCCAAAAAAAGAGCGTACACTTGTCATCGTGAAACCAGACGGAGTACAACGAGGACTTATCGGAGAAATCTTAAAGCGCTTTGAGCGTACTGGACTCAAATTTGTGGCTATGAAGTTTATGTTGCCGCAAGCTGAACAGTGCTGGAAGCATTACAATAAGGATGAG
This sequence comes from Candidatus Moraniibacteriota bacterium, assembly GCA_018499985.2. Lineage (GTDB taxonomy): Bacteria > Patescibacteriota > Minisyncoccia > Moranbacterales > UBA1568 > UBA1568. The sequence goes on from JAHBAT020000010.1 coordinate 22,339, forward strand.
GCATGGTTTATGCTTAAGGGGAACCGTATTGTAGAAGATCGCAAAAACCAAGGTCTTTCTATCGACAAAGAACCCCTTGAATACGGCAAGGATATTATTCAGTCAAATGTAGACTTTTTTACCTCAGGACCAGTACTCGCCTTTATCATTGAGGGTAATCAGTCAGTAGCTATTGTAAAGAAATTGGTAGGTGGAACGGAGCCAACTACTTCAGACGTGGGGACTATTCGTGGAGATTTCACAGTAGATTCATATGCTCTTTCAAGTATCGATAATCGTGCTGTACGTAACTTGGTGCATTGTTCAGATAGTCCAGAAGAAGCTGAGCGTGAGATCCCGCTTTGGTTTGATGAGAGTGACCCTGTGTCATATCGTCTTATTCAGGAGCAGGTGTTATACGATGTAAATCTTGACGGCATCCTTGAGTAGCAACTTTCGTTTTTGGCGCAGTTCATCGTTTTGGTCTTTGATACTCGACGCTGTATATCATTAATACAGCTTACTCCGTTTCTCGACCATGCCTTGAACTGCATTCAAAAACAAATGTTTTATTCTAGATTTAGAACTCCGCGTTATGCGGAGTTTTTCTTTGAGAAGAAGTGTTTCATTTAAGCAAAAAACCTCCCAAGATGGGAGGTTTTGTGGTTGAATCAGAAAGTCTTTTACTTGGCAGCCTTGGTAAGGGTGCGGATAGCGCGGGTAGAAAGCTTCAGTTTCATGCCACCAAGACGCTTGGTCTGGAGGTTGATCTTGAAGGTACGACGGGTAGCAATGTTAGAGTGACTACGAGAGTTCCCTGTTTGGGTTCCACGTCCTGTCATTTGGCAAACTCGGCTCATAGAGATAAATACAAAGATTGAATACTTGTAGGTTTCAGAGTATCATAGATATATTACTTTGACAAGAGTCAAAGAATTCCAAATTTAAAAATCCCTTTTTTAAGCCCTATGCCTCAAGAAATAGTCCTGATTGCCTTCTATATCGCTACTCTTATATATTCTGTTATTGTCCATGAAATCTCTCACGGAGTAGTGGCATTGTGGCTAGGAGATATGACTGCCAAGTATGCTGGAAGATTGACCCTAAACCCAATGAAGCATATTGACCCCTTTGGCTCGGTTATCTTACCGGCACTGCTTATTTTCAGTACAGGCTTTGCTTTTGGCTGGGCCAAGCCAGTTCCGTATAATCCATACAATCTCCGTAATCAGAAATGGGGACCAGTACTAGTGGCTCTCGCTGGGCCAGCCACAAACTTCCTTATTGCTCTGGGAGCTACGCTTATAGCCCTTTTGATGCCTATAGGAAGCCTGGCTAAGGCGGATATCATTAGTCGTTTTTATGCGGTAATCGGTGGCAGGGGGAGCTTTATGGAGAGTTTTCAGCTTTTTGGTGAAGCTCTTTCGGGTTCGTTTGGAGCGGTAATTTTTGGCTTGTTGTTGCTGATTATCTTCTGGAATGTGATCTTGGGCTGTTTTAATCTCTTGCCTATCCCGCCTCTGGATGGGTCAAAACTCCTGTATATGCTGTTTCGTATTCCGGAGCGCATAGAGCTCCTTCTTGAGCAGTATGGCCTTTTTCTTCTTTTTATTATTATTTTCTTTTTTTCTTATCCAATAAGCCTTTTTATCTATACCACACTGGGATTTTTTATTGGAATCTTGGTTTAGGGAGTGCTTTTTGAATAAAAGGCTTATATATGAAGCTTTTCTCTTATTTTTGAGAGATAGAGGGTTGACCCCGTTAGAAGTAGTTATGAGTAAAACTTTCCTCGAGTTGATAAGTGATTGCCAAGCCGTATTATTGCCCTCTATCCTTAAACCCCTTCTACTTCTAACGGGGTTGACAATATCCAAAGCATTCCCTATTATAGGGATTACACGGAAAAGCCTCTGGCTTTTTTCATTTGAATTAAAATATTGTAATTAGTAGACCTTACGTAACTGTCCTGTGGCAACTATCAATCAACTCATCAAAAAACCTCGTAAGCCCTTGGTAAAGAAGACGAAGTCTCCTGCCATGGCGTATTCTTTGAATACCCTCCGTAATCGTGATACTAAGCACGAAAGTCCTTTCAAGCGTGGAGTGTGTCTTAAGGTTTCTACTACTACTCCTAAAAAGCCTAACTCAGCCCTTCGTAAGATTGCTCGTGTGCGTCTCACTAACGGAATGGAAGTAACTGCCTATATTCCAGGAGAGGGACATAACCTCCAGGAACACTCAATCGTTATGATTCGAGGAGGACGTGTGAAAGATCTTCCGGGTGTACGTTATCACGTAGTGCGCGGAGTCTTTGACTCAGCTGGTGTGAAGCGTATGCAGAGCCGTAGTAAGTACGGAGCCAAGAAGGAAAAGAAAAAAGACTAGTTTTTAGAAACACGTATATATAAATTTGCATTTTGATTAGCTAACGTATGCCACGAAGAAAGCGACAATTTAAACGAGAATGGAAGCCAGACACCATGTATGGCAACCCTTTGGTAGGTCATTTCATCGGAATGATCATGTGGGATGGTAAGAAAAGTACAGCAGAAAGAATTATCTACGATGCTTTTGATATCATTCATGATCGTACCAAAAAAGGTGGACTAAACACCTTTGAGCAAGCTATCAAGAATGTTGCCCCTCTTCTTCAGCTTAAGAGCCGTCGAGTAGGTGGTGCCAACTATCAGGTGCCAGTACCTGTTTCAGGAGAGCGCCGTCAGGTACTCGCTATGCGTTGGTTGCGAGATGCTTGCCGCAATAAGAAAGGTAAGGGTATGGCTGAAAAGCTTGCTGACGAACTTATCGATGCTTCAAATAAGGTAGGTACTGCTATGAAGAAGCGCGAAGACACTCACCGTATGGCTGAAGCCAACAAAGCTTTTGCTCACTTTGCCTAGAGCTTCTTTCGAGAAGCTTTTTGCTTTAAGAAGATTCCATTATTATTTATCCAGATATAAAATACTAAATTTTTTGTATGGCCAAGAAAACACCTCTCGAGCAGTTTCGTAACATCGGTATTATTGCTCATATCGACGCTGGTAAAACGACAACCACAGAACGTGTGTTGTTTTATACCGGTATTACCCACAAGATTGGAGAAGTACATGAGGGTGAAGCTACTATGGACTGGATGGAGCAAGAACGTGAGCGTGGTATTACAATTACTTCAGCTGCCACGACTTGTTACTGGAAGGATCACCAGATCAATATCATTGATACCCCGGGTCACGTGGATTTTACGGTAGAAGTAGAGCGCTCTCTTCGTGTGCTTGATGGTGGTGTAGTAGTCTTTGATGGTAAGGAAGGTGTAGAACCGCAGTCTGAGACCGTGTGGCGTCAGGCTGATAAATACAACGTGCCTCGTATCTGTTTTATTAACAAAATCGACAAAGAAGGAGCTGACTTTGAAACAGCCCTTAGTTCTATCTGGAACCGTCTTACCCCAAATGCAGTAGCAGTACAGCTTCCTATGGGTGAGCGTGGAGATTTCTACGGTGTGATTGATTTGATGAAAATGAAGTCATACACCTTTAGTGGTTCTATGGGTGAAATTATCACTGAGTCTGAAATTCCTGCAGAACTTCTTGATAACGCTAAAGTCTGGCGTGAAAAGATGGTAGAAAAAATTTCTGAGACCGATGATGCTTTGACTGAGAAGTACTTGGGGGGTGAAGAAATTTCTGTTGAAGAATTGAAGAAGGCTTTGCGTCAGGCAGTGGTAGAGGTGCGTCTTATCCCAGTATTCACTGGTACCGCTCTCCGCAACAAGGGTGTGCAGTTGGTATTGGATGCAGTAGTAGACTACCTCCCATCTCCACTGGATATTCCTCCGGTAGTAGCTATTGATGCTAAGACTGAACAGTCAGTTGAGCGTAAGACTGATGATAACGAAAAGTTCTCTGCTTTGGCTTTCAAGGTAGCTACTGATCCTTTTGTAGGACAGCTTACTTTCTTCCGTGTGTACTCTGGTACTATCAAGGCTGGTTCATATGTGTTCAACTCAACAAAGGGTGAAAAGGAGCGTATCGGACGTATTCTTCGTATGCACTCAAACTCACGAGAAGAAATTGAGGAGCTTACCGCTGGTGATATCGGTGCTTTGGTGGGTATGAAAGTAACGACTACTGGAGACACTCTTTGTGATATGGAACATCCAGTTATCCTTGAGTCTATTATTTTCCCAGAGCCAGTGATCGATATTTCTGTGGAACCAAAGACCAAGGCTGACCAAGAAAAAATGGGTGTAGCATTGAAGAAATTGATGGAAGAAGATCCTACTTTCCGTGTCCGTACAGATGTAGAGACAGGTCAGACTATTCTTTCTGGTATGGGTGAGCTTCATCTTGATATCTTGGTAGACCGTATGAAGCGTGAGTTCAAGGTAGAAGTAAACGTTGGTCGTCCTCAGGTAGCCTACCGTGAAACTATCCGCATGAAGTCAGAAGCTGAAGGAAAGTTTGTGCGTCAGTCTGGTGGACGTGGACAGTATGGTCATTGTTGGCTTCGTCTCGAGCCACAAGAAGCTGGTGTGGGGTATGAGTTTGCTGATGAAATTAAGGGAGGTGCTATTCCTCAGGAATTTATCAAGCCTATCGATAAGGGTATCCAAGAGGCGATGGAGACCGGTGTACTTGCGGGATACCCAACCGTAGATATCAAGGCAACTGTATTTGATGGATCATATCATGATGTGGACTCTTCAGAAGCAGCTTTCCGTGTCGCTGGTTCTCTCGCATTCAAAGAGGCTGCTAAGAAAGCCAAGCCAGTTATCCTTGAACCAGTGATGAAGGTAGTGGTGACTACCCCAGAGCAATTCATGGGTGATATGGTAGGCGATCTTTCATCAAAGCGTGGTATTATCAAGGAAATGATTCCTCGTGGAGAAGGAGCAGCTGCTGTTAAGGAAATTCATGCTGAAGTGCCGCTTTCATCTATGTTTGGCTACGCTACCCAGATGCGTTCTATGAGTCAGGGACGTGCAAGCTACGCTATGGAGTTTAGCCACTATGCTGAAGTGCCATCAAATGTAGCTCAAGAAATTATCGGTACTCGTACTGCTGGTAAGGCCTCAGAATAAAGTCTTGAAATTAAAAAAAGCCGTCTCGTAAGAGGCGGTTTTTTCTTTTCTCAGATGGGAGTGTGTGATACTCTCACAATTTTCTTTCGGGACACTCAAATTTTCCTGCGAAATTTTCGTTCTATTTTTTCCTTAAAATTATTATCAGAGAGATAATAAGCCAAGCTTTTAAGAAAAAAAGCGCCCTCTCGAAAATCATGAGAGCAGTCATTCTTTACGTTGACAATCTGGGTATAAAGGGGTAGTCTGTGAAGTCCAGAAATCTGGGCAAAATTTGTTTGGCCGAAAGACCTTTGAAAGAGTAGGAGAATTGTCATGCGTCCCGAAGAAATTCAGAAATTCATGGATACCCTGTCAGATGAAGAGCGGGCGCCATTTATTGAAGCAGAATGCTTCGCTGGCCGAGATAACGGCCATCAGGGTCAGTGGGTGGAAGGGGGTTCCCATATTTGGCTCAAGTGTGACTGTGGCTACAAGACGGGAGCAGGCCACAGTGATGATGATGCTCACCTCCAATGGCTGGAGCACATCGTTAAGTCAGGGGTTGTGGTTATATACCCTGAGGTAACAGTGAAGTGAGTGGTGAGTGCAGGTGGGGAAATTGGTCCCTACCTCGCACTTTTTCTTTTATATGGGGGATTTATATAAGTATAGACAAGGGCTAAATGTGGTTTTTTTGATAAAAGCCCGCCTATAGCTTCGCAAATAGAGAGGGTAAACTTGACAGTATTCTCATCAGTTGTTATTATTCTTTGTGACGCTTTTTGAACAAGCTTTTTTCTTTTTCTGAGTAAAAAAGACCTTAGAAAAAGGAAAAACAAGAAAAAAGTAAAAATAATTATAAGAACTAATTTTTTAGGAATATACCTGCAAATTTTCTTTATTAGAAAGAAAACTTGTATGGTCCACTAAATATATGGCAGAGCAGTTTCAGCGCACCAAACCCCATGTAAACGTCGGTACTATCGGTCACGTTGACCATGGTAAGACTACTCTTACTGCAGCTATCTTGCATGTTTTGAGTCAGAAGGGTTTTGCAAAAGAACGTGGTATTGATGAAATTGACAAGGCTCCTGAAGAGCGTGATCGTGGTATTACTATTGCTACCGCTCACTGTGAATACGAAAGTGATGCTCGTCACTATGCTCACGTTGACTGTCCTGGTCACGCTGACTATATCAAGAACATGATCACTGGTGCCGCTCAGATGGACGGTGCTATCATCGTAGTTTCAGCTACTGATGGTCCTATGCCTCAGACTCGCGAGCACATTCTTTTGGCTCGTCAGGTTGGTGTGCCAGAAATCGTTGTTTTCTTGAACAAGGTAGATATGGTAGATGATCCAGAATTGGTTGACCTTGTAGAAGAAGAAGTACGTGAGCTTCTTTCAAAATACGAATTTGATGGTGCTAACGCAGCTGTAGTACGCGGTTCTGCTTTGAAGGCTCTTGAGTCTACTGATCCAGAAAGCGCAGAAGCAAAGCCTATCTGGGACTTGATGGCTGCTCTTGATACCAAGATTCCTGAACCAGTTCGTGATACTGAGAAGCCTTTCCTTCTTCCTATCGAAGATATCTTCTCAATCGAAGGTCGTGGTACTGTAGTTACTGGACGTATCGAGCGTGGTATGATCAGCCTTAACGAAGAAGTAGAAATCGTTGGTCTCCGCGATACTCAGAAGACTGTTGTAACTGGTATTGAAATGTTCAATAAGTCTCTCGACAAGGGTATGTGTGGTGATAACGCTGGTATCCTTATCCGTGGTATCAAGAAGGAAGATGTAGAACGTGGACAGGTGCTTGCTAAGACTGGTTCTATCACTCCTCACACTGAATTTGAAGCAGAAGTATATATCCTTTCTAAGGAAGAAGGTGGACGTCACACTCCTTTCTTCAAGGGGTACAAGCCTCAGTTCTACATCCGTACTACTGACGTAACCGGAGAAGTAGAGCTTCCAGAAGGAACTGAAATGGTAATGCCTGGTGATACAATTAACTTTAAGGTTAAATTGCTTGCTCCAGTAGCTCTCGAAGACGGATCACGCTTCGCTATTCGTGAAGGTGGACGTACAGTAGGTGCTGGTGTAGTAGTAAAAGTTATCAAGTAAATTTCGAGGTAACTGTGTGGCGGACAATAGAAATATTGTCCCCACCAATGTTCACTTGAAAAGGAACACAAGTATATTTAAAGACTCTCATGAAAAAAACAGAAGTTGCACAAAATACGCTCCGAGTACGCATTAAGATTAAGGCGTACGATCATAAGATTGTTGATCAATCGGCTCGTAAAATTGTCGAAACAGCAGAACGCACCGGAGCCGAGATTACAGGTCCAGTTCCATTACCAACAGAAATCCACAGAATGACTGTCAACAAATCTACTTTTGTTCACAAGAATTCTCGCGATCAATTTGAAATGCGTGTCCACAAGCGTCTTATCGATATTGTGAACCCATCTGCCAAAACCATTGATAACCTTACCAACCTCGATCTCCCAGCTGGAGTCGACGTGGAAATAAAAATGTAATTTAAGAGAAGATTTCTTCTCAAAAGCATGTCCCTAGGGATTCGTTCTTGAGAAGAAGTCTTCACCAGTAACTCGTACGAGTCTAATCCTCAAAAGTAGAGTGTCAGTCTGAGGAAAGGATACTGTATGGGCCAACGTTTCTTTTTTCTAAGAGAAACTGGCTAGTTTAGAAAGTCAGTTTTTTGTTTACTAAATGTAGTTTGAACGATATGAAATTTCTGATCGGCAAAAAACTTGGAATGACTACTCTTTTCGATGAAGAAAAGGGAGCTTTAAATGTGACTCTTATTGAGTGTGCCCCAAACAAAGTCAGTCGTAAGTTGACTGAAGAGAAGAATGGCTATTCTGCCATACAGCTTACTACTGAAAAGACAAGCCGCAAAAACGCAGTATCAGAATTTCGTGTAGATAGAAACAAGAATGAAGAAGCAAAGGGAGTAGCCCTTAAAGAGCTTGAGGCTATCGAAGAAGGCTCTACTCTTTTTGTGGATCAGTTTAGCGTAGGAGAAAAAGTGCATATTACTGGCACTACAAAGGCTAAGGGTTTTCAGGGTGTAGTAAAGCGCTACAATTTCCGTGGAGCACCTGCTTCTCATGGACGTAAGCATGATATGCGTAAGCCTGGTTCTATTGGGGCGACATTCCCAGAACACGTTATCAAGGGTCGTCGTATGGCTGGTCGTATGGGTGGAGATAAAATGACTGTTCAGAATCTTCAGGTAGTCTATGTGAACACAGAAGAAGGTCTTCTTGGTGTTAAGGGTGCTGTACCAGGAGTCAATGGACGTATTGTTAAGATAGTGGGAGCATAAACAAAGAATTTTATGATACAAGTAGCCGTCAACAATTTTTCTGGTAAAAAGACTAAAGACATTGAGCTTTCAGAAGCAGTGTTTGGTTTGCCATCAAATGATGTATTGCTTCATCAGGTATACGTTGCTTTGACTGCTAATGAGCGTCAAACAATCGCTCACACCAAAGATCGTTCAGAGCGTGCTGGTTCTGGTAAGAAGCCTTGGAAGCAAAAAGGAACTGGACGTGCTCGCGTCGGTGAAGTGCGTAACCCGGTCTGGCGTAAAGGTGGTGTGGTATTTGGACCACGTAAAGAAGAAAACTACGGTAAGGATACCAATAAGAAGATGCGTCAGAAGGCTGTCATGATCGCTTTGGCTGAAAAGATTCGCGCAGGTAAACTTGTGCTTCTTGAAACACTCACATTTCCTGAAATGAAGACCAAGTCGTTTGTAGCTACACGCACAGCTCTTGGCATGGAAAACAAAAGTGTAGTAGTGGCTTTTGCTCAAGATGAATTTGCTTCTGCTCGCGTTGTCCGTAATACCGAGCGCACGAAGAATACATTAGCAGAAAACCTCAATGTAGTAGAACTCCTCAATAGTGAATATGTACTTACTTCAGTAGCTGGTATCGAGGCCCTCGCTAAACGTTTTACTGCTTGGGAGAAATAATTTTACGACTATGGCAATACTTGCAAAGACAACTACAAAGAAGACCGCAAAGAAATCTACCACTGTCAATCAGACTGGCGTAGCTTTTCATGTGCTCTTGAAGCCACGTATTACTGAAAAGGCATACGTAGAGGGCGCTAAAGGAAAGTATGTTTTCCATGTAGCAAGCACAGCTACAAAGCTTTCTGTAAAGCGTGCTATCAAGGAAGTGTACGGTGTAGATGTGGTAGCAGTAAATATAGTAAACCTACCAGGAAAGACAAAGGCCTTTGGTCGCAACCAAACTCCTGGTAAGCAGAAATCTGTAAAGAAGGCATATGTCACTCTTTCAGAAGGTCAGTCATTAGAACTTTTTAAAGCAGGATTGTAACATTTTCCGATACAGAACGTTATGGCAATAAAAATCTACAAAAGAAATAACGCGGGTCGCCGCAATATGTCTGTGGTCAAACCAGAGGCTGTGACTGACCGTGCTCCAGAGAAGTCTCTTTTGGCTCCTTACAAGAAGCGTGCAGGACGTTCACATGGTAAGATCTCTGTGCGTCATCAGGGTGGTGGCCATAAGCGTCGTTTCCGTGTCGTTGACTTTCGTCAGGAAAAACTTGATATTCCTGGAAAAATTGCCAGTATCGAAAAGGATCCAAATCGCTCAGCTTTGATTGCTTTGGTAAACTACGTAGATGGTGAAAAGCGTTATATCTTGGCTACCCAGAAAATGCGTGCCGGTCAAATGGTGGTTTCTGGTGAAGAATCTCCAATCGAAGATGGTAACCGTTTGCCTTTGAAGAATATCCCAACAGGTACCATTATTTGTAACATCGAGTTGAAAATAGGTAAGGGTGGACAGATTGTCCGTAGTGCTGGAACACAAGCAACTCTTATGGCTCTTGATGGTCCAATGGCGCAGGTCAAATTGACTTCTGGAGAAATCCGTTTGGTAAATAAGGATTGTTATGCTACTATCGGCCAAGTAAGTAACTTTGAACACAGTGCTGTTACTATCGGTAAGGCTGGACGTGCTCGTCATATGAACAAGCGCCCAGCAGTTCGTGGTTCTGCTATGAACCCGGTAGATCATCCACATGGTGGTGGAGAAGGACGCCAGCCGCTCGGTATGCATCCGAAGACTCCATGGGGTAAGCCAGCGCTTGGTAAGAAGACACGTAAGAAAAAGAACCCAAGTAACAAGTATATTGTCCGTCGTCGTAGTAGTAAATAATTGTAGAATCTATGTCTCGTAGTCTCAAAAAAGGTCCATATGTAGATCCCCGAGTTCTCAAGAAAGTTGAAGGACGCAAGCTTGGTGATCGTGAAGTTATTAAAACCTGGTCAAGAGCCTGTGTTATTGCTCCTGAAATGGTAGGTTTTACTTTTGGAGTTCATAATGGAAGAGAGCATATCAGCGTTTTTGTGACTGAAGAAATGGTAGGTCATCGTCTCGGAGAGTTTTCTCCAACACGTAAGTTCTACCGTCATGGTGGTAAGATGCAGAAAGAACTCGAACAAGCAGCTAAACAAAGAGAATTGGATGCCGCTAAGGCTGCCAAAGCTTCTCAGAATGCTAAGAAATAGTTTTTATGAAAGTACAAGCCAAACTCAAAAACCTAAGAATCTCTGCTCGCAAAACGCGTCTTGTTACTCGTGGATTGGTGGGTATTGATGCCAGAGAAGCAGCTATCCAGCTTTCAAAGCAGGTGAAGAAGTCTTCAGGACCAATTGCTATGCTCTTGAAGAGCGCTGTTGCTAATGCAGTCAATAACTTTGGTTTGGCTGAAGAAAATCTCTACGTAGCTGATATTCAGGTAGGAGAAGCCGCAACACTTAAGCGTTGGTTGCCACGAGCTTTTGGTCGCGCTACACCTTTGCTTCGACGCGGTTGTCATGTCACTATTATCTTGGATGAAAAAGTAGAAGGTAAGGGACGTGTAGAACCAAAGAAAAACGAGGCTGTTTCAGAAAGCGTTGCTCCTAAGAAGGTAGCTACCCCTAAGAAGCGTACACTCGCAGAAGAGAAGGCTGGTTCAGCTCCGACACAGGCTGCTAAAGTGACTAAAGTATTTCAAAGAAAATCAGTATAATTATGGGACATAAAGTAAATCCAACAGGGGTACGTCTTGGAATCACAACGGGCTGGCAGTCACGCTGGTTTGGTGATAAGAAAATGTATCGTGAACAGCTCAAGAAAGACGTAGAAATGCGTGAGTTGATCATGAAGAAGTGGAAAGCAGCAGCTATTGCATCTGTCGGAATTGAGCGTTCAGCTAATGCACTCCGTTTGATCATTGAAACTTCTCGTCCAGGTGTACTGATTGGTCGTGGAGGTACTGGTATTGAAGACTTGACTCGCGTAGTCAAGAAGCGCTTCTTTGCTGGTAAGAAAATTGATCTTAAGGTAGAAGTACAGGAGGTCAAGCAAGCAGAAGCAAATGCTATGCTGGTTGCTCAGCAAGTTGCTGAACAGCTTGAGCGTCGTATCCCTTTCCGTCGTATCCTTAAGGGTATGCTCGACCAGGTAGAGGCCAATAAGGGAGTAGAGGGAGTGAAGATTGAACTCTCAGGTCGTCTCGGAGGCGCCGAAATGTCTCGTCGAGAATGGCTCTCACGAGGAAAAATTCCTCTCCATACACTTCGTGCTGATATAGATTTCTCTCGTTACGAAGCAAATACCACTTATGGTGTGATCGGTATTAAAGTCTGGATTTATAAGGGAGAAAAGTTTAAAGAAGCTCAAAAAGAAGAACAAGTTTAGTATTCGCTATACAAAGATACGTCTATGTTACTCCAACCAAGAAAAGTAAAGCATCGAAAAATCCACCGTGGTGGTTGGTTTAAGTCACCAGCAAACCGTGGTGACAAAGTGAGCTTTGGTAGCTTTGGTCTCAAAGCTACTGAGCAGGGGATTATCTCTGCTCGTCAGATTGAGGCAGCTCGTCGTGCCATGACTCGCTCTATCCAGCGTGGAGGTAAGGTGTGGATCCGTGTTTTCCCAGATAAGCCAATGACCAAAAAGGGTGAACAAACTCCGATGGGTAAAGGTAAAGGAAGTGTTGATCACTTTGTGGCCAAGATTCGTTCAGGAAAGGTTTTGTTTGAACTTGATGGAGTAAGCAAAGAAGCAGCCGCTGAGGCTATGCGTCTTGCAGCCCACAAGCTCGCAGTGAAGACCCGTTTTATTGAGAAACAATAAGGAAAAGACTATGAAGGCAAAAGAATGGTTGGAAAAATCTAAAACGGAACGTGCTCAGGCACTCATCGACCTCAAAGAACAGGCTCGTAAGCTTCGCTTTGATATGGCTACTCGTGAAGCGAAGAATGTGAGTGATTATAAGAAAATCAAGAAAGATATCGCTCGTATAGAGACTATCGCTCGTCAGGAAGAAGTCTCCCTTGACGTAAATGAGAAATAAGGTTAGACTTTATCTTTACTAAGCAGAAATTTATGGATACAACAAGCACTCAAATCAAAAAGGTACCAACGCACAAAGGTGTGGTTGTGAGTGATGTGATGGACAAAACCATCGTAGTAAAGGTGAGCACCTTAAAGACTCATGCCAAGTATCGTAAGCAGTACACCTCAAGTAAGCGTTACAAGGTACATGATGAGGAAAATGCTTACAAAATAGGAGACACAGTAGTTTTTCAGGAATGTCGTCCATACAGTAAGGACAAGCGTCATCAGGTAGTAAAACAATAGTAATTAATCCCTTAGGGAATTCAGGTCTATGATTCAGGTAGAAAGCATGCTCAAAATTGCCGATAACAGTGGTGCCAAGCTCATCAAGTGTTTTAAGGTGCTTGGAGGAACTCGTCGTCGCTATGCACGTGTAGGTGATATTATTGTTGCCTCAGTGAAGTCTGCTGAACCACGAGGATCTGTAAAGAAGGGTGATAAGGTAAAGGCAGTGATTGTACGTCAGGTACGCGCCTACCGTCGTAAAGATAATTCATACATCCGTTTTGATGAAAATGCTGCTGTTATTCTCGATAGCAACAATAAAGATCCAAAAGGAACACGTATCTTTGGGCCAGTTGCCCGTGAGCTCCGTGAAAAGGGTTACTCGAAGATTGTATCACTCGCCCCTGAAGTTTTGTAGAAGCTAGATATACCAAATGTTATGAAGATCAAAAAAGGAGATCAAGTAGAAGTAATAGCCGGAAAAGACCGTGGAAAGCGCGGTGAGGTTCTTCGTGTGTTCCCACACCTCGAAAAGGTAGTGGTTGCTGGTGCCAATATCATGAAGCGTCATATCAAGCCTACCAATACTACCAAAGGTGAACGTGTAGAAAAAGAAGCTCCTATCCATGTCTCTAATGTTATGCTGGTGTGTAAGGAGACTGACAAGCCTACTCGTGTAGCCTTTGTCGTGAAGGACGGAGAAAAAACTCGTATTAGTAAACGATCAGGTAAAGCTATCTAAGCTCAAAGAGAATTATGAAAACTGCCAATATTAAAGAACGCTATCAGAACGCTCTTCCAGAGCTTAAGAAAAGTCTCGGTATTACCAATCCGATGGCTTTGCCTAAAGTTTCTAAAGTAGTTGTAAACGTAGGAGTTGGTAAAATTTTGAAAGACTCTAAGCGTGTCGATGAAGTAGTTGCTTCATTGGAAAAAATTACTGGTCAGAAGGTAGTGATGACACGTGCTCGTAAGGCTATCGCCGGATTCAAAATTCGTGAGGATTTGGAAATTGGTGCTCGCGTTACTCTTCACGGTGATCGTATGTGGAGTTTCTTGGACCGTCTTTTTACTATCGCTTTACCACGTGTACGTGACTTCCAGGGTCTTCATAAAAATGTGATTGATTCATATGGTAATGCCAATATTGGTATCAAAGAACATGCTGTATTTCCAGAAATTGTACCAGAAACTGTACAGCACTTGTTTAGCTTTCAGGTAAACATAGTCACAACCGCAACCAACAAAGAACAGGGTGTCGCATTATTCCGCCTCATCGGACTCCCTTTGCAGAACGAGGAAACTAAATAATAGAAGTAAAGAATTGCTATGGCAAAAACATCCACCCAAGCGAGAGCACTAAAGACCCCAAAATTTTCGAGCCGTATCGTTCGACGATGTTGGAAGTGCGGTCGTAAGCATGGGTATATGCGTCGCTTTGACCTCTGTCGTATCTGTTTTCGAGAGCTTGCGCTCTCAGGACTGATTCCTGGAGTAAAGAAGGCTTCCTGGTAATAACAACACTCACTCAATGACGATGTCATTCTAAAGAACAAGAATATGCTCGATCCAATTGCAGACATGATTACAAGAATTCGTAACGCTCAGGCCGTAGGTCACAAGAGTGTGCGTATTCCACTTTCTAAGTTTAAAACTAAAATTGCTGAAGTTCTTCTTCAGGAAGGTTTTATTGAGAAGGTTGAAAAAGAAGGTGAAGGAGCTCAGGCTGTCCTTGTCCTCGGTCTTCGTTATACTCAGGTTAATCCTACAAAACGCGTACCAGCTATCCAAGAAATTACTCGTGTTAGTACCGAAGGTTGCCGAATCTATGTGAAGAGTAATGAGGTCAAAAAAGTAAAGAATGGTTACGGTATTGCTATCCTTTCTACATCACAGGGTGTTATGACCGGAGGTAAGGCTTACAGTAAAGGATTGGGTGGAGAGTATCTTTGTAAGGTTTGGTAAACAAAATTATGAGTAGAATTGGAAAAAAACCTATTAGTATCCCAGCCGGCGTTGAAGTTACTCTTCAGGCGAATGTGCTGTCTGTAAAAGGTCCAAAAGGAACCCTTACTTTTACTACACGCCGTGAAGTGGCTGTGGTCATTGGTGAGCAGGAAATTACCGTAGAAAAGAAGGGTAGTACAAAACTAGCCCAGGCTATGTGGGGAACTACAGCTAAGATGATTAGCAATATGATTGAAGGTGTCACCACTGGCTTTCAGAAGCAATTGGAACTCAATGGTGTAGGATATCGTATGAATATTGCTGGCAAAAAGATTACTTTTGCTCTTGGATTCTCTCATCCAGTAGAAAGTGTTGTTCCAGAAGGTTTGGAAGTGACTATCGAAGGAAATGTCATGACTATTAAGGGTATTGATCGTCAGCAGGTAGGGCAGTTTGCAGCTGTTACCCGTAAATTGAAACCAGTTGAACCATATAAGGGGAAAGGTTTCCGTTATGTTGGTGAAGTAGTAAGACGTAAAGAAGGTAAGAAGGCTTCATAAAAGATTCCCATATGTTAAAAAGAATTAACCGCACTCTCAATCGTATAGCCCGCAAACGTCGTGTTCGTGGTAAGGTTTCTGGTACCGCACTTTGTCCTCGTGTTGCAGTGTATCGTAGCCTTCGTTCTATCTCCGTTCAGGCTATTGATGATGTAGCTATGAAGACTTTGGCTCAGGCAAATCTTTCTGAAACAGGAAAGGCTCCTAAAAATACAGTAGAAGGTGCAGAAAAAGTAGGAACCCTTCTCGGAGAACGCCTTAAGGGGCTTGGGATTGAAGCGGTTGTTTTTGATCGAGCAGGATACAAGTATCATGGAAAAGTAAAAGCCCTTGCTGAAGCTCTCCGTGCCCAAGGTTTACAATTTTAATAGACTCTTTAGATTAGAAGATTTCACTAAAAATTATGGAAAATAAGCAACGAAAACCAGGAAAACAAGGTAAAAGACCTGCTCGCCGTGAAAAGCCTGAATTTGAGCAAAAGCTTTTGAACCTCGCACGTGTTACACGCGTGGTTAAGGGTGGTCGTCGCTTCCGTTTCCGTGCTACGTTGGTTATTGGCGATCGTAAGGGTCGTGTAGGTGTCGGTGTAGCTAAGGGTGCTGATGTTTCTGATGCTATCCAGAAGGCCTTCAATGACGCGAAGAAAAATATGATTTCTGTAGTTTTGGTAAACGGTACTATCACTCATGAAATCGATGCTAAACTTGGAAGTGCTAAGGTGCTTCTTAAGCCAGCTCGTCCTGGACAAGGTGTTATTGCTGGTGGAGCAGTGCGCGCAGTAGTAGATCTTCTTGGAGTAAAGGATATTGTATCTAAGTCTCTCGGAGCTTCTAACTCGCTCAACGTGGCTCGTGTAACCGTAAAGGCTCTTCTTCGTTTGAAGGCTCCTAAGGAACAAGCAGCTGTAGTTGCCGAGGAAGTGACTCCTGAGGTAAGCAAATAGTTATTATACTGAAAAGATTTTATGCAAATTCATCAACTTACACTCCCAGCCAAAAAAAGCCCGAAGCGTATTGGACGTGGAGGAAAAAGAGGAACTACTTCTGGTAAGGGTACCAAAGGACAGAAGGCTCGTTCTGGAGCATCTGTAGATCCATTGTTTGAAGGTGGACGATCAACCTTTACTGAGCGTTTGAAGAAGGTGCGAGGCAAGAAGGCTGTTAACCTCAAAAAGTACACTATTACTATAAAAGCTCTTGATAAAGCCTTTAATGACGGAGAAACAGTCACGGTAGCTCTTCTTGTTGAAAGAAAGGTAGTGACCAAAAAAGCTATTAAGGCTGGTGTAAAGGTAGTTGCTACTGGGACCACTAAAAAGAAACTTACTCTCGGAGGAGGTATTCTCTTTAGTGAGTCTGTAGCTAAAATTCTTGATATTAAAGCCTAGTCAAAGCCCTTTCGGTAGGTTATACTAGAAGAAGATAAATACTCTCAAAAGAGTATTTTTCTTTATCCGTTCTATATTTACATGCTTGTATGTGGGAAACACTGAATCAGATTTTTCGAGTACCCAGTCTTCGTAACAAGATTCTTTTTATCTTGGGGCTTTTAGTAATATATCGTTTAGCTGCCAATATCCCTCTTCCAGGAGTAGATGTTTTGGCTTTGAAGAGACTTTTTGAAGAGAATGCTTTTCTAGGACTGCTCAATGTTTTTTCTGGCGGTGGTTTGAGCAACATCTCTATTGTTCTTTTGGGTGTAGCTCCGTATATTACAGCCTCTATCATCATGCAGCTTCTTACAACGCTCGTGCCTTCACTTGAACGTATGTACAAAGAAGAAGGAGAACAGGGACGTCAGAAATTTAATATGATTACACGTTGGCTTACAGTGCCATTGGCGGGATTGCAGTCATTTAGCATGCTTTCACTTTTGAAATCACAGGGAATTTTGGGTGAGATTGCACCTTTTACACTGGCCGTGATTGTTCTTTCAGCTACAGCAGGAACAGTATTTTTGATGTGGCTTGGTGAACTTATCACTGAAAAAGGTCTTGGCAATGGAGTATCGCTTATTATTTTTGCTGGTATTGTTTCTAGTCTTCCAACGATGATTTCTCGTTTTATTGCCACATGGGATCCATCACAATTTTTTATCTACGTTCTTTTTCTCTTGGTGGCTGCAGTGACCATTGCAGGAGTCATTCTTGTCAATGAAGGTCAGCGTACTATCCCAGTAGCGTATGCCAAGCGTATTCGAGGTGGGAGTACTATCGGGGGTAGCTCTACACACCTCCCACTTAAGGTTAATCAAGCAGGAGTGATTCCAATTATCTTTGCTGTTTCATTGATTCTTATTCCGACAATGATTGCTAATTTCCTCGTAAATAGTAGTAACACCAAGGTAGCCGAAGCAGCTGTCACTCTTTCTGGTTGGCTTCAGAATCAGTTGATTTATGGGCTTATCTATTTCGTCTTGGTGGTAGTATTTACCTACTTCTACACGGCTGTGGTTTTTGATCCAAATAAGATTTCAGAAAACCTACAGAAGCAGGGTGGGTATATCCCAGGTATTCGTCCTGGCAAAACTACCGCTGAGTATCTTTACCATATTATGAATCGTATTACTTTGGCAGGAGCCCTTTTCCTGGGCCTTATTGCAGTATTGCCTTTTGTAGTGCAGGGACTTACCGGTATTAGTTCTCTTTCTTTGGGAGGAGTGAGTATTTTGATTGTGGTATCAGTAGTCTTGGAAACTATCAAGCAGATACAAAGCCAGATGACTATGCGTAGCTACGAAAACCTCTAGGTTGCTTTCATGAACACATCTTTAGAATCAGTAAAAAACTATGTTTTATTGGGGCCGCCAGGAAGCGGTAAAAGTACGCAAGCAACTAAGCTAAAAGAAGCTCTTTCTCTTTCTCATGTAGATGTTGGAAGTGAGCTTCGTAAACTTGCTGAGTCAGAGACGGATTTAGGTAAGCGTATACATGAGGTGATTAATATTAAAAAAGAACTTGTTTCTGATGGTTTGATTGGTTGCGTGGTGGAGCATGTCATTAAGGGTATTGAATCTGATAGAGGGGTTCTTATAGACGGTGCTCCACGAAGAATTTCTCAGGTTGATGAAGTAGAAGCTGCTCTAGCATCACATGGAAGGAAAATAGCCAGGGTAATTTTTCTTGACCTTTCTCTAGAAGAAGCTGTAAAAAGAATCTCTATTCGTTTTCTTTGCTTAAGCTGCAAGAAGCCGTTTATTAAAAAAGAGGAGATGAGCTTTACCTGCGATCAGTGTGGCGGAGAAATAGGACAAAGACAGGATGATACTCCAGAGGGTGTAGCGAAGCGTTACGAAGTGTTTATGTCTGAGACACGGCCGGTCATAGAATACTTTGAAGAACAAAGAATTCTTTTACGTATCGATGCTCGATTACTTCCCGATGAGATTTTTGATATTTTAATGAAGAAAATAGCCTAAATACAATGAATCTTTTTATTAAAAATGAACAGGAGATAGCTAGTCTAAGAGAGTCGTGTCGTCATTTGGCGCGCATTCTTGATGAAGTGCTAGCGGAAGCTCGTGCAGGAGTATCTACTTTAGAATTGGATACTTTGGCTGAAAAGAGAATGCGAGAAGTGGGGGGTGTGCCAATTTTTAAGGGGTACGGAGCGGAAAGCGGAAGACCTTTTCCTGGTTCTATTTGCAGTTCAATTAATGAAGAAGTAGTCCATGGTATTCCAAGTAAGGATCGTATCTTGAAGGATGGCGATATCCTTAAAATTGATATTGGTATGCGTTATCAGGGCATGGTGTCTGATATGGCAAGAAGCATTGCTATTGGTGAGGTATCAGCTGAGGCAAAGCGCATTATGCAGGTGACAGAAGAAAGCTTGCTTCGGGGTATTGATACTTTGAAACCAGGCGCAAAGGTGAGTGACTATGCTCGTGCTGTCCAAAACCATGTTGAAAAGAATGGTTTTTCGGTAGTACGTGATTTAGTAGGGCATAGTGTAGGAAGAGAGCTTCATGAAGATGTGCAGATACCAAACTATGTGACACGAGATGTACCCGATGTGACTTTTGTGCCGGGCATGACTTTGGCTTTGGAGCCAATGGTGAATGCTGGTACGTATGAGGTAGAGATTGCCCCTGATGATTGGACCTTTATTTCAGCTGATGATAGGTTGTCGGCTCATTTTGAGGACACGGTACTGATTACAGAAGATGGAGTAGAAATCCTGACTCGTCCATAGCACTTCTCGTAGTGAGTTGTGCAGGTGAGACCTTGGCTTTTAGGATTAAATACTACGTTATTAGGTTATTTTTTCTCACCTGTCTCAGAATTGACCGTTATCCATTCTCCTCGCCAAGAATGTCTGCTCACGGGCCACAAGTGTCCAGGCTTGCATGCATTCTAGTGGCGTTCCGAATGCAGAACGGTTACAATTCTTCAAAACGGTTCTTAAAAATAACACAAATAACTACGTCAGGTATAGGGTGAGCAGAAAGAAAAGCTTGTTTATTTCTGAATACCATTGCGGATAATTGCCCGGATAGCATATTCGCGGTAGCAAATTTCCTTAGCGACGAGCGTAGTAGCCTTCAATTAGAAGAATAGGTAAGAAGAGATAAATAACTTTGATAAATACAATAGATATTTAGATATATGGAAAACAAAAACTTTTTAGCCCTTGATTGGGGGCGATCCAAGGTGGGGGTGGCGCTGGCTCATGCGGAGACTCGGATAGCGGTGGCCTATGGGATATGGCCCGTAGATGAGAATCTATGGCCTATTCTTAAAAAAATTCTACAGATAGAGGAAATAGGGACCGTAATCCTCGGTGATCCTGAACATCCAGAGGCTGATTTTGCTGAGGAACTTATGCAGGTGCGTGAAAAGCTCGCCGCACTTGGTGTGGGAGTAGTGATGCAAAATGAAATGTTTACCAGTAAGATGGCTCAAGCCAATAGGCTAGAAGCGGCCAAAAAGGCTGTTCAGGCACATGATGATGCTGAAGCTGCTCGTATCATGCTTACTGATTGGCTAGAAAAATAGAAGGCAGAGGAAGATGATTGTTTTAGGGTGATTGGTATGACAATCATCCTTTTTTTATGCTAAAATAAAGAAAAGATATATCTACTTAATTATTATTATGGAACAACCATTTCTTTCTGTTATCATCCCATCTTACAAAGAGGGGGAACGTATTGGGCGCAACTTACTCGAGATCGATAAGCATCTGAAGGGGAAGAATTTTACCTATGAAATCTTGATTATTGTAGATGGATCACCTGATAATACAGCTGAAATTTCACGTAACTATGCTCTTCAGGTGCCAAATGTGCGCGTAATTGAAAATCCAGAGAATCATGGTAAGGGATACGTGGTGCGACAGGGTCTCCTAGAGGCCACTGGGCAGTACCGTCTTTTCCTTGATGCAGATGGCTCTACTTCTATTACTCACCTCGATGCTTTTTTGACTGAGTTTGAAGCTGGTTATGATGTAGTGATCGGTTCTCGTGATATAGAGGGGGCTTTTATTCAGGTGCATCAGCCAAAACATCGTGAGATCATGGGAGATATGGGTAATTGGCTCATTCGTATTGTACTTGGGCTTTGGGGTTATCCAGACACACAGTGTGGCTTCAAAATGCTCTCGGCTGAGGCTTCTAGGGAGGTCGCTAGCCGTATGGTAGTAGATCGTTTTGGCTTTGATTTTGAATTGATTGTGCTTGCACATAAGCTTGGCTTTAAGGTAAAGCAAATGCCAGTACGATGGATGAATGAAGAAGGTTCAACTGTGAGCTTGACTGGTAAAAATGGATTTATTCAGGTAATTATTGATCTTTTCAAAACTCGTCTACGACTTTGGTTTGGTCAGTATCATATCGGTATTTATAAAAAAAGCAAGAAGGCTTAGGTCTCAAAAAAGCTTCAATACAAAAATATGACTACGAAAAATACAACTGAATCAAAAGAAGGTAAGTATCCCTCAGAGCTTCGCCAAGATATTATTACTGGCCATTGGGTAGTGATTGCCACTGGTCGCGCTAAGCGTCCAGACGAGTTTGTCTCTCCTTGCGAAGTAGCGGTTTCTGGTAGTGATCCTTTTGAAAACCCGGAAGAGAGTGGTCAAGAGCCAGATGTGCTTATCTACCGTCAGAATGACAATGACTGGAGTTTGCGTGTTTTTCCCAATAAATACCCAGCTTTTGTGCATGGACGTACTCCAAAAGAAATAGGTGAGGGGCCATATTATGCTAAGACAGGCGTAGGATACCATGAGGTGGTAGTGACTCGTGATCCAGTGCATTCTATTGCCGAAATGGAAGTGTGGCGTGTAGCGGAAATTATCGATGCTTATCAAGAGCGCTATTTAGCTCTCATGAACAAGAAGTCGGTATCGTATATCCAAATTTTTCATAATCATGGTAGAGAGGCTGGAGCTTCTCTTTCGCACCCACATTCGCAGTTGATGGCTATTCCAGTTGTGCCATCAGAATTAGTAGTTGATCTTGAGGGTTCTAAGCGTTATTTTCAAGCTCATCGACAGAATGTGTTTGATGTTATCTTGGAGCATGAACTCAAAACAAAAAAGCGCATTGTTTTTGAAAACGAACACTTTGTAGTTTTTTGCCCGTATGCTTCTCGTAGTGCTTTTGAAGTATGGGTGATGCCAAAGCGTGACAACGCTTACTTTGAGCGTATCACTGATGAAGAAAAATTTTCTTGTGGCGAGGCTCTAAAAGTGGCTTTGGCAAGCTTATTTAAAGGACTTGAAAATCCAGCTTACAACTTCTTTATCCATACTGCTCCTTGTGATGGTCAGGAGTATAAGCATTTTCGTTGGCATATAGAGATCGTGCCTCGCACTACTGTGTGGGCTGGTTTCGAGCTTTCTACTGGTATTGAGGTTTCTACTATTGAACCAGAGATTGCTGCGCCATTTCTCCGTTCTCAAATTGACTAATGTTTCGTGTATGAAAAAGCCTTTTCTTTTAGTTGCCAATTTAAAGATGAATCTTCTTTCTCGAGATGAGGTGAAGCAATATCTTCAGGTATTGCACCGTGAATCAGAGGGCAAGAGGATTACTCAAGCTGAAGTGATCATGTGCCCACCAATTCTTTGGCTCAATGAGTTCAATCATTTACCAGAAGCTTTTCATAAAGGCGCTCAGAATGTTTTTTGGGAAAAGAGTGGATCATACACAGGAGAGATTTCACCAGTTATGCTCAAGAATGATGGTATAGAGTATGTATTGATAGGGCATAGTGAAAGAAGGCTTTATGCTGGAGAGACCAATGATATTGTGCGAACAAAAACTCATAGCGCCTTAAAAAATCTTTTGATGCCTATTGTGTGTATCGGGGAGTCAGAAGAAGAACGGCGAAGAGGGATGACTCATAGCGCTTTGGAAATTCAATTAGAGGGTATTTTTTCGGGACTTTCTAAGCTTCAGGCAGAAAAAGTAATTATTGCTTATGAGCCACGTTGGGCTATTGGTTCCGATAGAACTCCTACAACAGAAGAAATAAGGGAAGTTAAAAATCTTATTCAAAACTACCTCACAAAACACTTAGATGAGGGTACGGCAGAGCGGATACGGGTGCTGTATGGGGGATCGGTTAAGAGCGCATATCTTGGGGCAGTTTCTTGGGAGGCAGGTATGGATGGAGTTTTGGTTGGAAGAGAAAGTTTGTTTCCATACGAGATAGTAAAGATGCTTGGTTTGTATGAGCAGTATCAATTAGCAATTTCATAAAAAATGAGAGTAATACTATGGCAAAAAAAGTACGAGTAGCAATCAATGGTTTTGGGAGAATTGGGCGAGCTGCCTTTAAGATAGCTTTGCAAAAAAGTGAAATAGAGGTGGTGGCTATCAATGACCTCACAGAGCCGAGCGTCTTAGCTCATTTGTTAAAATATGATACGGCGTACGGACACTTTCGAGAAGAAGTTTCTGTTACGGATACAGGAATTAAGGTCGCAGGTAAAGAGTATCCAATGTTTGCTGAGCCAGTACCAGAAAAACTACCTTGGCAAAAACTTGATGTAGATGTGGTTTTGGAGTGTACTGGCCGTTTTACTGATAAAGAGGGTTCTTCAAAGCATATTACTGCTGGAGCTAAAAAAGTGATTCTCTCAGCTCCTTCTAAGGGAGAAGATGGCTCAGTGCCAACTTTCTTGATTGGAGTGAATCATGATACTTATAAAGAGGAGACGGTTGTCTCTAATGCCTCTTGTACAACGAATTCACTTGCTCCTATAGCGCAGGTTTTGCATGAAAAGTTTGGAATTGAAAAAGCCTTAATGACTACGATACATTCGTACACAGCTGATCAAAATTTACAAGATGGCCCACACAGAGATCTTCGCCGTGCTCGAGCAGCAGCTCAAAATATAGTGCCTACGACAACAGGTGCAGCTATCGCAGTCACTCAAGTGTTGCCAGAATTGCATGATAAATTTGATGGGCTTTCAGTGCGCGTCCCTACGATTGTAGTCTCTCTTACGGACTTCACATTTCTTTTGAAGCAAAAGACGACTAAAGAAGAAATTAATCAAGTATTAAGAGAAGTCTCTCAGTCTTTGCGTTATAAAAACGTCTTAGCAGTGACCGATGAGCCTCTTGTATCATCTGATTTTATCGGTAATCCTTATTCTAGTACAGTAGATCTTTCTATGACCGTAGTAGTGGATGGGGACTTTGTAAAGGTTGTTGCTTGGTATGATAATGAGTGGGGTTATTCAAACCGCTTAGTAGAAATGGCTATCCATACAGGAGGGCTAACTAAAGAGTAAAAGTAATATGCAGGAGGAACGCAAAGCACTTGAAAAACGCTTAAAAGAGATACAGGCAACGTCTCTTGAGGGTCTTTCTGATGAAGCTGTTTTGGAGCTTCTTGCTGAGCGTAAGCATGTAGAAAACACTCTTCTAGAATATATAAAGGCTGAAAAAGAGGCAGAAGCTAAGCAAAGTTCTCTTATTCAGGAGGAACATGAGGTAGAAGAAAAAATAGATCATCTCAATAAAGAGATTGGACCTGACAAGAAAGATGAAGAACTCTTAGCGCTTATTCAAGAACGACATCAGTTAGAAGAGGAGTTGTTTAAGATTCACCAAGAATTAAAAGAGCCCTTACCAGCAGCTAAGGAGCTATCTCATAAAAAAGAAGAGGCGCCTGTCTTGAGTGAGGTTGTTTCTGAGAAACAAGTAAAAGAAGCACTACCAAAGGAGGCGCAAAAACCTGAACCAATAAATGAGAAAATAGAAATTTCCGAAGAAGATGATAGTAAGAAAAAACTCTTTAAGGAGGATACTTTTGGGAGTGAAGAAATACGCTTTGATAACTTAAAGGAATCAGGTGAGTTTGAAAAGTATGTACATCAATTAGAATCAAGTCGAGAATCATTGGGAAGCTTTATGCAGACCCTTCCAAGAGAAGCGAGGAGCAATAAAGGATTTATGCTTCGCGTAGCTACGATAGACCCAGCCTATGCGATGCACTATGCTTTAGAAGGTCTTCGTCGAGACAAGGGTTTTCATGTGCAAATTGCAAGTATGAAAAATAATCGTAATTCAGGGAATGCTGTAGCGGAAATGGATCAGGATATGCGCACAGGAGAAGTGGTGCTCGCTGCTACTCGTCAAGATTTTCGTAATGTGCACTATGTTACCGAAGATATGCCAGAATATGATGATATTATAGCAGTAGCTAAGAAAGGGGCTTTAGAAAAAATTGGTCAGTTAAAGGAAGCGGTAAGTCTAGATGTTATTGTTCCAAAGATTCTTCGGAGCGATGAAGAATTTATGAAAAAAGTAAAAGAAGTTTTAGTGAATAAAGGATCTTAGTGATGTATGATCTTCTTATAAAAAATGGCACCATAATAGATGGCACGGGACGACCAATGTTTCGTGCCGATATTGGTGTACGTGAGGGGGCGGTCTTAGCTATAGGTGATCTTTCGCATGAACGAGGAGAGAAAGAGGTGGATGCAACAAATAAGTATGTAGCGCCTGGTTTTATAGATGTGAATAATCACGCAGACACATACTGGCAGATTTTCAAGAATCCTTTTCAAGAAAGTTTGCTTTATCAGGGTGTTACTACAATTATCGGGGGTAACTCTGGCTCTTCTCTTGCTCCATTGGTCAATCCTCAGACCATTCGCTCAATTCAAAAATGGACAGATGTTCAAAAAATAAATTTCAATTGGCTGAGCATGGCTGAATACTTGGCTGAAATTGAGCGTAAAGGTCTGGGTGTTAATTTCGCAACTCTTGTTGGACACGGAACGCTTCGTCGTGGTGTCATGCAAGATGTTGCTCGTACCATTACGCCCGAAGACATTGCCATTATGGAAGATCTTCTCAAAAAAGCCCTAAAGGAAGGGGGAATAGGTCTGTCCACCGGACTTCACTATACACATGCTAGAGATGCTGGAATGCGTGAAATTACCCATCTTGTAAAGGCGGTGGCCCTCAAAAAAGGGGTGTATGCCACTTATGTACGAGACGAAGAAGCTGGACTCGTGAAAGCTGTTGAAGAGGCTTTATCTGTAGCAAGTGAAACAGGTGTTTCCCTTCATATATCTCACCTTAAGGCTGTTGGAGAAGCTCATTGGAATCTTCAGTCTGAGGCGTTGAATTTGATTGAGGCAAAGGCTCTTGATGGGGTGGATGTGACTTTCGATGTGTATCCTTACACTCAGACGGGTTCTGTTTTATATACTTTGCTTCCAGAATGGATTACAAAAGATGGCCGTCAAATGATGCTTTCTAAATTGAGAGACCCGCAAACAAAACAGGCAGTTATCCGTGATCTTCGTGCGAAGAATCTTAATTATGATCAGATTCTTATTTCTTCATCAGCACTTTCTCGCATGCTTTCACGACGAAGAATCTCTGAAATAGCTAAGTTACAGGGAATAAGCCCGGAGGATACATTAATTGAATTCCTATTGGCAAGTGATGGGCAGGCCATTGTTTCATTGGAGGTGCTTTCAGGTAAAAATATACGGGATGCAATTCAGCATCCATTTTCGATTATTTCGAGCAATGGTGCTGGGTATAGTGAGGAACATAAGAAGACTGGTGAATTGGTCCATCCACGTAGTTTTGGGACTTTTCCAAAAGTACTTTCTTTGTATGTGCGAGAAGAAAAAATACTCTCTTGGGAGGAGGCTATTTTCAAGATGACCGGTAAGCCAGCAGATAAGTTTCATCTTGAAAAAAGAGGGAAGCTTATGAAGGGATATGCAGCTGACATCATTGTTTTTAATCCAGAAACAATTCAGGATAATGCTACGCTAGAGGACCCATATCAGTATGCTACAGGAATCGACGAGGTTTTTATTGGTGGCGAAAGCGTTCTTTCAAAGGGAGTGATTCAGCCTCTTAAGCGAGGAAGGGTGCTGACCCCAAAGAGAGGATGGTTTCAATAATAGATAAAATGGCTTTAAAAAGCCATTTTTTTATATCTATTTTTGTATTGAATGTGATAAAATAGGAAGGTATCTAACATATATCGTATGAGGGGTATGTAGTGGTAGTATGCATGACCGAGGCAATTCAAAAAGCCTACAGAGTGACTGAATCGGGAGATGTAGCGCTTTTGTCGCACAGGAGCAGTAAGTCTCGGTATGTTTCAAGGTGAGTTCGACTGGGGCAAGTAATTTAGAATGCGGGTTTTGGCTCTAGGGAGTGAAGATGTATAATAAGAAAGCTTTGCAAATAAAATGCTATCAGGCATAAGTATTTATAACTAGAAATGATTTTATGTACGACGTTATTATTATTGGAGGTGGTCCTGGAGGGGTAGCTGCGGGAGTGTATGCCGCCCGTAAGCAAATGAAAGCCTTGTTTATCACAGAAAGTTTTGAGAGTCAGTCGGCGGTATCCGCTGGGATTGAAAACTGGATTGGCACAGAGACTATTACTGGTTGGGATTTTGCACAGTCACTCGAGAAGCATTTGCGTGCACAAGAAGGGCTTCTTATTGAGGTGGGTCATCGAGTGAATCACCTGAAGAAAAATGAAGATGGTACATATACGGTCTCTACTGACAAAGCAAGCTATGATACCAAAACTGTAATTGTAGCTTCTGGTGGGCGTCACCGCCATCTCGATGTGCCTGGCGAAGATACGTTTAAAGGTAAAGGTGTAGTGTATTGTTCTACTTGTGACGCACCTTTTTTCCGCAACAAGAAAGTGGCAGTAGTAGGAGGGGGCAATGCCGGTCTTGAGGCAGTAGAAGATCTTCTTCCGTATGCGAGTGAAATAGTTTTGATTGTTCGCTCTGGCGAACTTAAGGGTGATCAGATCACCCAAGATAAGATTCTTGCTTCAGAGAAAGTCAGTGTTATCTATCACGCTCTTACCCAAGAGATTCTTGGGGAAAGTGTTGTGACTGGATTAGTGTATAGCGATTTAGAGGGAGGGACCGAAAAGACGCTGGCCTTGGATGGAGTATTTGTGGAAATTGGAATGGTACCAAATACTGAATTTGTGGAAGACCTATTGACTCTTAATCAGCGCGGAGAAATTGTGGTAGACGGAAAGACAGCAGCGACATCTCTTCCGGGCATTTTTGCCACAGGAGATGCTACTGATGTACCGTATAAGCAAAACAATATTTCAGCAGGCTATGGTGTTATCGCTGCGCTCTCAGCTTATGATTACGTGCGTAAACAAGGGTAGGTGATCAAACAAGGTACATAGGGGTTAGTCTTGAAAGTTATCTTTTTTTAGGCTATACTAAGCCCACCTTGCCTTGTCGGAGTATTGCAGTAAAAAGGCTTGGTTGTTTAATCTTTTGGCCTTAAAAGGCGTCTTTCTTGGGTATGCATGTTTTTGAAATTACTGGCGGCAAAGTGTTAAAGGGCAATATTTGTGTTTCTGGATCAAAAAATGCAGCCACGCCTATTCTTGCAGCTACTTTGCTTACACCAACAGCAACGACTCTCCATAATATCCCACGAATCGAGGATGTTTTTCGCATGCTTGAAATCCTAGAAAGTATGGGGGTAGAAGTAGAATGGATAGCCTCACATTCAGTGCGTATTACTCCAGGAAAGTACGATGTCACCAAACTTGATCAGCATCTTGTAAAAAAACTACGCTCTTCCATTCTTCTTCTCGGAGCCCTCTCAGCTACACAAGATACATTTACTGTCAGTCATCCGGGAGGGTGTGTGATAGGTGCACGACCTGTAGATACGCATATGGATGCTCTCCGTAAACTTGGTGTACATATAGAAACAACAGAACAAGGATATCAGATTGATGCAAGAAATCGTCAGTCGGCCAAGGTGGTACTTCGTGAGTCTTCTGTGACAGCAACAGAGAATGTTTTAATGATAGCTGCTACTCTCTCGGGAGTAACTACAGTCAAGCTAGCTGCTTGCGAGCCTCATGTCGAAGATTTGGCTCACTTTCTCGTTTCATTGGGAGTAAATATCGAAGGTATTGGCACTACAACACTAACAATAGTAGGCAAAGAAAGCTTGCAAGGGAGTGACTATACTATTATTCCTGATGCCAATGAAGCGGCAACATTTTTGATTCTTGGCGCTGCTACAGGAAGCGCTATTACAGTAGAAAACGCAAGAGAAGAACATCTAGATGCTGTTTTAGAGAAGCTTCGAGAGTTTGGTGTGGGATTTAAAATAGAAAAAAATAGTATTACTGTTATACCTGCTGAAAAAATAGTAGCAGTCAGCAAGGTAGATACACGAGTCTACCCAGGTATCCCGACAGATGTACAGGCACCTTTTGGTATCTTGGCTACGCAAGCAGAAGGAGAAACTCTCATTCATGATCCGCTTTTTGAAGGAAGATTTAATTATGTACAGGAATTAGAGAAGATGGGTGGGCACGCAAAGGTTCTCAATCCTCATCAGGTCATTATCCATGGCAAAACGCCGCTCAAGGGAACTCGGATTAAAAGTTATGATTTGCGAGCAGGAGCTGCTTTGATTATTGCGGCACTTACTTCTTCTGGTACAACAGTGATTGAAGAGATTTATCAGGTAGATCGTGGTTACGAAAGAATAGAAGAGCGACTCCAGCTCATCGGAGCAGATATTAAACGTGTAGCAGTATAGTATGAAATCATTTTTTTTACGAAAAATTGGGATTGATCTTGGGACGGCTAATACGTTGGTATTTGTGCCGGGCCAGGGAATAGTCGTTAATGAACCATCAGTAGTGGCTATTTCTCTTTTGGAAAATAAAGTTTTGGCTGTTGGTAATGAGGCCAAGGAAATGCTTGGACGTACGCCGGATACAATTGTCGCTAAGCAGCCTCTTCGCGATGGAGCTATTGCAGATTATCGTGTGACAGAGGCCATGATTCGTTATTTTTTGAATAAAGTGAGTGGGCGAGTGCGTTTCTTTCGTCCGGAAGTAGTGATTTCTATCCCAGCGGGGATTACTTCTACAGAACGACGAGCTGTTATAGATGCAGCCATGAAAGCTGGAGCTAAGGCTGCTTATGTAGTGAAGGAACCTATATTGGCAGCGATTGGAGCTGGTATTCCTATTCATACTGCTCAGGGCAATATGATTATCAATATTGGAGGAGGGACTTCGGAGATTGCTATTATCTCTCTTGGAGGAGTGGTAGCTGCTCATAGTGCTCGTGTAGGAGGGAATCGGATTGATCAGGCTATCTCAGACTACATTAAGCGTAAGTACAGCTTGGCTATTGGTGATCGTACCGCTGAAGAAATTAAGGTTCAGATTGGCTCTGCTATGGCCCAAGTCAAAGAAGATTATATGGAAGTGCGCGGGCGCGACCTTATGGGCGGACTGCCTAAGACAGTCAATCTTTCTTCCAATGAGGTGACAGAGGCTATCCAAGATGAGCTTCGTGAAATTATCAATGTTATCAAGCAGGTGCTTCAGGAAACACCACCAGAACTCGCTTCCGATATTATGGATAAAGGTATGGTACTTTCTGGAGGTACCGCGCAACTCCGTCATCTGGACCAGCTTATCTCTAAGACTATCAATGTACCGTGTTATGTAGCAGACGATGCTGCTTTCTGTGTCGCTAAAGGTACGGGTATTGTATTGGAAAATCTTGATGTGTATAAACGTACCATCATGTTGGCTAAATAGATTTATGAAAACAATTGGACTTGATGGCTCTCGAGCCTTTCTTACATACCGGACGGGCATAGAAGAATATAGTTATCAAGTTATCAAAAACCTTCGACAGGTTATCTCAGAAGAAACAAGAGTTTTTATTTATGTGCGTAAGAGGTTACGTATTCGTAAAGGAAAATTGACATTTGTATATCCAGTCGTTGACTTTGCTTTGCCACAGAATTGGCAATTAGTCGGTATTTGGGCACCTCGCTTTTGGACGCAGATAGGACTTTCTCTTCGAATGGTTTTCTTTCCCGTAGATACACTTTTTGTGCCGGCTCATACCTTGCCAATTATTGGAGGTAGACGAAACGTAGTGACTGTTCATGGTTTGGAATATGAAGTGAGTCCGGAAAGCTACAGTTTTTTGGAGCGCTTGTATATGCGTTTTTCTATTCGTTATTCATGTTTTGAGGCGGATACAGTTATTGCTGTATCTGAAAATACCAAAAAAGATCTTCTAAATTTGTACAATACGCCAGAAGAAAAAATCAAAGTGATTGGGGAAGGTTATGAAGAAAAATATCAGGTATCAAGTATTGAGTATCAAAAAGGGGGTAAAGGTACCAATCCCTACCTACTCTTTGTTGGAAGAATTGAGGAGCGTAAGAATGTCGCCCGTATTATTGAGGCCTTTGAATTCTTAAAAAAAGGTAAGCGGCATAGCAACCTTCAACTCGTTCTTGTTGGTAAGCCAGGGTATGGTTATGACAGAATAGCATCAAGAATCAAGTATTCAGAATACGGGGAAGATATTCAAGAAATGGGATATGTACACGAAAAAGAGAAGCGAGAGTTGATGCAGAATGCAAAAGCTTTTGTCTTCCCTTCTCTGTATGAAGGTTTTGGGTTGCCAGTACTTGAAGCACAGGCTCTAGGTACACTAGTAGTGACCAGTAACACATCATCTCTTCCAGAGGTAGGAGGTGAAGGAGCCTTGTATGTGAATCCGCTTTCAGTAGAAAGTATTACTGAGGGCTTAGAAAAAGCGCTAGCCATGAATGAGCAAGAAAGGGGAGAGCTTGGAGAAAAAATGCGAGAGAATTTGGAGCGCTTTAGTTGGAAAAAGTGTGTAAGAGAAATTGCGAGTATTTTGTAGAAATAGGAAGAATGATGGATTTTGGGAGAATTTTCTTTTTACTGAGACCGCTATTTCTGGAGCGGGCATGGTTCATGAGCGTATACGAATGAGAGCGGAAGAAATAAAGAGAGATTTTCTCGCTGGGAAAATCTCGTGTCGAAGAAAAAGAAAATTCTTCTCAAATCAATAGGCAGGGATTTATTCTAACTAATCTTTCTCGGGACGTTTACTTGCTCCTGCGGCAAGTTACACTCTACTTTTTACTCAAAATCATGCTCCGCAAGTCAGCGGACCATGAGCCAAGCTTTTGAGTAAAAAGGCGCCCTTGAGAAGATTGTTAGATAAATCCCTTTAAATTAGACTCACTAGACATGCTATAATGGTGATATGAATGAAAAAAACTCTCAAAAAATAGCTTTAGTACATGATTTTCTGACTTCTTATGGTGGAGCAGAGCGAGTACTCCAAAGCATGCGAAAACTCTACCCAGAAGCACCGGTTTTTACCTTGCTTGCGAGCGACAGCATAGTGCAAAAGCACTTTAGTGGTGCAGAAGTACGCACTTCTTGGCTCGCTAAACTCCCGGGTTTTCTTCGGAGACACCCCAAACTACTTCTCCTGCTCTACCCAGCTGCTATGGAGTCTTTTGATCTTCGTGAGTATGATTTAGTCATTTCTTCTTCAGGTGCATGGAGTAAGGGTCTAGTAACACGTCTTCATACTCGTCATGTGGCCTATCTTCACTCACCTATGCGTTTTGCGTGGGATAAGCACAGGGAGTATCTCAAAGATCTCAATCTCTCCTTCTTTTTTCGTATTCTTGGACGTTTTACTCTCTCATATTTGCGTATCTGGGATTTTCAGGCAGCTGATCGACCAGATGTATTGCTAGCCAATTCCCGCTTTACCCAAAAGAGAATTGCCAAATACTATCGCAAGGAAAGTCAGGTGGTGTACCCGGGTGTTTTTATGAGAGAATCTCCCGAGCTTACTGATACAGAGAGAAAATATTTTTTGGTGGTTTCTCGTCTCACAAAAGCAAAAAAGATACACTTGGCGATTGAGGCGGCCAATAAGCTTGGTCTTGAACTAAAGATAGTAGGCACTGGTAAGGAAGAAAAAGCCCTTCGTGGTATAGCAAGTAGAGCAGTAAGTTTTCTTGGTCAGGTCTCCGATGAGGAGCTAGTGACTTTGTATCAAGGGGCGAGGGCACTTATCATTCCTTCAGAAGAAGACTTTGGAATGGTTGCCGTTGAAGCTCTTTTACATGGAACCCCTGTGATTGCTTATGGAGCAGGTGGGGCGCAGGAGATTGTCACGGATGGTGTGCACGGGCTCTTTTTTCGTGAACCTATGGCAGAAATTCTCGCCGAAGCACTTATGCGTTTTCGTGAGCAAGAAAAGAATTTTGATAGGAAACTTCTTCAGCTACGAGCACAAGAATTTAGCGAGCAGCAATTTCTTGAAAGCTTAAAACAGGCACTAGTAGAGTAAGGCTATGAATATTATTGGACACACGAAAGAGCGCCAGTATTTAGAAAGTATTGTGCAGAGAAAAAATATTTCCCAGATGTATCTTTTCTTGGGGCCAGAAAGTATCGGTAAAAATAGCGTGGCTTTTGATTTTGCCTGTGCACTTGTAGGTGAGCCAAGCTTTGAAGCCTCAGCAGAGAAGCCCATGCCTTTGAATGTGCGTGTTTTGGAGCCAGAAATGGTAGTAAGAAGAGGGGTGGCTCGCAAAAAGACACTGGGTGTTCTTTTGGTACGAGAAGAATTGCGTATTTTAAAGACATCTCCAGGGACTGGTCGTTATACGGTACTTATAGTAAGAGATGCGCACCTTTTGACACAGGCTGCTCAAAATCTTCTTTTGAAATTTAGCGAAGAGCCCGATGCAACAGCTGTAATTATTTTTGTTACCCATGACCGTAGTAGTTTGCTTGAGACGCTTTGTTCTCGTTTAGAAGAAATCCGATTTCGGTTTGTAGGAGAAAATATTCTCAAAAAAGAAGGAAAGGAGCACGGTCTTATGATAGGGACTGATATCCCAGACTTCTTTTTTCAACTCGGCAGACCAGGAATACTTTTTCAGGCCAAAGAAAATCCAAAACGTTTTTTAAAGAAAAAAGAGCAGCTCACAAAGCTTTTTCGTTTATCTGCTTTATCCTTACGAGAAAGACTGGCTTTAGCTGAGGAGTTGGCAGTTGATGTGCCGAGTAGTATTCAACTACTAGAGTGGTTTATTCCGGGGCTGTACCAAAAAGCAAAGACGCTTTCGGCAGAAAATCAAGCAAAGCACTTATTATTGGTAGCCTCCATCCAAGAGACTCTTTTTGAGCTTAAGCGTGCTGACGTACAACCAAGAATGACCTTAGAACATTTATTTCTTTCTTTGCGCTAAGTCTATGTTTGCAAGAAAAAAACAAGTATTTCGAGAGGATCTCTATTTACCAAAACACCAAGTAAAAAAAGTAAAAAGAGGCGATGCCGTAGCTAGTAATAAAAGAACTTTTCCATGGCTGGCTCTTTTTTTGTGGTTTTGTTTTGTGGGAACCTTTGTGTATATGCTCTTTTTTTCACCAGTTATGAATGTAGAGATATTGCATGTAGAGGGGAATGCACAGGTCGCCCAATCCGACGTGGAAAAATACTTTGCCGAGGAAAGAGAGGGTGTGTTGTGGCATATCTTAAAGCGACAAAATTATTTTCTCTTTCGGGCAGATGCTCTTATGAATCGTCTAAAGGGAGAATTACCAGCTATTGAAAATGTTCGTGTGGAAAAAGTTTTTCCAAATAAAGTAAATATCTTTATAGAAGAAAGGCAGTTGGCGGTTCTTTGGTGTAGTAGCTGTCTCTTATACACATCT
>JAHBAT020000015.1 GCA_018499985.2 Candidatus Moraniibacteriota bacterium
AGATGTGTATAAGAGACAGTACGTAGCCAGCCGGAGAACCAAGAATCTGAGCGACGCTATGACGCTCCATAAACTCACTCATGTCGAGACGAATGAGCGCTTTGGGGTCGCCGAAAAATTCTTCAGCAATAACTTTGGCTGTAAGGGTTTTTCCGACGCCGGTAGGTCCAAGAAAGAGAAGTGAGCCAAGAGGCTTGTCGTCATTTTCAAGATGAGAGAGTGAGCGTGCAAAGATTTTTTCTAAAACAGTAAGGACTTCTTTTTGGCCCACAATCTGAGAAGCTAATCCGCGACGCAGGCGATTGAGACGAGCCTTTGGTTGGATAGACTCTAATTTATGAAGAGGAATACCACCAATACGAGAAATAGTTTCTTGAACATGAGAGCGTTCCATAGGAGGGTACGCAACGGTTTTTTTGGACTGTTCTTTATTGAGAAGGGCGAGTTTTTTTTCTGTTTCACCAATACGCGTGTGCCAGATAGCCGCCTCATCAAAATCTCCTTCTTCGATCAGGGCAGTTTTTGTTTTTTGAAGGTTTTTGAGTTCTTCTTTAAGCGAGAGTTCTTTTTTGAGTTGGCGAGTAGTTTCGGTAGTTTGCTCGACCAGAGTGGCAGCTTCATCAAGAACATCAAAAGCCTTATCTGGGAGAAAACGGTCTGCTATATAGCGTTCACTGAGATCGACAATCAGAGGAAGGAGCGTATCTGGGATATGTACCTGGTGGTGCTCCTCATAGGATTTCTTGGCATTGTGAAGCATAAGAAGTGTAACTTCTTTACTAGGCTCTTCTATTTTTAGGGTTTGGAAGCGACGTTCAAGGGCAGCATCTTTTTCGATATGACGCTTGTATTCAGTAAAGGTAGTGGCCCCAATACATTGGATATCACCACGAGCAAGGGCTGGCTTGAAAATATTGGCAGCATCTAGACCTCCGCTAGTATTACCAGCACCTACAAGGGTATGAATTTCGTCAATAAAAAGAATGATATCTTCGGTCTCAGTCGCTTCACGAATAATTTCTTTGAGGCGAGCTTCAAACTCACCACGAAAATTAGTACCAGCAACAATAAGGGCAAGATCAAGAGCGTAGATACGTTTGCCAATAAGTTGCCGAGGAACATCTCCGGCTTTAATTTTTTGGGCTAGGGCACTGACGAGGGCGGTCTTTCCGACGCCTGGTTCTCCGATAATAAGGGGATTACTTTTTTGTTTACGGGCAAGAATCTGGCTCATGCGAATAAGTTCTTCATCTCTGCCAGAAAGAGTGTGTTCTGGCACAACCTTTGGATGAGTAAGGTTGGTGGCATATTGTTCAAGCATAGGGGTGCCACCAGCTTCTTGATTGCGAGTTTTACCAAACTGGACTTGCTTATGATTTGGTTCGTTCATGTCGAGAAAGCGAGCAAGTTCGGGAATGGAGTCAAAATTCATATGACTTGCAAGAGTGCTCTCTATTTTCTTTTCATCAATTTCAAGTTCGATAAAAATCTCATCGAGACGAGTATCATCAGCTTCAAGAAGAGCATACACTAGGTGCTCTGTACCGATATAGGGTGACTGAAATTGACTCGCAAGAGCATAGGCACGTTCAAGTACCTGCTTGAGAGTAGGGCTGGGCGGAAGTAGGGCTTCTTTGGAAAGAGGTTTACTTAAGGGTAGTTTCTTTTTGGCAATACGAAGGAGTTTCTCTTTTTCAAACCCCATGCTTTCTAAGAGGTTGCTCCCAAGACTGCCGTTTTCAAGAAAGATAGCTATAAGTAAGTGGTCTGGCCCAACGGTTTCGCTTTGGGTAAAGAAGGCAAAATCGCGCGATTGCTTAAGAGCATGACGTGCGTGAAAAGTAAGTTTTTGGCTAAAAAGAGTATCTTTCATAGTTGTATGAGCATTCTTTAGTGTATTTTTTTTTCAGCGTTCTGTCAACGCGCCTGCGCTGATAAAAATAGAGGGTAAGGGTCTTTCCGACGAAAAGATTTCATGGTACTATTTTAGTATATAAAAACAAAAAAATGTTTGGTTTTTCCCATCCTACATATTTAGGCATTGATTTTGGAACAGCTTCAATCAAGGCTATTGAACTGAGAGAAAAAAACGGCACTATTGAGCTGGTTAATTTTGGCCAAGTCAATTTGTCGCAGCTAGAAAAAAATGGCGCTGCTCCAGGTGAAAGCTTTGGAGATGTTTTGGTGACATACCTAAAAGCTCTTTTGAGTCGCATGAATCCTGAGGCCGATGCTGCTTATGTAGCAATGCCTGCTTTCATAGGGCTTATTTCTTTGGTGGATTTTCCTGCTATGGATGACAATGAGCTAGAAGAAGCTGTTCAATTTGAAGCAAAGCGTTTTATCCCAGCTTCACTTGATGACATAGCTCTCAGTTGGGATATTATTAGAAATACAGCTCAGCCCGACGGTACAGGGATGCGTCAGGAAGTATTGGTGGTGGCAGCTCTCAAAAACGAAGTAGAGCACTACCGTGATTATGTAGAAAAGGCTGGTCTAAAAATGGACTTTTTGGAATTGGAAACTTTTTCTTTGGCGAGAGCAGTGGTAGGTAATCAAAAAGATTTAGTGCTTCTTGTTGATATAGGAGCTCGTTCCACAAATCTTCTTTTGGTAGAGAGTGGCTTAGTGCGAGTAAGTCGTAATCTTGATGTTGGAGGTAAGGATTTGACGCGTACTCTTTCTGAGACTCTTGATATTACACCCGAGAGAGCAGAAGTCTTGAAAAAGAGCAACAAGGATTTTTTGAATGAACCAGAAGCACGAATCATTTTCCCTGCTTTAGAAGTGATGATAGATGAGGGGAGACGCATGATTAGCTCTCACTTAGAGCGTTATCCAGAGTTTGTTTGTAGGGAGATAGTTCTTTCTGGAGGATCTGCTTCTTTTACAGGACTTGCGAAGTATCTTGAAAAGGCTTTTGATCGCCCGGTCCGCAAAGGAAATCCGTGGGGAAGAATCCAGTATGATCCAAAGTATAAAGAAGACATAGAAGAATTAGGAACATCCTTCTCGGTAGCAATTGGATTGGCTTTAGCTGGCATTGATAAGACAGAATCAGTAGGTCAAGGAGAAAAAACAAGTGCACTCAAGAAGCTCTTAAGTAAAAAATTATAATCCATTTTATACACACGTGGCATGGCCGGTATTAATCTTTCACAATCAACGACAGAGCGAAAAGTAGATAGGCGGAAATTCTTTGATGCAGGAATGGTTTTTTCATCCATTCTGCTCCTTATTGTCTTGGCGGCATGGGGAGGTATCTACTACCTTTCTATGAAGACCACCCAGGAAATAGCGAGTTTACAAAATGAAATTGATACTTCTGGAGTTGAGATGAAAGGTCCTAAAATAGATCGCATTCTTGATTTTGATACACGTATTGAAATGGTGAGTAAGAATATCGAATCTCAAGTAGATGCATCAGAGATGCTTGTGGGTCTAGAGGAACTTGTGATACCAAGTATACGACTGACAAACTATGAGTACGATCATGAGAATGGCAATGTGACCATTGAAGGGATAACAAGTGATTTCAAGTTTCTTGCTCAGCAGCTTATTAGCCTGAAAAAGAATGAGCAATACGCTAATATTCGTGTTGATAAGATTGGTAACTCAGAGTCTGGTGATATAGTGTTTACTTTGAAATCTGAAGGCTTAAAATAAATACAAAATAAGGAAACGGCTATGAAATTAAAAATACTCATCGTACCATTTTTTGTCATCATGTCTTTGGTGATAAGTATAGGTATGATTAAGCCTGATTATGATAGTTGGGTGGTTAAGAAAAAAGAATTGGCTCAAAAAAAATCCGAAGTAGAGCGCCTAGAAAGTCTGCGATCCAATATCGATTCTCTAACATCAAGTTTGGATCAAAACAAAGAATTAGAGAACTTCATGTTACGCTTTTATCCACTTACCCTTGATCAAGAAAGGGTAATCGATGCCTTTAACTTTCTCGCTGTGCAGTCTGGATTGACAATATCTACTATGGATATCAAGGAGCTTGTCAATGAAAAGCAAGACAATCTTCAGGTACCAGGTGGAGGTATTCTTGCTCCGATGGGGGAATCAGCTTTAGCCGAAGGAGGAGCTGATGCTCTAAGGCCGCCTACTATCGATGGAGCTCTACCAATGCCGGTATATGTCCAGCCAACCCCATACTCTTTTACTGCCCAAGTAAAAGTAAAAGGGAGCTATGAAAATATCAAGTCATTTTTTGCTCGTCTCTATAAACTCGATCGTATGCATGAGCTTAGAAATGTGACAGTAGCTGAAGCAAAAAAAGATGTCAATGCCGAGGGTGAAGAAGTTGTGTCATCTGGTATTCTGGAGGCTTCTTTTGAAGCAAGATTCAACTACGTAACAGATAAGGAAAATCCAAATGCTATGGGGGCAGCTATTTTTGGAAAAAATGCTTTTGATATTGAAAAAGCTAATAAAGCAAAAGAATGGGCTTCCACAGCAATAGCTGAGCTTAATGTAGATAATGCAGGACGAGCAAACCCGTTTCAGTAAACTAATCTTTGGAGGTACATGGCTACTGACGAAATACAATTTAAAGAAGATACAGCGATAAAAGTAGCGCCACAGAGCACTACTCCTTCTTTGTCTGCTCGAGCTGAAGCCTTAGGCATCCCGTATCTTGATGAAATACCACGCAACTTTGACAAAGAGGTCTTGAAGTATATCTCACAAGATTCTTCCAAAAAATACGGAGTAGTTCCTTATAAGATGGATAATGGCGTTTTGTACGTAGCTGTTCTTGATCCAGAAAACTTCGAAGCATTAAATGTGTTACGATTTCTTTCGGAAAAAGAAAAGATAGGTATAGAAGTGGCTTTGGCCAATCCGGATATTTTTAGCGCTATCGCTAAGCAGTATACAGGTGCTGATACCGCTGTTTCTGAAGCGATTATTTCTCTCAAAAAGGAAGACGCAGAAACACTTGAAAGACAAACAGAAAAGTCGCCTAAGAAAGACATGTCTGTCTATCAGGATGCTCCAATCGCTAAATTGGTAGAAGCTATTGTGCAAAGAGCTATCGATGATAGAGCTAGTGATATTCATGTTGAGCCTATTGAAAACAGCTACCGAGTGCGTTTTCGTGTAGATGGTATCCTGAAGGCCGAGCTAGCATTTCCTCTTGAGGTAGGCCGAGCTGTTATTTCTCGTATCAAAATTCTTTCAAACTTAAAGATAGATGAAAAACGTAAGCCTCAAGATGGACGTATTCGTTTTAATCCCGAGGATGGGGGGCAGATAGATTTACGTGTTTCAAGTCTACCGGTCATGGAGGGAGAAAAGATAGTAATGCGTGTTTTGGATAAGAGTGCCAACGTAGCTGATCTGGATGCACTTGGTCTCTGGGGAAGGGGAAGGGATATCCTAGAGAAGAAAATTCGTGAGCCTTTTGGTATTATCTTGATCACGGGACCAACCGGTTCTGGTAAGTCCACCTCTCTATACG
This sequence comes from Candidatus Moraniibacteriota bacterium, assembly GCA_018499985.2. Lineage (GTDB taxonomy): Bacteria > Patescibacteriota > Minisyncoccia > Moranbacterales > UBA1568 > UBA1568. The sequence goes on from JAHBAT020000015.1 coordinate 5,471, forward strand.
CTTTTTTGCAAATTCTTAATAAGGAAGAAAGAAACATTATCACTCTAGAGGATCCGGTAGAGTATTTTCTGGAGGGTATTAATCAGAGTCAGATCAAGCCAGAAATTGGCTATACTTTTGCTTCAGGATTACGCTCTATTCTCCGTCAGGATCCAAACGTGATCATGGTAGGAGAAATTCGTGATGGCGAGACCGCTGAGCTTGCTATTCATGCGGCGCTTACCGGTCACCTTGTGATGTCGACTCTTCACACCAACGACGCTATTGGAACCATTCCTCGCTTGATTGATATGGGTATCGAACCATTTCTTCTTGCATCTTCATTGCAGGCAGTGGCTTCTCAGCGTTTGGTGCGGCGAATTTGCGAGCACTGTAAGAAAGAGGAAATAATTACCGCTGGTCAGAAAAAATTGATTGAAGATATCTTTCAGGCAATTCCTGAAAAAGAAATTCTTGCTTTTGAGTTGAGTCTCAAGCAGAAAATAGTCGTCTATAAAGGCAAGGGTTGTACAAAGTGTAGTAATACTGGGTATAAGGGGCGTATTGCTATTTATGAAGTCATGGATATTGATGATAAAATGCGTGAAGTAATCTCCGATCAAAAAGGCCAAGAAAATGTGGTACGCGATGAGGCAAAGAAACAAGGTATGCTCTCTATGAAACAAGATGGTGTCCTAAAGGTCCTTAAGGGCGTGACCACTCTCTCTGAGATAGAGCGCGTGACAGAAGGAACTATCTTAGTAGATGAAGAATAAATGTTGCTCTAAAAACAAACAAAAATATGGATTCAGCAAATGCAGAAAAAAGACTCAAGGATTTACTTTCGCTTGTAGGGCAGCAAGGCGCCTCTGACCTTCACTTGGTAGTGGGACGCTATCCCACTATCCGTGTTGACGGCAAATTGCATCCAGTCGCACAGGATAAAGTTTTGATACCAGCAGATACAAAGGCCTTGAGTGATGTACTTCTTACGGAAGATAAGAAGCAAGAACTACTCTCTTTGGGGCATACTGACTTTTCTTATAACTATGATGATAAGGTGCGTTTTCGTACGAATGTATTTCTTCAGAAGGGATATGTCAGTATCACTATGCGTTTCGTGATGGATAAACTTCGCAACCTCGACGAACTTTCAGTACCGAGTACACTCTACGAATTCTCTAAGTATTCCCAGGGCCTAGTGTTAGTTACCGGTCCTGTGGGACATGGAAAATCCACGACTTTAGCCGCTATCATTGATTATATTAATCATAATTTAGAGAAGCATATTTTGACTATTGAAGATCCGATTGAATTTGTGTATGCACAGGACCGTTGCATTATTAACCAGCGTGAGATTGGGCGCGATGCGAAGAACTTTCCTGATGCGCTCCGAGCAGTTTTTCGTGAAGATGTAAACGTAGTGCTCCTTGGCGAGCTTCGTGATTTGGAAACCATCAGTACAGCTATGACTGCAGCCGAAACAGGACACCTTATCTTTGCGACGCTTCATACCAATGACTGTGCTCAGACTATTGATCGTGTAATTGACGTGTTTCCTGCGCATCAGCAAAATCAAATTCGCGCTCAGTTATCGAGTGTTCTTTTGGGGGTTATTTCTCAGCGACTCATTCCCAAAATAGGTGGCGGCCGTGTACCAGCGGTAGAGATTATGTTTAAAAACAGCGCGGTAGAAAATCTTATCCGTGAAAACAAGGTCCATCAAATTGATTCAGTTATTGAGACAAGTCTAAAGGAGGGTATGGTGTCATTGGATAGAGCATTGGCTGAGCTTGTAAAACGAGGATTGGTGTCGCTTGATGATGCATTTAATTTCTGTAAGAACCGTGATTACTTACAGCTTCTTTTGAGTAAAGAAGCATAAATGAGAGTACGTATATGAAGTTTACATTTAGAGCTAGAACTGAAGAGGGGGAAGTGCGTGAGGGTATTGTAGATGCTGTAGATATAGATACTGCGGCTCAGATTTTGCAGAGAAATAACCTCATCCCACTGTCTTTGAAAGCTGAAAACGAAAAAAGTTTCGAGGTTATAAAGACAGTCACAAAGCTTTGGGAGGGTGTTAGCCAAAAAGAGCAGATGGTATTCTTTCGCCAGATGTCTACTTTGATTGAGGCTCGTGTGCCAATCGTTTCAGCCTTGACGACTATTGGAGAAGAAATTAACAATCCGTACTTCGCTATTATCATCAATGAGATGGCGAGCGATGTGCAGGATGGTATGCCTTTTTCGGATGCGCTGGCTAAGCATGAAGATATTTTTTCTACCCTGACAGTCAATATGATTCATGCAGGTGAGGTGTCGGGAGCCCTCCAGAACGCTGTTAATTTCGTGGCTGATAACATCGAAAAAAACTATCACCTTACCTCAAAAATTAAGGGTGCTCTCTACTATCCAGTGTTTGTGCTTTTGGTGGCCGCAATCATCGGATTTTTGGTGGTGACATTTATCTTGCCAAAAATTACTATTTTGATTAAGGATTTGAAGGTGGCAGTACCTTGGTATACAGAGGCTCTTATCTGGTTAGGGGATTTCATGAATGCGTATTGGTGGGCGGTACTTCTTCTTATTGCTGCTGGATTGGGTAGTTTGTACTACTACCTAAAGACACCATCGGGGCATCGTGAATTAGAGATGTTTATTTTGAAAATTCCAGTTATTGGTACTTTGGCTCAGAATATTTATATTACTCGTTTAGCAGAAAACCTCTCTGCACTTTTGAATAGTGGTATTCCAATCGTGAAGGCTTTGACTATTGTGAGTGAAGTAGTGGGCAATCACGTTTACGCCAAAATTATCATGAATGCCGCTGAGCAAATCAGAAGCGGTGGTAATATCAGTAGCGCCTTTGTGGCTGCCAAGGAAATTCCGCCAGTGCTTTCTCAGATGATTCGTATTGGAGAGGAATCAGGTACTTTGGCTACCGTACTTCAAAGTGTTTCTAAATTCTATAGTCAGGAAGTAGACAATATGACAAAGAGTTTGACGACACTGATTGAACCTATTTTGATTGTGTTCCTTGGTATCGGTGTGGCTATTTTGGTGGTAGGAGTATTGCTTCCTATTTATAATTTGGCCGGTCAAATGTAATCCGGGGTGTACAATTTGTAGGGAGGGTTGTAGAATAAAGGTAGGTTTACTCAACAAAAAAAGTAAGCAGTTAAAAATAAAAATTAATATAAAAAGGAGGTGAGCATATGAAAAAAACATTTAAGAAAGGTTTTACTCTTATCGAACTCTTGATCGTTATCGCCATTATCGGTATTTTGGCATCAGTAGTCCTCATTAGTTTGTCGAATGCTCGAGTAAAGGCACAGAAAGCAGCTTTTAAATCAGAAGTTTCTTCAAAAACAGGAGGATTCAATTCTGACTGTGATGATGATACTCTGACCGCTCCAGCAGATACAGGTGTCACTGACTGGGATGCCGCCTTTGCCGCTTCAAGTTGTGGCGATGCAGGCGACGGAACATTCTCTATCAGCGCAGCTCCAGTAGCTGATTTGAGTGCAGAGGGTTGTACGGGAGCTACGGTATCCGAAGCAGGTGTTGACTATACAAACTGTCCATAAAAACAATACAAATAGTAAGTAAATTTATAAATAAAAAGACATGAAAAAAATGCAAAAGGGTTTCACCCTTATCGAACTCTTGATCGTTATTGCCATTATCGGTATTTTGGCATCCGTCGTGCTTGTGAGCTTGTCAAATGCTCGTAGCAAGGCTCAGCTAGCTTCATTTAAGGCTGAAACATCTGGCGCAGTATCTGGACTCCTTCTCCAGTGTGATACAGCGGCTCCAACTGCTCCTACTGATACTACTACTACAAACTGGGCAGCAGCGATGACTGCTTCAAGTTGTGGTGCTTCTGGAAGTGGTACTTTTTCTATCACTGCCGCCCCAGTTAACACAGCTATTGTTTGTAATGCTACTGTTACCAACACGGGTGTTACGTACGCAGGTGCTGGTTGTTAAGTTTCTTTGCTTAACTAAAAAACTCCCTTCCGAGGGAGTTTTTTATTTAGCTCTTCTCGGGTATACTTAGGGGTATGATGATAGATATCTTTTTCTTAGGGGTGGGTCTTATCGTGGGAAGCTTTCTCAACGTGGTATTTATGCGGACTGAAAGGGAAGAGTCTTATGTAGGAGGACGTTCTCACTGCGATGCTTGTGAGAAAACTCTCTCGTGGTGTGACAATATCCCAGTTCTGAGTTATCTCATATTGAGAGGGAAATGTCGTTTTTGTAAGGAGGTAATTCCAAGGCAGCACCTTTGGTTTGAGCTTGGTACAGGGGGGATATTTTTCTTTTTAGGGAAAGTATTTTTTCGTGTCGACAATCCAGAGACTTGGCTTCTGACTCTTTTCCTGGGAGTTCTCATTTCTTTTTTTGTATTGATTGTGGCTTCGGATATAGCCTCTATGGAGATACCGCTGGTTTTCTTGGTAGGGATTAATATAGCAACGGCTCTGTATATAGTCCTAAATTTCTTTTTCTTTGAACGTCAGCTACCATTCTTAGAGACAGCGCTTTGGACCTCTCTTTTGGGAGGATTTTGTGCTTGGCTTTTTTTCTTTGGACTGGTGTATTTCTCTCAGGAGACTTGGATGGGGTGGGGAGATGTTTGGATAGCTTTGGCAGGAGGTACGGTGGTGGGTATAAAATATGTGCTTTTGATGCTTACGCTTTCCTTTGCGGTAGGTGCCTTGTTTGGAATAAGCTTACTTTTTTGGAAAAGTAAAAAATTAACCACACAAGTTCCTTTCGCGCCATTTTTGGTGTTTGGTATAGTGATTATCCTTTTAGCAAAAGAGCTGACCCCTCAGTTTCTCGGGTATTTTATCTGGTAGTGAGGGGATAGGAAAATTCGATAGAAAAGGTATCGTGCTGTATACTATAGATACACCTATCAAGAGAAAAACAAAATGAATTACTCACAAAAAAGAACAGGTTTTACTTTGATTGAAATCCTTGTAGTGGTAGCAATTATCTCTATCATGGCAGGGGTTATTTTGGCCAATGTCAATAGCGGGAGAAATGAAGAGGCTGTTGATGCAGCTACACGTACACTGGTGAATACTGTTCGAGAACTTCAGCAGTACGCCCTGACTGGTAAGCAATTCTCAAATAATACCGATCCGTGTCTGTATCAGATAGCCTGGACCAATGGGGCAAGTACCTACACAACGACCTACTACTATAAAGATGCTGGTGGGAGCTGTAGTCAGTCTCTTGGTATAGCTACCTTTACTTTGCCTGGAGGAGTGCTTTTTTCTGGTACGGGGAGTTTTGGGTTTACTCTTCCATACGGGAAGCCAAATTTTGGCACAGCCAGCGTGGCATTGCCAGTTACAAAGGCAGGATCGGTGAGTGGTGTAGTTTGTGCCTACAAGGATGGTTTGATTAAAAACACAGTAGGAGGCTCTACTTGTCCATAAGACAAAAAGATATGCTGCGAAAGATGCTCAAAAACAAAAACCGAAAAGAATTAAAAAAACGAAAGGCTTTTTCTTTTGGAGAAGTATTGATGTCTGCCTTTGTTCTCACAGTGGGTCTAACCGCTACCACAGCACTTATTTCTTCTAGTCTTCAGTATAGTTTTGATAATCGTGACGCTGTCATAGCGACACAGCTTGCGCAGGAGGGTATAGAACTGATGCGCAATGTCCGTGATCAAAACTTTGCCACACAGGCTGATGGTGGAAATGGAGGAGATGGCTTTCAAGGATTTGATGAGAATCAAAAAAACTGCCGTGTAAATGCCAATGGCATGACTTGTTTCTCTAGTCAGGGCAGTCCAAGTAGTCAGAGGTATTATTTGAGTGCTCCTACCAACCCGGGAGCAGGAGGGCGTTTTACTGATACAGGATCAGTCACTCGCTTTGCTCGTTATGTGTATGTAGAGTACAACAATACCGACAAGACCGCTCGCGTAGTGAGTTATGTCTTTTGGGATTGGACCAACGGTGCGAGTATGCCAAGCTTCGTGCCTGCCAATGGAGGGGTCGGTAATTGTACACTGGAGAATAAGTGTGTATTTTCTGAGATATTTTTGACTAAATGGGGACTACTCTAATGATTACCAGTATGCCAAGAAAAAATAAGAGAAAAGCCTTTTCACTTGTAGAAGTGATAATTTCGCTCTTTATTTTTACTATTATCATGATGGCGGCATCGCAGATTTTTGCACAAACGTTTGCTGGCTATCGCTATACACGCAATCTACAGCGTGATATAGAAAATGCTCAGTTTATCATGGCTATTCTCTCAAAAGAGCTGCGCACCAGTACGGTTGTTGAGCCAGATGGTATTTCAACTGCAGCCACAAGTGTCCAGTTCTTTGATCATTCACAGCAGCGATGTATCAAATATCGTATTAGTGGAGGAGTTGTTGAGGTTGCTAGTCAAAGTGTTGCCTCAGCTAACGTCTGTAACGGTACGAATTTTTCAGCAGGTAACTACGCTACGGTTAGTACGGGTACAGTGACGGGAAGCTTTGATATCACTCAGTCAGCGAGTTCACCTCGAAGGGTGGGTAAGGTCACGATGGCTCTCCTTATAAAAGAAGGCGTACATGAAGCCAGTATCCAAACGAGTGTTTCTCTTCGTGACTATGGTCCAGAGGGATCAAATCTGCAATAAAGAGTAAGAATTTTTTGTGCTATAATAAGGGTAAATTACCCGTTTTTAGCTGTTTTATGGATAGAAAAGAAGCGAAACAAAGAATAGAGAAACTGACTCAAGAAGTAGAAAAGCATCGCGTAAGCTATCATGTGGATGATGCTCCAAGTATTAGTGACGAGGCATACGATGCTCTTTTTCATGAACTGTTGCGTTTAGAGGAAGAATACCCGGAATTTAAGATGCCAAATAGCCCAACTATTCGGGTGGGAGGAGAAGTATTGAGCGCTTTCTCTAAGGTTACTCATCGTCATCAGCAGTGGTCTTTTGACGATATTTTTAATCAAGAAGAGCTTGGACTTTGGTGTGAAAAAATTGAACGTATGCTCAGAAAAGAGGGCATTTCTGATAAGCCTACTTTTGTTTGTGAGTTAAAAATAGATGGACTCAAAGTGATTCTTACCTATGAAGACGGACTTCTCATAGAAGGAGCTACTCGAGGTGATGGGAGTATAGGAGAGAATGTTACAGAGAATTTGCGCACCATTCAGTCTATCCCACTTGTACTAAACAAGCCGGTTAGTGGAGTGTTTGTCGGAGAAACTTGGCTTCCTGAGGCAGAGCTTACTCGTATCAATATGGAGCGTGCACGCTTAGGAGAGGCTCCCTTTGCTAATCCAAGAAATGCAGCCGCAGGGACTATTCGTCAACTTAATCCTCAGGTAGTAGCAGAAAGAAAGCTTCGTACTTTTGTTTATGATATCGACGAAGTTTCTGGCGGAGATGTGCAGGTACCAGAAACACAGGGCGAAGAATTGAGTATGATTAAAGACTTAGGCTTCTTGGTAAACCCGCATTATCATCATGCAAAAAACGCAAGTGAAATTCAGGTATACTACGAAGAATGGAATAAAAAGCGTCATGAGTTACCGTATGGTTTAGATGGAATAGTGATTAAGGTGAATGAACGCGTTCTTCAGGAGGCTTTGGGGTACACAGGAAAGTCTCCTCGTTTTGGTGTGGCATATAAGTTTCCTGCCGAGCAAACAACGACCATAGTAGAAGCGGTAGAAGTGCAGATTGGTCGCACGGGAGCATTGACGCCAGTAGCACATCTGCGTCCAGTACACGTAGCCGGCTCTACGGTGAGTAGGGCAACACTCCATAATTTTGATGAAATAGAGCGACTCGATGTACGCATTGGAGATACGGTTATTCTTCAGAAGGCGGGTGATATTATCCCGGAGATTGTTTCTGTACTTGTAGATTTACGTAATGGCAAAGAAGTAAAAGTGGCGATGCCTAGAGCCTGCCCTTTATGTGGTAGCCCTACAGAAAGAAAAAAAATGGGCGAAAAAGAAGAGTTGAGTGCTGCGCTGTACTGCAGTAATGACAATTGTTACGCAGTGGAGTTACAAAATATTATCCATGGTGTTTCTAAGAAGGGTTTTAATATTGTAGGATTGGGAGAAAAAGTAGTAGAGCAGCTTATGGCCGAAGAGCTTGTGAGTGATTTAGGTGATATCTTCACTTTGACTGAGGGAGATCTTCTTCCCTTGGAACGCTTTGCTCCTAAATCCACCCAGAAACTCCTCCTCTCTATTGCAAAAAGCAAAACCATTGCAGGGCCGAAGTTTCTGTATGCTCTGGGGATACGGTATATTGGAGAAGAGACGGCCGAACTGTTATTTGAAGCTTTGCCAGTTATTCATGAGGAAAAACCAACAAAATGGGGACGAGCTTTGAAAGAGCTTTCAAGAGAAGAGATTGAGGGTATTAATGGGATAGGTAAGGCGGTGGCAGAAAGCCTCAAAGAGTGGATAGATGATCAAAGTAAAGGCCTCTTGTTAGAGAAATTAGAGCAGGCAGGCGTAACCCTTAGGTATCAAGAAAAGAGAAAACAGGAGAAAAGTGTTTTTACTGAGCAGACTTTTGTTTTGACAGGAGAGCTTGCTTCCTTTACAAGAGATGAGGCCAAAGATATGATTAAGCAATATGGAGGTCTTGTCACAAATGCTGTGACGAAAAAAACAAACTTTGTACTTGTAGGGGAAAAACCTGGAAGTAAGTATCAAGAAGCACTAAAGCTCGGAACAACCATCCTGAGTGAAGAAGAGTTTAAGAATATGCTCGCGGGAGTTAATTAGAATCAAGTAAATGCTATGCTCGATGCACAAACAGTAGAACACATTGCCCACCTCGCTCGAATTGGAATTACAGAAGAAGAGCGTACGCAGTATCAAGGAGATTTAACTCGAATTCTTGATTTTGTCGATGAACTTAAGGCTTTTGAAAACATAGAAGTAAAAAACACTGAGAGTGCCTTGATTCGCTATGCAGTGCCTCGTACAGATACAGCCTTAATTCATGATGGAAAAGAACGAGAACGTATTTTGGAAAATATGCCTGAGGTAGCGGAGGGAGCCTTAAAAGTAAGACAGGTTTTATAGTATGATTCGACAATTACACCAACAACTCGTGGAAGGAAAGATAACAGCAGAGGCTCTGGCTTTGGAGTATCTTTCACGTATCGAAAAAAATGATAAAGAGATAGGGGCGTATCTTACCCTTCTTGAAAAAGAGGGTATTTTGGAAAGAGCTCGTCAGGTAGATACTAAGATTGCGCGCGGTGAAGAAATTGATTTACTTGAGGGTATCCCTGGAGCGATTAAGGATAATATTTTGGTAGAGGGAGTACGGGCGACTGCGGGATCAAAAATACTTGAAAATTATACAGCTCCACACGATGCCACGGTTGTCACTCGCCTCAAGGAAGCAGGAGCGGTATTTCTTGGTAAGACCAATATGGATGAATTTGCTATGGGTTCGTCCACGGAGAATAGTGCGTATCAGGTCACTAAAAATCCTCGAGACATAACACGTGTCCCAGGGGGGTCCTCTGGTGGCTCAGCGGCAGCAGTGGCTTCTGGTATGGCAGTCTGGTCACTTGGTTCAGATACAGGAGGGTCCATTCGTCAGCCAGCAGCTTTTTGTGGCATAGTCGGCCTTAAGCCTACGTATGGAAGAGTATCTCGTAGCGGTCTTATGGCTATGGCATCAAGTCTTGATCAAATAGGTACATTTACTGAGTCGGTAGAAGATGCAGCAATACTTCTCTCTCGTATTGCTGGGGAGGATCCTATGGATAATACAGCAGCGCCAACGCTGACGAATAAATCCTTTGAAGATGAATTGATTGGTGATATCAAGGGTGTCCGTATCGGTATTCCAGAAGAGTATATGAGTGATAGTATTGATCCGAGTATTCGCGAGGCTCTTCAGGCTGCTAAGAAAAACTTGGAGTCTCTGGGTGCTGTACTGGTACCGGTATCATTGCCACATACCAAGATGGCTCTAGCGGTATACTATGTCCTTATGCCTGCAGAAGTGAGTTCTAATATTGCTCGTTTGGATGGAATTCGTTTTGGGGTGACACATACTGATACAGATGGTCAAAAAAGTGGGGACTCTCTTTTGGATACTTATCTAAAAAATCGTGAGCACGGACTTGGTAAGGAAGTGAAACGACGTGTAATGCTTGGAACCTATGCGCTTTCTTCGGGGTACTACGACGCCTATTATGGGAAAGCTGACAGAGTACGAGCATTGATTCGTCAGGATTTCGAAGAAGTTTTCAAGACTGTTGATGTACTTTTTACACCCACTACACCAGAGGTGGCTTTTCCGGTAGGGGAAAAGACAACCGATCCGCTTACAATGTATCTTTCAGATATTTATACGGTGACAGCAAATCTTGCTGGAGTACCGGCTCTATCTTTGCCTATTGGAGACAAAGATGGACTTCCTATTGGAGGACAGTTTCTTTCGAAATGGTTTGATGAAGAAGGTCTCTTGCGTGTGGCGCATGCCTTAGAACAAAAACAAGAAGAGATAAAGAAAGCTAAGTAGTATACCCTATGGATGTCAGTATAACTGCTGTGATAAGTGAGATTTTTTCCGGACTACTTCATTTCTGGGAGACTTCTTTTTTGGTGGCTTTTATTAAGTTTTTTCTTTTTATTTACTGTTCGGTTCTTTTTATCAACATCGTCCTCTTGTTTTCGCATCGTGATGTGGCAGGAGACTTGCGTATGACGCTTTTCCAGCGCAAGCGACCACTCGCAAGTAGAAATAAACTGATTAAGCGTTGGGAAGCTATCTTGGATCGTCTTGAGCACGGGAGTGAATCTCAGTACAAAGCAGCTCTTATAGAGGCTGATGCTTTTGCTGATGAGGTGCTTCAGAGTATGTCTTTTAGTGGAGCTAATATGAAAGAACGTCTAGAGGGCATGAAAAGCCATCACCTTGAGACAAAACCAGAACTTGAGGCAGCACATGCGTTGCGTAATCGGATAATAAATGACCCATCCATGACCCTTACTCGAGAAGAGGCGGAAGAAAATTTAGAGCGTTATAAGCTTTTTTTCCGTGAAATAGAGCTCTTTTCTTAGAAATACACAGATGAAGTGTCAATAAAGAGCTCATTTGAGGGCTTTATTTGACAATAAGGGGAGTATCTGGTATTCTCAAAACAAAGTGATTCTCTATAAAAGCCTTCGGGGCTTTTTTTAAGACCTTGAAATTTCCTATATATTTGAACCTTTTTGTATGGCAAACCTTTTCCGTTTTTTGCAAGAGGCAAAAGTGGAGCTTCTCAAAGTAAACTGGCCAAATCGTGAGACTATTATCAAATACACCATGCTGGTGATCGTGATGAGTCTCATAGTAGCGGTCTTTCTTGGAGGGCTGGACTATTTTTTTAGTTACTTAGTAGAAACATTTCTTTTGAAATAAACTTATGGCAAAGCAAACACAACATCACGGGCGCTCATGGTATGTGCTCCATACTTACTCAGGGTATGAAGACAACGTAACCCGCAATCTGAAGCAGCGTATCGAGTCTATGGATATGCAGGATCTTATCTTTGATGTATTGGTACCAAAAGAAAAGAAGATTAAGATCAAGGGTGGTAAGCGTGTCGTTATCGAAGAGCGTATCTATCCCGGGTATGTGCTCGTGGATATGATCGTAACTGATGCTTCATGGTATGTCGTGCGTAATACTCCAAACGTGACAGGCTTTATCGGACTTGGAACTACTCCTACTCCGATTGACCCAGTCGAAATTGAGAGCCTGAAGAAGCGTATGGGCGTAGCCGAACCGAAATACAAAATTGACGTTCGCGTGGGAGATTCAGTCAAAATTGCTGACGGACCATTCAAAGACTTTGATGGTAAGATTCAGGAAGTAGACGACGAGAAGGGTAAGGTCAAGGTATTGGTTTCTATCTTTGGACGAGAAACTCCAGTTGAGCTCGATTTCCTTCAGATTCGCAAAGCATAACATTACTTATTAAAACGTTACTATTATGGCAAAGACAGTAAAAGCAATGATCAAACTGCAGATTGATGCCGGTAAGGCCAATCCAGCTCCTCCAATTGGACCAGCTCTTGGACAGCACGGTCTCAATATTCAGGAGTTCTGTACTCGTTTCAACGATCAGACTCGTGACCGTATGGGAGATATTATCCCAGCTGAAATTACCGTGTACGAAGATCGTACTTTTGATTTCATCTTGAAGACCCGCATCAGATCTTCTCCGTAAGGCTGCCAAAGTAACAAAGGGTTCTGGTAATCCTCTTAAAGACAAGGTGGGTGCTATCACCGAAGCACAACTGACAGAAATTGCAGAAAAGAAGCTTGAAGATTTGAATGCCAATGACGTAGATGCTGCCAAGGATATTATCCGTGGAACTGCTCGCTCAATGGGTATCAAAATTGAAGGGTAATAATTATTTATTTGTGGAAGCTCATAATAGGGCGTTTGACCACGAAGTATACATATGAAACACGGCAAGAAATACAGAGGAGTAGTAGAAGGTCTTGATCTTCGCAAAGAATACACTCCAGAAGAGGCAATCGCTTTTTTGAAAGCGCATCCAATCGCTAAGTTTGATGAGTCTTTTGAAGTTCACATGAAGCTTGGAATCAATCCAAAGAAGTCAGACGAACTCATTCGTTCTACAGCAGTCCTTCCTCATGGAACGGGTCGCAGTCAGAAGGTAGCCGTAGTAACAAGTACTAAAGAAAAAGAAGCCAAAGATGCTGGTGCTGATATGGTAGGCGCCGAAGACCTGATTGATGATATCAAGACTGGTAAAGTCAATGCGGGTGTAGACTTCCAGGTTCTTCTTGCTACTCCAGAAATGATGCCAAAGCTTGCTACTATCGCTAAGATTCTTGGACCAAAGGGTTTGATGCCAAGCCCAAAGTCTGAGACGGTAACTGCTAAGGTAGGAGAAGTGATTGATGTTCTCAAGAAGGGTAAGAAAGTCAGCTACAAAAACGACGACACTGCCAATGTGCATCAGATGATTGGAAAGCTTTCTTTCTCAGAAGCTCAAATTCTCGAAAATTATCAAGCTTTCCGTGAGAGTATTGATAGAGCAAAGCCGGAGGCTTTGAAGGGTCGCCTGATCCGCTCTATGGTTTTTAGCTCAACTATGGGCCCTGGACTCATCGTCAAAATCTAAGTCTAAAACCCGAGTTTTACTCGGGTTTTTGCTTTTATAGAGGGAATTTGGTATTGTTAGGTTAGTTTTTTGAAACTCCTTTTTTCTATCATAAAAGTGCCAGCGCACTTTTATTGCTGTTTCGCTCGTAACCGCTCGACAAGCTCGCGGACCAGGCTTACTCACTCAAAACCGCGAAAAAAGAAGTTTACAAAAATATTCATCTATTTTTAAATTTCAACAGGTATGATTCTTTCAGATCGAGACATCAAAAAAGAGATTAAAGCTGGCAACATTAGTTTGAAGCCGTATAAGCCAGAGTGTGTACAGCCAGCCAGTGTCGATATTCATCTCGACAAACATTTTCTCGTGTTTGATACCTCTAAGCACTTTGTGATTGATCCCAAAGCCCCAGTGCAGGATCTTATGAAGCCAGTCGTGATTAGCGAGAAAGAACCCTTTATTCTTCATCCACAAGAATTTGCTCTTGGGCTGATTCTCGAAGAAACAGGCGTATCAGATAAGCTCGTGGGTCGCCTAGAAGGCAAGAGCTCTCTTGGTCGTCTCGGACTTATCATTCATACGACTGCGGGGTATCTTGATCCAGGCAACAAGCTGAAGATGACTCTCGAGCTTTACAATGCTGGACGCCTTCCAATCAAACTTTACTACAAGATGGCTATTGGTCAGATAGCTTTTGAGTACCTGTCCTCACCTTGTGAAAGACCGTATGGAAGCAAGGGTCTCAATAGTAAGTATTATGGAGATCAGAAGCCAGTAGCTAGCAAGATGAGTCTCAACTTCAATAAGAAGAAAAAATAGACCAAAAAACCCTGCATTTGGCAGGGTTTTGTCTTGGGGGCTGTATGCTACACTTAAAGGAGTCATAATAAAAACCTATGAATCCCGTTAGAGTTTTCAAGTGTGGTGTAGAGGGTTTATCGGTGATGGTCTCAAAGATGCATAAACAATTATAAAGTAAAGAAAATTAATTATTAAAGCTCTAATGGGATGAAACAATATCTTGACCTTTTGAGTCATATCATGGAAACAGGGGCTGACAAGGGCGACCGTACAGGCACAGGTACCAAAAGCGTTTTTGGGTATCAAATGCGCTTTGATTTGAGTCAGGGCTTTCCGTTGCTAACTACCAAAAAACTGCCCTTTAATATGATTGCCAATGAGCTCCTGTGGTTTTTGGATGGGAGTACCAATATTCGTCCGCTTCTGGCTAACAATATCCATATTTGGGATGACTGGCCTTTCAAGAGCTATCTTATGCAAAATAATTTACCAGTCCCAGCTCCCAATACCCCAGAGTGGGAACAGGGGATTAAAGACTTTACAGATAAGGTATTGGCTGATGAGGAGTTTGCAAGAGAATATGGCGAGCTTGGCCCTGTCTACGGGTATCAGTGGCGATCTTGGCCTGCTCCAGATGGACGCCATGTCGATCAAATTACGGAGGTGATTAAGCAGCTTAAAAATTCTCCAGATTCACGTCGTATGATTGTGAGTGCCTGGAATGTAGCTGATATTGAAGAAATGGCAAAGAGCGGCTTACCACCTTGCCACTGTCTATTTCAGTTTTATGTAGCTCCTTCAACGGGCTCGGGACCTGGCCGGCTTTCATGCCAGTTGTATCAGCGGAGTTGTGATACTTTTTTGGGAGTACCATTTAATATTGCCTCGTATGCTCTTTTGACCCACATGATGGCCCAGGTCTGTGGACTTGAACCCGGAGAGTTTGTTTGGACTGGTGGTGATGTGCATTTGTATAACAATCACTTCGAACAGGTACAAACACAGCTAGGGCGTACCTCGAAAGATTTGCCAAAGCTTTGGCTTAATCCAGAGGTTAAGGATATCTTTGATTTTACAATTGATGATATGCGAATAGAAAATTACAACCCAGAACCTGGTATTAGGGCACCTATAGCAGTGTAGATAGATTGGTTGAGGATATGTATAAAATCAGGTACAGTAGAGAATATGCAAAAACCAAGAATAAGTATCATTTCTGCTATTGCAGAGGCAAATAGAGGTATAGGTAGGGCCAATACCTTACTTTGGGACATTAAGGCTGATATGGCTCATTTTAAGAGTCTTACTACTGGTCATGTGGTCATTATGGGGGAGCGCACGTATCATTCTATTGGCCGAGCCCTTCCTAATCGCATCAATATTGTCCTTACCGATAATCAAGAGTTTGACGCTCCAAATGTGCTGACGGTTTACTCAGTAGATGAGGCTTTAGAGGTAGCGAAGCTTCATGAGCAAGAAGAAATTTTTGTGATTGGGGGAGGTAGTATTTATGCTCAGTTTTTGCCGCACACAGACCGTCTCTATCTAACACTTGTAAGCGGCGAGTATGATGCAGATGTGTTTTTTCCAGAGTACCAAGATTTTACAAAAGTAGTAGAAGAACAATCTGGCAGTGAAGGGACGTATACATTTCGTTTTGTAACATTAGAAAAAAATTAATATACACACATATGGCAATTGTTGTTGGCGTAACCGGAGAAATGGCATCAGGTAAAGATACCGTCACGGAATACTTGGTAGAAAAATACGGTGCCAAGAAGTATCGTTTCTCAGATATATTGAGAGAAATTTTGGATTTACTTTTTGTGCCTCAGACACGAGAAAACCTTACAAGGCTTTCCATTCTTTTGCGCCAAGGCTTTGGCGATGATCTTTTGGCTAAGGTGATTGAGAAAAGAGCTGAAGATGATAAGACGCATCCGATTCTTGTTATTGATGGTATTCGTCGTTATCAAGATATTGCTTATTTCAATAGTCTTGACGGTTTTACTCTTTGGTATGTGGATGCCTCTTTCGAGACACGTTATGAGCGACTTACTATGCGTTCTCAAAACGTAGATGATATGACTAAGTCAGAAGAAGAATTCCGTGCTGAGCACGAATTTGAAACAGAAAAAACAGTACCTGCACTCAAAGAACATGCCAATGAGGTTATCAATAATGAAGGTATGCTTGATGAGCTTCATCGTAAGGTAGACGTCATTATGGCTAAGCTAGGAGTTAATTAGGGGTAAGGAAATTCTATGCCGAAGGGAAAACTGATTGTGATTGATGGACTCGATGGTGCGGGTAAGGCTACTCAAGCGGCACTGTTGGTAGCGCGACTCAAAAAAGAAGGAAAAAAAGTGGTCACATTGGATTTTCCACAGTACCAAAATAATTTTTTCGGTGCTTTTATCGGTGAGTGTCTTGCTTCCAAGCATGGCGATTTTTTGAATCTTTCACCGCATATTGCATCAGTACTGTATGCGAGTGATCGCTTTGAGGCCTCGGTCAAAATTAAGCGTTGGCTTAAAGAAGGAAAATACGTTGTCTTAGATAGGTATGTCAGTGCCAATCAGATTCATCAGGGCGGTAAGATTAAGGATATAAAAGAACGGAAGAAATTCTTGGAATGGCTCAGTACTATGGAGTATGGAGTTTTTCAGATACCACGACCAGACAAAGTAATTTTTCTTGATGTTACTCCTGAGGTCACGCGTCGTATGCTTGAGAATCAAGTAAATAAAAAAGATAAAAAAATCTACTTAGGAAAAGATGCGAAAGATGTTGTAGAAGAGAGTATGGAGTATATGCTTGCTAGTAGGGTCTCAGCCTTGTGGATAGCAAAGACAGAAAAGAACTGGACTAAGATAAGTTGTATCAAGGGACAGGAGATTCTGCCACGTGAAGTCATTGCAGAAAAAGTATATCAAGCAGTAACAGTAAAGTAAGTATGATTATTCAAGCCAAAAAAATACACCCAGAAGCAAAGCTTCCAGAACGAGCACATGCATCCGATGCTGGTTTGGACCTCTTTATTCTAGATGACGTAGTCCTAGAGAAAGGAGCTATAGTCGTCTTGGGTACCGGTATTGCTATGGCTATTCCAGAGGGATACGTGGGTCTGATCTGGGATAAATCTGGCTTGGCTGCAAGGCATGGCCTTACGTGTTTGGGTGGTGTGATAGATGCGGGTTATCGTGGAGAAATTATGGTGACGCTCGCCAACCTAGGAACTGACGCGTATACTATAACTAAACACCAAAAAATAGCCCAACTCTTGATTCAAGAAGTAGCTCTCCCTAAGCTAGAAGAGGTAGAAGAGTTAGATGAAACTTTACGAGGAGAGAACCGCTTTGGAAGTACAGGTACACATTAAAGAAAGACATTTATGACAAAGTATATTCCCGTTATTGGTATGGAGGTTCACGTAGAACTCAAAACAGCTTCAAAGATGTTTTGTAGTTGTCCGAATGGACTTGGACTTGAAACAACCCCGAATACACATATCTGTTCAGTGTGCACTGGACAGCCGGGGAGTTTGCCGGTGCCTAATGCTCAGGCTATCGAAAGTGTGCAGCGTGTCGGCTTGGCTTTGAACTGTAAGCTTGCTACCAAGAGTAAATTTGACCGCAAAAATTATTTTTATCCGGATCTTCCAAAAGGCTATCAGATTTCTCAGTACGACGAGCCTTTTTGTGGTCCGGGTACAATAGAAGTAAATAGTAAGAGTTTTGGTATTACTCGTATCCATATGGAGGAGGATACTGGTAAGCTGACACATCCAACAGGAGCTGACTATACATTGGTAGATTATAATCGTGGAGGAGTGCCTTTGATGGAACTTGTGACCGAACCAGATTTTGATAATAGTGCTGATGTCAAAGCATTTTGTCAGCGTTTGCAGCAAATTCTTCGTTATCTAGAAGTATCTGATGCCAACATGGAAAAGGGGCAGATGCGTTGTGAAGTCAATATTTCTCTTCACAGAGAAGGTGAGGATAAATTTTCTGGCACCAAAGTAGAAGTAAAAAATTTGAATTCTTTCCGTGTAGTAGAGCGTACTATTGAGTATGAAATTAAGCGTCAGACAGAAGCTCTTGAAAAAGGCGAGGCTCTCGTGCAAGAGACTCGAGGATGGGATGAAAATAAAGGTGAAACATTTTCACAGCGTAAAAAAGAGTCTGCTCATGATTACCGTTATTTTCCAGAGCCGGATATTTTACCTTTTCAATTCGATGAAAAATACTTTGCTGAACTAAAAAGCACTTTGCCAGAATTGCCTTTGGCTAAGTCTAAGCGTTTCATGGAACAGTATGGCCTAAATGAAGCAGATGTTATCCTTCTTGTAGAAGATAAGCACTTCGCGGGATTTTTTGAATCTGCAGTCAGTGAGCTAGAAGAGAAAAAGCAATCAGGTGAACTTACTTCTGATATAGAGCGCGCACGGAAGCTTGCGGTCAACTATCTTTTGACAGAGCTCCGCAAGCATTTATACGAAGCAGGGCAGACCATTCAGGACACCCGTATTACGCCAGAAAATTATGCGGAGTTCATCGCTCTAGTAGCCGATGGTAAAATTAATTCGAGTGCAGCTCAGACAGTACTTCTGGAGATGTTTCGGGGAAGTGATGGAGACACCGATCCATCGCATATTATAGAGCGGCTCAATCTCGGTCAGGTCAATGATACGGAAGCACTCGAAAAAGCTGTCATGGAAGTAATGGCTGCCAATGAGCAATCAGTAGTGGATTATAAGGCTGGCAAAGAAAACGCTTTGAAGTTTCTTATGGGGCAGGTAATGAAGGCTTCGGGAGGACGTGCTAATCCACAGGTTGTGACTGAAATTTTAAAGAACAAGCTTTCGGAATAAGAGGAAGATTTACCTACCTTTTTATTTCCAATAAAAAAACCTCCTATACAAGAGGTTTTTTTAAGAGGCTTTTTTCTCAAGAAGAGTAAATGCTTCGGTAGGATTTTTGACCCAGTTGATTTTCCAACCAAGGGTCTCCATGCGACGAAGCCAGGTAATCTGACGCTTAGCATAGCGATTGACTTCACGCATCAGCTCGACTTCCATTTCGGCCCGCTTCTTTTTCTTTTGAAGGAAAAGAGCTATGTATTTGTATTCAAGACCAAAAGCCTCAAGACGTTTAAAGCTTACCCCTGACTTTTCGAGGCGCTCTACTTCTTGGACCATCCCTTCCTTGAAGCGATCCTTCATGCGTTTGCGGATATTACCTTGGTGAGTATAGCGGTCGAGGTTTATAGCAAAGATTTGGTAGTTCTCATTTTTGATTTTGACATGATCTACCGGAGGGACAACGCCAAGTACTTCGATAATTTCTAAAGCACGGATGAGGCGAATAGGATTTTTGCGGTCAATTGTCTTAGCGCGGGCAGGATCTTTTTCTTTGACCATGGCAAAAAGTTCTTCAAGAGAGAGTTTCCCGAGTCGCTCACGAAGTTCAGGGTTAGGTTTGACTCCAGGAAAAGATTGGCTCTCCATGTACGCCTGAATCCAAAAGCCGGTTCCTCCACAAAAAATAGGCGTCTTACCCTTGGCGCGGATAGCTTCTTCGGCTACTTTGGCATCACGGAGAAAGTTAGTGACATTGTAATCAGTGTTTGGATCTGCAACATCCAGGAGGTGATGAGGGGCTTGTTTTTGTTCAGCTTTTGTCACTTTGCCACTGCCAATATCCATGCCTTTGTAGACTTGGCGACTGTCCACAGAAATAATCTCCCCATTGTATTTACGGGCAATTTCGATAGCCAAAGAAGACTTACCTGAGGCAGTCGGTCCAAGGATTACAATAGCGGGGGAGGTGTTTTTCATAGAAATGAATTCTGACATACTTTAGCTTTTTTGTAAAGAGATAAGTTGAGAAATCTCTATGAAAGGTCTATGCTGCTGACCCCAGCCAGGCTACGTATTTCTTCAAGAACATCCTCAGTAGAAGAAATGTTAAAAGAAGTAGCAATAGTTTGACCACTAATACGCACGCTCACTTTCTGGTTTCCAGCGGGCGCCTTTTTGAGAATACGAGAGAGGTCTTCTATGACACTACCAGGTGCCTGCGAGTCAATGATGACGGTGATATTTTCTGTCACTAGGGGAGCGCGCGATGCAACTGCTTTCGCTACACGATTACGGGTAATCTCATGACGAGCAAACTGAGTGACGTTTTCGGGACGAAGCTTCTCGCCACTTTCAGCCATGATACGGATATCGCCATCTTTTTGATTGACTTTGACTGTGACAATGACAAGCTCGTCTTCATTCCAAAGACTTTCTGTTTGTTCGGCGATTTTGCCAAAGACGAGAATTTCTATTTGACCAGTCATATCTTCGAGTCCCACAAAGAACATGGTGCTACCAGTTTTGGTGAGAATTTTTCGTACCTTACTTATGACACCACCAATACGAACAGTGCTACCTGGAGTCACTTTTTCAAGTTCGTTTATAGCAAGGGCTGTCTTGTTGAGATAGTCCTGGTATTCAGCTACCGGATGATCACTAACGTAGAGACCGAGAAGTTCTTTTTCCCAGGCGAGACGCATTTTTTTAGTGGCTCCCTCTGCGGATACAAGATGAATTTTTGTCTCAGGAAGAGGCATGGCTCCAAAGAGGCTATTAGTATGATTTTCGAGAAGATTCTTGCTGTTTTTGGCATGCTTTAATATGGCATCAAGACTTTGGAGGAGCTGATTGCGTTCCCCAAAAAAATCAAGTGCACCTACTTTAGTGAGAGCTTCAACAGACTTTTTATTGAGATCTTTGGTTTGGACACGCTCCGTGAGAGCCTCGAGCGTTTCATAGCGACCATTGCGCTTGCGTTCCTCAACTATTTCTTGAGCGACCACATGACCGACGTTTTTGATAGCATTGAGTCCAAAACGAATGTTACCACCATTTGGGTTTTCCTTGTTTGGTACCACGGCAAATTCTTCAAAACTTTCATTGACATCGGGGGGTAGTACCTCGATGCCCATTTCTCTCGCTTCGTGCACTTCGATGGCTACACGATCAATGTTGTCCTGGTCACTTGTAAGAAGGGCAGCCATGAATTCAGCTGGGTAGTGAGCTTTGAGGTAAGCAGTTTGGTAACCAATGAGAGCATAACAAGCCGCATGAGAACGATTGAATCCGTAGCCAGCAAATGGTTCGATAAAGGTAAAAACTTTTTCACCAATATCTTTTCCTACTCCAGTAGCGATACAGCCCTCGACAAATTTTTCACGTTGCTCTTGTACTAAACTCAAAATTTTCTTACCGACAGCTTTACGGAGTACGTCAGCTTCACCCAAAGTAAAGCCAGCAAGATCGCGAGCTATCTGCATGAGTTGCTCTTGGTAGACGGCTACGCCGTAGGTGTTTTTGAGAATCGGTTCAAGGATAGGGTGGAGATACTTTACTTGTTTGGTACCGTGTTTGCCCATAATGAAATCGGGAATGTATTCCATAGGACCTGGACGATAGAGGGCGACCATAGCGATGATATCCTCAAAGACAGTAGGTTTGAGTTGTTTGAGGTAGCGTTTCATGCCAGCACTTTCAAGCTGGAAGATACCAGTAGTATGAGCTTCTTGTAGGAGTTTATAGGTAGCATCATCATCAAGAGGAATATCTTCGATATTGACCTCTACACCGCGAGTTTTCCGAACGATACGCAGCGTGTTTTGGATAATGGTGAGGTTTTTGAGTCCCAAGAAGTCCATTTTGAGGAGACCGATTTTTTCTACGGCATTGGCCTTGGTACTCGCAGCATACTGAGTGACTACTCCTTCGCGAGATCCAGACACGCGCTGGAGGGGGGTGTATTCAGTCACAGGGTGCTCAGTAATCACCACGCCACAAGCATGCATGGAGGCATGACGACAGAGACCCTCTACGGTCATGGCGGCGTCAATCAATTTCTTGACATCAGCACTGCTTTCATACCACTGAGTGAATTCAGGTACTTCATCAAGAGCTTTTTTGATGGAGGTAAACATCGGAATCATCTTGGATGTCTTGTCGCATATATCGTAGGGATATCCAAGAGCACGACCGACATCACGGATGGCTGCACGGGCCGCCATCGTTCCAAAGGTGATAATTTGTGCTACGTGATCATTGCCATACTTACTTCTTACATAGTTGAGCACATCGTCACGACGGTTATCAGCAAAGTCCATATCTACATCGGGCATAGAGATACGCTCTGGATTAAGGAAACGCTCGAAGAGTAAGTCGTACTTGATAGGATCGAGATCAGTGATGCCTGTGAGGTAGGCTACAAAAGAGCCAGCTGCAGAACCACGGCCAGGACCAGTCACCACACCATTATTTTTGGCCCAGTTTACAAAGTCCTGGACGATAAGGAAGTATGAGGCGAAGCCGGTACCTTCAATAATTTTCAGTTCGTAATTGAGACGGGTATCATGCTCCTCGGTAAGGACACTTTGATCAGGATAGCGCTTGAGAAGACCTTCTTCACAAAGTTCGCGTAGGTAGCCATCGGCAGTCTTGCCTTCGGGGAGAGGAAAAGAAGGGAGTTGGTTTTCACCAGTGTGAAGCTTGAAGTGGACTCTATCGGCGATAGCCTCTGTATTACTTACTGCTTCTGGGATAGCAGCAAAGAGATTGGTCATTTCTTCAGGAGAGCGAAAAGAGAGATCAAGAGAGCGCATACTGAAACGTTCATGATCAGAGACTTTTTTGTTGTCACGGATACAGAGCAAAATGTCTTGAATTTCTGCGTGCTCTTTTTTTACATAGTGTACATCGCAAGCAGCTACCACAGGGATACCGGTTTCCTGACTTATCTGAATCAGTCCCTGGTTTACAGTCATCTGATTTTCATTATCTAAGTGTGGGCCGAGTTCGAGAAAAAAGTTACCTTTACCAAAAATCTCTTCGTATTCGAGGGCAATATTTTTGGCGCGTTCGTAGTTGCCATAGAGAAGCTCGGAAGGGATTTCACCCTGAAGAGATCCTGAGAGAGCGATGAGACCTTTGCCGTATTCACGGAGGAGTTTCTTGTCAGCGCGTGCCTTATAGTAAAAACCATCAAGCTGAGCAATAGAGATGAGCTTCATGAGGTTTTTGTAACCAGTCTCATCTTCTACGAGAAGGACAAGCTGGTGACGACGACGATCTTCAGCAGTATTGTTTTTACTTAAGTGGTCTTTGCAGATAAAGATTTCAGCCCCGAGGATAGCTTTGATATCGTACTCCTTGGCCTTGGTATAGAATTCCACAGCGCCATACATCGCACTGGTGTCAGTGATGGCGAGGGCCGTCATGCCCATGGCCTTGGCCTCAGCCAAAAGGTCTTCTATCTTCGGGAGGGCCGTGAGGAGTGAGTAGTGAGAGTGAGTATGAAGGTGGACGAATGACATAGGGAAAAAAGAAAACCACTTACCGAACAAACGATAAATGGTCTTGAAAATGAGTAGGCAAAAAAGAGTTCATAACTTTGAATAATCCCTCAGTAGCCAGGGTAAACCAGGAGGCATATGCAGGGAAGATAAATGTATCCTTATTATAACAGAAAAGCCAAACCCCCTCCACATGCAGTTGCATGAGAGGGGGGGGTGAAGCGAAAAACAAGACTAGGATTGGCCTAGCTCTTGAGGTCGTTGAGTTCGCCAGATGAGAAGAGTAGCCTCTAAGGCGATGAGCGCCCCGATAAATAATTGCCAACCAGGCACGAGATATGGGGGTGCATTTTGCTTCTCTATAAATAGAAGTCCGTATATGAAGACCCCCATTGTTGTGATTACTGACACAGGAGAGCTCCATTTTCTTATGGTGCAGGTATAGCCTATACCAAAGATGATCATGAAAATTAGATATTGAGCCCGCTGTACCTGACTTGGCTCTACATAGTATCCGACAGCGCCGTAGACGAGCAAAGCGATAATGCTGATAACAGAGCGTTGTGTGTCGCTAAAAGTCATGTGAAGTCCCTCCGGTTGTAAATGAACTGTAAGTTTGTATCTGTGGTATACCATTTATTTTTATTTTAAGTCAAAATTAGAGAGTGATATAATGAAAATATGGAACTTCCAACATTCAATAAAGAACGAGAAATTACGGCCAAGGGTCAGTATTTTGCCGTGGGTATCGATGAAGCAGGGCGGGGGCCACTAGCTGGTCCGGTAGTGGCTTCTGCTGTGATATATAAGCATGCGGACTTTACCTATCCACTGGAACTAACGAAGGCCTTTACACTTATTCGTGATTCCAAGAAACTTTCAGAAAAGCAACGCGAGCAGGCCTTTGACTTGATTCGTGAGCATTTTTATGTCGGGGTGGGAATAGTCAATGCCGAGACTATTGATAGAGTAAATATTCTGCAGGCCACTTTTCTGGCTATGAAGGGAGCTCTTTCTGATCTTAAACGACAGCTTCCTAAGGATGGTCGAGAGGTATATTTACTGCTTGATGGTAATCAGTTGCTACCTGGCTATAGTGGAGCACAGGAAACGGTGATTGGCGGGGATGGTACGGTACGCTCTATAGCCGCTGCTTCGATTATTGCCAAAGTCACTCGAGACAGAATGTTTGAGGAGTACGAGAAAGAGTATCCAGAGTATGGCTTCGGGAAACACAAAGGCTACGGTACCAAAGTGCACATGGATGCTCTTCGTAAATATGGTCCGACCCCAATTCATCGAATCTCTTTCAAGCCAGTGAAGCTTGCTCTACCAGAAAACGTCAATAAGCGCTTTGACCGTGATTTGAAGCCCCGTAAGTAGGGCGGGTTGCTCTCTTTCCTTTTGTGGGTTAGGGTAGGGGTGCGTTCTTTAATTTTGTCGAAGCTATTCATGAAAGGAATAAGCTTATGTCTATTGATTCTGACTTTGTATCTTGGCGAGGTGTCCTGACGCCTAGGCTGAGCATCAATCTTTCTGGCTTTCGGTCAGAGCTGACCCTCCATGAAGAAATTGCTACCCGTTATAACCGGGGGCAAATTGATGTTTCATATACCACATCAGGGGTTTTTGCAGTTTTTCAAGAAAGACTTGATGGGGAGGATCAGGAATTTTTTGAAGAGGTCATGCCATATGATGTGGGCTTGAGTGCTCATCAGCCTCGCAATGATCCTCGTATCAGGTATGTGCGAGCTCCTAGTCCAGAGAGGCCCTCACACTATGAGCTCCTCTCGTATTTGGGCGAAGCGGCTTTTATCTCATGGCGTACGATGTTTGCGCTCATAGACGCTGATGTCGCTTCTCAAGGGGAAATCTTCGGTCTCCATGGGCCAATTGTTGGTCTTTACCTTCGGACAAAAAATGGCTGGATTATGAAAGTGACCGTTATGCGAGGGGAGGCAGACAAGGGACCTATCTATTACTTCGACAACCCCATGGCACCCAATGTTGCCAGAGCGGGAGTGCTCCATCTTGGTACAAGAACCATCTTTGCTGTTGAAAGGTAAAGTGGCCCGAGAAGTCTCAGGGAGGAGCTCAATCTCAAGTGCCGGAGTCTCTCCTTGAGCAGACTCCGGCCTTTTTGTCTCTACTTGCCAATATAGAGGCCTTGTGTTACTCTTCTTTTGTTAAATATTTCTAGATTTTTACTGTTATGGCACTTCCAAAGCAAAGACATACCCGTCATCGTCGAGATCGCGCTCGTAAACAATACGACGTAGAGCTCCAAAATACCGCTACTTGCCCTAAATGTGGTGCTCGTGTGATTACTCATCGTGCCTGCAAAGAGTGTGGTACCTACAAAGGTAAAGAGGTAATCAAAAAAGCAGCTCCAAAGCTTAAGAAGGTAGCTGCCTAAATACAGCTTTCTCAAATCTTTTCAAAAATCGTTCGTAAGTTCCTTGCAAAACAAAAACCATGGCCAATAGACATCTCCAGCGCTCAGTCGCAATGCAATCACTCTTTGAGTGGGATTTTAAAGGTCGTCATAATGATCAGTCTCGTCTTATTTTAAAGCGGAATATCCAAGAGTTTGCTCCCGGTATTGATGATACTATTTTTGCTGAACATCTCATCGAGGGGACGCTTCGTGAGCAGCAGACAATCGATGCTCTTATTATCAAATGCGCCCCGGAGTGGCCACTTGAGCAGGTGACTGTAATAGATAGAAATATCTTACGTCTTGGTATTTATGAGCTCATGTTTGGAAACTATGATGAGGTACCACCTAAGGTGGCTATCAATGAAGCGATAGAACTCGCTAAGTCTTTTGGGAGTGATGCCAGTGCTCGTTTCGTCAATGGGGTACTGGGCACTATCTATCGTGAGATGGGTGAACCAATGAAAGATGATGTGTCAGCTAATCATAAGCGTGAAGAAGGAGAAAAAAAGGAAGTCAAAAAAGCCACAAAAACTTCAGACAAAGAAAAGAAGACTGTTAAGAAAGTAGTTGCAAAAAAGGTTACCAAGAAATAATACAAGGGAGGCTGCCGGAGAGCAGCCTCAAATTTTAGCAGAAGAGCTATGAATCATACTGTAGATACTGCTGGCCTTGCAGCCACACTCGATATCGCTATCACCAAAACAGAGCTTTACCATGAAGCCCTGACGCATCGTTCATACTTAAATGAACACCGTGATTATCGGTACCCACACAATGAGCGTCTTGAATTTCTCGGAGACGCAGTATTGGAATTGGTCGTGACACGTCACCTGTTTGATACTTTGCCAAATCCAGAAGGTGAGCTTACGAGTTTTCGTGCCGCTCTCGTCAATGGTGAAATGCTTTCAGTTATCGGTAAAGAACTTGGTATTGAGAAATACCTTCTTATGAGTCGTGGTGAAGCCAAGGATACGGGCCGTGCACGAAATTACCTTATTGCCAATGCTATGGAAGCTATTATTGGTGCTATCTATCTTGATCAGGGCTACGATGATGCCGGGCTTTTTATCGAGCGTCATATCCTTTCTCGTTTACCAGAAGTGATGGAAAAGGGTCTCTACACTGATCCAAAGAGTCATTTTCAGGAAATGGCTCAAGAAAAAGTTGGGATTACACCGAGTTATGGAGTGCTTCGTGAATGGGGCCCAGACCATGATCGCCACTTTGTAGCGGGAGTGTTTCTCGAAGAGGAGCTCATCGCTGAAGGCGAAGGTGCCAGTAAGCAAGACGCTCAGCGCGCCGCTGCCAAGAAGGCTCTTGAGGCCAAGGGGTGGTAGAGTCAAGGAAAAAGAGATGCCTTTGTAAAGCATTTCTTTTTTTTATCGCTACTTTTGGGTATACTGGATAAGAGCTCGAATTTGAGCATTTTTTGTTGTATTTCTTGTGTATTTAAAGAAAGTTGAAATTAACGGATTTAAATCATTTGCCCAGAAGACAGTTCTGGATTTTTCGCCGACCCTGGATTCTTCGAGTATTGCTGCGCGTACTATCACGGCCATTGTGGGTCCCAATGGGAGTGGTAAGTCCAATGTGGCAGACGCTATTCGCTGGGCTATTGGTGAGCAATCAGTCAAGAATCTACGTGGGAAGAAATCAGAGGATGTCATCTTTGCTGGTACCGATAAGAAGGCTCGCATGGGGAGTGCTTCTGTTACGTTGCATTTTGATAATAGCGACAAGCGTATTCCTATCGAGTTTGGCGAAGTCTCGATTACTCGTAAGGTTTACCGTAGCGGTGAAAGTGAATACCTAATCAATGGTTCCAAGGTACGCCTTTTGGATATTATCGATCTCCTTGCTA
Organism: Candidatus Moraniibacteriota bacterium; assembly: GCA_018499985.2. Lineage (GTDB taxonomy): Bacteria > Patescibacteriota > Minisyncoccia > Moranbacterales > UBA1568 > UBA1568. The sequence continues at coordinate 33,076 of JAHBAT020000015.1, forward strand.
AGGCTGGTATTGGTAAGGATAGCTATTCTGTCATCACACAGGGCATGAGTGATGCCACGCTTCAGGCTACGCCACTTGAGCGTCGCAGTATCTTTGAGGATGCCGCCGGTGTAAAACAGTATCAGATAGAAAAGGAGCGCTCGCAGCGTAAGCTTATCAATACCGAAGAAAACTTGGTACGTGTAGAAGCGTTGATTCAGGAAATCGAGCCGCATTTGAAGGGTCTTAAACGTCAGGCTGAAAAAGCTTCACAAGGAAAAGACGTTGCCTTGAAGCTTCATGAGAAGCAAGTATTGTTGTACGGATACCTCTGGAAGCAATTTGAAAAAGAACGAAGCACTGTGCTTGTTGAGCGTGACATGTTGCAGAAGCAGGTTTTTGAATTGGAAGTCAGTACCAATACGCTCTCAGGAGAAATGACCATGCTTCGAGAAGAGCTAGAGGGAGAGCAAGAAGAAGTAGAGCTGATAAAGACCCTCGACAGCTTGCGTGCTGAGCAAAATGATATCGAGCGTAAACAGAGTGTCCTTCGTGGCAAGATGGAGATTGAGCGTGAGCGTCAGAAAGAAGAAGAGGTGATTCGTACTATCCCAGTAGATCTACCGTATGTCCAAAATGCGCTCGATGAGATTCGTCAGGCCCAAAGCATGCTGGTAAAAAATATTGCCAAGTGTGAAAGTCTCGATGAACTCGAAGAGCTAAGAAAGCAGGCAGAGGCTATCCAAGAAAAATTGAGCGAACTCAATACCAAAGCAAGCGAGGGAAGTGTCAAAGAAGTGCAGGTGATTCGTTTGCCGGTGGCAGAAAAAGAAGCGAGTGATGCGCGTATCAAGGAAAGTGAAGATGAGCTCAAGGAGATGAGTGCTCGCTATGAAACCGTCAAGACTTCTATCAAAGAAATTGAAACAAAAATTACCACCTCTCGTGATGCTACCAAGGCCAAGCGAGATGCCTTTTTTGTCAAAGAAAAAGCCTGGCGTGAAACTGAGATGGAGTTGGCTCGCAAGAAGGATGCCTTAAATGATATCAAGGTACGTCTTGCTCGAGTAGAAGTGCGTGAAGAAGATTTGACCAAGCTTGTCCAGGAAGAATTAAATATTGCCCCTACAGTACTTACTTACGATGAAGCGATACCAGTAGAACGCGAACGCTTAGAGCGTGAGATTACTCGACTCAAGATAGAAGTAGAGCACATAGGGAGTATCGATCCAGAGGTTGTCCATGAATACGAAGAGACTCAAGAGCGCTTTGATTTTCTTACTCGAGAATCTAGTGATTTACGTCAGGCCATGGAAAGCTTGGCTACTGTGATTGCTGAGATGGATCAAAAAATTGAAACTGCTTTCAAAAAAGCCTTTCATGATATCCGTGAGAAATTTGCTGAGAATTTCAAAATCATCTTTGGAGGAGGTAAGGCAGAGCTTTCTTTGGTCGCAATCCAAAAAAGAAAGCGGGGGATGGATGCCGAGCTCGAAGGTGAGGTAGTCGATGAGGAAGCGGCTCTCGAAGAATCCCAAACAGGAATTGAAATCCATGCCTGTCCGCCAGGGAAAAAGATTACCAACCTCTCAATGCTTTCAGGAGGAGAGCGTTCATTGACCTCGCTAGCGCTTCTTTTTGCTATTATTTCTTACAATCCGCCACCATTCGCAGTGCTCGATGAAGTAGAAGCGGCTCTTGATGAGGCTAATTCACGGCGTTTTGGGAAGATGCTCGGAGAGCTTTCTCGTCATACGCAGTTTATTGCTATTACCCATAATCGTGAGACGATGTCTCATGCAAGCCTCCTTTATGGCGTAACTATGGGGGCAGACGGTATTTCTCAGCTTCTCTCGGTGCATCTTGATGAAATAGAGAAAAAAGTGCTTAAAGCTGAGAAAAGGCTTGACGCCTGATAAAAAAGGTATTATAGTAATCCTTGTATATAACTTAACTGATTCCAAAGCGTAAAGTATGTTGACTATCCGTTTTAACCGCACTGGTAAGAAGAATCGTGTTTCTTATCGTTTGGTCCTCCAAGAAAAAACCAAAGCTCCAGGTAAGCGTCATATCGAAATCCTCGGTAGCCATGACCCACACACCAAGACGACTATTCTTAAGAAAGATCGTATCTTAGAATGGCTTTCTAAGGGTGTGCAGACCTCTGACACTGTACATAACCTTCTTGTACGTGAAGGTGTTATCGAAGGAAAGAAAGTGGCTCGCAAGATGCCTCGCCCTGAACCAAAAGAAGAGCCTGTAGTAGAAGAGGAAGTAAAAGAGGCAGCTGAAGAAGTAGTAGCAGAAGCCGAGGTAGCAGTCGCAGACACTGAGTCTGTCGAAGCTGCTGAGCCAGTAGCAGAAGAAACAGTATAAATGCTTGACGAGGGCTCGTTTCTCTGATAGTCTAGATACACAATAAAATACTCCGTAGAAACAAGGCATACCACTCGTCCAGTCAAATGGCAGAGGTAGATAAGTCCTTGTGAGGAACTTCACAGCAGTCATTGGTCATATCCTGACAAAAGATAGTGCTGGGAAATTTCTCATCTGCGGACGTTCCGCAGATTTTTTTTAATTTACAAATCTCATATGCAGACCAAACAACAAAAAGAAGTCTTGGTGCAGGAGGTAGTAGATAAAATCAAAGATTCAAAAGCTTTGGTTTTTGCCAACTACCAAGGAGTGAATGTGAAAGACATCACTGAACTCCGCCGAGAGCTTCGCAAAAGTGGTTCTGGATGGCAGGTACTGAAGAAGACCCTTCTCAATATCGCTCTCAAGAACGCTGGCGTAGAAGTCAATAGTCGCGAGCTTAGTGGACAGATCGGTGTAGCCTACTCAAAAGACGAAGTAGTGGCAGCCAAAACCCTCGCAGACTTTATCAAGAGTCACAAGGGTACCAAGTTTACCATCGAAGGTGGTTCGCTCGGTGAAAAGAATTTGAGCGCAGTAGAAGTACAGGCTTTGGCCAAGCTTCCAAGTCAGGATGAGCTTCGAGGACAACTTGTCGGAACTCTCCAGGCTCCAATCTCAAGTTTTGTCCGAGTATTGGGTGGCAATATCAGTGGCTTCGTTCGAGTGCTCAAGGCCATTGAAGAGCAGAAAGCATAAGTATATTTATTCATTTGTTATTAATTTAAAATAAGATTATGTCAGAAGAAAAAAAGGAAGTAGTAGTACCAGCAAAGTTTGAAAAAATCGTTGCTGAAATCGAAAAGATGAGTGTTCTTGATCTTTCAGAACTCGTATCTGTACTCGAAGACAAGTTTGGTGTATCAGCTGCTGCTCCTATGATGATGGGTGCTATGCCAGCTGCCGCTGGTGCTGCAGAAGCTGCAGACGAAAAGAGTGACTTTGATGTAGAGCTTACCTCAGCTGGTGCTCAGAAGATCAATGTTATCAAGGCTGTTCGTGAAATCACCGGTCTTGGTCTTAAGGAAGCTAAGGACCTTGTAGACGCTGCTCCTAAGGTTATCAAGGAAAAGGTGGCTAAGGCAGAAGCTGAAGATCTTAAGAAGAAGCTTGAAGAAGCTGGTGCAAGCGTAGTATTGAAATAAGCATCTCTTCTTTCATAAGAAAACAAACAATCCGCCCTTAGGCGGATTTTTGTTTTGTTAGGGAGAAATTGATATAATACGAGGGTAATTTAAACAAATATCTTGCTATGGAATTTTTTGGTATTGATTTAGTAGAGCTTATCCGTACGGTGGGATATGCTGGAGTATGGGGGATTGTATTTGCAGAGACGGGTCTTTTTTTGGGATTTTTCTTGCCAGGGGACAGTCTTTTGTTTGTGGCGGGATTTCTTTCTGGTGGAGGCTTCTTCTCACTCCCAATTATGCTTATCGGCGTCTCAGTTTCAGCTATCTTGGGTAATTTTGTAGGATATGAATTTGGCAAGTTTGTGGGGCCAAGATTGTTTCATAAAGAAGACTCTCTTATCTTCAAAAAAGCTCATTTGCTCAAGGCGCAGCGTTACTACGAGCATCATGGACCTAAGACCATCTTTTTAGCTCGATTTATGCCTATTGTAAGGACTTTTGCCCCAATTGTGGCCGGTATAGCCCAAATGGATCTCAAGGTCTTCTGGTTCTATAATATCGTCAGTGGTGTGGTATGGTCATTTTCCCTTATTCTTCTTGGTTACTACCTCGGTAGCGTCATAGATGTCGATAAGTACCTTCTTCCAATTATCCTTCTTATTATCTTTCTTTCTTTCCTTCCAGCGATTATTTCTTACATCAAAGAAAAGCGACGCGGATAATAAAGTAAAAGAGATGTACAATAAAACCCCCTCGAAAGGGGGTTTTATTTTTTCTTCAACAAGTGAGACTAAGCGGCTTGTTCTTTGAGGTAGTTGAGCATAGTATCTGCATCACTGACCTCGAAAGGATCAGTCTGGCAGTTATCGCTGTAGCCTTCTTCAGCAAAGACTTGTTTGATTTCCCCATCCTCTACGAGCATAGAGTAGCGCCATGAGCGGTCACCAAATCCAAGATTTTCTTTCTTTACAAGCATATCAATACCACGAGTAAAGTCAGCATTGCCATCTGGAAGCATCTTGACCTTAGAAACACCAAGATCATCAGCCCACTTTTTCATAACAAAAGCGTCATTGACTGAAAGGCAGTAGATTTCATCTACACCAAGACTCTTGATTTCATCATACTTAGCTTCATAGCCAGGTGCATGAGTAGAAGAGCAGGTAGGTGTAAAAGCACCCGGAAGACCGAAGACGACAATTTTTTTGCCACCAAAGATTTCAGAGCTTGCTACATCCTGCCAACGATATGGGTTTGGTCCTTCTACGGACTCATCGCGTACACGTGTTTTGAAGATCACTTCAGGCACACGGCTACCTACGAGTTTGTGCGACATATATTTGTGTTAGAGAATTAGTACCTCATGAGAGGCTACTTCTATGATAGAGAGTCCCATGCAAAGAGTCAAAAAAGTGGTATAATATAAAAATAATTGAAAACACATACGCATATGGAAACATACAAGGGAGCTTGTCATTGTCAGGCAGTGGGGTTTGAGGTGGATATGGAACTTACCAAGGCAGTAGAGTGTAACTGTAGTCATTGTTATCTCAAGGGTTTCCTGCTTACTTTTGTCCCGGGCAGTACGGTGCGGATTCTTAGGGGAGAAGACATGCTCACAGAATATCGTTTCAACAAGGAGCATATAGCACACTTGTTCTGCAAGGTCTGTGGCGCTCAGCCATTTGGACGAGCCAATGACGCCGAGGGCAATATGACCTATGCTATCAATATCCGCACCCTAGAAGGAGTGGAGCCAGAAGTTTTAGAAATCACTCAGTTTGACGGTAAGAATATGTAAACAAAAAACCGCCCAGATTACTCGGGGCGGTTTTTTGTTATGAGGCTAATGCTTACGCACGAGCAACATTGGTAGCTGCAGGACCTTTAGGACCTTCAGTGATTTCAAAAGTGACATTGTCACCTACTTGAAGCTCAGTGAAAGTAACACCTGAAAGTTCATTAGCGTGAAAGAAAAGATCCTTACTCTCACCTTCGCGAGAGATAAAGCCAAATCCTTTGTCTGTGAGGGTTTTGATTGTACCGTTCATAGTTTTTTGTGGGCTATAATTTTCTCTGAAACTCGACTACTTTTTCATTCTGCGTTAATTGCATAGTATAACCATGACACACTCTGGGGATAATTGCAACTAAAATTGGAGCCTTTTGGCAGGAAAGTCCTTGATACGGCCTTTTCCATCGAGTTCGATACCTTCTTTCTTGTAGAGTTTGAGGCGTTTTTGCTCGTATTCCGGACTCATCCACACTCGGCCATCGCTATAGACGATACGGTGAAAAGGGATGCCTTTCTCGCCATTTTGGTAGGCTTTGCCAAGAATACTCGTGATACTCTGAGAGGTCATAGGCCCGCCACCACAAGCCCGAGCAATATCGCCATAGGTAGAGACTTTGCCTGGAGGGATAGAGAGAGCAAGCCGTACGACACGTTCGCTGAAGGTGGGGGAAAGTTTTTTGGTGGGAGGGGTCATGAATGTGTCGTATAATATAAATAAGCTTCAATAATTTAAACAAAACTAAATATGACTCCGTTTCTCGCTTTCTTTAATACCATTATATCACTTCTACTTTTATTTTTTTTCGTCCTTGCCGCTGGAACTGCAAGAGATGAATTTATGATGAGCTATTTAATTTTTCCAATAACTGTAATTTTTTTATTAAGCATAGTTACAGGTTGGTTGGTTGCGCTTAAAAAAGCGTCTGGGAATATTATTAAAATTTGGAGAGTTACACAAACTGTAAGTGTTTTGGTTCTCCTGATACTACTGATAGGAACATTTGCTCGATGAGATGGCTATTATTTAAATAGTGATAAAATAGTTTGAAATTACTTATCCCAGGGAGACCGAGCATAAACTCCAGCCTGCCGGCAGGCAGGTCTCATCCTTATAGCACGGGCAGGTTCGAATGCTCCTGCTCGAAAAGCTCGCAGTCCGCTCTATAGGACTTCCTCTATTTTTTACCCGGGCAGGAATCGAACTACTCGCCTTCGATAAACTCAGGCTGCGTTCTGAGAACCCACGGTTCTCAGCGTCCGCCAGCTGGCGGACTGCTCTCCTCCAACGGAAAACCGTTACGTTTTCCAACCCTTTCGTCTGTTCGATTCCGGCCCGAAGATAGCCATATAAATAAAAAGAAATGGGCATAAATCCCATTTCTTTTTATTATGTGTTACCCGGGTAGGATTCGAACCTACGCATGCAAGGACCAAAACCTTGTGCCTTACCACTTGGCGACCGGGTAATATTTTGTTGCTAGGTGGTCATAGTGCCACCTAGCAAATTGAGCGCTTGAGAAATCAGGGGATTCTCGGAAGCAGGTACTTCTTCGGTCTTAGCCCCTTCTTCCTCGAGTTCAATTTTCAGCCCGAGTTTTAGCCCTAAAATCCTATCAAAGGCCTCGAGGAGTGTCAATTGATTGGCTTTATCCATGAGACGTTCTTTGTGGAAGGGGTATTTGACGCCAATGGTGACTACGTTTTTTTCCACGCTTTTAGGGATAGCAGTAGAGAGAGCAAGCGTAAGAGAGGCATTAAGGTCTTTGGCGACACGCTGAATCTGAGTCCAGTTTTCGCTAAACTGAGCGAGAGTAAGGCTGACAGCGTCATCAATGACCTCGGGAATCATAGCTGCTTCCTGGGTGATAGGAGTTTCTTTGATCACAGGTGCTGGTGAGATTTTTGGGACTTCTTTTGCTGTCTGACTAGCTTCGATAAACTCAGCTTCTGCGACCGGAGTAGTTTTAGGTGCTACTGGAGTTTTTTTTTCGATAGCCACAGGTGACTTTGGAGCAGGAGGAGTAGGCGAAGAAGCGCTCTTTGTACCGAGGGTATCAATCATACGTACAAGCGCTATCTCGAGAGGGAGTTCTGGGATGACTGCTTGGGAGCTTTCTTTTTGGGCAGCCACAAGAATTTCGAGGAGCTTCACGACGTCGAGGCTTTGGATTTCTTTGGAAAGGGCTGTAAAAGTATCAACTTGCTCTTTGGTGAGGGTGCTACGGAGAAGGCTCGGGACTTCGGTAGTGGCAGTGAAGAGTAAGAGATCACGGAGGAAGTGCATAAAGCCAGTCACGAGGACACGGAAGTCGCGACCTTCATCGCCGAGTTTGCGGACATGGGTGAGGGCGTCTAGAAGATGGCCACTTTGGATATCACGAAAAAGCTCTGCGTAGGTTTCATGCTTAGCGGTGCCCAAGACATCGATAACTATATCCTCGGTAATTTTTTTGACTTCGAGTGAGTAGATTTGTGTCAGAAGAGATTCGGCGTCACGCATACCGCCTTCTGAAGCAAGGGCTATTTGATTTAAAGCGCCTGGTTCAATGCTGATTTTTTCTTCTTTGGCGATACGCTCGAGCTTTTCTATGATACTCGCTACCGGGAAACGCCCAAGATCAAAACGCTGACAACGAGAGACAATAGTGTCAGGGACTTTATGAAGAGCAGTAGTAGCCAGGATAAACATCACATGTGATGGAGGCTCCTCAAGGGTTTTTAGGAGGGCATTGAAGGCTCCAATAGAGAGCATATGAACTTCATCGATGATGTAGATCTTGCGTTTACCAAGGGTCGGCGGGAGAGCAATAGTTTCTCGGAGTTCACGGATATTGTCGACACCAGTGTGTGAAGCAGCATCTATCTCTATAATGTCGAGTGAGCGACCTTCTTCCATCTGTACGCAGTGAGCGCATTTGCCGCAGGGTTCCGACTTCTTGCGGTCGAGACAGTTTATCGCTTTGGCAAAGATGCGAGCAAGCGTGGTCTTGCCGGTACCACGGGGACCAGTAAAAAGATAGGCCTGACCTACTTTGTCGGAGGTAAGGGCATTGGTGAGGGTAGTGACGATATGTGTCTGTCCTACGACGTCAGCGAAGGTTTTGGGTCGATATTTGCGGTACAGGGTGGTCATAGGGAGGATGGGAGAATCAAGGAAAGTAATAGATATAGTATAGCGTGATTTTGGGAACAAAAAAAGCTTGCCCCGTTAGAGTGAAAAAGAGGAAGCTTTAGTTGAATGAGAGCTCAAACTCTCATGAGGTCACCTTGGCTTATTTCTTAAAAACGAAGAATTTGTAGCCTACGAAGTTCCAGGCAAGACCAAGGATGCTTCCAAGAGCAGCGCCAATAAGACCAGCCTGGGCTACTGTGAAGGATCCAGTAGAAATCACAGCACTAAAGGCAAGAGAAGCAATAGTGACATTGATTGCAAAGCCGATAAGACTTACCAAGAAGAACTGAAAGAACTGATTTGATGGAGCGCTCGCCTTGGTGGCTCCAAAAGTCCAGTATTTATTCCAGAAAAAGCTGTTGATATTGGCCACGATAAAAGAGATAGCCTTATAGAGTGAGTAGTAGGTAACGACAAGAGTAGCCAGGGTAAACCAGGTGGTTTCAGAAGCATGACGAGTGTCGTTGGCTACTAAGATAGTGATAAAGGCCAATACACCAAGGTCTACAAGAGTATTCATCACTCCGATAACGAGAAATTTGGCTAGCTGCCAGACGAGAGGAATTTTTTTGGCGATAAATGAAGAGACTACAAGTCCAGCGGGTACACCTAAGGCAAAGAACGGTACAATAAAAAGTTTGAGGGCATCAAAGAGACTTGGCTTGGCATTTTTTAAGATAGGGAGAAGAAGAAGCCCAATAAGGATTCCAGCCAAAAGACCAAGAAGATAGTCTTTTTTGCCACCAGTGTAGCTTGAAGCTGGTGTGATTTGCTCGTCCATAGAATTGTCGTCAGTATTATTTACCTTGGTTTATTTCTCGCTCGATTTCTTCCATGTCTTTGACCCAGTCATTTAAGAGACTTGAGCTCGATGAGACAGGTTCTTTAGCATGAAAAGAAATTTGAGAGGCAGGGGTTGGAGTAGGGGTTTCTACAGAGGCAATATCAATATCTTGTTTCCAAGTATTCATAACGCTGTGAGCCTCGGTTGCTTTTTCGTGGTCAGCCTTCCAGTCGGTGTGAGCACCTTTTTGGATAATGTTTTCGATAGCGGCCCACTGTGAATCCATACCAGCCGGGATAACGATAGCTACCTCATCACCAGGCTCGGCCTTGAAGTAAGTGACAGATGCAAGAAGGATGCGAAAAGGCTTGCCATTAGAAACAATGTAGTAGTTGCCGTTTTCGTCTTGGGTCATGATACCAAGGGCATGACGGCGTTCGACTGGGCCAATCTGCTTGTAGAGAAAGGTGCCGGTCTGAGTAATGGTGAGCTTGAGGTGGTCACCTTCTACAAGCTTGGACTTAGAAGCGTAGTTGGCAGGGACAGGGTATTGTTTGCCGTCAGTACCAAGCATGATTTGTCCATCAAAGGTACCTTCGACGACTGTGCCATCAACTTCTTCGTGAGCTTCGAGCTTCCGTGGGCGTCCGGTTTTCTTCTTGCCCTCTAGCTGGAGGAGCATAGCCTTGGCGCCCTGGATAGTTTTTTCGGCACTCAAAACCATTTCACGCAGAGCCTGAATTTTTTGCATTTGCTGATCTGGATCAAGATGAGACTCATTTGTCTCGGGGATTGTTTTTGACATAGAAAATATTTTTTTTGTTTTTGATTTTTGTAACTTTATTATAGTGGGTATTACTACTAACGACAAGTGGTGGAGAGAAGTTTTTTAGAGAAAGCTTGTCTCGAAGAAAGAAGGATGTGAATGAAAGATTTTTACCACAATGTTAAAGAGGGGAAATTTTTGGAAAATTCTCAGGAAAGAAGGGTGCTTGGATTTGAGAAATGGTGGGTCAGGGGTCAGCCCTTGACAAAAACATAGTTCATGCGGTAATATAAGTCATTATCAAATGTGCCCTATTATCAAATTTTTGTTTACGCATTATGACTGACCAGAAAAAGAATCGAGAATCGGCTTCTGAGGACCTTGTGACCCTCTATTCAGAAACGATTGAGAAGTTTTTGGAACGCTTGCCTGAGCGCTCACGCGCTATTGTTAAAGCTCGTTTTGGTATGGATGGTGGTAAAGCAAAGACCCTTGAAGAAATTGGAAGTTTCTACAGCATCACTCGGGAACGTGTGCGTCAGGTGATTTGTAGCGCCCTCGAGCAGCTCAAAAAAGCCCTTCTTCATGAGGAGCAGTTTGCTCTTATTCCGAAGTCAGTAGAGCAGGCTCTTTCCAAGAAGCATGGCATCATGGTACTTGATGAATTGGTCAAGGCTTTGTCAAAGGGGAATAAGAAAGAAAAGGGAGCTATCCTTGCTTTCCTCGAAGCTTTGCCAAATGTACTTTCAGAGAAGCTTTCGGATGATCATGAGAAGGTGTACTTCCTCAAAGACTTCTCACTTGATACTTGGCAGGAGATGAAAGATGGAGCCAAGCATATTTTGACTGAGATGAAAGAAACTCTTTCTGGCGAAGAACTTTACAAAGAATTTACCAAGAAGCATGGTAAGAAATTTAGCTACGAGCATTTTATCAATTTCATGACTGTTTCTAAGGATATTAAACAAAATGTTTTTGGACGCTGGGGCTTGGCTACTTGGAGTGATATTAAGCCACGCGGGACAAGAGAGAAGGCTTACTTGGTATTGAAGACAGGCGGTAAGCCACTTCACTTCCGTGATATTGCTAAGCTTATCGATGAGCACGGACTTCATCAGAAGAAGCGCCAGAGTCACCCACAGACAGTGCACAATGAATTGATTAAGGACAAGCGCTTTGTTTTGGTAGGACGTGGTATCTATGCGCTCTCTGAATGGGGATACAAAAAGGGGACTGTCAAAGAAGTTATTACGGAAATACTCAAAGAAGCCAAAGAGCCTTTGACACGTGAAGAAATCCTCGAGAGAGTACTCTCTATCCGTCAGGTCAAAAAGTCTACTATTATTATCAATCTCAACACTTTTTTTGAGCGCGTAGCCAAAAACACCTACTCACTCAAGAAAAAATAAACGCGCTCTTGGGACACCTTAGCAAACCACGATAAGTGGTGTATTCTATAGAGGTGATAACAAAAAACCGTTTCGTGATTTTTATTGGAACCTTTTCAAGAAGATTCGGTACATAAACGAGGTCAACGTACCTCAATGCCATGAATATTCTCATCGACGCTCTAGCCAACTTTGCCACTTCACTTGCAGCTGCTGCGAGTATTTTTTACTATGTTTGGTTTATTGTTTTACCACCGTTTCTCTACTATATCTTTATGCTTCTCTGGATGCCGCATGTCTGGCATAAGTTTGGAGATAAACAGTCGAGCATTCTCCTTGAGATCATCCCGCCACGTGATATAGAAGCGAGTCCGCTTCCTATGGAGTATATCTTTGCTGGTATTGCTGGTATCAAGAGTAGCCCAATGGTCACAGAAGAGTATATTGATGGTGACTACGGAGAAGGCTTTTCGCTAGAAATTGCTAGTATCGAGGGTCAGGTCCATATGTATATTCGTTGTCGCAAAAAGACACGTAATGTCGTAGAAGCACATTTTTATGGACAGTATCCAAACGTAGAGCTTGTAGAGGTGCCAGACTACACAGAGCTTGTACCACGTACAGCACCAAACAAAGACTGGAATGTCTGGGGTACAGATTTTGAATTGGTCAAAGATGATCTTTATCCTATTCGCACATACCGTCATTTTGAAGAATCAGTGACTGGTAAGATGCTTGACCCTCTCGCGGGTATTATAGAAATCATGAGCAAGGGTGGTCCTGGTCAGCATATGTGGTTTCAGATTCTCGTGAGCTTCGAAGATGAAAGTTGGTATTCGACAGGGCGGGCTACAGTAGATGATTTTATCGGTAAGAAGGCGCCACATAAGCAGGGTGCTTTAGAGAAGTTTTTCTCTGATATCAAAGATATTTTCTTGAATATCTTGCCAGCCATTTTGGGAGGGGAGCTTCATCATAGCGGTAGTCATGCAGAAGAAAAGAAAGAGTTTGATGAACAAAAAATTACTCATGGTCAGAAAGAGATTATCAAGGCTCTCGAAGAAAATCTTGGTAAGATGATGTTTCGTACCAAGATGCGCTATGTCTACGTGGGGCGACGCGAAGGCTATGATAAGGCCACGTGTATTTCTGGCTTCATCGGAGGTATCAAGCAGTTCAATGATCAAAACCTCAACAGCTTCAAACCCAACAATGATACCAAGACAAAAGCAGAGTTTATCTTTGCCGAGTCACGTTTGCGCTATATGCAACGACGCATCTTCCGTCGCTATATCGATCGAGATCCACAGCCGTACGATGTGCGCTTTCTCTTGAGTAGTGAAGAATTGGCAACTATTTTTCATATCCCAGACATGTCAGTGACTGCTCCAGCCTTGAGTCGTGTCGTAGCGAAGCGTGGTGGAGCTCCAACTAATTTACCTATTTAAAGTTCTCTCATGGCACACATACCAGAAAATGAAATTACTTTTTTTGCCAAGACAAACTTCCGTAATCAGGATGTGGCTTTTGGTATCAAGACCGATGACCGTCGTCGTCATATGTATGTGATTGGTAAGACTGGTATGGGCAAGACCAATCTTTTGGAAAACCTGGCTATTCAAGATATCCAAAAAGGTCACGGTATCGCTTTCATCGATCCTCATGGTGATACCGCTGAAAAGCTGATTAAGGCTATTCCAAGTAACCGTATCAATGACGTCATCTATTTCAATCCAGCTGATCAGGCTTACCCAATTGCTTTCAATGTGATGGAATCTGTAGATCCAGAATTTCGTCACTTGGTGGCTTCTGGTTTGGTAGGTGTTTTCAAAAAAATCTGGGCGGACTCATGGGGACCGCGCTTGGAGTACATCTTGCGCAATGCTATCTTGGGACTCCTTGAGTCACCGGGGACCACTCTTCTGGGAGTGACGCGTATCTTGGTAGATAAGTCGTATCGTGAGCGTATTGTCGAAAAAATTACCGACCCGGTGGTCAAAAGTTTCTGGGTGGATGAGTTTACTCAATGGAATGAACGTACGTTGGCTGAGGTGATTTCGCCGATTCAAAACAAGGTAGGGCAGTTTCTCTCAAATTCATTGGTGCGAAACATTGTCGGTCAGCCAAACTCTACCTTCGATGTGCGTAAGGCTATGGATGAACGGAAAATTCTCATCATGAACTTGTCTAAGGGTCGCCTGGGAGAAGATAACAGCGCCCTCTTAGGAGCGATGATGATTACTAAGATTCAGCTTGCAGCGATGGGTCGTGTAGATATTCCAGAAGATACTCGTGCAGACTTCTACCTCTATGTAGATGAGTTTCAAAACTTTGCGACAGAATCTTTTGCCAATATTTTGTCTGAAGCTCGTAAGTATCACTTGAACCTAATTCTTGCTAATCAGTACGTCACTCAGATTGATGAAAAAGTACGTGATGCTATATTTGGTAACGCTGGTAGTATCGTGTCTTTTCGTGTAGGTGCGACGGATGCAGAATTTCTTGAGAAGGAATTTGAGCCAGTGTTTGTAGCCAATGATATTGTCAATCTGCCAAAGTTTCAGATTTATCTCAAGCTCATGATTGACGGTATAGCGGGAGATGCTTTTAGTGCGACGACTTTGCCACCGATTGCCCTCACCGATGCTGGGAACGAAGAAAAAATTATCACCATGTCTCGAGAGCGCTATGCCGGAACAAAGGCTGAGGTGGAAGACAAGATTCGTCGTTGGAGCGGACTCCTGACAGAAGAAGAAAAGCAGGCTTTATACAAAAATATTGCCGAAAAAGGACCGGTGAAGAGTGAGCGCTTAGCAGAGAATGCACCCGCACCTGTCAAAAAGGCAGCTCCTAAACCCGCACCAAAACCTGCACCTAAGCCAGTAACGAAGAAGGTAGAACCAGTAGTGGCACCAAAACCGCTAGAAGAATTAGTAGTCGAAAAAGTGGTAGAAAAACCTGTAGCTTCACCAGCGCCGGTAGTAGATTCTCAGTCAGGTGTGTCCGAGGAGCGTATGGAAATACGTAGAGAAACACCTCAGGTAGAGGTTTTGCAAACAGAAGAAGCACCTCTACAGACTGAAGAGAAAGTAATGTACGATACCAATTGTGCTACTTGTGACATCGACATCCAAGTTCCTTTTAAGCCAGATGGCAATCGTCCAACGTTTTGTAAGGATTGTCTGCGTGACTATCAGCGAGCGACCGCCAAGGCACGGCTCGAGATTGAACGTAAGAATAATCCGCAACCAGAGGCAAAGCCAAAGCCAGTAGGTGGCAATAGCAAGTCGTATCCACAAAAAGGAGAGCGTCATATCTATGCTCCAAAAGATAAACCGATGGCCTTATCTCAGACTCGTACAGTCGCGCCTAAGAAGTTTAAAGGGGGTCTTCGTCAAAAGCCCCAAGTTAATCTTGAAGAGCTTCGCTCACTGATCGATGCTACACGGGAATCCACAGAGGTATAAAAGGGTGGAATCTTTCAAAAAAGCATGATATTTGCTATAATTTCTTCATATGAGCTTTAGAAAAATGCACAAAAAAGCCTACGCTTTCTGGGTTGTCTCATCAGCCTTGGTGGTTTTTTCTATGATTTTGTTTTTGCTCGCTCCGTTCTTTTTGTATTAAAAGAGTATGCAGTCTCAAAAATGGATGATGCGAATATTTCTCTTGTTCGCTCTCGGAGTGACTGCATGGGCTGGATTTGTATCATGGGGTCAACTCGAACGTCACAAACGTATCACTGATGAGGTCAATGCTCTCGAGAAACAAGCCAAAGACATCGCCTTGGAAAATCAGACCCTTGAAGAGCGTATCAGTTATTTCTCTACTCGAGAATTTCGCGAGCAAGAGGCGCGCCAAAAACTTGGATTGAAAAAACCAGAAGAGACAGTAGTGGCGATTAAAGAAGATGGAGAGGAAGAGAATCCCAAAAGCGATAATCAGTCAAACAATCAGTTGATCGAGACCAAAGAAGAACAACCGAACTTTCAAAAATGGTGGGCATTATTTTTTTCAAAAAATTAAAATAATTTATGAAGCTTACAGAACGAATTAAACAACTGGTACAGAAAGAAGGTCATTCAGAAGAAGCGCACCCTTGGATATGGGCGCGTTTGTTTGTTTCAGGGGCAGTTATTGTCATAGTGCTTCTTCTTTGCATTAGTCTTATTTGGGTGTATGCCGTACCAAAGCTTTTTGGAGAAAGGGGTGCTGCTATACGTCAGCACTTGCCGTATCCTTTGGTTTACATTGCACCAGGAAGAATGATTACGTATGGTGATTTCAATGAAAACACTCGAGCAGTAAAACAGTTTTACCAAAACCAAGATTTTTCAGGTATTGGTTTGCGTGTAGATTTTACTACAGAAGAGGGCAAGAAGCGTCTCATGGTACGCCAAAAAGAAGCCTTGAACAAGATGATAGAAGATCAGGCCCTGATGAAGATTGCAGAAGAAAATGGTATTACCGTTACCAAGGAGGCTGCTCATGATGGTGTCAGACGTAGTCTTGATGAGTATGGTACAAGCGATCAGGTACAAAACGATCTCAAGCGTCTGTACGGATGGGAACTGGCTACTTTTGAGGAAAAAATAGTTACCCCTCAGTTGTATGAAGACAAGCTGCAGGCATTATTTGATGAGCAGGAGAAGCCAAATGAAAAAGCTTTGAATCAAATAAATAAAGCCAAAGAAGCTCTTGAAAAAGGTGACAAGTTTGATGATGTAGCCAAAGAGTATTCAGAGGGAAATACCAAAAATGAAGGAGGCTCTCTCGGATGGTTTCAGGTAGATGATCTCGCACCTGAACTTCAGACTGCTATTCCGAGTCAGGCGATAGGAGCACCAAGCGCTGTAGTAGAGAGTGATCTTGGATACCATATCGTGATGGTAGAAGAGATAAAAAAAGAAGACGGTAAAGATCTGTATCGTCTGAAGCAAATTTTTACCAAGAAGAAACTGTTTGTTGATTGGTTGGCAGAAAAGATGAAGGCTATGCATGTGTACGTGCTTTCACCTGAGTATCGTTGGAATCAGGATGAGGCACGTGTAGAGTTTAAGAGTGAATCTCTGCGTATATATGAAGAGGAGCTCTACAAGAACGCAGAGGGTGATGCACTTTTCCTTTTTTAAGTCGTTATAAGATTCCTCTCGTATGCTAGAAAATACAAATAATGAAAATTCAGTCACTGAAGAAAAGAATGAAGCGGTAGTCAGAAAAGAATCCTCACAAAAATCTTGCAGTTGTCACAAAAAGGCAGGGAGAGGAGTATTTTTTCAGATCCTCTTAGCTGGTTTGGTAGGTGGGGGTCTAATGTTTGGTTTGGTGTCTCATTTTTCAGCTCCAGGCGCTGAAGAAACCCCAGCAAAAAATACAGGAGAGGTAGTATCAGTAGACGGTACACCCGTGGTAGAAGATGATACCCTGATACGTCTGGTAGAAAAGCGGAGTCCAGGGGTAGTGAGTATTGTTATTTCCAAAGAGATTACACAGACGCCTACCTTCGGTGGCATCCCTTTTTTCTTTCCGTTTAATAATGTCACTCCAAAACAGGATCAGACAGAGAGTCAGCCACTTACTGAAAAAAAGAAAGTTGGAAGCGGTTCGGGATTTTTTGTTTCAGCTGATGGTCTTGTGGTTACCAATAAACACGTAGTGTCAGATGAAGCTGCTACATATACGGTAGTTATGAATGGGGGTAAAGAATTTGAGGCTAAGGTTTTGGGCAAAGATCCAAACAATGATATAGCAGTGCTCAAAGTAGAAGGTGTGGATTTTCCAGTCTTGCCTCTTGGAGATTCAGATGCTATCAAGGTGGGGCAAATTGCTATTGCTATCGGCAATCCTTTGGGTGAATTTGCTAATTCTGTCAGTCGAGGTATTGTCTCTGGTGTGCAACGTGATGTGACTGCTGGTGCTGGCTTTGGTCAGGAAGAGCGCCTAACAAATATTATTCAGACTGATGCAGCTATCAATCCTGGTAATTCTGGCGGACCACTTTTTAATATCAATGGTCAGGTCATCGGAGTAAACGTAGCTGTTGCACAAGGGGCTGAAAATATTGGTTTTGCTTTACCGATCAATGATGTCAAGCGCATTGTAGAACAGGTAAAAACTACCGGACGCATTGCTACGCCGTATATCGGAGTCCGGCACATTCTCTTGAATGAGCAAACAGCAAAACAATTAGACTTGCCATATAGCTATGGAGCGCTTATTCTTCGAGGTCAAAATATCACTGATTTCGCTGTTATCCCAGGTTCTCCAGGAGACAAGGCTGGCTTGGTAGAAAATGATATTATTCTTGAAATCAATGGTAAAAAAATAGATGACAAGAGTACGCTCTCAAAGATAATTTCAGAGTATAACGTAGGAGATGAACTTACTCTTCTTGTCTGGCATAAGGGCGATACCAAAGAAATGAAGATTGTCCTTGAAGAAAAGAAATAAAGAAAATGTTAGGCCGCTCCCATGAAAATACTGTATAGAATATGATTTTCCACTTTGTCGTTTTTTTATGGTCAATTATCTTCTATCTTGCCTTGCAGATAATCTTGCATTTTTCAGGTGAAGTAACTCTTGGCTGGTACATGTGGAGCATCCTTCTTCTTTCGGTTGTGACGTTTCTTGCCATGAAGAGACTGACAGGGCGACTGAAAGATTTTTTTCTGCCACTCTTACTGGCAGTTACTACACCGACACTCCTTTCGTTTATAGACAGTAAGGTAGAGCAGCAGATATTTGTGGTGCTTGTAAGTCTCATGGTGTACAGCGCTTTCATCGGTGCTTATCGCCTCAGGCAAGCGCCTAAAGATCAAACCGCAGTGGCGCTTATGCACACAGCCGCTCTTTCGGGTCTGTTTCTTTTTTATGCCAGTATTTATGGCTTTTACCTAAATTTTACTTTTCCACTTTGGGCCTTGATGGTTTTGTTTTTTGGAGGAACATCACTTGTAAGCTATGTTACGCTCATTGCTGGTGGATCCCACGCTGAAAGGAGATCACGAATTAAGCTTTATAGCGTACTTTTGGGCCTGACTCTTTCAGAGCTTGCGTGGGTGATTAGTTTTTGGCCATTTGGATACCTGACTACTGCCTCTATTTCTCTTATTTTTTACTATGTTGCTTGGGATATTATCTGGCATGCTCTTGATGACGATCTGAGACTCAAGGATACACTGGTAAGAATGTCTTTCTTTCTCTCTTTGATAGGCGTGCTTTTATACAGTACCCCTTGGCGGATAGTAGTGTAGGGTTCGACCTATCAGGAAGGTTACTTCCGGTAAGGTCTTGCCAAAAAAAGAAATATGTGTTAAAAGTAAGTATTATTCTATCTAGTAATATATGACTTTACCGATTAAAAAAATTCTCACTTTAGGTCTTTTTGTGGCCTTTATTTTTCTTTTAGGAGGCTTTGGAGGCGTCTTTTTTGAGCGTTTTGTCTTGCCTGAGCTTGCAAGTTACAAGGTTCTTTCAGATCATCCGTTTTTCAAAAAAACCACAGAGCGTACCACTATTATCAATAAGACAGAGCAGGTGGTGATTCGTGAGGATGATTCTGTAGATAGTATTATCTCTCAGCCAGCCACAGCGGTGGTCAATATTGTGACTGTTTTTGATCAGTTAGATAGCAAGAAAAAAACACCCATCATTGGTGGTCGCCAGGTAGAGACCCGCACAGGAGTACTTTTGACTAATGACGGTCTTATCGTGACCTATACCAATGAGAAGCCAGCTACAGAGGGTGTGAAGTATTCAGTCCTTCTGTTTGATGGCAAAAACTACGGAGCTCGTTTTGAGGGTTTTGATACTCTTACCAACTTAGCCTACTTTCATCTCGAAGATAGCCTGACCGTTCCCGCTATTGCCTTCGCCAATTCGGATGATGCTCGTACAGGTAAGCGCCTTGTGGCTATCGGCAATAGTTTTTCAGAGTATCAGAATCGTATTGCCATTGGGGCTCTTCAGAACAAGAATCGTATTTTGAATCTGAGTGGTCAGTCAGTTTCTTCTTCTGAGAAGTGGGAAGGCGTGTTTGAGATGGATCTTGATAATGCTAAGGATTTTGTAGGAGGACCAGTTATTGGATACAACGGTGAAATGCAGGGCATCATTGGTCTGTTTCCATACAACAATGACGTGGTGAAATTTATCATTCCAGCCAATGTAGTGAAGAGTTCATATCAGCGCGTCGTAGCTGGGACGCTTGATAAGCGTGTTAGTCTTGGGGTGTATTATTTGCCACTGACCAAGGCTTTCGCTTTGAGTCAGGGAATTGACCGTGATCGTGGAGCACTCGTGTTTTCTCCAGGAGGAGAGACAGGCCTAGCTGTTCTAGCCAACTCGGCAGGAGCACAAGCGGGACTGCGAGCTGGTGATATTATCATTGCTGTTAATAAGAAAGAGATTAATCTCGACAATCCATTGCCAGCGCTACTCAGCACTCTCAGTAAGGGTGATCGCGCAGAGCTCCTCGTGATACGAGAAGGCAAGGAAATTACCGTTTCGGTTCAGTTCTAGTAATACTAAAAAAGAGCCTTAGTAAGGCTCTTTTTCTTTGACACAAGAGTAGCCCTTCGCTATCATAAAGGGTGCAAACAACTAAAAGAGAGTACCGCTATGCTACAGTCACAACTTTTTACCAAAACGAGAAAAACTGCTCCTAAAGATGAAGTCAGTAAGAATGCGGAGCTTCTTATCCGAGCTGGTTTTGTCTACAAGGTAATGGCAGGTGTCTATGCTTATACGCCGCTTGGGCTTATCATCTTAGAAAAAATCAAAAAAATTGTACGTGAAGAAATGAATGCTATCGGTGGTCAAGAGCTTATCATGACAAGTTTGCAGAAAAGAAGCACTTGGGAAACAACTGGCCGCTGGGATGATGAAGCAGTAGATGTTTGGTTTAAGACAAAGCTCAAAGATGAAACAGAGATCGGTCTTGCTTGGAGTCACGAAGAGGCTATCTTAGAAATGATGCAGCAATTTGCAGAGAGCTATAAAGATTTTCCTATTAGCGTCTATCAGTTTCAGACAAAGCTTCGTAATGAGTTGCGAGCTAAGAGTGGCATCATGCGTGGTCGTGAATTTGTGATGAAGGACATGTATTCTTTGCATGCTACAGAAGAAGATTGTGACAGTTATTATGAAAAGGTAATCGAAGCATACAAAAACTGTTTTGAGCGTTTTGGGATGGGAAGTAGTACTTTTGTTACCTTCGCTAGTGGTGGGGCTTTTACGAAGTTTAGTCATGAGTTTCAAACAATTTGCGATGCAGGTGAAGATGTATTGTTTGTAAATAAGGATCAGACAGTAGCAGTAAATGAGGAAGTTCTTGATGATGCAGTGTCTGAGCTTGGAATTAAGAAAGAAGACTTAGAGCCAGTAAAAAGTGCAGAGGTGGGCAATATCTTTAAGTTTGGGACTGAGAAGTCGGAGCAAATGAATATTTTTTACACTGATCAAGAGGGTAATAAAAAGCCTGTGTATCTCGCATCATACGGCATTGGTATTACCCGGGTAATGGGTGTGGTAGTAGAGAAATTTGCTGATGACAAGGGTATAGTATGGCCAGAAAGTATCGCTCCCTTCAGGATCCATCTACTCTCTCTTGGGGTCAATGAAAAGGCCGAGGAGCTCTACAATGAGATGAAGGCAGCGGGCATAGAAGTGCTTTATGACAATCGTGATAAGGGCGCAGGAGAGAAATTTGCTGATGCAGATCTTATGGGTATGCCGTATCAGGTGATTATCGGTAAAAGAAGCCTAGAATCAGGTAAGGCAGAAGTCAAAAACCGCGCCACCGGAGAGACAGAAGAAGTGATGCTTAGTGAGCTTGTCAGTCGTTTTGTCTAATATATATGAGGATTGCGATTCAGGTAAGTGATCTTGATCAGAGTCGTATCGATGGTACAAGGGTATACATACGAGAACTTATAAATAGACTAGGATCTCTCGCACCAGATGCTTTTTTTGAGCTTTATCATCAAAAAGATTTTCACCCTGATCTGCAGCCAAAAACCTTTCCAAATTATCAAGAAAAAAAGATTCCCTTTCCATGGGCCTGGATGCAGACACGTTTTGCTTGGGAGGTATTACAATCCGCTCCTGATAAGCTTTTTCTTCCCATTCAAGCAGCACCCTTTTTTCTTGCAAAAAAGCAACAGGTTATTGCTACGGTTCACGACCTTGCTTGGAAAAAATTTCCAGAGACATTTTCATGGGGAGATCGTCTGAGACTTGATCTGCACTTAGCACATGTAGTAAGGAGAGCGGACAAGCTTATAGCTGTTTCAGAATCAACCAAAAAAGATTTGCTCGAGTATTTCCCATCTCTTTCCCCAGAGAAAATACAAGTTATCCATCATGGTTTTGATGGAGCTTTTTATCAAGAACAAGTGCCGGAGGAAGAGCAGGCAGCAATACTCTCACAATACAATGTAAAAAAAGAAGGCTATGTGCTGTATGTGGGCGCTCTTCAGCCAAGAAAAAATCTCGTGCGTTTGATAGAGGCGTTTGAAAAGCTCAAAGAAGAATCACCAGAAGCCAAGCTTGTTTTGGCTGGTGAGGTGGCCTGGTTGGCGGGGGATATTTTGGAAGCTCAGAATAAGAGTATCTTCAAGGACGACATTATTCTTCTCGGGAGAGTTTCCTTTGAGACACTTAGGGTATTGTATCAAAGCGCACGACTGGTAGCATTCCCTTCTTTGTATGAAGGTTTTGGTCTACCTGTGTTGGAAGCTTTTGCAAGCAAGACACCACTACTGACAGCAGACAACTCTAGCTTGCGAGAGGTGGCAGGGGAAGGCGCACTCTACTGTAACGGAGAAGATGTCTTGGATATAGCGATGAAACTCCAAGAACTTTGGCAAAATCAGACGTTACGGGAAGCTCTAAGGGTAAGAGGGCAAGAAGAATTGAAGCGTTTTTCTTGGGAAAAGTGTGCAAAAGAGACTCTTGACTTTATCTTAAAATAGATGTATAATTTAAATAGAGTGCCAAACTCTTAAAAGCCCGCCTTCTGGCGGGTTTTTGTCTTATACTTGATCTTCTAGGAGGGTTTTCCAAAAGTAGAAAATAATTACAAAGAAAGCTATAAGAAGACTGAGAATAGCCCACCAGGGAAATTTAATAAGAGAAAGACCTACGATACCGGTACTCCAGAGTATAGCGAGAATAAAGAGGGGTTTTTCGAATGAAAAATTCTTAGGAAACACATAGTGAGCTTGTTGACCAAGATACATAAGTCCAAAGGTAAAGCCAAGCAGTGTCGCAAAGTAAGGTGAAAGATTGATTCGGAGAGAAATAAAGCCCGGTAAGATGATTTCAGCGGTCCAGAGAAAAAAGAAAAAGAGATAAAGAACAAGTAAGAGCTCGCAGGCAAGAGAAAAGAGAAAAGCAACAACAGGGCTCTTTCTGAGAGAGTCCTCTTTAGTCCAGAGTACGAATGATTGAATCCAGTTTTTCATAGAGTATTATTGTAGGTAGGGGCCAAAGCGAGCAAGAAAGTTTTCTTTGACTTGTGAGAGGATAAATTCGAAGTTTTGACGATTGATAGCGGTATAAAATTGCGCTTCGTAGTATTTGAACTCAGTGTCTTCACTATTGTTACTGATACGCATTTCGTAGTCACTTCCGACAAGATCATAAATAAGAGCAAGATTTGCCTCGCAAGAAACGCTATGACTAAAAGTATCTTTGGTAGGAGTGCAGGAGGCAGTCATATCGTTGGTTGTCTGTGAGAACGTTATCGGAGCAGACTGAGTCAAAAGAAAGTCAAGATAAGCTCCCGGGAGGAGTTTGTGAAAGTGATCGTCTTGTACTATGTAGTATGTTTGACTATCGGTATCAAGGAAAACTGTCCCATTGGGATGGATATCTCCTGAAAGAAAAATTTTGCCACGCTTATAAATACCAAGTTCCTCAGCACTTACTTTTTTGACATCTTCAAAACGATAACCAATATTGGCAAAAATACGCGCACTACCAATAGGGCGCATGTCGGTTTCATTGACGATCAAGAAAACACCATCAGCATACTCTACGAGAAGACCTGGGCGGTAACCGATGAGAATATCATTTTTGGTAAAGGTATTAAGAAATTCAGGTGAGACAGCTTCGGCATAAGATTCGGGATAACGAGAGAGAAAAGCCTCTCGACTGACAAAGCGCGAGAGCTCATTGTTGCGAAGCATGTAGTAGGTATCTTCAGAGAGGTATACTTTTTCAGCTGGAAAATCTTTGATAGGTTCTCCTTCGGGTAGCCAGGTAGCAGCATAGCCATGACGTAGAGTGATCTCAAGCTCTTTTGGGAGAGGTTCTTTTTCTTCGAGCTTTAGACCAAGAATAGCCTTTTGGTAGAGTCCAGAGGTACCATCATGAAAGATGAGACTCTCTCCATTGGGGAGCTTGCCATTGGCCACAAATGAGCCATGGGTATCTTTGGGGACCAGAAGGTCATGCTTACTTGAGGTAGGATTTTCGAAGTCAAAAGAGTGAGTAATAATAGGAAAAAGGGAGCGAAAAATAAGAAAGCTAAAAAGAAGAAAGAGCGTCACATAAAGAATGACTTGAGCGATACGATAGCGAAAGAGGAGTTTTTCTGGCAAAGCAACAAAAGGCATAGGTTTTTTAGTAAACTTGAAAAATCAAATCTTTAGTTTCAAAACGCTTTTTTTGTGGAAAAGAAAAATCATTGTTATCAAGTAGTGAGCGTTCAGCAAGGCCATCGCGGGTAAAGGTATAGCTACCCTGATAAATCATTCTTTCACCAAATTTTTCGATATAGCGAGGGAGCTCATTTTCTGGTGCTATAAGGTAGACTTGATCAAAACGAGTGAAGTCA
This sequence comes from Candidatus Moraniibacteriota bacterium, assembly GCA_018499985.2. Lineage (GTDB taxonomy): Bacteria > Patescibacteriota > Minisyncoccia > Moranbacterales > UBA1568 > UBA1568. Next base: position 57,346 of record JAHBAT020000015.1, read on the forward strand.
ATTTGTGCGATGTCTTCTGGGTTGAAAAAGTAAACAGCCTGGCGTTGATAAAAGAGATTGAGAGGAGCGGTCGGCAGAGCGTAGCCACTACCAGTGGCATTGCGGTCCACAAGGATAAGGCTTTGTGAAGAAAAGCCTCGAGAGAATTTTTCGATTTGAGGGAGTAGAGTTTTGTCTTCACGAGCGCTATTGAGGGTGATATGAGCGGGAAGTGAAAAGCCAATAAGAATGAGAATAAAAAGACTAAAAAAGACTTTTGCTTGGCGGGTTTTTGCAAGAAGGAGGCTAAAGCCGACAACGGCGCTAAATACAAAGAGAGGATAGAGCGTGAAGTAGTAACGACGAAGCATCCAGGGGTGATCAAGAGTGATATTGGGCATAAAAAGATAAAGGAGCGTAGGAAGAGCTACGAGAAGTGGGATGAAAGCACGCCAATGTTTCTGACGCCAGATAATAAAGTATCCAAGAATACCGCAAAGAAAGAGAGGAAGTACTCCGTAGAGAATAAGAACGCCACCGACAGGAAATTGCCCAGAAAGCGTAGAGCCATTATCGCTACTCAAGATGGTACTTCCGAATCCAGTCAAAAATTTTTCGAGGGCTCGTCCAATAGTTTTGTAGTAAGGAAGATTAATAAAAAAGTTGCGAAGGAAAATAAAAACAAGAAAGAGTCCCGGCACAATAAGAGCCTTGAAGCGATAGGTGGAGATGAGTGCGCGAGTTTGTTTTTGAGTAAGAAGAAAAAGAAAAATAATAACAAAGAATACATAGCCTTCGATACGGGTAAACATGAGGAGGCTACTAGCAAGAAAAATAGCAATGTAATGGGTAAACTTTGGTTCAGCAAGGAAGCGTAGCAGACTATAACAAATAAGCGTAAAAAGAAAAACAGCTAGGTTTTCTGTAAGAGTGAATTGAGAAAACCACAAAGGAAGAAAGGAGAGTCCAGCAAGAAGGCTTCCGAGCGAAGCGTAGAATGGTTTTACAAAAAGACGTAGCAGCTCAAAGAAAGTGAAGAGAAAGAGAAAAAGAAGGAGGCCGTTGGCAATAGTTAGTCCAGCAATACCAAACAAGCTATGAAAGGCGGCTAGAAAGCTCGTGTAGACAAGAGGAAACTGGGTAATGACATCGCCGGTGTCAGTGTAGGCAAAGCCGGGAAAGTTGAGGGCCTTACCTGGTCCGTAAATATCAAAAAAGGTGTCTGTTGCAGGGGTGCGATACGTGAGGACGCTGCTCTCGGAGAGACGAATAGCTGCTTCGCTTATCGCTCCTTGATCACGACCACTAAGAAGGGTGGGGGTGGTAAAGAGAAGATTACCAAAAGAGATAAGAGCCAGAAGACCTACTGTAAAGATGCTTGAGCGAGGAGCGTGCATCAGAAGGCGTCCCAAGAAAAAGAGTGAACTCAGGCCAAGAAAAAGAGTGCCGATAAAAATAACCGGAAAAACAAAAAAGTTAAAAAGAGCCAGTATAAAGAAAAGCCACCCTAAAGAGAGGATAGAAAGGGAGAAAAGAATAAAGAGAGAGCTTTCTTTGGTAGGGAGAGAAGATAGGCGCATAGCGTACAAGAGAGAAAAGGTTACTATTTGTGGGTAAAAATATAGCCCCAGTATACCTTTTTTTGGCAGAGTAAACAACCAGGAGATTGGTTTGCCAGGGGATTGTTTTGGGCTTAGAATAAAGAGAGTTAACCACAAAAACAGATACACATGAATCATTCTTTTTTTCTTTGGTATTACACCCTTGGTCTTAAGGGGGCATTTGTTGTCTGGTTTAATTTTGTGCGCGCAGTATGGCTTCGGGGAAATGTCTTGGATTTACTGCAGACACTTGTGGCGCCTTGGCATCGAGACAGTAGTCCGCGAACATGGGTAGGTTTTCGTCCAGGTCTTGCGTTGGAACGGTTTATGCTCAACCTGATGTCACGTTTCATGGGAATGATAGTGCGTATCCTGACGATTCTTGTGGTGTGTATAGGATATCTTGGGAGCTTTGTAGTAGGTGGTGTTTTGGTGGGTGCTTTCCTTGCTGCTCCAGGACTTCTTCTTTTGACGGGTGGTCTTTTTTTGACTGGCGAAGTACTTTGGTTTGGTCCATTTCTTTTGCTTACGGTTATTGGACTATCCCTAGCTTTCTATGGGTATAGTCATCGACACAAAATAGTTCTCGCTAGTGCTGAGTGGGAAATGGTCAGAGTGTCACCTCTTTTGCCGGCTATTTTACTCCGTCTTGGTTTTGCTTCTGATCAACATAAGGCCATAGCACAGTCTTCGGGTGCCGAGTTTCAAGAGTTACTTCGTACGAAGAGTCTCGAAATAAGTGACTATGCTACAGCGGTGGCTATAGAGAAACATTTTATCGAGAAGGCACAGTCTCGGAGAGAATTTTGGAGTTGGGAAAATCTCAAGAGACAGTCTCGTCTCGGTAAGAGCTGGAAGTATGGCTATACGGTCCATCTTGATAGGTATGCAAATGATCTTTCAATGGGAGATTACTCTACCTACGGTCAGTCTGACCTTATCGGTAAGGAAGGGACACTGAAGAGTATTCTTGAGGCTTTAGAGCGACCAAGTCAAAACTCTGTGCTTCTGGTAGGAGATGAAGGTATTGGTAAGCAATCACTCGTCCACTATATTGCTCGCCTTATTCGTGAAAACAGTCTCTACGGAACACTGTTTGATGATATGCGTGTACTTATTTTTGATGCAGCAAGAGTGATTGGTGACGCAGATGCTGAGGGGGCTGAGGCAGAGGATGCTTTGAGGCAGCTTTTTACAGAAGCCACTTTGGCAGGAAATTGTATTTTAGTGATTCCGCACTTTGAACGACCACTTTTACCTGATAACAAAGGGCGAAATTTTCGCGGTATTGTAGAAGAGTTTTTGGCTTATCCAAATTTCCGAGTAATTGGACTGACAGATAATGCAGGGAATCTTCTTTTGGAAAAAGAAAGCGCCAATGTTTTGGGGTTACTCGAGGTGCTTACTGTACCTGAGCCAACCGAAGAAGAGACCTTACTTATTTTGTTGACTGATTTTCATGAGCGTGAAAAAAAGGAGGGTATGTTTACCCTGAAGGCACTGCGAGGCATTATCAAGAATGCCGAGTCGCTTCACTGGGAAACACCTTTTCCGGAACGTGCTATCAATTTGACAGAAGCCATCTTAGGCTGGTCTTCAGGTAAGGGTATACACCTTATTACAGAAACAGAAGTAGATGAATACCTCACAGAAAAGACAGGTATCCCTCGAGGAGAAATTAAAGAAGAGGAAAAAGAAAAACTGCTTGAACTCGAGATGCTTCTGCATCAGCGCATTATTGGTCAGGATGAAGCTATTAAGCAGATTGCTGAGGCACTGCGTAAATCACGAGCAGGTTTTGGAAATACGAAGAGGCCTATTGGAAGCTTTCTTTTCTTGGGACCAACTGGTGTCGGTAAGACCGAAACCGCTAAAGCTCTTGCATATTCGTATTTTGGGAGCGAAGAGAAGATGATTCGTTTAGATATGAGTGAGTTTCAGACTGATGAAGCAGTGGATCGTCTGATTGGCTCTTCATCTAAGGGGATGTTTGGGGCTTTGACGTCAGCTGTGAACGAGTCGCCGTATAGCATCTTACTGCTTGATGAGCTCGAAAAAGCTTACCCGAAAGCCCTCGACCTTTTCTTGCAAATTCTTGACGAAGGCTTTGTAACTGATGGTTATGGTCAGAAGATAAATTTTCGAAATTGTATTATCATCGCTACTTCCAATGCCGGATCAGTCTTGCAAAAGCAATTACGTGAAGAGGGATTGGAACAAAGTGAAATTGAGAAGCGTATAGTAGATAGTCTTGCAGAGACAGGAGTGTATCGTTTGGAGTTTCTGAATCGTTTTGACGGCGTAGTTTTCTTTTTGCCATTGGTGCAAAGTGAGCTTGTTGAGGTGGTAGAAATCAAGCTTCGAGGTCTAGCCGAGAGACTCAAGGAAGAAAAGAATATTACACTTACATTTGCAGAGGGTGTTTCAGGGGTATTGGTAGAAAAAGGCTATGATCCGACTTTTGGAGCCCGCTCGATTAATCGCTTTTTGAGTGATACCATAGAGGACCGAGTAGCCAGAGCCTTTATTGCTGGAGAGGTGAAAGAAGGAGGGCAAATATTGATTCGTAGAGAAGATATTTAGTATGAAGATTCTTGTTATTGCGCCGACGCCGTTTTTTTCTGATCGCGGTACGCATATTCGTATTTTGGAGGAGGCTTATGCTCTTGAGGACAGAGGACATGAGATCACACTTGCTACATACCATATAGGCAAAGAATTACCAAAAGATTTGCATTCAAAAATAGATGTGCGACGTATTCGCCGTTTACTTTTTTGGTACAAGAAACTTGAAGCTGGCCCAGACTGGCAAAAGATTATTTTGGACTTACTCCTGATTAAAAAAGTTTTTTTCTTGGCGCGGACAAAGCGACCAGAGATTATCCACGCTCATCTTCATGAGGGAGTGCTTATTGGCTGGCTCGTTCAGAAAATACTCTTCTGGCGTAACATTCGGCTTGTAGCAGACTTCCATGGAAGCTTGACCAAAGAAATGGTATCTCATGCCTATCTCAAACAATCAATGCTACAGAAAATTTTTCGTGCTGTAGAGGTATGGATAGACAATATGGGCGATGTGGCAGTGGCTAGTTCTTGGGATAATGCCGAGGAAATCAGTGCAGTGCGCAAAGAAGGGCAAGTCACTGTACTGCCTGATGGAACTCGCCTCAGAATGTTTGATGGCTTGCCAGATAAGCAAACTATTCGTGAGACATATGATGTGCCAGAGAATAAGGTGGTGGTGGCATACACGGGTGCTCTGATACCAAACAAGGGAATCAAGCTTTTCTTGGAGGCGATACCACTTTTGGCTACGAGATATACCAATGTGCATTTTGTGGTAGCAGGCTTTCCTGTGGATCAGATTACGGATTATATAGCTACAGAGGTCTTTCAAAATCGGGTGACCATTGTTTCGCCGCTACCATACTATGACTTGCCAAAGGTTCTTCGTATGAGTGATATCGGAGTAGACCCCAAAGATGCTTCAGTACGTCAAGCCAGTGGCAAGACACTGCAGTATATGGGAGCAGGTCTTCCGGTGGCGGTGTTTGATACAGAGAATAATCGTGAGTACTTGGCCGAGGGAGGGACTTATGCCAAAGAGGCTACAGCTGAAAGTTTGGCTCTGGCTATCGGAGAACTTGTAGAATCAGAAGAGCTTAGAAAAAGTCGTGGAGAGATTTGTCGTAAGCGTGCAGAGGCGTTTAGTTGGGAGCACACTGCAGAATTAGCTGAAGGTTTGTATCAAAATATTTTGAATCACAAATAGGATGAAACTTTTACTGATAAAAATTGGGAAGGCCTGGAGCGTACTTCGGCGCGATGGTATCAAGTCTGGTGGAAGGCGCATTTTTTCTGCTCTCGGTTCATTTACCAAAAGTATCCCAGAAGGAGAGATACTACTTGTTTCTGGTGGCGTAGGAGACAGTGCTCGCTATCGCACCAAACATGTAGCCGAAGAGCTCAACTTACATGGTTTTCGTGCGAGCTATACCGTGCAGGATAGCCCATTTTTTAGTGAGACAGTTGAGCGCTTTCGGGTAATTGTTTTTCACCGAGTGGTCTTTACTGAGTCTGTTGCTCGCTATATTGCTCGAGCCAAGGAGCTTGGACGGACACTTCTTTTTGAGACTGATGACCTGGTCTATGATCCCAAGTATCTTCATCTTATGGACTACTATACTAAGATGAATAGTCTAGAGAAGAAGCTGTATGAAAATGGTGTAGGGGGAGAAATCCTGGCTGACCCGTATGTCGAGTATGCTACGACCTCGACGAGTTTTCTCAAGCGTAAGCTTGAAGAGCGAGGGAAGAGGGTGTTTCTTGTGACCAATAAGATGTGTGAAGAAGATGTAGCCTGGGCTGAAGAAATTCGCATGAACACAAAGAGGGATGTAGATACTGTAAGAATCTCGTACCTTTCGGGCACTCCAAGTCACAACAAGGATTTCGCGACTATTACAGGTGCATTGATACGGATTCTTGGAGAATTTCCTCAGGCGCGTCTGGTGTTGGCAGGTCCTTTAGATATGGAGGATATGCTCAATCAATACACGGAGCAGATTATTCGTGTGCCATTTGCACCTCGCAAGGAATACTTTGCTACAGTAGCAAGTGCTGATATCAACGTAGCGCCACTGGAGATGGACAATGATTTCTGTGAAGCCAAGAGCGAGCTCAAGTTTTTTGAGGCAGGACTTCTCGGTGTGCCGACGGTCGCTGTAGCCAATGAAACATATAGGGGGGCTATCACAGATGGAGTAGATGGATTTGTAGCGGCTACCGAAGATGAATGGTATGAGAAATTGAAACTGCTTATAGTAGATACAGAGCTTCGAGAAAACATGCGACAAAAAGCACTCGAGACAGCATTGGCGCGCTATACGACCAAGCAGGCCACCTCACCTGAATACTATGATTTTTTGAGAAGTATTTTGAAGTAAGTTTTTGGGAGGTTTTTCAAAAAAATCTCTCATTCGAGAAAGAATTTTTTAGAAATTTATAGAGTAGTTTTCTAAAGCAATTTTTCTTCGGGACGCTTAAATTTTCCTGCGAAATTTTTCGCTCTGCTTTTTTCTTAAAACTATTATCGACAACAATAGACCGAGCTTTTAAGAAAAAAGAACCCCTCTGAAAAATTCTTAGAAAACTTCTGAGACTCCATACTTCAAAATAAAAACAGACCCCGAGGAACAGATGTTCCAAGGGGTCGTGTTTTGGCCTGGGTTCAGGCGGGGGTAGGGTTTAGATGATGCGGCGGTTTCTCCTGTAGCAGCTCTCCGCCTTCTTCTGTGAGCCAAACACAGGCCGGAGGAGGTTGTTTCTGGCGAGAAGAAGGTAGTGATTTGGATCATCGGCGGTAAGGCCGATCATAGTTTCCTCATCGCAGAGGAAATGCCTGTGAAGATGAGGTCCGCCGAGAAATTGATCCTGAAACAGGGCTTCAATGTCGACATCGTTTAGCGGCAGAGCATTGGCCGGAGGACGGAATGGAATGATAATCATCACAAAGGCAATAAGTCCCCCGAGGGCACCGTAGTACCACTTGCTTTTGTTCATCATCCAGAGCATTGCGCCAGCACCGATAAAGATGCAGAGCATCATGGGGCCAGCAGAACTGTAAAGAAGAAAGTTGGTAAGCATGGAAATCTCTCCCTGTTGAGTTGTAAATGTGCAAACTTGGTACTTAGATTATATTATACTCTTATTTTATAGTTTTGTCAATACTTCAGTAAGATGACTTTTTGCTTAAAATAGAGCATAATAGAGAAGTATTCTTGTAATTCGTATTGATTTTTATATGGCAAAGAAAACAGAGAAAAGAAAAAAGCAGACAGTCTTAGTAACTGGAGGCGCTGGCTTCATAGGAAGCGCTACAACGAAGGCTTTGATTGATAGGGGAGATAGAGTGGTTATTATTGATAACTTCAATGATTACTATGACCCTACGATTAAAGAAGACCGTATCAAGGTACTTCTCAAGGGATACAAGAAATCAGCAAAACTTCCCAATGGTTATACAATCTACCGCGGCGATATCCGTGATGCAAAACTTTTAGAGAAGATTTTTAAGAAAGAAAAGATTGATAAGGTAGTGCACTTAGCCGCCATGGCTGGTGTGCGTAACTCACTTCGTGACCCAGGTCTCTATGTCGATGTCAATATCGTAGCCACTACTTTGCTTCTTGATATGGCGGTGAAGTACAAGATCAAGAATTTTGTGTATGCTTCCTCTTCTTCTGTTTATGGTAATAACACCAAGCTCCCATTTTCTGAGAGCGACCCAGTTGATACGCCTATTTCACCGTATGCCGCTACCAAGAAAGCGACAGAGCTTATCGCACATGTGTACAGTCATATCTACAAACTACCGACTACAGGCCTCCGCTTCTTTACGGTCTATGGTCCATGGGGACGACCAGATATGGCACTCTTTTTGTTTACCAGGAGTATCCTTTCGGGTGAGCCTATTTCAGTATTCAATCGTGGCAAGATGAGTCGCAATTTCACTTATGTCGATGATATTGTGGCAGGTATTCTCACTACTCTTGATGCCAATCTTCCGTACGATGTAGTCAATATTGGAGGAGACCGTGAGGAGACCCTTCTTCGCTTCATCGAAGTGATTGAAGAAAATCTTGGCAAAAAAGCTAAACGTAAATTGATGCCTATTCAACCAGGAGATGTCCCAAGTACTGTGGCTGATATAGCAAAGCTCCGTAAGCTTGGCTGGGCACCTACCACACAAATTGAGCGCGGTATAGAACAGTTTGTTAATTGGTATAAGATGTATTATCAAATAGACTAATTTTGTTTGCCCCGTTAGAAAATTATTTCTAACGGGGTGAAATTGGTACAGAGACTATTTTGAAGTGTAATAAAATATGGCACTCTTAGAGATCAAAAATCTAACCAAGACCTATGAGAGCGATGGAGTGCGTACGGAGGCCCTCAAAGAGGCAAGTTTTACGGTAGAGCCAGGGGAATTTGTCGCTATTATGGGGCCATCAGGATCTGGTAAGTCTACCTTGATGCAAATTCTTGGCTTGCTTGACCGTGCCACCAGCGGACAGTATGTCTTGGCTGGTGAGGATGTGACCACTCTTACTGATGATGAGCTTGCTCTTCTTCGTAATGAGCGTATCGGCTTTGTCTTCCAATCATTCAACCTGCTCCCACGTACAAGTGTTTTTGAAAACGTGGAGTTGCCACTCTTGTATGCAAGTAAGCTTCCGGCCGACGCCAGGGCTCGAGTAGACGCAGCACTCTTGGCTGTGAGCATGGACCATCGAGCAGAGTATTTTTCTAACCAGCTCTCTGGAGGAGAGAAACAGCGTGTAGCTATTGCAAGGGCTTTGGTCAATAATCCAGATATTATTTTTGCTGATGAGCCAACGGGTAACCTGGACTCCAAGTCCGGCCTTCAGGTAATGAAGATTCTCCAGAGACTTAACAATGAAGGTAAGACAATTATCCTTGTGACTCATGAGACTGCGACAGCGGAGCATGCCTCACGTATCCTTCGTATGCTTGATGGTACGCTTGTCAGTGATGAAAAAGTAGTAGCCAGAAGAAATGCTCTTGATGCCACTGATTTGATTAAATAATTTACCCCGTGAAATCTCGTGAAGCGAGTGCTCCCATGGAGCTATTCTACTGGGGAGAACTGATTTACAAAATGAAAATTACTGGTCCTCTTCGTATTGCATATAACTCTTTACTTACCGCCAAGCTTCGGTTTTTTTTGACAGTACTGGGTATTATTATCGGTGTGGCAGCTGTCATTATGGTAATGGGTATTGGAGCGAGTGCTCAGGGCTTGGTGTTGTCGCAGGTCAAAAAAGTAGGGTCTGATTTGATAGCTGTTTTACCTGGTGCTTCGGAAGAAAGTGGTCCGCCAGCTTCGGCTTTTGGTATTGTGACAACGACTTTTACCTACAGTGATTTAGAAAAGATGCGCGAGAGACGCTATGCGCCGCATCTAGAAGTGGTGTCTGGATACGTATCTGGAAGCGCTACCCTAGAGTCTAAGCGTGAGAGCTATGAGGTGAGTTATCAGGGTGTTTCGCCAGACATGATAGCGGTAGAGAGTCTTGATTTGGAAGTAGGAAGGTTTTTTTTGGCTGAAGAAGAAACAGATCTTTCTCGAGTGATTGTGCTTGGTGCTACGCGAGCCAAAGAATTTTTCCCCAATGGTGACGCTGTAGGTCAGACTATGAAGCTCAATGACTTGCCTTTTCAGGTAGTGGGCGTTTTGTCAGAAAGAGGCTCAACAGCTTTTTCTAATCCAGATACATTGGTATACGTACCTCTCATGACAGCGCAGAAGTTACTCCTTGGCATCAATTATCTCAATTTTGCTCGTGCCAAGGTAGACGATGTAGCCAATATCGAGCGTAGCCGTGCAGACGTGACAGCGCTTCTCCGTCAGGAGCATGACCTTGAGGATGGTGAAGAGGATGATTTTTCAGTTCGAAGTACAGCGGCGGCTTTGGGGATTTTGACTTCTATTACTAATATCCTGAAATATTTTCTTATTGCTATTGCTTCGCTTTCACTCTTAGTGGGAGGTGTAGGTATTATGAACTCCATGTTGATCTCAGTTTCTCAGCGAGTGCGCGAGATAGGTCTTCGCAAGGCTGTGGGAGCAAGGCCGCATCACATCATTACACAATTTTTGATTGAGTCAGTATTTATCACGCTTTGTGGCGGTATACTCGGGATTATTTTTGGAGTGGGACTGACATATGTCGCGAGTATTATTATTGTGAAGCTTGGTTATGAGTGGGAATTCATGGTGCCACTTGTCTCGCTTGCCTTGGGATTAGGAGTGTCATTTGTCATTGGGCTCGTCTTCGGAGTATATCCAGCTCTTAAGGCCTCAAGAGTAAGTGCTATGGAAGCTTTAAGGAACGAATAACAGTATGAAAAGAATTTTTCTAGCACTTCGCTTTGCTCTCCATACGATTGTGTCACATAAGGTCCGCACGGTCTTGGCCCTTTTGGGTGTGGTCATTGGAGTTTTTTCGGTAGTAGTGGTGATGACGCTCGGTGAAGGAGTGAAGAGTTTCGTGTTGGGACAAGTAGAATCATTTGGTGGCAATGTGATACAGGTAGAAGTAAAAGTCCCAAGCACAGGAGCTATGTCGTCGGACAATGCTTCTTCGCGGGGACAGGGGACGCAAATTACGACACTTATTGTAGATGATAAAGATGCTATCAAGAAGCTTCCCAATATCACTTCTGCGTATGCAGGCACTATTGGTCAGGAGCGAGCAACATACGGATCTGTAGGCAAGCGTATTCTTTTGTTTGGCGCCAGTCATGAGGTTCCCTTGGTTGATGAAAAAATTGTAGTAGAAGAAGGGAGATTTTATACCGAAGATGAGGCTAGCAATGGAGCACGAGTAGTAGTGCTTGGTGCAGGGGTAAAAGAAACTTTTTTTGGTACCGGAGATGCTATTGGAGAGAGTATCACTATGCGGGGAGAGAAATATCGTGTAGTCGGAGTCCTTGAAGGTCGAGGATCGGCTGGTTTTTTTGATTTGGATAGCCTAGCATATGTCCCTGTAGAGACGCTTCAGAAAAAGATACTCGGAGTGGATTATGTGCAAATGATTTCTGTGCAGGTAAAAGATATATCAGAAGAAGAGCAAACAGTGGCAGATATTGTGGGACTGCTCCGTAAGCGTCATGATATTACCAATCCAGATAAGGATGATTTTTCAGTCACTTCTACCAAGCAGGTCCAAGAAACACTCAATGATGTTTTGGGATCGCTCACTATCCTTCTCTTAGCTTTGACGTCGATTACACTTGTGGTGGGTGGAGTGGGTATTATGAATGTGATGTATGTATCTGTGGCAGAGCGTACGAGTGAAATAGGTCTCCGCAAGGCTTTGGGAGCGACATCACAAATGGTACTCACGCAGTTTCTTTTGGAGGCGCTCATCATCACCTTGTTTGGCGGTATAGTAGGTATTATTTTGGGTGTAGGTGCAACCCTTGCTCTGGGAGTAGTATTCAAAGCACTTGGGTTTGCATTTAGTTTAGCTTTTTCTTGGAAGTCGCTTCTTCTTGGGGCCGGGTTCTCTCTTTTGGTAGGGGTAGTCTTTGGTTTGGCTCCGGCGTATCGAGCTGCCAAGCTTTCGCCGATGGAGGCTCTCCGAAAAGAATAGTAAGTATTTTTCTGTATTTAAAAATGGGAGAGTAAGCTTTACAGAAAGAGTAAACTGTGCTATAACAGTAACACCTTTAACAACAGAGAAGAGGATAACTGTATGTGCGGTGGCGCAAGCAAGGTCATGATTCGTACCCTCAATTTGCCGAGCGATGTGGAGAGTCGTCTGCTTTCCAATGGTCTCGGGACCGCTCAAGCCCTTATCGATGAGGGCAAGGCAGGACTTGAAGCCTTGGGGATTTCCCCGGATGATATCCTTGGGATTAGCGAGGCTGTGAACAAGGAAACTGGGATGGCCATCGACTGACGAGAGGGGTAATTCTTTATGTCTAGCAATAGGCCGATTCACGAAATTGTGGATCATGAAGATTTGCCCAGCGTCCTTCATGGCATGGGCATTCGTTTCGAAGAAGACCTGAGAGAAGCTCTTCAGCACAATTCCCTCTCCGGGAGAATTGCTGAAAGTGACATCGCTCGCTTGCGAGAGATTGTCAGTCCGCGAAGCTTTGGTTAAGACAAGAGGGGATGAATTGAAATGGGTAAAAGTTGTCGAAGAACTCCGTCGCAGGATGAACTTCTGGCTATCGAAAAAGCCAAGATTCCTCTGCGGGAAAACTCAACTGCTCGGGATCGGCGAAAAGCTCTCCGGATTTTGAAAACACTGGAGGCGCCGTTCACGTAGGTAGGGGGTGGTATGAGAAAGATTGAGGCACCGGTGCGCAGCGCGCGCCGGGAGCCTTTTTTTATATCTAAGACAGTGCTATCCTACACTATATTCATGTGCAAAATTTTATGAAGTTACCTGTTTTTAAACCGTTGTATTTTTTGTTGAAAATGTGTGGTCTGCCGGTGGAGTGGGAAGTCTCTGTAGGGAGTGCTATCTACCGTGAGGTACCAGAAGGGCGCTTGTATCTTTTGCTTCAGTATCCGAGTGGGCACTATGATTTCGCCAAAGGTCATGTAGAGTCTGGTGAAACAGAAGAGCAAACCCTGAGGCGTGAAACGGAAGAAGAAACGGGAATCAATGATCTGACAATACTCACATCACGCGTCAGTATTCGTTATTACTATGTTGCCAAAGGCAACGAAAAAATCCGTCGCGAAGAAGAAGGACGAGGCATCTATATTTTTAAGCAGGTACATTTTTATCCAGCTGAGACCAAGACGGCAGAAGTAAAGCTTTCGCATGAGCATATAGGCTATACGTGGCTGCCATTTGAGGAAGCAGTCAAGAAGGTGACCTTTGAAAATGCTCGACGCGTGATCCGCCTTGCCGAAGAAGAGGCTTTGGAGAAGAAATAACGACAGGTCCCTCGCCTCGTACCATAGAGGAAAAAGTATCAGAAGAAAACTATACATAAGCCGCTAGGCGGCAGAAAAATAGTAAAGCAAGAAAGAAGAACCTCTGATAATGGTTCAGGGTTGATTCTTTTGGTATTTTCTGGCATACTAGTCATTCAACTAAAAAAGTCCAGAGAAAATGCTTACCGTCAAAAATATTCGCAAAATGGTGGGAGGACAGAGGGTCTTAAATAAGGCTTCTTTTTCGCTTGGAGAAGGACAAAAAGCAGCTCTAGTGGGTCTTAATGGTGTCGGTAAATCTACCCTTCTGCGGATTGTTTCTGGTATCGAGTCAGCCGATCAGGGCTCTATCACAAAGCCAAATCGTGTTCTTATGGGATATCTTCCACAGGAAGCGGTAGCAGAAGAGGATCTGACTATCGAAGAGTATCTGCGTCATATGGCGGGTCTTGCTCAGATTGAAGAGGAGTTAGACATACTCAAGATACGCCTAGATGAACCAGAGGCGCAGGAAGAGTATGATGTGCTTATGACTGAGTTTGAGCGTCTAGGTGGTTATGAGTTTGAGCGTCGTATGCAACGTGTCATCACAGGTCTTCGTATCAAAGAGATTGATAAAACGCGCTCTATCCTGACCTTGTCTGGTGGTGAGCGTCGCAAGATAGCTTTGGCTGGAGTATTGCTTCGTGGTGTGGATATGCTCCTTCTCGATGAGCCGACCAATAATCTGGATATGCCAGCGCTTCTTTTTTTGGAAAACTGGCTCAAACAAAATAAGAAAACTACTTGCCTTATCGCTTCACATGACCGTCGTTTCTTGGATGCAGTAGTGACCAAGGTGATAGAGATTGACTGGTATCGTCGAGATACACAAATCTTTACTGGTAACTGGAGTCAGTTTGAAGAGGTCAAAGAGCATGCACGACGTAGTCACAATGAGCAGTATCGTCTCCAAGAAGAAGAGCGCGCTCGTCTGACAGAATCCAAAGCACAGAAGATTGATTGGGTGACTCGTGTTTGGGATAAGAAAAAGCGCGACCACGACAAGATGGTGGATCATTTCAAAAAAGAACGTGCTGCCAAAAAATTCTCTGCCTCAGCTAGAGCGCTTGAGGGACGAGAAAAGCGCATGACTAAAATAGAGAAGCTTGTTGAGCGTGAGCCGCTTGAACTCGATTTCTACGAGCCAGAAGAAGTACTTGCAAAGATGTTTGCAGTAGACCTTAATCAGGTGACTGTCGGTTATCTTGGGGCATTTAGTGTGGGGCCCATAGATTGGCATATAAGCTATGGAGAAAAAATTGCCCTGCTTGGTGATAACGGTGCCGGAAAGACCACACTTCTCCGAGCAGTGACAGGAGATTTGGCTCCGCTTTCTGGCGAAGTCGCTATCGGCGAAGAGGTTAAAATCGGGTACCTTATTCAGGAGCATGATTTATTACTACAAAATGAAAACTTGAAGTTAGAGGAATATTTGAAGTCACGCCTGCCGCATGAGCTTCATGAGAGAATACCGACACTGATTGGTATTTACCAGCTTTCGCCACTTTTCTTGTCACAGAAGATGAAGCATCTCTCTCCTGGAGAACGTATGCGAGTCCTTCTGCTTATTCTTGTAGAACAAAAAGCCAATTTTCTTCTCCTTGATGAACCTACCAATCACTTAGACCTAGAGTCTATCCAGGCTTTCGAAGAAGCGGTCAACGCTTTTCCTGGTACGGTGATAGTAGTTACTCACGATCGTATGTTTCTCGAAGCCATAGACCTGACCCAGGTAGCAGTGCTCCGAGATGGCCAGCTTGAAATAGAGATGAAGACTTAAAGCACTGGATTTTCCAGTGTTTTTTGTTTTGCGGTATACTTAGAAGAACATAAGAATAGCCTATGCAATATACAAAAAACTTCACAGAGCTTGGTAAAAATGATGCTCATCTTGCTGGGGGTAAGGGAGCTTCTTTGGGTGAAATGACACAAGCTGGTATCCCGGTACCTGGTGGCTACGTAGTTCTTGCTGATACTTTTGATATTTTTCTTAAGGAAACGGATTTGGTGCAAGAAATAGACGCTATTCTCGATGGAGTCAATCATGAAGCTATTCATACAGTAGAGAAAGCTTCGGAGGATATTCAGAGCCTTATTCTTTCTCGCCCCATGCCAGAGGCAATACAAAAAGAAATTCAAGAAAAATTTCAAGCACTTGGAAGCCAGTATGTAGCAGTACGTAGTAGTGCTACTGCTGAGGATGGTGCAGATCATGCCTGGGCAGGCCAGCTTGATAGTTTTCTCAATACCACAGAGGGTGATTTGATAGAGAAGGTGAGACGGTGTTGGGCATCACTCTTTACACCACGAGCTATCTTTTATCGTTTTGAAAAAGGTCTCCATACGACTCATATCTCGGTAGCGGTCGTAGTACAGAGTATGGTCAATAGTGAGAAGAGTGGTATTGCCTTCTCTGTTCATCCAGTGACCGAAGACTACAACCAGCTCATTATCGAAGCTGGCTTTGGACTGGGCGAGGCGATTGTCTCCGGATCAGTCACACCAGATAGCTATGTAGTAGAGAAGTCACCACGAAACATCATAGATATCAATGTCAGCCATCAGAGTCGCGCGCTCTATCGTATTGAAGGTGGAGGAAGTGAATGGCGAGAGCTCTCAGAGTCTGTTGGTAATTCACAGGTGCTTACGGAGATAGATATTCAAGAACTTTCTGATATTATCGTTCGTATCGAGAATCACTACGGTTTTCCTTGTGATATCGAATGGGCTTATGAGAACAAGACATTTTATATTGTCCAAAGTCGCCCGATTACGACTCTGACTCCAAAAAATGAGATAAATAAAAAGGAAGACTTAATTCCACTGACCAAGGAAAATACAGTATTCACTTTTGAGTCTACGGGAACCACCTTTCTTTTTGAGGATATTGTCTCTCATCACTATATCCAGTGGGAGTGTATTCGGGTTGCTAAGGCTGACAATGTGAGGGTCTTTGTGAAAAAAGAAGAAGTTGCCCGGATGAATGAGGAGGGAGCAAAAATGACGCGAGCTTTTTTGGAAGAGAAGGTCGCTCTTATGCAAGAGGCAAGTGACTATATGGATAAGTATACCGATGAGCTTAAGGGCAAGGAAACACTCACACGAGAAGAATTGCAAGATTTTTTTCAGCCGCTAGAAGTGATTTGTGACAACTATTCTTTTTTTGATATTCACTACTCGGATGGCATGGTAAGAGGTGGAGAGTTTTCTGAGGCAGGAGGGTATGTCCAGGAGACCAAGAATTTTTTGAGAGATGTCCTCGGAAAACCTTTTTTCCAAAAAGATGGCTGGATGAGACTTGGTCTAGAGGTGCTAGCAAAACAATTTTCTGTTCCAGAGGAAGCACTTGAGTGGTACACCAAGAAAGATATTGAAAATCTGTTTGAGGACAAAAGGGTCAGTGACGAAATCCTTGTGAGTCGCAAGCTCGCAAGTGTTCTTTATCGAGATAAAGAGGGTACTCAGCAGGTAACCATGACCGGTGAAGATGCGTTGAAAATCTTTGAGTCTTTTGAAGAAAAAGATATAGACAAAGAGAAGGTTCAGGGTGTAGTAGCTCATAAAGGGATGGGTACTATCCGAGGGAAGGTAAGATTGGTCAAAAAGGATTTTTCTGACCCAAGTTTTCTTTTGCGAGTAGCAGAGGAATTTGAAGAGGGGTCGGTACTCGTGACCGATACCACTGATCCTGACTTTCTCCCGATTATGAAGAAGTCAGGTGCTATCGTGACTGATATCGGCGGTATGCTTTCACATGCTTCTATTACTTCGCGTGAGCTCAATAAATTGTGCGTAGTAGGAACTGTAAGCGCAACCAAAGTCTTCAAAGACGGAGACTTAGTAGAAGTAGACGCTGATAATGGGGTAGTGAGAAAAATTGAGAACAATTCTTTTAAGCCAGAAGACTATTCTCGCATGTTTGCCGGACCATCTTTTGCCATGCTTTTCTCTGATATTTTTCTTAGGAGTACCTACGGTCAGATGGGAGTGATTTCTGTGCAAAACTCGGAGCAGTGGATGTCTTTTATTCCAAAGACTACCCAGAGCGAGACTGAAAAAATAGGAAAAACTTTATATGAAGAGGAGAATCAATACATTGATTATAGAGATTCCTTCGAACTGTACATGTCTCAAGCAGAGGGATATTTTAGAAGTGTACTAGAGAAAGAAGATAGTATCACAAAGGAATTAGCGAAAGAGTTCCTTGTTAAAGCTTCAGAACATTTTAATTATTATCAAAAAACAGAATTCTTTTATACAGATAAAATTGATACTGGAAAAATGATTCCAAGTGTCAAGGAATTTGATGAATTAAAACTGAAGGGAAGATCTTTCTTAAATAAGCTTCTTTTTGAAGATGAAGGCTATCTCAAGAGTTTTGTAAAAAAAGTTTCTCTGCAAGCTAATGTCGATGCCGCAAATGTGTATATGTACTCTGTTGATGAGTTTTGTGAATTACTAGAGGGTAATGTTTTGGATGAGAAAATTCTTGAAGATCGAAAAAAAGGATTTATTATTTCTGGGCGAGAGATTTTTGCTGGTGAAGGAATAGCCGAGAATATCGAGATATTATTTGCAAGTTATAAGCATGTAACGAAAGAAATTCAAGGAACAATAGCGAGTCCAGGCAGGGTAACTGGTAATGCAAGGGTACTTGTATCTGATTTCAATGATTTTGACAAAGTGGCTTTGGAAGTAGCTAAGATGGAAGAAGGTGAAATACTGATCGCAGAAACGACCAGTCCGGAGATTATTTTGGCTTGCAAAAAAGCGGCCGCTATCGTCACAAATCAAGGTGGCATGCTTTCTCATGCAGCTATTGTTTCGCGTGAGCTTGGTATCCCGTGTGTTATAGGCACAAAAGCAGATGTTCTTCTTAATATCAAAACAGGTGATAGAGTAGAAGTCGATGCTGATAATGGACTAGTGAGAATTCTTAATGAAGAATAATTTTATGAAACAACTACCGGAAGATTACAAAAAGTTTTTTACGGCAGAATGTGAGATTACATGTCTTCATTGCGATTTTCTTATGAGGCGGAGTCCGCTCGCAGCTGCTGATTTACTTGCTTTCAATAAAGAACTTGAGTTTCATGTATTTCTTCGCAAAGATAAGGAATATCGCTGTGCTGAGGAGGGAATAAATCTCTTTTTTGATGATCAACGCTACGAGCAATTTCTCTCTGATTTCAAGGCATATGCAGATGAGGCTTTGCATGATTTTGTCCCAAAGTGGAGTCAGATTCCAGAAACCCTGACGAAAGAAGAGTTTATAGAGGCAACTGATTTCCTTGGAAAGCTCTGGTATTTTTATGGGTTCACAGAATTCCCTTTTATTGATAAGGCTTACGAAAAGGCCAAGGCAGAAGGAAATGAAGATGTGCAGAAAAGACTGGAAGATTTTGGGCAATTTAAATTTACTGGACGTGAGGTGCTCAATGCTTTTTGGTTTGCTGGTGGGCCTATTCCAAATATCCTTCTTGGGGTATCAAGTATGTTTCTCTCGGGAGATGATGCAAAGTTTCTCTTCTTAGATGAACTCCTTGCTTTGTTTGATGGCTGGCGTCCAGATCCAGAGTTAGTTTTGAAACGAAGAGAGTACTACGGTATGAATGTAACTGCTAGTGTGCCCGAGATTCTAAGCTTTGAGCAAGCAAAAGAACTCTATACGTCATTTACACAATTATCTGACGATTTGATTATAAAAGGCGTGACCGCCAATAAGGGTAAAGCCACTGGGAGAGTAATTATTGCACCGATGCTTAATGATCATGGAGCGATTGCCATACTTGATTCCCGGATGGAAAAAGGAGATATTCTTGTTGCAGAAAGTACGAGTCCTGATCTTATGTCACTTTGTCGTAAGGCGAGTGCTATCGTGGCTGATCAAGGAGGGCTGCTTTCGCATGCGGCCATAGTCTCTCGAGAGCTCGGGGTGCCCTGTGTTATTCAGGCTGGAGCAGCTACTCGAAGACTCAAAGACGGTGACTTAGTGGAAGTGGATGCGGATAAGGGGATAGTAACTATTTTAGAAAGAGTAGTATAAAAAAGTTTAGCCCGGGACCCATTGTTGTGGATCCCGGGCTTGAACTAGGTTGAGATGGATAAGGAAGGAGGGATGATATTATTTTCCCTTCCGCAGCTTATCCAGTAGATCGGTGATGCCTGATAGTGACTGCTCAATATGGTTGGCACAGTCGCGGTAGGCTTGTTCACCTTGCTGCCAGGGATTGGGCACGCCACCGCCGAGTACGATGATGGGTGCATGACCCTCGCGCATCGCGCAGATAGCATTAGCCTCTTCTTCGCCGACCGTCAGGATGAGCTGATAATCGCTCAGATCAAGTGCCCCGATGAAACGAGACATGTGACCATCGGCATCGATGCCGCGTTCCCGGAGCTCACTCTGGGAAAATTCGGCCATAGCTTGACCGGCGGCAGATTCCATGAGACCAGCGCTTTCGACTGAGACATCGGAATACCCGATGATGTCACTCAGTTGATGACAGAGCATGCGCTCCATCATGGGGCTGCGGCAGGTGTTGCCAAGGCAAACGCAAAGAACTCTCATTGGGACTCTCCTGTCCTATTGAACAAATGTCAGAGGTTTAGTCGCAAAAAGTGACATAATTCTAACTTAGAATTATACACCTAAAATTACAAAAAGTCAATAGTATATTCATCAGTATAAAAATGAAAACGCGAGGCCTCGGATGATTCCGAAGTCTCGCGTTTTTTGTTGGGACGTGGCCCAGGGTTATATGGTTAGCTTGCGCCAACCAATTCATTCCAGCCAACTTGCTCCATCGAAGTCGGTAAGCCCCAGCGTTCATCGACGATGTCGAAGCGGTAGCCGGTCATGGGCTCCAGGGGAGCATCCGTGATGATCTGCTCGCGCATCTTGATCGGCATGCCATCCCCGAAGAAGGAGAGAACAAGCTGATTGATGAAGATGGGGCGGCCGATGATCAGCATATGCTTCACGTAGTTACCGGCATTAGTGAAACGACGAATGGATTTTGCACCCTCGCGCCCTTCGTAAAGGAGAGCTTGCGAGCAAAATTCACAGTACGCTTCAAGTGGAGCAAGGCCGAGACGCTCCGAGGCGCTCAGAAGGTCGGTCTTGAAGTTGATCGGAATATAGTCCGATCCATCGAGACCCTTGCTGTCTGCCGGCTGGACCTTTTGTCCAGGTGAGCTGCCGCCAATGGATTGGAGGCCGAGCGTCTGGATGATGATATCCCGCGCCCTGCGGGCATGTGCTTTCTCTCCGGTCATGATGACCGTGTAGAGATCTTCTCGCTTCTTGGCGAGCTTGGCGAACCCTTCTGCCTGCGTCTCGCCCAAGGGTGTCAGGTTGCCCTGGGAATCCTGGTCGGGACCGGCGATAAAGGTGATGGTCGGCATGTGGTAGTACCCCCTCTGGTTGTAAGTTGGTGTAGGAACTTGTGTCTATGGAGTGGCCAAATAGGCACCTCAGACTTTCTATTATACACCTAAATTGGTAAAAAGTCAATAAAGAGGAAAAATACTACCTATTGACATTTTGGCCATAAAAGAGTATAGTAAGGAGTCTTAGAAAGCTCTCTCCAGAGGGTATATAAGGCCGCAATTCTCTGGCGTTATAGAGGTACTTTCACAACTGAGGGGTAATACCATGAGTGACAACAACATCGTGCCGGTGCCGGCTGGCGGAGATCTCCAGCCGATCGGTGGTGGCAGTAATCGGCCGTCGCCCAATCAGGTCGAAGAAGACCACGGCAGCAGGAATCGGCTCATTACCTATGGGGTTTTCGGACTCCTTCTGCTCGTCGGCGCGCTCCTTTTCTGGCCGCAAGCCAAGGGTGCTGACCTGGTCCATGGCGTGGCGCCGGTTTCGACCAGGCTCCAGTCCATTGCGCCGACCATCGAAGATATGGCGCGCATCCAGGACCCGGCTGAGCGCCAGGCGGTGCTCCAGCAGAACTGGCCGCACCTCCAGCGTGACATCATCTACTACCTGCGCGGTGACGGCAAGATCCGCCAGAACGAGCAGGTGGCCCGGGTGGAATTTCGCTTCGGATCGCTCGAGGGCATCCAGGGGGAATCCGCCAGTCGTGAATATCAGCGGGGCTACGTCAAGGACGAGCTCATCGCCACGATCTTCGTGACGGGCCGCGAGCCTTTCCACGTCCTGGTCCTCTGCACCAATGGCATGGTGGCGCCGCTGGATGATGTCCAGGGGCTTCAGCTGGTTGGCAGTCACAATGTGCCGATGGAGCGTTTCACGATCGGTCGTGGCAAGGGGCTGGTTCACTACGTGGACTATCCGCTGGCTATCGACCTCGCCGAACGTTTCCGTCTCCCGCTGTATCGCGGGCGTGACCAGCGTGACGCCAATCGCATCACGCCGGCCGAGGCACGGGCGCTCGAAAACCGCACCGACTGGACGCAAGTCACGGTCGGGGTGAAGGAAGGCGATGTGATCGATCTCCGCACCGGCACCTATACGCCGGCGACCTGACCCCTCTAGACGCTTCGGCGTTAAATCCTCTTTTGAGGTGACACTTTGTATGGCTACGGTCGTGCAGGGTGTCTTTTTTTATCCCAAACTTCTTTTTTTGGCAGAAATTTGCCTCAGGTAAGGTTTTTGGCTATACTGTGCTCTATATGAAACGTGAACACAAAATCCGTTGGCAATTTGGGGCAGTGCTTTTGCTGGCACTTGTTTCTGGTTTGATCTCATATCCGCAGGCTCTTTCTTTTTGGCCGGGCGGATTTAATCTTCTTAATCAACTTCAAGTCAATCGTGGACTGGATCTTCAGGGAGGAATACATCTTGAGTATGCTGCTGACTTGAGTAATATTGAGCCTGCCAAACAGACTGAGGCCCTACAGGCAGCAGAGGCTGTGATTGAGCGTCGCGTGAATGCCTTTGGCGTAGGTGAGCCTTTGGTGCAGCTTGCTACTGCTGGTGATGAAAAGCGTATTATTGTAGAGCTTCCTGGTATCAAGAATATTGAAGAGGCTAAGAACTTGATCAAAGAAACACCATTTCTTGAATTTCGTGAACAAGCAGGTGATGAAGTAAAGAAGCAGGTAGAAGAATACAATGCCAACGCTAAGAAAGAGGCAGAAGATATTTTGGCTCGCGTAAAGGCCGGCGATGATTTTGCCACTCTTGCAAAAGCTATGAGTGAAGATCCGGGGTCAAAAGATCAGGGTGGAGAGCTTGATTTTGTAAAGAAGGGTACTTTTGTGCCAGAGTTTGATGAAGTGGTGTTTAGTGATGATCTAAAGCCAGGCCAGATCAAGGATTCTCTAATCGAAACGGATTATGGGTATCATGTTATCAAGAAGCTTGAGGTACGAGGTGAAGGTGATGACAAAGAAGTGAAGTCAGCTCATATTCTTCGTTTGAAGCAGTCACTTCAAAGCGACCCTCTTTTGGCATATCAGCCAACAGGTCTTTCTGGTAAAAACCTCAAGAGTGCTTCTGTTACCTATCAGCAGCAAGGTCTTGGTTCTCCTCAGATTCAGTTGCAGTTTGATGCTGAGGGGACAGCTTTGTTTGCTGAAATTACCAAGCGTAATATTGGTAAGCCAGTAGCTATTTTCTTGGACAATGAGTTACTTCAGGCACCAACTATTCAGACGGAAATACCAAATGGTCAAGCGGTGATAACAGGTAACTACACCGTAGCTGAGGCAACTGCGCAGGTGAAGCGTCTCAATGAGGGAGCTTTGCCAGTACCTATCGAACTGGTAGGTCAGCAGAGTGTGGATGCTAGTCTTGGACAAGTGGCTCTAGATCAGAGTTTGAAAGCAGGTTTTGTGGGACTTCTCGCGGTGGCTGTGTTTATGGTTCTTTTCTACCGCTTCCTTGGAGTAATCGCAGTTTTTGCATTACTTCTCTACAGTGCAATGCTTTTAGCATTGTTTAAGCTTTCAGTTTTGACTCCATTTCCAATTACGGTGACGCTCTCGGGTATTGCTGGTTTTATTCTTTCGATTGGTATTGCCGTGGATGCCAACGTGCTTATCTTCGAGCGTACCCGTGAAGAACTTTCTTTTGGTAAGGGAGCTATCAAGTCTATTAAGGAGGGCTTCCGTCGCGCCTGGCCAAGTATTCGTGATGGTCATGTCTCTACTTTGCTTACGACATTTATCTTGGTAGGCCTTGGTACTGGTTTTGTGAAGGGTTTTGCCATTATTCTTGCTCTCGGTGTCCTCCTCTCGCTTTTTACTGCTGTGGTATTGGTGCGTATTACGACTACTTTCTTTATCGGGGAGTGGATGGAGCGTCACCCATGGATTTTGGTTTCACCTAAGAAAAGAATCGAATAAGCTTTGCTATGATTAATATCATCCAAAAACGAAAATACGCCTATATCTTTTCTATCGTCACTACTGTAGTGAGTATCGGAGCTCTTTTTGTTTGGGGGCTCAATACGGGAATTGATTTTAAGGGTGGAACTTTGATGGAAGTGCGTTTTGCTCTTGAAGAGACGCCGACCACAACACAAGTCCAGGAAACACTCAGGCCAATTGAACTCAAGAGTCTCACGGTACAGCCGACAGAAAACAAGGGTGTTATCCTTCGCTATCTTGCCTCCAACGAAGAAGCTAACAGTAAAGTGTTGCAAGCTCTGACAAGCCTAGACCCAGGTATTACGCAGGTCCGCACAGACTTTGTCGGAGGATCAGTCTCAAGTCAAATTACCAAAAACGCTGTTACTGGTACACTGGTTTCTATCATAGCTATTGCCCTTTTTATTGCGTATGCCTTTCGTGGTGTGCGTGGCAAAGTCAATTCATATGAGTACGGTATTGGAGCAGTAATTGCCTTGGCTCATGATATTGTTATCACGCTTGGAGTATTTGCTTTTCTTGGGCATTACTACGGCGTAGAAGTCGGAGTGCCATTTATTGCTGCTCTTCTGACCATTCTCGGATATTCAGTCAATGATACAATCGTGGTTTATGACCGTATCCGTGAAAACCTGTCTCGTTCATCACAAAAAGAAGATTTCGAAACAGTAGTCAATCGTTCGCTCAATGAGACGCTTGGTCGCTCAGTCAACACTTCAATGACCGTAATCATTACTCTTATTGCTATTGTTCTTTTTGGAGGAGAGAGTATCAAGTATTTTGGAGTAGCTCTCCTTACTGGTGTCGCTTTCGGTACCTACTCATCTATCTTTGTGTCATCTGCTCTTCTTGTTACGCGTTATACCATGAAGCAAAGAAAGAGCAATTAATATCAAATGATTTTTTAGTTTTATGTGGAATCCTTTTGGAAAAAATGAGAAAGATAAAGACGAAATTGAAAAAGAGTTCGAGGACTTTGCTCGTGCAGCCGGCAAAGATGTGAATGATATGGGCATGATGGAAAAATTTGCCATGAAGCGTCTTGCTAAGATGTCTCCAGCTGAGCGCGAGAAGCTTATGAAAAAAGCGATGACTCCAAAAAATATCCAGAAAAATAAAGGTGAAATCCTAGCATCACTTGAAGCAATGCGTAAGGCGAAGCAGATATCAGATGACCAATACCGCCTTGCTAAGAAACGCTTCGGACTCTAGAGAGTTATCGTTGAAAGTGTTGTTCTTTATAATATAAAATCCAAAACTTCTCGGTGACACTTACTCGCTCCAGCGACTCGTAGCGTTATACTTTTTTGCAAAAACTTTTCTAATGAAAAGATCAAGCTTTTTGCAAAAAAGAATCACCTCAAAATTTCGGATTTTATAGCTACAATCAGTATTTCTTCTTGATGTATACTAAAAATATGATAAACACAGATCCCAAAAAAATTGATGAGCTTTTGTCTCGTGGAGTGACGGAAGTGATTGATCGTGAGCACCTTCGAGAGAGATTGCTTTCTGGTGAAAAACTTCGTATCAAACTCGGTATTGATCCAACCAGTCCGAATCTGCATATAGGACGAGCGGTCCTTCTCCTTAAGCTCCGTGACTTTCAAGAGCTTGGTCATCAGGTGGTGCTTATTATTGGTACTTTTACTGGTATTATTGGTGATACTTCTGACAAAGAAGCTGAGCGCCCAATGATTGATGAAGAGGTGCTCAAAGCTAACATGGAGTCTTATGCTAAGCAGGCAGGACTTATCCTTGATATGAGTCAGGTAGAGCTACGTTATAATGGTGACTGGCTCTCAAAGCTGGGCTTTGCAGAAATTGGTAAACAAGCAGATGCTTTTTCTTTGGCTGAGTTTATGGCGCGCGAAAATATCGCTAAGCGCTATGAAGCAGGGAAGCGTATCTCACTTCGGGAGTTGCTCTATCCGCTTATGCAGGGCTATGACTCAGTAGCTATAGAGGCAGATGTGGAGCTTGGTGGTACTGATCAGAGATTTAATCTCCTGGCAGGGCGCCATCTTCAGCCTATGTATAATCAAAAGCCACAGGATATTTTGATGGCCAATCTTATCTTGGGTACTGATGGCCGCAAGATGAGTAGTAGCTGGGGGAACACTATCAATCTTACCGATACGCCAAATGATATGTTTGGAAAGATTATGAGTGTGCCAGATGAGCTTATTGTCGAGTATCTGGTGCACTGTACTCGTGTACCTATGGAGGAAGTACATGTCTGGGAATCTAAGATCAAAGCTGGTGAAAATCCTCGTGATGCCAAGGTTTTCCTTGGGCAGTCTCTCGTAGAGCTCTATCACGGTAAAGAGGAAGCAGAAAAAGCAGTAGAGTATTTTGTAAAAACTTTTTCTAAAGGTGAAATTCCAGAAGATGTGGCTACAAAACAAGTAGTAGAAAATCAAACGCTGGTGGATTTTATTGTTAGTGCTGACCTCGCAGAAAGTAAGTCAGATGCTCGTCGCAAGATAGAGCAGGGGGGTGTCAGTATTGATGGAGAAAAGCTCACTGACCCATATTTAGTTTTGGAGAAATCTTTGGATACAAAAGTCCTCAAGGTGGGCAAAAAAGATTTTGTGAAGATTGTTTTTTAGATGACCTTTATTTGAGAAAGTAAAAAACCTGCTTCGGCAGGTTTTTTGACATACTTATCATAAAATGCTTTAATAAAGCCATCTTTAACACCAAGAAGAAGGAAAGGTGACATGACGCAATGTCCGTCAGTTTTGACAACGAAGTGTGGGAGCGGTCTCTATGTGAAGCCGGGTGCGCTTCGTCACGTTTGGCATCATCCGGGTGCCCCAGCCACTATCCGTATCGGGGTCAGTGATACCGATTTGGCTAGTCAGGAATTTCCGCTGACAGTGGAGCTGCTGTCGGATGGTCTGCATTGGCCTGCACAGCGTGTGGCGCGCGAAGAACCCGTCGGCCTCAAGGAAGAAATTCTCTTCGTCTATCGGGAGAATCGTTCTTGGCCTTCGCCGGTTATTATCGATCCGGAGCCGCCTCAAGTCACGCAGATTTCGTTGGCTGTGAGATGGAGTGATCTCCGTCCGAGACTGGTCACTGCCTGGTTTGGTGGAGAAATGTTTCGGGAGCCATTCGATGGATCGCTTTCAACCCGGGAATATGCTCACTCGGTTATCTTTTGGCGAGAGCATGCTTTCGTCTGGGATGCCGCCACCATGGGTACGCCGTTTCGGTCTACCTGGGCAAAGGAGTTATCTCTCTAGTCTCTGGGGTGGTCCAAAAATGTTTGGGAAAAAGGGCGGGGTCTGTATCACAGCTCCGCCCTTCTGCTTTTAATAAAGACGAGGCCATGCTATTTGGCAAAAAGCCTTTAGATAGGCTAAGATAGAGATATTAGAGAAATACTACAAATTCATGAATCAGGCACTTATTACCACGATTGAAAAACAGGCCTTGGAGACCCTTGTGGCTATCAAAGATAAGGAAACGCTTATGCGTTGGGAAGTGCAGTTCTTGGGGCGCAAGAGCGAGCTTTCAAGCATGCTCAAGGATGTCAAAAACCTTACACCGGAGCAAAAGCGCACCCTTGCTCCAAAGCTTCAGGGTCTTCGTCAGAAACTCGTAACTGAGCTTACGTTGAAGCAGGTAGAAATTGAAAATAACGCCAGAGATTGGGAAGGTGAACGTGTGGATGTCACGGCACCTGGTATAGCTCGTCCAGTGGGACATCTGCATCCCATTACTCAACTAGAAAATGAAGTGCTAGAAATTTTTGAAGCGCTTGGTTTTGCGGTGGCTGATGGTCCAGAGGTAGAAACAGAATGGTACAATTTTGACGCGCTTAATTTTCCTAAGGATCATCCGGCTCGTGATATGCAGGATACTTTTTGGCTTAAGGGCGGTGGAGCCAAGATAAAGAAAAACGGCAAGACAGAAGCAGAGCGTCTATTGATGCGTACACACACTTCACCAAATCAGGTGCGTTTTATGGAGAAAAATAAACCACCTTTTCGTGTCATTGTGCCTGGTCGCGTCTTTCGTAATGAGGCAACCGACGCCTCTCATGAGCACACTTTTCATCAGTTTGAGTGTTTGATGCTCGATGAAACCGGTAAGGTCAATGTCGCAACTTTTAAGTATTTAGCTGAGACTTTTTTTGGTACGTTTTTTGGTAAGAAAGTAACTATTCGTTTACGTCCAAGCTTTTTTCCTTTTACGGAACCATCTTTTGAATTTGATATCAGTTGCGTACTTTGTGATAGTGCGGGTTGCTCTACTTGTAAGCAGACGGGCTGGATTGAAATTGGCGGTGCTGGCATGGTACATCAAAATGTTCTCGAAGCGGCTGGTTATCCAAAGGGTAAGTATCAGGGTTTTGCTTGGGGTTTTGGTCTGACACGTTTGGCCATGATGAAGTACAAGATTACTGATATTAGACAGTTTATGGGAGGAGATCTCCGTTTTATAAGACAATTCTGATTGTAATGACAAATTTCAAATACTAAATTACAAATAAAATACAAATATCAAATGAAGTAATTAAGACATTAAGATTTAGGGCTTGATTTGATATTAGACATTTTGCATTAGATATTCTACAAATATGCGTTATTCCTACAATTGGCTCAAAGAACTTTCCGGTACCAAGAAGTCTCCTGATCAGATAGCGAGATTGCTTATGATGCACGCCTTTGAAGTAGAAGAGGTGCTTAGGTATGAACATGGTCTTCAAGATGTAGTCATTGGAAAAGTAGAGGGTCTTGAGCAGCATCCAAATGCTGATCGCTTACGGGTTGCTCAGGTGCGAGTGGGCCGAGGTGACGTCCGTCAAGTTGTGTGCGGTGCACCAAATATTGCGTTGGGCCAGATGGTAGCCGTGGTTTTGCCAGGAAGTACTCTTCCGGGAGGTATTGAAATTAGTGAGGTCAAGCTTCGCGATGTACTCTCAAGTGGTATGATTTGCTCTGCTCGGGAACTTGGCTTAGGAGAAAATCATGATGGTATTTTGGTATTACCAGAGGACGCTCCACTTGGAGCCTACTTCGCTAAGTACTATGGACTTGATGACACAATACTTGATATCAAAATTCTGCCTGATCGCGGAGGAGATGCTTTGTCTCATGAGGGGATGGCAAGAGAAATTGCAGCGCTTGATGGATATGCTCCTCGTTTTACTGAGAAGCCAAAGAAAAATCTCAAGATACCTGCTTACAATCGAGCACCTAAGGTAGTAATTGCTGACAAGAAAATTAGTGCACGTTATAGCGGTCTGTGCATCAAGGGAGTGACCGTTAAGGAATCTCCACTGTGGCTACAAGCAAGGCTCCTTGTTTTGGGTTATCGACCAAAGAACAATATTGTTGATATTACGAATTACCTCATGTTGCTTTCTGGGCAGCCTATCCATGCTTTTGATGCTGACAAAATTAACGAGGGACTTTCTATTAGAAGAGCCAAGAAAAATGAAAAGTTAACGCTTTTGACAGATGAAAGTATCAAGCTCAGCGCCGAAGATATAGTGATTGCTGATAGCAAAAAGGCCTTGGCTTTAGCTGGGGTAATGGGTGGGGCGAGCTCCGCTATTACAGAGGAGACAGAGAATATATTTGTAGAGATAGCTGTCTTTGAAGCATCGAGCATTAGAAAGACCAAACAAAAACATGGTCTTATGACTGACGCTGCATTTCGTTTTGAGCGTGGAGTAGATATGGAGCTTGCCACAGAAGTGCTTCCATTGGCCTCATCACTTATGATTGAGCTGGCAGGAGGAAAACTTTTTGGCTTACGAGATATACGTAATGCAAAGCACGTACCACATAAGGTACTTCTTTCAGAAGAGCTTGTTTTGGCAGTACTTGGCGTGCGCGTGCCATTGTTTGAAATTGTACGTCTGCTTGCGCTTCTTGGTCTAAAGGTGAAGAAAAAAGCGGATAAGGCTGTGCTCGAAGTGACTGTTCCGAGTCGTCGTCCAGATCTCATAGATGCCTGGAATCTGATAGAAGAAATTGGACGTATGCGTGGTTATGACAAGATTACTCCAAGCGCCCCGGTACTTCCTCTGACGCTTCCTCATGAAGAGAGCGGTAAGAAAAAAGAAATGCTCTACAAAACAAAAGCTGTAGCATTTGGTTTTGATGAGGTTATGACCTACTCGTTTTATGGGAGCAAGGACATAGAAGCAGCACTTCTTACTGAAGGAGATCATGCTGAATTAGAAAGCCCGCTTTCGCCGGAATACACATATTTACGAGCCACGCTTGTACCGCTACTCTTACGCAAGGCCAAAGAAAACTTGAGAAACTTTGATACATTTACTTTTTTTGAGTATGGAAGCACCTTTGCTTTTCCGATAAAAGGCGCTCTCAAAGAATTAAAAGAACTCGCTTTTGTTCAAGTTGGCAAAGCGAAGTCTGAAGAACAAGTAGTGCTTTCACTCAAAGAAAATGTACGTGCATATCTTGCAAGCCTTGCTATCGGAGAGGTGACCTTCTCTCCACTTGATGAAGAGACTTCTCAGATAGTCAAGACTTTTTTGCATCCAACTCGCGGAGCTGAGATTCGTGTGCATGGAGTGACAGTGGGGTATCTTGGTGAGATTCATCCACGTATCGCTAAGAACTTCGGACTACCAGAAAATCGTGTGGCAGTAGCAAGTTTTGATAGTGAAAATCTCTGGCACGGACGCAATACAGAAAAGGAATTTATTCCTTTGCAGAAGTTTCCGTATGCTACTCGTGATATTACACTTTGGTTTCCACGAACAGTGATGGCAAGTGATGCCCTCGAAGTTGTCCGCACAGGTGGAGGGGAGCTTCTCAAAGAAGCTGAACTTTTTGCAATTTATGAAAAAGAGGAAGAAAAAAGCTACTCTTTCCATCTAGCCTTTGGAGCCACTGATCGCACGCTTACTACCGAAGAAATGGATGTTTCTTTTGATACGATTGTTTCGCTTGCCAAAGAACGTTTCGGT
Source organism: Candidatus Moraniibacteriota bacterium (assembly GCA_018499985.2). Lineage (GTDB taxonomy): Bacteria > Patescibacteriota > Minisyncoccia > Moranbacterales > UBA1568 > UBA1568. The sequence goes on from JAHBAT020000015.1 coordinate 87,761, forward strand.
GGTTATATCCGTTACTAGAGTAACTCTGTATGAAGATAGCGCTTGTCCATGATTATTTGGTTCAGTATGGAGGGGCTGAGCGTGTACTAGAGGCTTTTCAAGAGATCTATCCCTATGCCCCTATTTATACTCTCATTTATGATGAGGATTCTTTGCATGGCCATTTTAAGGGAAGTCGGATTTATACGTCATTTCTTCAAAACCTTCCTTTTTCCAAGAAGCGTCATCGCTTGTTTCCACCTTTGATGCCACTAGCTATTGAGGGTTTTGATTTGGATCGCTATGATGTAGTCCTCTCTGATTCATCGAGTTTTGCGAAAGGTGTCATTACTCGACCGGAGACTTTGCATATTTGCTATATGCATACCCCGATGCGTTATGCTTGGGATGATTGCCAGAAGTATACTGAGGATTTTGGATTGCCAGGTTTGATACGTAAACTGGTGCCTCTTTTTATGAGTCCTATTCGTATTTGGGATCGGGTAAGTGCCGAGAGAGTAGATCAGTTTATCTCCAACTCCCGTTTTGTAGCCAACCGTATCAGAAAATACTATCGTAAAGAATCAACGGTTATTCATCCGCCGGTCAATGTGTCGCAGTTTTATCTTTCGGAAACAAGAGGGGATTATTTTTTGATGGTAGGCAGACTGATTGCCTACAAGCGTCATGATATTGCCATCAATGCCTTCAATGAGCTTAAGCTTCCACTCAAGATTATTGGACGAGGGCCAGAATTAGAGCGCCTCAAAAAAATAGCAGGACCAACGATTGAATTTCTTGGACGAGTACCGGAAGAAGAATTGCCAAAGTATTATGCAGAATGTCGTGGCTTCGTCTTTCCTCAAGAGGAAGATTTCGGCATTGTGGCTATAGAGGCCATGGCTTCTGGGCGGCCACTTTTGGCTTACCGCGGAGGAGATATAGTGGAGCATATGGAAGAAGGCAAAATGGGGGAATATTTTGATGCTCAGACCAAAGAGTCCCTTATTGAAGCAGTAAAGCGCTTCGATGAAACAAAGTACGACCCAGCCTATATCCGTGCCAAAGCAGAGATTTTTGACAAAGAGCGATTTAAGGCTACAATAAAGGACTATATCGAAAAAGCCGTTGCTTTGCATCGGGATCAAATCTAAATACACCCTTATGGAATTACGCGAACTCTGGATTCTCTTGTGTAAAGAAAGAAACCTCTATGCCTTTATTTTAGGAGGCTTCTTGTTTCTTGGTGTACTGTGGGTTAACTTTGAGCCACAGCGTTTTGAGAGTAATACTCTTCTGACTATCGGTAGAACAGAGAATAAGGCTCTCTCAGAGCAAATGGATTATCAATATGACAACTTCTATCGCCTGCAGGCAGATGAGCGTTTTGGAGATACACTGGTTCGCTTATTGGCAACGCCTCAGGTTACTCAAGATATTTTCCGAGAAGCTGGTCTAAGACAAGGCGCTCCGGAGGGGGGATACTTCACCGGAAGAAAGCTCTCGGCTCAGATAGTAGAGGTGACATTTGTCGAGAGTGATCAAGCAAAGCTAGAAGCACTTTCCAAGAGTATACCCCAGGTGTTAAATCGTTATACGAGTGAGCTTGATGTAAAAGAGGGTAGCCAGGGCAATTGGTTTCGTGTCATTGCAAGTGAACCAGTGGTAAGTAATGCTCGTATTGGCTCAAGTCAGGTGTTTGCCATTGCTCTTTTCCTAGGCATCTTTCTTGGTTTTTGGATTATTCTTGCTAAGCACTATATTCAAACTGATTCAATAAAGGAAGAATGACATGCGCATAGGAATAGATATTCGGTGTCTGGCGGAGGGACGGCGCACAGGAGTAGAAGAATACACACTGGGTTTACTCAAGGAGCTCCTTCATAGTGAAGGCGGTCATCATTTTGTTTTGTTTTTTAATTCATGGAGTAAACCTCCACGTTTTCTTCATGCCTTGGCGCATCATGACAATGTCACCATCAAAGCATACCGACTACCCAATAAGCTTCTCAACTTTTGTTTGTGGTATTTACGCTACCCAAAGCTCGACAGATTGATGGGCGGAGTAGATGTTGTTTTTCTTCCAAATCAAAACTTTGCTGCTACATCAAAGCATGTGCCATTGGTAGTCACCGCTCATGATCTTTCTTTTGAGCTTTTCCCCCGTACATTTAGCTGGAAACAGCGTATTTGGCATTATCTAGTGGATTTTCGTGGACTCATCAAGCGTTCGCGTGTCGTGGTAGCTGTTTCGGACTCCACCAAAAATGATGTTGTGGATACGTATGGCACAAAAGAAGCTAAGATTACGGTGATTCCAAGTGGTTATGATAAAAATTGTCGTTTGATAGATCGTAATAGTGAGGTACTGATAGATGTGCAAAAGCGCTATAAGCTTCCATTTAAGTTTATCCTTTCTTTTGCTACCTTTGAACCTCGTAAAAATCTTTTGTCGGTGATTGAGGCTTACGAAGAATTTATCAAGCAAAACCCAGATAGTCAGTATGATTTGGTTTTGGCGGGGAGTCCTGGCTGGGAGAAACGAGCGCTCTATACGCGTATTCGCACGTCAGCTCTTCGTAGTCGTATCCACACTATTGGTTTTGTGGAGGATGCTGATAAGCCGGCGGTCTATAATCTGGCAAGTGTTTTTGTATATCCATCCTTCTATGAAGGCTTTGGCTTTCCGCCACTTGAAGCCATGGCTTGTGGGGTGCCAGTGATTGCGTCACATAGTTCTTCTTTGCCAGAAATAGTTGGGGATGCAGGAATTCTCATTGATCCATATCGTCCACAAGAAATATTTGATGCCTTTGAAGCAATCCTCAAGGATAGAGAGCTTCATGAGACACTTCGTGCTCGTGGACTCGAGCGTTGTGTAAGATATTCGTGGGCTCGTACGTCATCGGAAGTACTAGGGCTTTTTGGTAAGCTTTAGGTAATGTGCCAGAGAGGAAGATGTGGATATCTTGTCTCTTTTGTTCTCAAAAAATGGTATAATTATAATAAAGTTAAATAATAAGTAAAAACTATGGCAAAACAAAAACAAAAAAATGCCAGTATGTTGGCGGTACTGATGATCAGTATGCTTTCTCTCGGAAGCTTTGCGTATACATACAGTGCTATCACGGGCAATACCCTTCTTTCTGCAGCTCAAGCTAAGGATGGAGAAGATGATAACGAGGACGACAAAGACGAAGATGAAGACAAGAATGAAGACGAGGATAAAAATGATGACAAAGAAGATAAGTCTCAAAAAGAAGCTGAAAAAAAAGCTAAAGAAGCTGCTAAACAAAAAGCAGAGTGGCAGCGCGAACAGCTAAAGAAAAAAACAGAAGCTCTTCGTAAGTCACAAGAGCGTAAGTTTGAGGTAAGACATGAAGAGGATGAGTCTGAGGATATCAATGATGATCATGGAAATGACGGAATAGAAGATGAAGACAAGGATGATGATTCAGCTGAAAAAATAGCTGAGCGCCGCGCCGATGTCCTTGAAGATGTGTCAGAAGATATTATCGAGGCTGAAGAGCGTATCGCACGTGCACAAGCAGAAGGCATCGATGTTACCAAAGCTCTTGCCACACTTGCAGCCGCTAAGGCTAAAGTAGCAGCCTTTGAGTCTTCGACTGAGCCTATCTCAAGAGATACTTTAAAGCAACTTGAACGAGAGGTGAAGAAATTGACTCATTTTGCCAGTCATAAAGATGTCAAAAGCTCTCGTGATATGGCCAAGGATGTAGACAAGATTGCTAAGCGTATCTCGCAGGCCAAGGGTAAGCTCGCTCTCTATGAGTCGCTTGGAGGATCATCTGACAGCTTCAAATCAGCTCTCTCAAATCTTGAATCAGATTTTGCTGCACTACAAGCCAAGCTTGCAGCTGGAGGACAGGAGCAGATAGACGCCCTCTCTCAACTAGATGCTTTTGAGCGTAAAGTGAAAGTATTTAAGAGTAGTATCGAAAGTGCTATCTATGCCCTTGGTGGTACCGATGAGCGCTATGACGATGACTATGAGAATGAAGTAGAAGATCTCTATGAGGATCTCAATGATGTAGCTGAAATCGAAGGAGATGAGCTTGGTGCACAAATCCGCTCGGTAGCAGAAGCTCAGAGAAGTTCAGTCAGCAAGGTGGCTACTTCTGTAGAAAATATCGATAAGCGTAGTCGTATCCTCCAGGCCTTGTTTGGAGCAAAGAAGTCTGAACTAGAAAACCTTCAATCTGAAATTGCAGCTAATAAGGCTCGTATCGAAGTGCTCAATCAGGCAGCTGCCAAGATAGAAGACCCAGAAGTCAAAGCTATTTTGACAGAACAGATTTCTAGCCTAACTCAGGAGACCACTAAGCTTGAGACCTTTGTCTCTGGCCAAAAAGATCGCCTCAGCGCCTTCGGTTGGATATTCAATCTTTTCGGGAACTAGACTAAAAAAGTTGATGATAAAAAGAGCTCTTTCTGAGCTCTTTTTCTTTTGGTAAAAGTTTTACTGTAAGCAATATCGCATTAGAGTTTTTTGAGGATGAAGTTGAAGACGTGCCAGTGCTGCTTATTGCCGATAGCCTCGATGCCGTCTTGCTCAAGCTCATAGCACTGGAGAACTTCATAGCCCTCAAAGAGTTTCTTCAGAGCGCGTTTGCTAAAGAAAGTCATCTGAGTATCCTTGGTATTCCAGCCGTCACGATTGCCGAACAGTTGTCCGGAGAAAATACCTCCTTTTTTGAGAGAAGCATAGATGTTCTTCCAAGTGGGTTGAAAATTTTCTGGCCCAAGAAAGGGGAGAATAAATTGGGCGCTGACAAAATCAAACTGACGCTTAGGAAAATGGTAGTCTTGGACAGCAATGTTTTGGAATTGGAAGTTTTCTGACGCGAGCTTTTTGGCTCGTTGTACCCAGGTAGTAGTGTGATCGATAGAGAGTACTTTTTGAAAACCTTCAGCGAGAAGATACTTGGCATCGTAGAGAGCGCCTGATCCAAGATCGAGGCACGAACCACGTTTTTTGGTGTAGTGCAAACTCTCAATAAGGAGAGTGTTTGGTGCACGGTGGGCTCTTTTTTGGTATATGAATGTTGATTTTGACATAGGATTGATAGTATAGCAGAAATCTTGAGAGGTGTCTCTGCTGAGAGTCAAAATAGCAAAAAACAGCCAGACAGAGCCGCACTTGAGATTATTGACCCTGTGAAATAGAGCTTTGCTCTCAAGGCTCTCCTGAGCCTAGTTTATATGGTTGACTTTTATGTCAAAAAGGTGTATAATAGCAAGTTACGGTAAACCTTCCGTAATACAGAACTTTCACAAGGGAGAATTTCGATGACCTATTCGTTTCACAATATCGTGGCGAAGGTCACGGTTCTCAAGCAGGATATTGGGGAAGTATGGAATGCCTACCTCAATATCGACGAGGAAGACACCAAGGAAGAAAAAGTGGAGAAGGTGGAGGACGTTGTTTCGGCATCGCTTTCGTACTTCATCCATGACTGGTGGATGGCCATCGTTTTTGGTGCCCTAATGGTAGCGTTGAATGCTCTGCACCTTCATTTCGGCTGGATTTTTCTATTTGGCTGGGTGTACGATATTATCTGCGCTGTGTACTTTGTCATCCTGGATCATAAGAAAGGAATTGACTTAACTCTGGGTTCCAACACGAGGCGTTCCCTTGATGTGCTCAAGACGAAGAGTCGGCCAATCTGGATTCTGGTCCTCTCGGGTATCTTTTCCAAGGCTGCGGTCTGGGATGGTCCTGAGAGGGTGGTGATGATTTTCCGCAAGGAGCTCAACACCTGGTGGCGAGTGAGCGTGATCGTGATGCTGTTGGCTGCTTTGCAGGCGGCCTTCTGGCAGGCGTTCTGGACGTGGGGCTATGAGACGGTAGAGGGGGATGCAGATCCTCGCTACATGCTCGGAGCCTTGTCTCTCTGGTACGTCTTGGCGGTCAAGCGCTACTTCAGCCGTTCCGGCTGGGGAGAGACTTCCTCGAACTAAGTGAAAGGGCGCGCTATCTGGAACACCAGACGGCGCGCTTTTTCTTTTTTTCTCATGAAATATAGAGTATACTAGAGGCAAACAAAATTGTATGCGTAATTACTCAAGAATTCTTACTCTGGGTCTCGTGATTCTTTTCGCGACCTCACTGGTTTTTAGTTTTTATAAATTTTATATTGTCCGTGATTACATGGTCTATGGGCACACTGAGTGTGATCCAAGTGAGAACACTTGTTTTGTCTATGAGTGTGACGTTGCATCAGAAGATTGTACAGGCGACCCAGAGGAGGATACAGAGTATTATGCCTTGATACAGAAAAATGCTTCACAAATACCAACGTGTGATCCACACAAAGAAGAATGTGAGCCACTTGCCTGCGCTTCAGACGAAGCTGATTGCGAAGTTACTTTTTGTGATGAAAGAGCTGCAGCTAAAGAAGAGGTGGAGTGCAGTAATCCAGAGGATTTTCAAGAAGAAGAGCTAGAAGAAGAGGGTATGGAAAGTGAGGAAGACGCTTCAGAAAACGAAGAGAGCGAAGAAACTGAAGAAGGAAACGAGCCAGCTATTATAGAAAGTGGTAAGCCGGGCCTGACTGAGGAACCCCTAGAAATCCCAGGAGAAAGCCTAGAAGTGCCCGCTTTACCGAAAGACAAGGCACTTGAGTAAGACTCTTGACAAAAAATAAGAAAAGTAGTATTATACACAGTTATATCTTATTATTCTCGAGAATTCCTGGTTATGCGTATATTACTCGTTTCTGATGATTTTTCGGCAGCAGATTTGCTGTATCGCCTCAAAAAAGAGGGTCATCAGGTAATGGCCTATATCAAAGATCCCGATGCAGCACGTGCCTATAGTGGTATCGTGACCAAGGTCAAAACATGGCGTAAGTATCTTTCCTGGGTAGGGAAGGATGGATTGATTGTGTTTGATGGTACTGGTTACGGAAAAGTGCAAGACGCACTACGTAAGCAAGGCTATAGTGTAGTCGGGGGTAGCGAAGCAGGTGATCACTGTGAAGATGATCGTACATACGGCCAAAAGGTTTTTTGGATTTGTGGGATGAATATGATTCCTTGTCGAGATTTTTCTTCTCTGGATGAGGCTATCCGTTTTGTAAAGAAACATCCCAAAGCCTGGGTGATCAAGCAAAATGGTCATGCTTCTAAGATATTCAATTATGTAGGTCAGCTTGAAGATGGCAGTGATGTGATAAGTGTCCTTGAAAGCTACCGTAAAAATGCCCATAAGAAAGACTTAAAGAAAATTCAGCTCCAAGAGCGTATCTATGGAGTGGAAATTGGCATTGGTCGCTACTTCAATGGCAACGATTGGGTAGGACCTATCGAGATGAATATAGAACACAAAAACCTGAGTAATGGTGACCTAGGTCCGAAGACCTACGAAATGGGGACACTGATGTGGTTTGATAATGATGAGCAAAATCGTCTGTACCAAGAGACGCTTGCCAAGATGAAAGACTACCTCACGAGTATTAATTTTCGCGGTGATGTAGATATTAACTGTATCGTGAATGAAAAAGGTGTCTATCCATTGGAAATCACTGCGCGCTTTGGTTTTCCGGCACTTCAGTTGCAGCAGGCGCTGTCACCAGAAGTACGATGGGGAGAGTTTCTCAAGGCCGTGGCTGATGGTAAGCAGTATGATTTCAAATTCAAAAAAGGAGAGTACGGTATTATTGCTCTCGTAGCTTTACCACCCTTTCCATATGCTGACACTCTCAAGAACAAAAAGCCGGTCAATGTCGATATCTTCTTTGATAAAGATATGGATGATAGTCACTTGCACCATATTCACTTAGAGGAGGTGTCGCGTCGTCGTAACGGTGGCCTCTATGTCTCTGGTGTAAGTGGGTTTGCACTTCATGTCTCTGGACGAGGTATGACCGTCGCTAAAGCCAGAGAACATGCGTACGGTATTATGCGCAAAGTAACTCTTCCAAAGATGTTTTATCGTACGGATATCGGCCTCAAGTTTGAGAAAGAAGATAGAAAAAAACTCAAAAAATGGGGATACATGAAATAAGAGAAAGCCCTGGACATATGTTCCAGGGCTTTTTGATTTGTAGGCACTTCCCATATTTTTTGGGGTATACTAGAGAGGATGGATTATTTTTTGTATAACTCTATGCTTAATCTTCAAATCAAAACCGTGCCAGATGATCAGCAACGCTACAATACGGTCGGCGACTACTATGTAGATGAAAGTGGCAAGCGAGTCTTCGTGGTTTCGGATATGCACGATTGGCGGTATGAGCTTCTTACAGGGGTTCATGAGCTTGTGGAAGGTGCACTTTGCCGTCAGCGTGGCATTACAGGTGAACAGATAGATGCATTTGATTTTGCATACCAGGCCGCTCGGCCAGAAGGAGATGTGTCAGAGCCTGGAGATTCTACAGAGGCACCATACTATCATGAGCATCAGTTTGCTAATAAGGTGGAGAAAATGCTCGCTGATGAGCTTGGAGTGGATTGGGAGGATTATTGCCGAGTAGTGGATACACTTATGAAAAATACAGAGGCAGGAAAATGAGATAGTAAGCCCTGAAAGCACTTTCGGGGCTTTGTTTTTTTGCTAGAAATGATAGAATAGGGTTATAAAAACAAATGTCTTCAAAAATAAATCGCATGAATACGGATATCTACACCTCTTTGGAAGGCGCTAAGGTAGAACTTGAAAAAAGAAGACTTGACTTTGATTTGATTCAAAGAGTAGAGGAAGAGCTGGGAGATAAATTGATATCAAAATTTAAAACTGAACCGAGAGCCGTGTCTTTTAGACAGCTTTGTACGCCAGATAATGGCTTTGTGTTGTTTCATGATTCTGCCAAGATTCTTAATTTAAGGCCGCTTGTTTTGGAATACCATAAAGATCTATTTGTTCATTTTAATGATGAAAAGAAGGGTCTAGGAAGACTGAGATTGCTTTTAGAGGATGGGTCTCGAGTAACAGTCGATATAATAAATTTTTTTGAAAATGAAAGGAAAAAATTAGATGAAGTGGTTTTGAAAGAAGGTGAAAATCTGCTACAATTTCACCATAAGCTCTTTACTATTGCAAGTTATCAAGATATTGATTTATTTGATAATTCTATTTGGTTTAAGTCATTTAGTAATGCAGCTGATTATTACTACTATCTCTTGCTGCACTTTGTATGTCACGGAGTTCTTTTTGAAACATTTATACTTGACTTAGATGATAAGGAAGGTGAGTTTACAAGATCTATAGTCCTTCCTGCCATTCAAAGAATAAAAGATGCCTTTGGTGTAGCGCCGATAATAGTTCAGCAGTATCCAGATGATCAGACAGCTGAAGAGGATTTTTTTTGGTGGTGTTATCCAAAGATGGTAAATGATTATTTGGTAAAATATTCTGAGAGTAACGAGTTAGTTTTTAAAAAGATTTCTCTATAAGTATGTTTTGTGATTTTTCAGCGCCATATTTATTCTTTTTTTCAAGTGACGCTCCAGCGCTTTTATACTATTCTCACGTGCCTACGGCTCTTTTTGCTATAGTTTTCGGTATTTTTGTGTATCTACAAAATAAAAAAGAACTTCCCAATAAGTTACTTTTAGTACTAACAGTTCTTTTTGCTCTTTTAAATATATTAAATCTTTTAGCTTGGGTAAATATTGATTCAAGAGTTGTTACTTCAGCTTGGCTTTTGTCTCAAGTGGTGTATCTCACAATACCAATTCTCTCGCTTTACTTGTATCAGGTATTTGTTCATAAAAGAGATATTAAGTTTTTTACGAAAATTTTAGGAGGACTAGTAATAGTTGTTTTTTCTGGAGCAGTTGCTCTTGGTCTCACTATGTCTAGTTTTGACTTAGTAAACTGTGAGCTTGTGGAGACTAGTTTTTTACAGATTTATCAGACCACAATTTTCTCTGCCGTTTTCCTTGCTCTACTAGTATCTTTTATCAAGATGTTAAGAGAAAATTCACTCTCTGAAAATGAGAGGAAGGGAGCGGTTATTTTTACAGCAGGACTCTTCCTTTTTCTTTTTATGCTTATCTTCACTTGGCAGATTGCCTCTGTTATGGATAACTTCGAACTTGAGCAGTATGGATTATTTGGGATGGTTATCTTTCTTGGGTTTCTTGGATACCTAATCGTGCGCTTCAAGGCTTTTGATATCAAAATGATCGGTGCTCAGGCGTTGGTATTTAGCTTGGTAGTGATTACTGGGTCGCAGTTTTTCTATGCCAAGAACACTACTGATATTGTACTTGACTTAGCGAGCTTTGCCCTTGTAGCTGTGGCGGGATATTTCTTGATTCGCTCCGTAAAGAAAGAAGTAGAGCGTAAAGAAGAGCTCGAGAAGCTTTCTCGAAGTCTCGCTGTAGCCAATGACCGCTTAGAGGAACTCGACAAGCAAAAATCAGAGTTTATCTCTATCGCTTCACATCAGCTTCGCACGCCACTGACAGCTATCCGCGGATACATTTCACTGGCTCTGGAGGGTTCTTATGGCAAGATGGATAATCCAGAAATTACGGACCTTTTCCACAAGATCTATACTATTGATTTGCGTCTTTCTCAGCTGGTAGAAGATTTGCTCAATGTATCCAAAATTGAAGCGGGCAAGGTGCAGTACAAGTGGGATGAGACTTCTCTTGAGCCTGTAGTGCGCGAGCTTTATGATATGTTTATTGCACTGGCTAAGAAAAAGGGTCTTAGTATTGCTTATGAGGAGCCAAAGACACCGCTTCCGATCATGACACTTGATGTCAATAAGATTAAAGAAATTGTCTCTAATCTTATCGACAATGCTATCAAATATACTGAGAAGGGTGGTGTGACTATCAGCATTGAGTCTGATACTACCGTAGCCCGAGTAGTGATAGCAGATACCGGTATCGGTATTTCCAAAGAAGACGCAGAGAGGCTTTTTGGTAAGTTTATTCGTACTGAAACTACCAAGAAGATGGATACGGGCGGTAGCGGGCTAGGTCTTTTTGTTGGTAAGACTTTTGTGGAGGCTCATGGCGGAAGAGTGTATGCAGAAAGTGATGGTGTAGGTAAGGGGTCTCGCTTTATTGTGGAGCTGCCTTTTATTAATCCAAATAAGAATCTGTAAATCTATATGCAGAAACGAGGGATTATTCTTTGGTTTGGATGGGTAGCCTTGGCTCTAGTAGCTCTAGTGAGTTCGTACTGGGTATTTATAGTCAAAGAAAACTTCAGCGTATTGGCTACGACGACTTGTGACCCGACCAAGGAGACTTGTTTTGTGTACAAGTGTGATTCTGAAAATCCAGCTAACGCGAGTGAGCTTTGCGCTCTTAGTGAAGATCATTCACTCTTGTACTACACGTATATCTTTAAGAAGAAATCACAGATACCAAGCTGTGATAGACAAGAAGAAAATTGTGCTCCGTGGGTGTGCGAGAAGAGCGAAAGTGGCTGTGAAAAAGTAGTATGTAGTGATGAAACTCTTCACTCTGACTTTGTAGCAGAAGGTGCTGAGTGTAGTATCTATGTGCCGCCAGCCCCAGCGGTGGAGGAAGAGCCTATAGAAAATGCGCCAGAGTCAGATCCGATAGTGGATTCTCAGCCAGTATTTCCATCAGACTTAGCTCCAAGCACCGAAGAAAATATGCCAGTAGCTCCAAGTGAACCTTCTTCTGTGCCGTCTGTGGGGACACCTACAGAGACTGTTCCTGTTTCTCCGATACCATATGATCCAAGTACTGATACATCGTTGTAATTTATAGAGTTATGCTGAATCCATTTGCCTGTCCATGGGAACCATTCGCACTTTTTGTCCTCTCTCCAAATGTCGGAGATGCGGTGATTTACTATTCTCACTATGGACCTTTATTGCTTGCTTTGATTCTGGCTGGATTTATCTTTTTTACTGACCGTAAGAACCATTTGAGTCAGGTGCTTCTCGGCATGATTTTACTTGTCTGTCTTTGGATTGTCTTGGATATGTTTTTGTGGATTAGTCCAAATATCAATCACCTGATGTTTGTATGGTCACTTATTACCCTAGTTGAATTCTCTGTCTATATAGCAGCGCTGTACTTCAATTATGTTTTTGTAGAACAAAAAGAGCCGCCTTTTTGGGTCAAGCTAATTCTTCTCGGATTATTTAGTATCCCAGTTTTTTTGATAGCTACACCGTACACACTCCAGTACTTTGATTTGAGTGATTGTGAAAGAAATATTCGAGAGGGAGTGATGGTTACAAATCTTTATTTCGTGCACGCTCTTTGCATTCTTCTTATAGTCGGGCATTCAATTTACGGTATGTATAAGCAGCGTGAACGTTGGCAAGAAATTCTGACAGTAGCTGCAGGCCTTTTCTTTTTCCTGGCTACCTTTATGCTTGGGCTTATCCTTGGCACTTTCACTGAAGACTGGCTTTTGGGACAGGTAGGGCTTTTTGGTCTACCAGTGTTTATTGGTACGCTCGCATACTCTGTGGCTCGCTATAATTCTTTTACCGGACGTATTTTCTCAATACAGATTTTTATCTTTTCTATTCTTCTTTTGGTAGGGACACAGTTTTTCTTTGTGGACTCTCTTTTGGGCAGGGTGTTGATAATTTTTACCCTTATTTTGATATTGGTCTTTAGTGCTTTGATGACCATTGCTATTCGAGCAGAGCTCAAGCGTAAACAAGACTTGCAGACTTTGACAGAGCTTCTTACCAATGCTAACCAGCAATTGAAAGAGCTTGATAATGCCAAGACAGAATTTCTCTCTATTGCTTCACATCAGCTTCGTACCCCGCTCACTGCTATCAAGGGGTATATCTCTCTTATTCTAGAAGGTTCGTATGGTGAGGTGAGTACAAGTGTGCAAGATGTGCTCAATAAACTCTATTTGGTCAATAGTCGTATGGTCAATCTCGCAGAAGACCTCCTAAACGTCTCTCGTATTGATGCTGGACGCGTACAATACAATTACCATGCTGCTCATATAGAGAAGGTATTGCAAGAAGCAGTGGAGGTATTTCGTCTTAATGCCCAAAACAAGGGATTGGAGCTCAAGCTTGAGCTACCAGAGAAGGAATTGCCTGAGATGATGATGGATGCTCGTAAGATTCAAGAAGTGTGTTCAAACTTGGTAGATAATTCTATCAAGTATACGCCACAGGGTAGTGTGACTGTGAAACTTGTCGGTATGACCGATAGAGCGGTGATTACTGTATCTGACACGGGTATTGGTATTGCGCCCGAGAACAAAGAGAAGCTTTTTGCTAAGTTTGTCCGCAGTAAAGAGACCAATATCCTCGATGTGTCTGGTACGGGACTGGGATTGTATGTCGGCAAGAACTTCGTAGAGGCTCATGGAGGGCGCATCTATGCAGATTCACCAGGTAAGGATAAGGGCTCAGTCTTTACTATTGAGCTTCCATTTATCAACCCAAGGCTCAATGAAAGCTCTCCTAACTGGATGCTGACAAACTAAAATAAAAGAAGGTATTTGTAAAATGGCTCTAAATAAGGTATTCTTAGATAAAATAACTGTAAAAATATGATTCGAGTCCTCCTCGTAGAAGATGATCCGTTTATTGGAGAAATTTACGTCAAGAAATTTCAGGCCAGCGGTTTTGATGTGGTCAATGTAGTGACTGGTAAGGCGGTGCTTAAGGCTGTTCTTGAGAGTCATTTTGATATTGTCCTTCTTGATCTTGTGATTCCAGAAATGAGCGGTATGGAAGTGCTTCGAGAGCTTCGTACCAAGCCTGAATACCCAAAAGATTTGCGGATAGTGGTTTTTAGTAATCTTTCGAGCCAAGAAGACCGAGACCAGTGCGTGGCACTAGGTGCCAATGGCTTTATCTCTAAGACAGAATTCTCTCCTTCAGAAGTAATTGAAGAAGTGAATCGTTTCTTGCGTCAATTTACCGAACAAGGGAAAAATGAAGAGCGCTTGGGAGGAGCTTTAGAGACAGGAGAGTCTGCTGTAGTTACAGAGAGTCAATCAGTAGCTACGGAGGTCTCGACAGATGCCAAAAAAATTCTTCTTATCGAAGACCAAGAAGACTTTGTGGAGATGTTTGCCAAGCGTCTACAAGACGAGGGGTATATCTTAAATATCGCAAGGGACGGTAAGGCAGGATACGATGAGGCAGTAGCCAATCATTACGATATGATTATTTCTGATATCTTGATGCCGGGTATGAATGGTCACGAGATGGTCGTCAAGCTTCGCGAGACAGAAGAGGGGAAGAACATCCCAATCTTTCTTTTCTCTGCTTCAGTAGAAGCGGATACACTCAAAACTTTTCTGGATTCAGGTCTTGTGCAAAATGTTTTTGAAAAAACACGCATTACCCCAAGTGAGCTTACGTACGCAGTAAATGATTTTTTTGCCAATAAAGGAAACTAGATTGAATTTTATGGAAAGAGTTTTGATACAAGATGTTTCTCAGTATGTAGGGCAGCGGGTAAAAATAATGGGATGGGTGAATGTTCGCCGAGATCAGGGAAAGCTTATTTTTTTGGATTTTCGTGATGCTACAGCTATAGTTCAGGGAGTTATTTTGCCTGGTAGCGATGCTATGGAAATGGGTAAGCTTTTGCGGGAAGAATTTGTGGTAGCTGTAGAAGGAAATATCAATGAACGTCCAGAGCGCAATAGAAAAGAAGGTGTAGTGAATGGAAGTGTAGAGTTAGAAATCCTTGGTATTGAAATTCTCAATACGGCAGATGTTTTGCCTTTTCCTATTGATAATACAGAGGATGTCAATGAACTTGCTCGCTTGAAGTATCGCTATCTCGATTTGCGTAGTGATCGCATGCAAAAAAACATTCGTAAACGACATGAAGTTTTGCGCTTTGTGCGAAAATTTTTTGATCAGGAACGTTTTATAGAGGTAGAAACACCGTATCTGACAAAGTCCACCCCAGAGGGCTCTCGAGATTATATCGTGCCTTCTCGTTTGGATAAGGGTAAATTTTATGCCCTTCCTCAGTCGCCTCAGCAGTATAAGCAGCTTCTGATGACTGCAGGTATGGAGCGGTATTTTCAAATCGCTCGTTGTTTTCGTGATGAAGATACTCGAGGTGATCGTCAGCCAGAGTTTACTCAAATTGATGTTGAAATGAGCTTTGCTACTCAAGAAGAAATCATGCAGATTAATGAAGAGTTGATGATTAAGATGGTAGCAGAGGTCTACCCAGAAAAACGTATTCAGCAGGTGCCATTCCCACGTCTTTCCTATAAAGAGGCTATGGAGAAATATGGGAATGATAAGCCAGATATCCGAGAAGATAAAAACGATCCAAATCTCTTGGCTTTTTGCTGGGTGGTAGATTTCCCATTTTTTGAAAAGACAGATGCGGATGAGTGGACCTTTACTCATAATCCTTTTTCAGCTCCGGTACCAGGAGATATTGAAAAGCTTATAAATAAACAGGATGTCGAGAATATAGTGGCGGCTCAGTATGATATGGCCTTGAATGGGTATGAAATAGGTGGAGGCGGTATTCGTAACCATAAACCCGAGACCTTGAAGGCAGTCTTTGAAATAATGGGATATTCAAAAGAAAGAATTGAGGCAAATTTTCATCATATGCTTCAAGCTTTTTCATTGGGTACACCACCGCATGGAGGTATTGCTTTTGGTTTCGATCGTCTTATGATGATTCTCCAAAATGAGCCAAATATTCGAGAGGTTATCCCTTTTGCAAAAACGGGTGAAGGACGTGATCCAATGATGGAATCTCCTTCAGAGGTTGATGAAAAACAGTTAGGAGAGCTCGGGATAAAACTTAAGTAAAGAGAGCTATTGCTAAAAACTGAAAAAAATGGGATAATGTAAATTGTCCCATTTTTGATTTAGTATGACCAAAAAACAACCCGAAGAAAAAATGAATTTTACAGATGCTCGAAAAATTTTCCAGCATTATTTTTTGATCCTTAAGGAATACCAAGCATGGTTTTGGTTGACCTTGTTTTTTTATGGAGTAGGAACACTTTTCTCAGAGATAGTGGCTGTTATTCTCTTTAAAAAAATCATTGATATGCTTTCTCTTGGTCAAACTGGGGGTATTTGGCAGCTCTTTACATACCTTGGTTTTACGTACGTTACCTTTTTCATCCTTTTCCGTCTCGGTGATATCGCTATGAGTCGCTATGAAGTGCCAAGTATGTCTGCTCTCTCAAGATATGCGTTCTCTGAAATTCAGAAGCACTCATACGATTTCTTTACTGATCGTTTTGTGGGGAGCCTTACCTCTCAAATCAAGCGTTATGTAGATGCTCTTATCCGACTGTTTGAGGGGCTGGTTTTTACCTATTGGATGAATGTGATTACGCTTTTGGGTATCTTTGCTACCATGTTTGTTTTTTCTTGGAAGCTAGCTCTTTTATTTGTAGTTAATTCCATCATTATTTTCTCTGTTGCAATACCGCTTTTACGGAGACGTATGGAGTATGATGAGCTTGGAGGTAAGGCGAGTTCTGAGGTGTCGGGTCAGTTTTCTGACGTGATTACGAATATCATGAACGTGAAGCTTTTTACGGGTTTTCGTCTTGAAAAAGAGCTGTTTTATGCAATTACTGAAAAGTATGCTGATATTGAAAAAAAGTCCTGGCATGTATGGATTATCACTATCGCCATTCAAAATGGACTCATGCTATTTTCGCGTTATGGAATCTTTGGCGTAGCTTTGTATCTGTGGTCACAAGGAGAGATCACAACTGGTACAGTAGTGCTTGTTGTTGGCTTTACTCAGAGTCTTTTTTCTATTCTTTGGCAAGTCACTCGGTCTACCTCGGGTATGCTCAAGGACTTAGCAAGTGCCAAGGAAATGATAGATCAGCTCAATGAGCCCGTCACCCTTTTTGATATGCCAAAAGCAAAAAAGCTTGAGGTGGGATTGGGAGGTATTGTTTTTGAGGATGTCTCGTTTTCTTATAAAGACGGAGGCATGGTATTTGAAAATTTCCTCATAGATATTAAGCCAGGTGAAAAAATTGGTATTGTTGGTCCAAGTGGGGGAGGAAAATCAACGTTTACAAAGTTGCTTCTTCGTTTTATGGACCCTACCACAGGAAGAATCTGTATTGATAATCAAAATATTAAAGAAGTTACTCAAGAGAGTTTGCATCAAGCGATTGGTTATGTGCCTCAGGATCCTATCTTGTTTCATCGTACCCTAAGAGAAAATATTGCTTATGGTAAATTAGATGCCACTAATGATGAGGTTATCGAAGCTGCCAAAAAAGCACATGCGCATGAGTTTATAGAAACGCTTGAGCATGGATACAATACTATGGTAGGTGAGCGTGGAGTGAAGCTCTCGGGTGGTCAGCGTCAGCGCATTGCGATTGCGAGGGCTATTCTAAAGAACGCTCCTATTCTTGTATTGGATGAAGCTACGAGCGCTTTGGATAGTATTAGTGAGCTTGCAATTCGAGAAGCGGTAGATGAGCTCATCCAAAACAAGACGGCTATTATTATAGCTCACCGCTTAAGTACTGTTGAGAAGATGGATAGAATTATCGTACTTGGAAAAGATGGAAAAATCAGTGAGCAGGGCACTCACCAAGAGCTGGTATCAGGAGGGGGTCTTTATAGCGAGCTTTGGTCTCATCAGACGGGCGGGTTTTTGCCTGATGATGAAGATAAGCCAAAAGAAGAGGGTCAAACTCTGGAAGTCTAGATAAAAAGCTTAGAATAAGCTACAATAGGGTATCTTAGCTTTCCCGTATTTTGTTTTTGTATGTCATATATTGAACGCGTTATTCATGTCTTCCAAAAAAGCCTTATAGAGCGCTTTTTTAGTAATTTGTCACAGGATATTGGTATCGATCTTGGGACTGCTAATACACTGGTGTATGTAAAGGGTCGCGGGATTGTGATTAATGAGCCATCGGTAGTAGCGGTTAATCAGCGTACGGGTCAGATTCTTGCCATTGGCAAAGAGGCCAAAAAAATGGTGGGCAAAACCCCAAGTCATATCGTGGCTACTCGGCCATTGGTAGATGGAGTGATTAGCGATTTCGAAATTACGCAGCAGATGCTTCGCTACTTTATCAATAAGGTACAGCAAGAGAGTCTTTCTTTTATCCGTCGTCCCCGGGTACTTATTGGTATCCCATCTGGCGTGACAGAGGTGGAGAAGCGCGCTGTGATTGAAGCGGCCTTGGCTGCAGGTGCAAGACAAGCTTTTCTCATTGATGAACCGATGGCTGCCGCTATTGGTGCTCGTCTGCCAGTTATTGATGCTACGGGTAATATGGTAGTGGATATTGGAGGTGGTACCACAGAAATCGCTGTTATTTCACTTGGAGGAGTAGTGCTCTCTCGTAGCTTGCGTATTGCGGGTGATGAGATGAATGAAGATATTGTGCGCTATAGTCGAGATGAGTTTAATATTTTGATTGGAGAGCGTACGGCTGAAGAGGTAAAAATTGCTATAGGCAGTGCTTTTCCTCAGAAAGATAAACTGACCTATCCACTTCGTGGACGAGACTTGGTATCAGGCTTACCAAAAGAAGTGATTGCTACCGATGAGCATATCAGAGAAGCTCTCTCTCGTTCTATTCGGGTTATCGTCAACACCATCAAAACTATTATTGAAGAGACACCACCAGAACTTATCTCAGATGTGATGCATCGAGGAATTATTCTTGCTGGAGGAGGGAGTCTTATTCGTGGACTTGATAGATTGATTGCCAATCAGACTGGTATGCCAGTGCGTCTCATGGAAGATCCTTTGACAGCTGTAGTGCGAGGTACGGGTATTGTACTAGATGATATGGAGCATCTTAAAGAGGTTCTTATTGAAGAAGAAACTGGTCGACCGCTGGGATCATAAAGAGTATAAAATTCTATGGCTATTCGCAAAACCTTTCTACAATCCAAGTTGATAGTAGCGGTACTGTGTATGGCGGTATTTTCTTTTTTTGTTTTTTTTCAACCACGTTTTTTGGAAGTCCCAATTAAGTTTGTTGGGAGCACTATCTTGTGGCCAATCCAAAACTTTTTTTCGCCAGTCGCTTTTGAAATACAGGATGCGCGTTCCTTTTTATCAAGTATCGGTGATTACAAGCGGGCCAATGAAGAACTTGAAAGAGAAAGGGTAAAACTTTTGGCAGAAAATGCTCGACTCCAAGATGTAGTGCGAGATAATGAGGAGCTTCGTAGGGAATTAGGCTTACTTCCAAGAGAAAAATATAATTTCAGAGCAGCAACAGTGATTGGGCGAGACGTTTCTGGTCTTGGTAACTGGATTCAAATTGATCAAGGAAAAGACAAGGGGATTGAAGCAGGCATGGCAGTAGTTGTGGAGGCTGGAGTGCTTGTCGGGACGGTAGAAGAAGTAGGTTTACTTAGCTCCCGGGTCAAGCTTTTGTCTAACGCAGAGAGTATTATCAATGCAGTTACGCTTGATACAAATGCTGAAGGAGTAGTCCGGGGAGAGCATGGACTTGGGGTGGTGTATGATATGGTACAGCAATCAGAAAATCTCAAAAATGGGGACACAATAGTCACTTCTGGACTAGGACAAAAAACCCCCAAGGGGCTCCTTATCGGTACCATACAAGACGCACGTCTGACAGATGATAAGCTTTTTCAGAGAGCAACTATTAGTTCGCCTGTGCGCTTTGATCATTTACGGTACGTGTTTGTGGTTACAGAAGAAAAGGAGTCTGATATATGAAAATAGCGATTTACTATAGTATTCTCTTTTTGGTCCTCCTTCTCTTGCAGTTTTCTTTTTTGAATATTCTTTTTTCTTTTATTACTATTCCACTTATCGTATTGATAGCTGGAGCGATTTGGACATTGCGTCTCGGGTTCCATCAGGCTCTCTGGCTTTTGATACCACTCCTTATCTTGCATGATCTTCTGGGGTCCGGAAAGCTAGAAATCTTTTCAGTTTTTGTCATCTTTTTTGCTTACACGGTAAGTTTCCTTTCTCGAAGAGTGCTTTTGGAAAGTGTCTTGATTTCAACTATTGTGTACAGTCTCTTTATCTATCTTGGTATGGTCTTTTACGCCTTGGGGCTAGGATGGTACCGAGAAGATATTTGGATCTATCTAGCACCTATTTTTAGACAAGGAGGAGGAATACTTTTAGTAATTCTGGGGAGCTTCTGGGTTACTCGGAGTATCATTCTTCGTTTTCAAAGAAAGATTGATCAGCTGCGCTCTGATAGTGCACTTATGATACGCTAATTATATATGGGTATATTTGGACCAAAATATCGAGTATCAAGATTTGTAGATCATGAGATAGACGATGCTGTTTTGACTGTGACAGAGCCCGATACTGCCAAAATAGAACGACCACTCAGACGCAATATTTTTTCAGTGTACTGGATTGTGGGAGTACTTACGCTTATGATTCTCGGAGGGCGAGCATTTTCACTGACAGTCTTGCAGGGCGCTAAGTACCAAGAAGCTTCTACAAGAAACAGCTTGAGAGCCCTTGTGATACCAGCTCCTCGAGGTACTATTTTTGACCGTTTTGGAAAGCCGCTTGTCTACAATGTGCCGAGTATTGATTTGATAGCTACCGCTTCGGATTTACCAACGAGCGAAGAAGAACGAACAGCCTTAAAAGAAAGGTTGATGAGCTTTGGTATTGAAAGGAGTTTCTTGGATCAGACATTTGATTCGCTTCCACCAAAATCTATTCAGGCAGTCCCTATCAAAGAGCAAATAACTCAAGAGGAAGCCCTCCGCTTTCTTGGACAGCGAGAGAATTATCCGGGTATCAATCTTTACAAGACGACTCACCGTGAGTACATAGATAGCACTATCTTTGCGCATCTCATGGGCTATGAAGGTAAGATTAAGCCAGAAGAATTGAAGGATCACCCAGACTACCTACTTACGGATTCTATTGGTAAACAAGGAATAGAAAAAAGCTATGAAAAAGCTTTGCGTGGTCAGCATGGCTATCAGCAAGCAGAGGTAGACTCTCTTGGACGAGTTACTCGAGAATTGGGCATCATTAATCCGGTAGCGGGTAATGACTTGATTCTCAATATTGATATGGATTTACAGAAGAAGATTTATGACAGCTTGATTGTGAATCTTGAAAAAAATAATCTCAAGAAGGCGGCGGCGGTTGCTATTGATCCTCGCAACGGCGCCGTAAGGGCGGTAGTGAGTTTGCCAAGTTTTGATAATAATCTTTTTGCAAAAGGCATTACACAGGATGAGTATAGTGTCTTGGCGAATGACGAAGCTCGACCGCTGTTTAACCGTGCTTTGACAGGAGAGTATCCGCCTGGTTCTACGATTAAGCCAGTGGTGGCAGCTGCTGCTTTGAGCGAAGGCGTTATAGATGAAAATCAGGAAATTGAGAGTCGTGGAGGTATCCAAGTGGGAAGCTTTTTCTTCGGCGACTGGAAGGCACATGGTTTTACTGATATCCGACGCGCCATTGCGGTTTCGAGTGATGTCTACTTCTATTCTGTAGGAGGAGGCTACGGAGGTATCAATGGTCTTGGGATTGAGCGGATGAAAAAATATGAAAATCTCTTTGGATACGGTGAGTATTCTGGTATTGATTTTCCAAGTGAAGGCAATGGCTTTGTCCCTACACCAGAGTGGAAAAAGGAGCGTATCGGTGAGCGCTGGTATATTGGAGATGACTACAACTCCTCTATTGGTCAGGGGTATATCACGGCTACGCCACTACAAGTAGTAAATTCTATCGCTACTATTGCCAACGGCGGCACCCTGTATGAACCGCGGATAGGAAGTCAAATTAAGTCACAAGACGGCAAGGTGACTTCTGTAGAAAGTAAGATTGTGCGCCAAGGATTTATCAAGCCAGAGATTCTTAAGGTAGTGCAGGAGGGTATGCGAGAAACAGTGACCGAAGGCACTGCTCAGCCACTCAAGGATTTACCAGTGGAGGTAGCGGGCAAAACAGGTACAGCTCAGTTTGGAGGCGACAACAAGACGCATGGTTGGTTTGTTTCTTATGCACCGTACAGTAGTCCAGAACTTGCTCTTATTGTTTTGATTGAAGGTCAGGGTACAGAGGAGACCTACAATGCTGTGCCAGTAACTAAAGAAGTCTATCAATGGTACTTCACCCGCGAAGGTGAGCGTTAGAGGCTTATTCTGGCTGTCGTTTTTGAGGGTTGACAGTTAGGGCTGCATTGTATAGTATTGAGTACATCTAAAGTCAATCTTCTCTCCATTTGGAAAGAAGTTTTCTTTTTAAGCGTAATTGATTGTATAAAGTAATGAGTAAAATATTTACCAAAGAGGGACAAAAAAAATTAATAGAAGAACTCGAAGACCGTAAGGGTCGTGTGCGTCAGGAAATTGCTCAATCAATTAAGGAAGCTAAAGAGCAAGGAGATCTTTCAGAAAATGCTGAGTACAGTGAGGCTAAGCGCAACCAAAATGAAAATGAAAGTCGCATTGGTGAAATTGAAGCTCTGCTCAAAGATTCTGTAGTAGCGACAAAGCACCGCAAAAGTGACTATGTCGAGATAGGGTCTGAACTTACTGTCAAAATTGGTGCTAAGCAGATGACTTTTCATATCGTAGGTTCCAATGAAGTGGATCCGGCTCAAGGAAAGATTTCTCATGAGTCTCCATTGGGAGCAGCTTTTATGGGTAAGAAAAAAGGAGATAAGGTAGAAATTCAGGCTCCGGCTGGTAAGATTAAGTACGAGATTGTTTCTGTGGCGTAAATTATTTCTGACTAAAATCACAAAAGCTCCTCGGTTGAGGAGTTTTTTCTTGCTTAGAATAATATAAAACGCTACAATAAAGCCATATTTATATACATATTATGTTTTGGGGAGATAAGCTTGTAGATGAAATTTTAGAACAGCACAAAGAAAAAGTAGCCAAAGGCGAGCCGCTCGTGATTCGAGATGAAAAAACAGCTTCTGGTCGTGTTCATGTAGGTTCTATGCGAGGAGTAGCTGTACACGGTGTAGTGCATGAAATTCTAAAAGAGAGGAATATTCCAGTTAAGTATCTTTATGAGATCAATGATTTTGATCCTATGGATGGACTACCAGTGTATCTTGATGAAGATATTTATCGTCAGTATATGGGAAAGCCTCTTTGTGATATACCTTCTCCAGATGGTATAGCTAAAAATTATGCTGAGTACTTTGGAAATGAATTTAAAGAAGTAATTGTTCAGTCTGGCTTTGAACCAGAATTCTATCTTTCAAGTGATGTTTATCGTGCAGGTAAATACAATGAAGTCATACGTCTTGCTCTCGAAAATGCAGCTAAGATTCGGGAAATTTATAAGCAGGTATCAGGAGGGGTAAAACCAGATGACTGGATGCCTCTTCAGGTAATCTGCCAATCTTGTGGAAAAATAGGTACTACGAAAGTACATACGTTTAATGGTGAAAAAGTAACATATACTTGTGAACCAGCCATGGTCTCTTGGGGGGTGGGCTGTGGAAACAAGGGAGAAATTTCTCCTTTTGATGGTAATGCGAAGCTTCCGTGGAAAGTTGAATGGGCAGCGAAATTTCGTGTAATGGGTGTAGATATTGAA
>JAHBAT020000007.1 GCA_018499985.2 Candidatus Moraniibacteriota bacterium
AGATGTGTATAAGAGACAGGTATACAATAGGAAGTGTTTTGGCAGTCAGTCTCATTTCTTTGCTCGGTGTAATTTTTCTTTCATCAAGAGAGGATGTTTTAAGAAAATACATGTACATTTTTATTAGCTTGGCAGTAGGGGCGCTTTTGGGAGATTCTTTCATTCACCTCATACCAGAAGCGCTTGAGGAATCTCTTGGTACAACCACCAGTATTTTGATTATTGTAGGAATACTTTTCTTTTTTGTGTTAGAAAAATTTTTACACTGGCATCATCATGGAGAGGATACTGAAGAAGAAATTCATATTCATCCAGTAGGAAAGTTGATACTTTTTTCTGATGGTGTTCACAACTTCTTGGACGGTATTATTATTGCAGCAAGTTTTATGGTGAGTATCCCGGTGGGTGTCGCTACTACTTTAGCAGTGATACTTCATGAAATCCCTCAGGAAATTGGAGACTTTGCAGTGCTTATTCATTCTGGTTATACCAAAACAAAAGCATTGTGGCTTAACTTTTTTTCAGCGCTTACTGCCGTTTTGGGTGGAGTTACTTTTTTTGTGCTGGGCGAATTTGCTGAGTCGCTCAGTCTTTATTTTGTACCTATTGCAGCAGGAGGATTTATCTACATTGCGGTAGCTGATCTTATACCCGAACTCCACAAAACCAAAACAGTAAAACACTCAGTGTATCAAATAGCAGCTGTAGTGGTGGGAGTAGTGGTGATGTGGGCGCTTACATTTTTGGAACACTAGGATAATAAAAATCCCTCGTTTGAAGTGAGGGATTTTTTGGTCTTTATTTTTTGGGCTCAAGTTTGTGAGGGTTGTGATTTGGACAGGTCTTGTCGGAGCAGCGCTCAGGGATAGTCTTGGTTCCTTCCATCATAAGGGCTCCACAAGGCTTCTTATCCTTATCTTCACGAATATAGTCACAGATATTGCCAGTAGGTTTGCTTTTGATGGCATTTTTGCAGCCAGGGTAGTTGGTACAGCTATAGAAAACTCCGAAGCGTCCGCGACGCTCTGACATCTCGCCATTTTTACACATCGGACACTTTACACCTGTGGTAGGTTGAGTGCTAGCATCTCTCTTGATGTACTTACACTTCGGATAGTTGTTGCAGGAGACAAAGCGTCCATAGCGTCCATCGCGCTCTACGAGTTTGCCATCCTTGCAGTCCGGACAAGCCTCACCAATTTCTTTTGGTCCCTCGAGTTCTTCGCCATCGATAGTGCGAGCACCAGTACATTCTGGAAATTTTGCACAAGAAAGAAACTTACCAGAGCGAGCAAGTTTGACTATCATCTTGCCCTGACAGATTGGACAGAGAATATCCTCAGGGGCATCACCCATATTGGTCATCTTATCAAGCTTGTCTTTGGCTTTGACTTCTTTGGTAAAGGGAGTATAGAAGTCTTTGAGGGTCTTCGTGTAGTCACGCTTACCCTCTGCAATTTCATCGAGCTTATTTTCCATGTCAGCAGTGAAGGTGTCGGATACGAAGTCTTGGAAGTGAAGCGAAAGAAAATCATCTACGACTTCACCTGTCTCAGTGGGCTGAAGAGCCTTACCGTCCTTCACGACATAGCCACGATCGATAATGGTCTTGATAATAGAGGCATACGTACTTGGACGTCCAATACCACGCTTTTCTAGCTCCTTCACGAGACCAGCCTCTGAGTAGCGGTTAGGAGGAAGTGTTTCTTTGGCATCAGAAATGAGCTCTTTGAGTTTGAGTGTCTCTCCGGCTGTTAGTTTTGGAAGTTCTACATCTTCACTTCTAGCATGGGTATCAAGAGCTAGCCAGCCCAAGAAAAGAAGATGAGAGCCAGTAACACTAAAGTCTGGAAATCCTGCCTCTCCAATGTTGGCGATAATTTTGGTACGGAGTACTTTGGTATCACTCATCTGAGAAGCTACCGTACGGATACGGATAAGCTGGTAGAGACGCTTTTCCTCTTCGGTTACACCAGCAGTTTTTTTACTTGCATCGGTAGGACGGATAGCCTCATGGGCCTCCTGAGCGTTTTTGCTTTTGGTCTTAAACTCTCTTGGCATGATAAATTCTTTGCCAAACTCTTTTTCGATAGTCTTATGGATAGTAGCGACAGCATCTTTGCTCAAGGTGGTGCTATCGGTACGCATATATGTGATAAAACCCTTTTCGTAGAGCTTTTGGGCAATGCGCATAGTACGGCTCGGTGAAAAGCCAAGACGTGAGCTAGCGGCTTGCTGAAGGGTAGAAGTGGTAAAAGGAGCTTTCGGGCGCTTACTTACTTCAGAAGCCTTGACATCTGAGATGGTCCAAGTACCTTTTTGGCCACGAGAAAGAATTTCTGTAACACGCTTTTCATCGCGAGGCTCTTCATTGGCACTGAGCTCAAGAATATCCTTTTGTGTTGTTTCGAGAGTAGCACGAAGCACCCAGTATTTTTCTGGAGTAAAAGCTTGAATTTCCTTTTCACGTTCTACAAGAATATGAAGAGCAGGGGATTGTACTCGTCCAGCAGAAAGGCCATAACGTACTTTTTTCCAGATAAGACCAGAAAGATCATATCCTACAAGACGATCAAGGACACGCCTGGCCTCCTGAGCTTTGCGAAGATTGACATCAAGTTCACGCGGATGCGCCACGGCTTCTTTGACAGCGGCTGGCGTGATTTCGTAGAAAAGAACACGCTTAGGCTTCTTGAGACTACAGGTTTCAGCCACGTGCCATGCAATAGCCTCACCTTCACGATCGGGGTCAGTAGCAAGAAGAATCTCGGTGCTTTTTTTGGCGAGACTTTTGAGTTCAGAGACAACTTTTTCTTTGCCCGAAGAAATTTCATAGTGCGGCACAAAACCACCCTCGATATCGATGGCTTTTTTGTTGTTTTTAGGGAGATCACGAATGTGTCCTACAGAGGCTACTACCTTGTACTCATTGGCAAGGTATTTCTCTATAGTTTTGGCTTTAGAAGGGGATTCTACGATAAGAAGCTTCATATATGATGTATGAAAAAAGAAGAGTAAAAGAGAGGGATTTTTTTGAAGAGAAGTTTATTTTTATTTTTTACATTTTCTATCATAGTGCATGGCTTCTTTCTTTTTGGCAAGTTTTTGGCAATAAATTTTAAGAATAGAAGAGAGATTTTTGAACCGAAAGAAAGTGTATAAATGTGTTATAATAAAGAAAAGAAAACAAACTGTGGCCATAAAAAAAATACCAAAAAATACAATAGTTTTTCATTTAAAAGAAAAGCTCTTTCTTATTCGTCCACATGGTGGCGATAGTTTGAGCTACGTACTCAGCGAAATCAAAAATGCTAAGCAGTCGCATGTACTTTCAGGACCATTTGCGCATACCAAAAAGAGTCAAAAAAAATCTTTCGGTACTGAGCCTTACTTTCGTATAAGTGAAAGAGGAGAGCTTTCTTATATGACTTGGACCACTAAAGAGGAAGGTCTTACGATAGCTCGTATCAAAAAGCCAGGGGATTGGGAGGTGCTTAGCCAGTATGAAGAAATTTCTCGCCCAGCTGTTTTTGTTGATGCCCCAGGAACGGATAAGACAGACTACGTGTATGCTTTTTATGCCTCAGGCTCAGCAACGCTTTCAGTGGCACGACTGGCTCTTGAGAGAAAACAATTTAAGGAAATTGGTCCAGTAGCTCGTCTGGTAAAAGGGACAGAGTATGGGCCACTTACAGCGCTCCGTGCAGAAACAGTCGCTGAAGGAATCTTAATTTTCTATACTTCAGTCAATGGCTGGGGTTTTCCAATGGTAGATGCACTACTTGTAGATAAAGATGAACCAACAGAAGTGCTTTGGAGAAGTCCAGAGCCACTCTGGGAAGCACCGCTCTCAATGCCTCTCGTAGCACCCGTTCCAGTGGCCATTGTCCATTCTCAAAACAAACTCTTTCTGTACGTAGAGAATCATGACGGAGGAATTGATGTTTTGTCTCTACCAAAGATTCACATCAAACTTTTTCCTCAAAAGAAAACAGCAAAAGAGCTGATAGAAAAACAGTCTGTCAAAAAAAAGCACCGCACCCTGACCTCGACTGAGCTTACTCGGTATGCTGGTAATCCTCTCCTCGAACCAGTATCAGATAATCACTGGGAAGCTTTTGCGGCTTTCAATCCAGCAGCTCTTCATATAGATGGTAGGGTGCACTTGCTGTATCGTGCCCAGGGACATGATGGTCTTTCTACTTTGGGCTATGCTTCAAGTAGTGATGGTGTCAGTATGGAAGAGCGTCTCGAATACCCAGTTTTTGTACCGAGCAGAGATTTTGATACACGTACAAAAGGAGCAGATAAGTCACCATACCCGCATGTGTCTGGCGGTGGGTATGGTGGCTGCGAAGATCCACGCCTGATTCTTATTGAAGAAACAATTTATCTTATCTATGTGGCTTTCGATGGGGAACGTCCACCAGGAGTAGCCCTCTCTTCTATTAGTAAGAGTGATTTTTTGGCCAAGGAGTGGACTTGGACCCCACCAAGACTTATTTCAGAGCCGGGCAAGATTCAAAAAAACTGGGTACTTTTCCCAGAAAAAATCAATGGTAAGTTCGCTATCCTTCACGGCATTAGTCCAAAAGTCCAGGTAGAGTACGTGGAGAGTCTCGATGAGCTAGGTAAGAATGGCAAGTATGTAGAGAGTCTGCGTTCGCATGGAGGCCATGGCTACGAAGAAGAGGAGCGTAAGAAACACTGGGATAATATCGTTCGCGGGGCTGGGGCGCCACCTATCTATACTCCGCATGGCTGGCTTGTCTTCTACCATGCTATGGATTTCCGTGATCCGGGTAAGTATAAAGTAGGGGCTATGCTTTTGGATCTGAATAATCCAGAAAAGGTTCTTCACCGAGCCAAGCGTCCTGTCCTTGAGCCAGAGACACACTATGAGAATCATGGACACAAGCGGGGCGTGGTCTATGTCTGTGGGGCAGTTGTCAAAGATGATGTGTTGTTTGTGTACTACGGAGCATCAGATAAGACAGTAGCAGTGGCTGCGGTATCATTCCCTGAGTTTCTAGCTGATTTGATAGCGGACAAAATGCCTATCCTCAATCGTCTCACGTATGACAATAACCGTTACTCACTTACCAAATAAAAAAAGAACTATGAAGTTGATTAAGCGTTGTTTTGAAAATCCAGTTTTGGTTCCGGAGAGTGATACTCCTTGGGAGTCAGAAGGAGCCTTCAATGGATCAGTGGCTCGCTACAAGGACGCTATCCATATGGTGTACCGTGCTCAGTCAAAGCCGCTGTATCATAAGACAGGAGATTGGATTTCGCTCTGTTCTATTGGTCATGCGGTGAGTGATGATGGAGTACATTTCAAGAAGCATAGTCTACTTATTAGTCCGCTTGAACAATGGGAGCGCTATGGCTTAGAGGATCCTCGTGTCACTAAGCTTGGCAATACCTACTATATTTTTTATACTGCACTTTCCACTTTTCCCTTTGGGGCAGAGGGTATCAAAGTAGCTGTCGCTTTGACCGATGATTTCAAGACTATCAAAGAACGTCACTTAGTCACTCCTTTCAATGCCAAGGCAGCAGCGCTTTTTCCACGTAAAATCAATGGCAAGTTTGCTGTTGTTTTGACTGCCAATACTGATTTGCCACCAGGCAAGATTGGTATAGCGTACTTTGATAAAGAAGAAGATATTTGGAATCATGAGCTTTGGGCTAAGTGGTACGAGGATGTAGATGCACATACTCTCAATCTCCAAAGAAGAACAGAGGATCATGTAGAGTTTGGTGCTCCACCTGTCTGGACAAAACATGGCTGGGTAATTTTTTATTCCTACATCCAAAACTATCATTCGGATCATCCGCTCTTCACTGTAGAGGCGGCTCTATTGGATGCCAAAGATCCACGTAAAGTTATCGGACATACGGTAGCTCCACTTTTGGCCCCTGAAGAAGAATATGAAGAGTATGGCCAGGTGAAGGATATTGTCTTTCCATCTGGTATCACAGTACGAGGAGATCACTACTCCCTCTACTATGGAGCAGCTGATACGACTACTTGTCTTGCTACAGGAAGCATGAAGGCTCTTCTTCGAGAACTTACCATGAGAGAAGATAAGCGCGTGCATTTTGAGCGTGCTCCCAAAAACCCGATTCTTACTCCGCTTCGCGAGCATGACTGGGAAGCAAAAGCAGTGCTCAATCCAGCTGCTGTAGGGGTGGGTGAGACGGTGCGTATTTTGTATCGAGCGCAGGGTCATGATGATGTATCTACGTTTGGATACGCCGAAAGTAAAAATGGTCTCAAGATTAGTCGTCGTGATAAGTCGCCAGTCTATGTACCACGCAAGGAATTTGAGATGAACAAAAATGGGGGTAACTCTGGCTGTGAAGATCCGCGCATTACCAAGCTTGATCATGCATACTACATGCTCTATACCGCGGTAGATACAGTCAATCCACCAAGAGTAGCTCTGACCAGTATCTCCGCGCGAGACTTTGAAGCTCGTCACTTCGATGAGTTTTCAGAGCCAGTTCTCATCTCTCCGCCAGGTATCGATGACAAGGACGCTTGTTTGTTTCCAGAAAAAATCGGAGGTAAGTATGTGATTCTTCATCGTATCCAACCGTCTATCGATATCAACTATTTTGATTCGCTCGACTTTGATGGGGAGACAAATTTCTTGACCCACAAACCTTTTATTTTTCCACGGCGCGGTATGTGGGATAGTGCGAAGATTGGTATTAATACGGTCCCGATTAAGACTAAAGCTGGGTGGCTCGTGTTTTATCATGGGGTCTCTGATCAGGACAAGGGTTATCGTGTAGGAGCACTTCTCTTAGATCTCAAAAAACCAGAAGTCATTCTTGGACGAAGCCGTTTACCACTTTTTTCTCCGGAGATGGAATACGAGCGGGTGGGAGTAGTGCCAAATGTAGTTTTTCCATGTGGAGCAGTGGTACGTCAAGGAAAAGTATTTCTCTACTATGGTGGGGCAGACAGAGTGGTGGGAGTAGCGACACTTTCGCTTAATACTTTGCTAAAGGATTTGACGGAAGCTTAGAGGGGTGTCCTTATGTATTGCATCGCGCCAATATTTTTGACAAAACCCTGAAGCTCGAGGAGTGTCAGTCCAGATTGCACTTCACCAATGCTCAGGCCAGTAGCTCGAGTAATAGTATTGAGGTGAGTGGGTTCATGCGAGAGAGCTCGATAAATTTTTTGCACTTGAGGAGAGAGACCGCTTAGGTCTCTTTTTTGTGTAGGGGCATTTTTTGGTTTAGAGATTCTTTCAGGGGCAATTTCTTCTATGATATCTCGGGCATGGGTGACAAGCTTCGCTCCGTGCTTCAGGAGCATATGCGTACCATTTGAACTAGGTGAAAAAATAGAACCAGGAATAGCAAAGACTTCTCGATTGTAGTCTAGGGCCAGAGTAGCGGTTATAAGACTCCCACTTCCTTCGGCCGCCTCTATCACAAGTGTGCCATGACACATGCCAGCAATGATACGATTACGAAGAGCAAAGTAGGCAGGGAGGATAGTAGTGCCAGGAGGATGCTCAGATATGAGAGCACCCTTGGTGAGGATGCTTTGGGCGAGGGTGTAGTTGGAGCGCGGAGCAATGCTTTGGTTATCAATACCACCACCCAAGACGGCAAGCGTGATGCCCTTAGCATCGAGGGCGCCAGTATGAGCTTTTTTGTCGATACCAAAAGCCAAGCCAGAGATTACGATAAAGCCTGCTTGGGAGAGATCGTAGGCAAGTCGAAGAGCCACTTGTTCTCCATAGGCGGTAAATTTACGCGAACCGACAATAGCAATGCTCGGTTTATGATCGAGCTCGTGCCAGTCAAACTGACCTCGAACATAGAGAAGATATGGATGGTCAGGAATTTCCTTGAGGAGTCGAGGGTAGGATGAATCATGGATAGTAAGGAGTCGTATACCATCGGCACTCAGTTTTTGGTAGGCTACCTCTGGTGAAGGATTATAGGTGTGACGCTTTGCGAAGGACTCTTTGGGTTTAGGGGCAAGCTCAAGAGATGAAGGGAATTCTTTGGCAAGCCAAGCGTCCCTGGCTGAGCCAAAGGTGGCGATGACTTTACGTAGACTCTTGTCCCCAAAAAGGGGGAGTGAACGTAGAGCATGAAGATAGATATATTCTTCTTGTGACATAGAAGAGATTTTCTTTATTACCGTCCAAAGCGAGTATAACAAAAAGACTTTTGTTATCGAGCGAGGTAAGGTAACAAATAGTGTATGGTTTATTTTCTCAAAGAGCTCCCTATATGACAATAGGAAAAAGGCTTTACAAAATACATTATTTTGCTACAATCTATAGGTTCCTATACTTTATATAGACATGGGCCCTTAGCTTAGTTGGTAGAGCGCCGCATTTGCAATGCGGAGGTCATCGGTTCGAATCCGATAGGGTCCACTGTAAAATTAAAATGACTCCTTTAGGGGAGGCATTGTGACATTCTATCGGATGAGAAGTTTATGCTCGGTAGCGTAGCGGACGGGTAAATCCGATAGGGTCCACACAATAACTATCAGATGAAAAGTTTGCGCTTGAGCTTTGCTTAGGTAAATCTGATAGGGTCCGCATTTGGACTAAATCTTCAAATAAGAATCAGTGCAGGTGGAAGAGTAGGTTCTTTGTCTAAGTTTAGAAAACTTTTTAACAAATAGGTGTTTATGGGAAGAAAACAAATTCAGCATTTTGTAGAAGAACAATGGTTCACTCGCTTGGTGATAGTCATTATTATCGTCAATGCTTTAGTCCTTGGTCTTGAAACCTCAAAGTCTATCATGGCAGAGTGGGGAGGTATCTTGCATGCCATGGATGTCGCCTTTATACTCTTTTTTCTTTTTGAGTTAGGTCTAAAGCTTTTTGCTTATCGTCTACAGTTTTTTCGAGGTGGCTGGAATATTTTTGATTTTGTCATTGTTGTACTGACAGTAGTGCCTGTTTTTGGCAATCTTTCAGTCCTGCGTTCATTGCGCATACTACGAGCATTGAGATTGTTTTCTATGATTCCTCGCTTCAGGCTGGTGGTGGAGGGATTCTTTGATGCGCTTTCTGGATTGGTGGCGGTCGCTACGATGCTTTTTGTTATGGTATATATAGCAGCTGTTATGGCGACCAAACTTTTTGGAGGAGCTTTTCCAGAAATTTTTGGTACGCTGACAAAGTCACTTTTCTCTATGTTTCAGCTAGTCACTCTCGAAGGTTGGACATCAGAAATAGTACGACCAGTGATGGAAGTTTATCCGTGGGCATGGCTGTTTTTCATTCCGTTTATTGGCTTGACTACTTTTACCATCTTCAACTTATTGATTGGTATTATCGTTAATTCCATGCAGCGTATCTACGAAAAAGAAGAGCAAGAGCTCTACAATGAGCTCCATAAGAGTGAGGAAACGCAGGAGGACATCCTAGAAAAAATACATACTATTGAGAGTACACTCAATGATCTCAAGAAAGCTCTCAAAAGAGAGTAGCCTTTCATTTGCAGAAGTAAGGAGTATACTAGAGGTGTACATATACTATTTAGCTTTAATAATAAATCCTATGTTTGTGAAGCTCTACCTTGTAGCACTAGTCACTTTTTTTGCGCTCGACATGACCTGGCTTGGCCTCATCGCCAAAAATTTGTATCGTGAGCAAATTGGGCATTTGCTTCGTCCTGATGTCAATTGGACAGCGGCTATTATTTTTTACTTGCTCTTTATTGGAGGTTTAGTTGTCTTTGTGATTAGTCCAGCGGTGCAGAAGCAGTCATTGATGTCAGCTTTACTTCTAGGGGCTTTCTTTGGATTGATTACGTATGCCACCTATGATCTGACCAATCTCGCGACTACCAAGGACTGGCCTCTCTTTATCACCATAGTAGACCTTATTTGGGGTGCCGTACTTTCTGCGAGTGTCTCAGTAGTCACGTACTTTGTGTATACTCGCTTCATAGGTTAAGCATATGTCTTTTTTTCTTATCTTGGCACTGATACTCTTTGTCTTCATGAACTTTTGGTTTGCACTATCACTTGTGCGTAAGCGCAATGACGTCGCTGATGTTGCCTGGGGACTCGGCTTTGTCATCCTTACTTGGTGCGGACTACTCATGTCCGGTATGTATGAATCTCGCCAGATACTGGTCACAGTACTCGTGACATTATGGGGTATCCGTCTTGCTTGGCATATTCATGCCCGTAATAGTAAGAAGGGTGAAGATCCTCGGTATCAGGCCTGGCGCGAAGCGTGGGGAAGATGGTTTATTGTGCGTTCGTATTTTCAGGTGTATATCCTTCAGGGAATACTTCTTTATTTAATTGTATTGCCAGTGCTTTTTGTGCAGTGGTTTGGTGGGCCCGAGCTCGGAGTCTTGGACTTAGTCGGTGTCTTGGTGTGGGGACTTGGCTTCTACTTTGAAGCTGTAGGGGATAGGCAGCTCCGAGACTTTATCAAGGACAAATCCAATCAGGGAAAAATTTTGACTACAGGATTGTGGCACTATACGAGGCACCCAAATTATTTCGGCGAAGTGACTCAGTGGTGGGGGATTTGGCTGATCGCCCTTTCGGCACCGGGAGCCTTTTTTACCTTTATTGGGCCTATGACTATCACGTACCTTATTGTTTTTGTCTCTGGTATTCCTATGCTCGAAAAGCGCTACGAGGGTAATACTCTATTTGAAGCATACCAAAAAACCACTAGCGTGTTCTTTCCTTGGTTCAAAAAGAGATAGAGACTTGACGAAGTGACAAAAATATGCTACTCTATATAGTCCCCATTTAACCTAGGTGGACAGAAGGAGTACATAGAGAATGTCGACGACATACTTGCATGCCCTGGTGGCGGAAGTTGATGCCATCAGCGATGAAGACTTGGCGGGGCAACTGACCAGGCTTCCGAAGCCCGGTGAATCGGAAACGATTCTCGGGCGCGCTTCACCCAAGCTGCTTCAGCTCCATGCCCTTTTCGGCATGACGATCGACGCAGCAAATGCTGCAGCTGATCAGTTCAATGCTGCTCGCGGCGCAGACGAACCCAATGTTGAAGAGCTCGAAAGGCTCGACAAGGAACACTCGGTTCTCAAGAAGAAACTGAAGACCCTCGAGTTCGCTTTCTGGCAGTCGGTCGCCGCTGAATATCTGCTTCCGGAAGATGCCTCTGGGTATGCTATCCGGGCCGAAGGCGATATCGTGGCCATGCCCAAGCAGAATGACGGGATGCATTTCATCGCCATCGATATCAGCGGCCTGTTTGGCGGTGGCGGATCGGATGATCCGTTGGGTAGACTTTTTGGCGATCTGTTTGGTCGCCACCGTGGTCGCCGTCCCAACTAGCTCGTTTGTTGGTGATAGCTAGCTCCTGGTTCCCCGGTTCGCACATGTTGCGGGCCGGGGGATTATTTTTTAGGGATTAAAAATTATTGTAAGGATTTAAAAAAGAAAAAAGAAACTTGACATTATTCATGAAAAAGGTTATTGTACAGGGCGCTTCATGAAGAAAATAGTGAAGTGTTGATGCATGTTTTTTTAACATTGGAGTCAGTGATGAAAGAGAAAATAACCTCTGTATGTATGGGTCTGGCACTTGCCTGTTTGGCAGGTCCAGCCTTGGCTCAGGAGAGTCCTACGGGAACCTGGGGCAACTCTGTCACCTGGAAAAACCCCTTTGATCGTTCTGTCGATCTGAGTGTTGCCGAATCTACCAAGCGTTCACGCTCTGGTGGCTACGGTCCGGGTGACGTCAATACTACTTACAATGGTGACGTGTCTAGCTATACCACCAACAATGGTCCGGTGACTAGCAACAGCGCGACCAACGCGGTCAATCTGACCACGAGCACTTCTACTGTAACCAACGGAAATGGTACGGTGGGAGTGACATTTCAGACTGGTTCTACCAGCTGGAACGCCAGTCAGGGTGCTACTGCTCAAGGTGCTTCCAGTACCAATGGCAATGCCAGTAATGGCGCCAGTGGCACGGTAACAGGATCTTCTGGCAACTAACGAGAATTTTTCGTTGTTGTTGATTTAGCGTAACTAAGGGGAAAATCATTGCATAGAGTAAAGTTTGGCCTCATGGCATCCGTTGTCCTGAGCGCAGGTCTTTCCACAGGAGTTCTTGCAAAGCCGGTAGCTGTTCCGCAGACTTCGGCTCCGCGAGAGTACGTCAACCCTTACCAGCCAGCCCTCGAATGCTTGGCTTCTCAGCTCACACCTCAGCAAAAGGCCACAACTATCGGCGTAGCTTACTTTGCTGAAAGGACCGGCAAGGAAGCCTATGCACCAGAAGGAGCATCGGGTAAATTCTTATCTCAAGGCAGTGAAGACATGCTGATTGGCGACTTAGCCACGACAGGCATGACTGCTGTCGAGGTAGGGCCTGTCTATCGTCAGCTCACCGACTGGGTTATGCCACGGCTGCCTCGCAATGATGCGAATGGGAGACCCATTCAGTATAATGCGGCTTTGCCGGACATCATCATTGAAGGGTCATTTTCTACCCTCGATTTCGGCAACTCCGACGTCAAAGAACTCTATATCTTTGGTATCGGAGGAGGTGCTCGCTCGTACAGTATCCGGTACACACTGGATGCTCGGGCGACCAGCATGGTAGGGGGGTCGCTTCCGGGCGGCGTCGTGTTGACACACTTGGCTTTGGTCAAGGATGTCGTAGGGCGCGAAAAGAAAGCGGGAGTGGCGAGCTTCTTTGGAGCTCCAAGCTCTTCGACCTATGTCGAGCTGAATATCAATACCCAAAAGCGCGAGCTTTTGCAGTATTCTCAGCGCTACATGGTCAGCCGGGCAGCCTATGGTATCGTCGCTGGTCTTTGGAAAATCAACACTTGTCAGGCTCAGCTCGACTGGGGTGATAGTGTGATCTCTGGGGTGCCCGTGACAGCCTTATCTCAGGCTGATTCCAGGCCGGCCGGGCAGTAATACACTCTGACTCTTGACAAGAAAACGCACATGCGTTAGAGTGAAATCCGTTCCTAGTGAATGCAAAAAAGAAAACCCACTGCAACTTTGGTTGCTGTGATCGTTCTCTCTCTTACATTTGCTAAGAATGTTCCCACTCCTTAACTGAGAAGCTAAGGAGGTTTTCGCACCGAATGGGGACAACAATGAGTAATGCTCGTTGAGGTGTATTTGAAAGAAGGAAGTACTCATGAAGTTCAAGGTTTCGTCGCTCGCCATTGCCGTCGCTGCCCTCGTTTCGCTCGGGGCGCCGGCATCCGCTGCGGTGGTCGATATCTCGGGGGTCTCCAATGCCACGAACAACGTCCGCGTCGGTGATACCGAGCAGGTCGCTGTGGCACTCGATGGTTCGCTGGGCCCGGTCGCCTTCGACTCGTCGGTCGATCTGTCGGCCACGAACCTGGTGAATACCGCCACGGCCAACATCGGCGTCGACCAGGCCAACGGCGTGCTCGAATTCATCAACTACAGCGCCATCGGCAACGTCGCCAACAACCAGTCCTATGGCCAGGTTGGCCAGCTGGCGGTGACTGGCAGCCTCACCGGCGCCGTGACCAACAACTCGCACGTCACCGGTTCGGCGCTCAACAGCGTCAATCTCGGCGCCACGACCATCACGGTCAAGCAGTAACCCTGCGCCCCCTTCGTCCTCACCAGGGACAAGGTTTGATTGCTCTCAGCATCGTCTGATGTGATCATGAAGTGCCCGCTCTTGTGTAACAACAAGGGCGGGCATTTTTCTTTTTCTAGGTATAATTCGCTATACTATTTGTATATCTTTTTCATATCCCATAATTACGCATGCAATACTGGCTTTTCAAAACAGAACCAAGTACCTACTCTATCGATGATCTCAAGCGAGAAAAAACGACCGAGTGGTACGGTATCCGGAACTATCAAGTACGGAATTTTTTGCGTGATGCTATCAAAATAGGGGACATAGTCCTTATCTATCATTCCAATGCTGAGGAAATTGGAGTAGTAGGGACGGCTGTGGTAGCGAGTGATGCTTATCCTGATACAGAGCAATTTAAAGAGGGGAGTAAATACTACGACCCAAAGAGTAAAAAAGAAAATCCAAGCTGGCTTTCACGAGACATCTCTTTTGTTTCTCAGTTTCCAGAGATAGTCTTGCTTGCAGACCTCAAAAAAGAAAAAACCTTGAAAAATATGCTCATTCTTCGTCCAGGTAATCGGCTTTCTATCACACCACTCAAAGAGAAAGAATTTAAGCATATTTTGACCCTTGCTCAAAAAAACAAAGCGTGTTAGTATATGAGCTCCGGAAATCCGGAAAAATCAAAAAAGAGGGGACATTTGTGTCTACTGCTAGTGAAAAGGAAACCAAAGACATGACACCATCTGCCACCAGTACCAATCCTGCTCCTGTCATCGCACCGTATCTTTTGGCGGCCTGTCAGTTTACCGACAGGGCTGTCAGGGAGCGTCAGCGTAGGACCTCCAGGGAGAGGGCGAAGAATTAGAGCGGGGTAGTCTCATGATGAGACATGAAGGTGAACCGAAAGAAGATTTGGAAGAGTCTTCCTCGGTAGACGATAATCGGTATGCGAGTGGGGGAGATGCTCCTCCGCTGCCTCCAGATTTCGTGGCTCGATACAAAGAGCAAATTCCTTTGGGGCACTAAACTTTTTTGAAGAGGGGAAGAGTGGGGGTGTGTCGGTATTGCTGATGCACCCCCCTTGATTTATTCTCTGACCGTGCTACAATACCAAAGTTCATTTTTGGGTGATTAGCTCAGGTGGTTAGAGCGCAACACTGATAATGTTGAGGTCCCAGGTTCGAGTCCTGGATCACCCACAGTCCAGTCAGAAATGTGAATATAGCGGGGTAGAGCAGCTCAGCCGGAGGCTGACAAGCTGGTAGTTTACCCGCCTATGGCGGGCTCGTCTGGCTTAACAATTATGGAACAAAAGTATTTCATTTATGTTCTTGTATTTGAAGGAAATGCTATTTATATTGGCATGACACATTCATTACAAAGAAGAATACGAGCACATAAACGAGGTTCTACAAGAAGCACAAAGGGAAAAGTGATTCAAAGAGTCTTGAAATTAGAAGAGTGTTCTGATAGTATACAAGCCCGAGTAAGAGAAAAATTTTGGAAGTCGGGGCAAGGAAGAAGATATATCAGACAGTTATTAAATTATAGCGGGGTAGAGCAGCCTGGTAGCTCGTCTGGCTCATAACCAGAAGGTCGGTGGTTCGAATCCACCCCCCGCAACAATCTTTTTTATATCAGTACGTGACAGATGCTGACTTGGCCTGTCGCAACCGAAATAGAAAGAGGAGTGGCAGGGTAGCTCAGATGGTTAGAGCGCAGCACTCATAACGCTGAGGTCGGCAGTTCGATCCTGCCCCCTGCTACAAGGTAGTTTGAAGTAGTGTGGTCCGGTTTACCTGGGCCAAAAATATATGGACCGGTAGCTCAGCTGGTTAGAGCGCTCGCCTGTCACGCGAGAGGTCGCGGGTTCGAATCCCGTCCGGTCCGCCATTCGGTACAAGCAGTCCCAAAAGGGGCTGTTTTTGTTTTAGTAGATACCCCTAAGGGTGGTTCGAAGGTGCCCATTTTGGCCGTTACGCTTTCTACATCTTCTTGGAGCCATGAAAAAGGCTCATTGAGGTTAAAGTAAGCGATATTTCGGTCTTGAATAGCAAAGTTCGAAGATATGAGACCGGCTACCTCTCGACGGAGGTGCGGATCAGCATTTTGGAAAATATCGTGAGCACTTTTTACAAAATGAATAATCTGATCGAGGTCAGCCAGTACACTCTCTGATTTCTTGGCTCTGCCCGTGAGACGTTCTTCGAGCGTGCTTTCTTCTTTGGTTATCTCGCTCAGTTTCTTTTCATAGATACTCTTCGGGATAGAATTGTCGATGTATTTCTCAATCAAAGAATCTTTGCGGATAGCTACTTCACTAAGAAGCTTCTTCACTTCTTCTTTCGATGTGCTCTCGTGTTCTTCTAGGTGGAGATACTTTTCTTTGGCAGCGTCTACGATGAGTTCAAGTACCTCATCATCAAACTGAATCTTCTTGAGCTCCTCTTCTATCTTCTCTGTCAGTATCTCCTCTCGGAGGTAGGGCTGTGAGCATGCTTTAGTGCCACGTGACTTCGTACAGCGGTAGTACGTGTGACCCTTGCTCGTCTCTGCTGTTATCTTTAGCCCACACTCTCCGCAAAGAGCGAGGCCACGAAAGAGAAAGAAATGATCATCGGCTCGGGTGAGCTGTTGGCTGGCAGGGGCGAGGCTTTTTCTAGCTTCCTCGAAAAGCGACTTTGATACAAGGGGAGTGTGCACTCCTTTGTGGACTTCACCATTCCATTCAAAGAGTCCGCAGTAGAGCGGGTTAGAAAGTATGCGTTGTAGTCTCGCATGATTAACCTTCTTCCCTCGTACAGAGCGAAAGCCATCCTCGTAGAGCTTGTCAGATATCTTTCGTATCGACCACCGCTTGGTGGCGTAGAGTTGGAAAGCCTCGCGGATGTAGGGGGCAATCTTTGGATCAATCTTGAGAAACTTCGTTTTGGGGTCAATGGTATATCCCAAGACATGATTGCCTGGATATTCTCCGCGTCTCACTTTAGCAGCGAGGCCTCGCTTTACATTGTTACTCAGGTCTCGTACGTACTGATTAGCAATACTAAACTCAATGCTCGCTATCACTACATTATCTTCTGGATTGTAGTCTCTATCAAACGTCTTGATGCGTTTGATGGTGTTGTTCTGAAGAAGCCACTTGATAGCTCCCTCGTCTACTGGGTTACGAGCGAGGCGGTCAATCTTCCAGCAGAGTATTCCTTCTGCTTTGCCTTGTTCGATATATTTCATCATCTCGGCAAAGACAGGGCGGCCTGGGGCTTTGGCAGATTTGGCCTCTTGAAAAACTTTCACCACGTCGAGCTTCTCTCGCTTGGCTATTTCTTCCATCTCTATAATCTGTGATTGGATAGACAAAGACTGTCTGTCTTCACTCTCACTCGATTTTCTGGCGTAGATAATATACCTCATACTCCTAAGAGAAAATAGCGATCAGTACGAAAATGAGGAGTATGAACAAAAGATAGCCGATGATGGCTTCGAGTGGCCACTCCCACAGGGGAGGCATACCTTTGTATTTTGGAGAACGCATACGAGCAATAATAAAAGGACGACCTCGCTTGCACACAACCTCTTCTCAGAAGATGTAGCGAAAGTCGCCCTTTCACGAGAACAATTGCCAAAAAACAATTGCTCTTCTTCTGAGAAATTAAGTTGTGTGCTCTAGTAGTATAGCGAATTTCTCGTATCTTTTCCATTGCCTTTTTTGTCTTTATTTTCCTGTCACCCCTCCGCTCATGTCGCTTCCACTCCCTTTGGGCTCTGCCCAAACCTGGCTTCAAGAGCCAGGCGAGCTTCGGGGTTCTATCGGTCAGGGCTCGCGAGTGCCTCTTCCTTTTTTTAGTCTCTACTCTCGCCCTGTCTTTCTTGTCCAGGCTCCCTTCACGGCTTTCTTTGGTACCAGAGCCAAGTCCCATACCACCTCGAGGAGGCACCCCTTTCCTCGGGTGGTATGAGACACCCCCCTTTGTCCAAGCATCGCATAAGTGCCACCGTGCTTAGGCGACATCCGCTGTGCTCCTTTCGCCTAATCAGCACTTATGCAACGCATGTCCTAAAGGGGGATGGGCTCTGGTGCTCCTTACGCCGTTTTGCGGTCGCCAGTCTTTCTTCCTAGTCTCCTATCAGTTGTCCGGGCTCTATATCATCTCTTCCTCGTTCGTAGTCTGTGCTTCGCCCGGGCAGCCATTCTCATTTCCCCTTATGGCACTCTGTGTGGCTCGCAGAGCCTCGCCACACCTCGTCGCCATATCTTTTCCTCAAGAGAGCTTCTATCGCTTCGCACGCTTCGATTTCTGATCTCTTTCGTTCTTGTCGACTTCGTCGTACGAAACGGATTTTCTCTTTCTCGTTTTTAATTTTCGATAGACCGATTCTACTTACTTAAGTAATTTCTTATCTATTCGAAGAGAAAAGAAAAGTTTTCGAAAAGATAAGTAAGTATACTTACTTATCTTTTCTTTTTGCTACTTTTTCTTTTACAGAAGAAGCAGCTAACTTGGCAAAACGAAAATTGAAATACCTTTGATAGGCAGGGCAATTCATAAACTTCCCATTGTGGCAAAATTCCTCCTCACCCTTGATTAAGGTAGGATAGACCGCCTCTTTTCCCTCTTTTGGCTTAGGGGTGCACTGCCAGAGTTTGATAGCCAGGAGAGGGCAATTCATTCTATCTAAAATAGCATTAGTCAATGCTTCATTTGCGTTTCGAATTTCTTCTCTGTTCATATTCATCACCTCCTTTCAGTGCCAAAAGGCCAAGTCTGGCTAGGCGATCAAGAAGTATATCTACTTCTTCAGCAGAGATTGCTTTTCCAGCTCTTTGCGAAAAAACTTGTTGAGCTCGTTCGATAAGTTGTGGAGAGAAGTTAGTACTCATAAGTAAGTACCTACAACTATATAAAAAATCAAAAACACACCCTCATTGAAGGTGTATTTCGAAGAGCACTTCCCTTTATTTATAGGATTTTAAGTTCGCATTTTTTGTTTACAGCTTTTTTTATCACATACGTTATGACCCTTGCGTGTTGGAGTAAAATAGTCATAGCAATAGGGGCAAATAGCAATTCGATTCCGTTTTAGTATGTCTAAGAAAAGCTCATAACAACAGTAGGAAAAATGTCCGTATACTCTCGCAACAGGTTGGAGCTTTGTTTCTGCAAGAGCTATATTTTCAATAACTTTAGAGAGCGGTTTTCTAAGTGAAACCCTTTTACCACCTTTTGTTTTTTTGAAGAGAAAATAATCCTGATCGATAAGTATATATGATACTCCTTCAAGTTCACGATTTAACCAGACAAGATCTTTATACGTAAAAGTTCCTTGTTGATAATTACTAATCACCCGTTTTAGCTCTTTTTGTTTTTTGAATGCAAAATCTATATTTGTTTGTTGAATATAACTCTCTCGTATTTGTACTTCGGAAAACTCTGTCTCACGAGCAACGAGCATTTCTATCTTTTTATCGTTATATTTTTTCCAAAGTAGAGAAAGTTCTTTGATGGTTGGAAAAATAGTAAAATGATTCTTAAGAATGAAACTTTCTAAAGCTATCCTTTCTTTATAATTAATGAACTGTAAATAGAGTCTTTTTTGAGGATCAAATTTTCCGGATCCTTTTGTTTGTTCTTTGTCAATCAGATATATACGAATTTTTTGATTGTTTGTAGAGGCTTTATATTTTTTTGGAGATAGTAATTTAGATGCTCTGTGTGGTTGCTGGTTGTCTATAACAACATCAATAAGGCTTTCATCTGGTTTTGGTGATGCCTCAGGGTTAGAAAAACTTTTATCTATGACCTCCTGCACAAAAACTTTCGGTAACAATGGCCGGTTATTTTGTAGAGTGACTATTTGGTATGGCTTTGATGGTAGGGGGATTTTCATTTAGTTTTTGCTTGGATAAAAAGGCTGAGTATAGTATTATATTACTATGAATACAGAAAAAGTAGCACCACATATTGGCAGAAATATACAGAAATA
The DNA here is from genome assembly GCA_018499985.2 of Candidatus Moraniibacteriota bacterium. GTDB lineage: Bacteria > Patescibacteriota > Minisyncoccia > Moranbacterales > UBA1568 > UBA1568. Next base: position 19,572 of record JAHBAT020000007.1, read on the forward strand.
CCGCAACCAGAAAGGGTTTTCTCAGACGAAGCTCTCTCAATTATCAGGTGTTTCATACAATACACTTATCAAGATTGAAGCAGGGGGAAGTAAAAATCCTACGATAGAAACTTTGATTAAATTGGCTCGACCACTAGAGATAAGCGTTGATCAGCTTTTGAAATAAATCAAATGACCACAATTACAAATACTGGAGAGAATACCTTATCAGCAAAACTAAAGATAGTTTTACCGAATTGCGATCGTGTTGATGCACTTGTCGGGTACTTTTATTTTTCTGGTTTTCGTGACCTTCATAATGAGTTGGAAGATAAGATGATTCGTATTCTTGTCGGTATGGATATTGACAAGAGAATTATCGAGAAAATTTCTTCTTTTGAAGATCTTAATCTTGATGAATTTGAGACTGGTACACGAATAACTACTCGTTCTGGCGCAAAAACAGAGTATATTGAAAACTTTTCTAAAATTTTTAATGACACTGACTATTTCGATAACGAAGAGTCTCAGAAAGCATTTGAAATTTTCTTAAGTAAAATTCAAGATGGTAGCTTGCAAATAAAAAAGACAGCACAAGCGGACCACTCGAAGTTTTATATTTTGCACAATAAACCAGAGTACTCTGAAAATGGTGAGAAACCCGGGATTGTTATTGAAGGATCAAGTAACCTTACTCATTCAGGTCTTAAAGGGCAGCGTGAACGTAACCGAATGTTGATTGAAAAGCATTATTATAATGAAGATGTAGAAGCCTTTAATGCAGCTTGGGATGATCCGAATAACATTATCATTACTGATATTGAAACTTCAGACGAGTTTATTGTAGAAGTTAAAAAACGTATTTGGCTCTATCAGCTTCCTGACCCACAATTGATGTATTATCGTGTACTTGATGAATACTTTTCAGTCGAAGAAATTGAAGACGTTAAAACTCCGCGACAGATTACGGGTGAGAAGTTTTCTGATCTCAAGTATCAGACCGATGCTGTAAATCTCGGTATAGATCGTATCAAACGTTTCGGCGGTGTGATTATTGCTGATGTTGTTGGTTTGGGTAAGAGTATTATTGCTTCTACAATTGCTCACAATCTTGACTTGAAAACAATTATGATTGTTCCGCCACATCTTGAATCACAGTGGAAGGACTATTATTCGGAGTTTAATTTTAATGGACACGTTTATACTACTGGTAAGATTGAAGAGGCGCTCAATCGCCATGGTGATGAAAAGGATTTATTAATTGTTTTAGACGAAGCCCATAAGCATCGAAACGAAGACACGGACAATTACAAAAACTTACATAAACTTTGTGCCGGTAACTATGTTATGGCACTTTCTGCCACGCCATTTAATAATGATCCAAAAGATATTTACGCACTCATCAAGCTTTTTAGTACCCCGGGCCAATCAACTATCAAAACTGTTGAAAACCTAAGCATATCCTTTCATGATCTATTTAAGCGATACAAGAACATTCGTCGAGATATACGAAAAAGTGCTAAGCAGGCGAGTCTTGATGGTTCTTCTGAAGTAGCAATTGAGTTGCACGCCATTGCTGGTGAATTACGTAAGATGATTGAACCATTAGTCATTCGTCGTTCTCGCCTTGATCTTGAGCAGATTGAGGACTATAAGCGGGATCTTGAGCAGCAGGGTGTGGCATTTGCAAAGGTCAAGGATCCAGAGCTGCTCGAATATGATCTTGGTGAACTTGCACCATTATATGTCGAGACACTTAACCAGATTTCTTCACCTGATGATTCAGATAGCTTTGAAGGGGTGCGTTACAAACCGGCGAGTTATATTAAGGCTGGTTCAAGATTTATCAAAGATTTGATTGATGCAGAAGATGATGAAGAAAGTGATGTCTCTCCAGAGGAGAAGATACAACGTATAACTCAGGCGCAGGCAAACGTTGCAAGATTCATGCGACGATTGCTCGTGCGTCGCTTTGAGAGCTCTATTGGTTCATTTCGTTCATCTTTGGAAAATATGATTCGATCATCAGAAACGATGCTCGATTGGTATGAAAACAAAAATGTTGTACCAATTTTCAAAAAGGGTTCACTTCCTACAACACAGGAATTGGAAGATCGGGTTGAGGCGGGTGAAGATATGGAAGATATACTTTCCCGACTTAAAGATAAGGGTTTGATAAATATTCCGGTTGCAGAAATGCAACCACAATTCAAAGATGCTCTCAAGAAAGATATTGCCCTTTTGAAAGATGTGCAATCCAAGTGGCAGTCAGTCATAGAAGATCCGAAGTTTGATTTTTTTAAAGACAAGATAACAACTTCTCTGAAAAATGAACCGCAGCGCAAACTTATTGTTTTCACTGAATTCTCAGATACAGCAAATTATGTCTACGATAGACTTGTTAAAGCGGGTCTTTCTCGTATCTATAAATACAGCTCAGAAGATGCTTCGAAAGAAAATAAGGAGATTATTCAGAGAAACTTTGATGCAGGACTTGATCCATCAAAACAAGTTGATGATTATGACGTCATTATTGCTACAGACGCTATTTCAGAAGGCTTTAATCTCCATCGTGCGGGTGCGGTTATCAATTATGACATTCCATATAACCCTACGCGTGTTATCCAGCGAGTGGGTCGTATCAACCGTATTAACAAGAAAGTTTTTGAGGAGCTATATATTTTTAATTTTTTCCCTACAACAACTGGTGAAGTCGAGACTCGCACAAAAGCTATTTCCACTCTCAAGATGGATCTCATTCATTCATTGCTTGGTGAAGATACAAAGATTTTCACGAAAGATGAAGATTTACGTAACTACTTTGCTAAACAATATAAGGAGGAGCAAGTAAAAAATGAAAGTCTATCTTGGGATGCTAAATATCGAGATGAGTGGATGAAGTTCAAAAATAATCCAGATATCAGAAAACAAATTGCTGCTATACCACATCGTGCGCGTATTGCCCGGAAGTTTGCTATAAAAGGAGTTGTTGCATTTGCAAAACGTAATGGTAATTTTGTTTTTGCATTTGGTAAGACGCCGGAAGAAGTTCAGATAGTTGCTCCGGAGATTGCTTTGCCGCTGTTTAATGATGTAACACCAGGTGAGAAAGCATTTGAGACTACGGCGAATTTTGAACCAATCTATAAAATTGCCAAAGAACATATTTTCAAAGACAATACCAAGCCACCAGTTAGTGGTCGCCGTAAGCAAGATGCTCTTAATAAGCTTAAGTTTATTGGCGATAACTATGCTCCAGCAAAAGATCTTTGTGTTGATATTATCCGCACCGTTAAGGATCTTGATGGTTTACCAAATGGTGTCCTCAGAGAAATTGCTGATTTGAGATTAGACAAGGAAGATCTTAGTAAGGCATTTTCTGAACTGAAAGAACTGGTACCACAAAAGTATCTGTCGAGTATTTTTGAAACAGCTGAGCGAGCAAACGATAGTGGTAAGTTAATAGTGCTCTCTGAAGAGCTAACCGTATGATGAGATTTGATGAAAAGTACAATCGTAGCGCATTTTGTGATTTTCTAAAGGAATTTTTGCCTGAAGATTATACAGAAAAAGAAAAAGATATAGCAGAAGTTGATAAATGTAAGATTATTACCCAGGCAAAGGAACTTGGTTATTCAGAGTCACTTGATGTGTATGTCTTAGAAATGACACACGCTAAAGATACCGATCCACGTGTTGCTATTGCCACTGATGCGTTTCGTACTCTTGCTAATTACGGTATAGACAAAGCGTTGGTGATTTTCAAGAACGATGATTCGGATAATTATCGATTTTCATATCTCACCATCACACTCAATCTTAACGATAAAAATAAAATTGTCCGTAGATATTCTAACGCTCGACGCTACTCGTTTTATCTAGGTACAGGCGCAAAAGTAAAAACCCCGGAGCAGCAGCTCTTCAAGAAGGGTAAAGTCAAGAATCAAGAAGATTTACTGTCTAGATTTTCGGTGGAAGTGGTTAACAAACAATTCTACCTTGAGATAGCTAATTATTTTGACGAACTGACTGATGGTGAGAAGGATAATTTGTTATTACCAGGCGTTTCCCAAGAAGATAGTAGTACCCGCAAGAGTTTTGCTGTTAGACTTATTGGTCGTATTATGTTTTGTTGGTTTCTTAAGCATAAGAAGTCTAGTGAAGGGCAGTTGATTCCTGACGGACTTCTTTCATCAGTGGTGGTAACAAAAAATTATTATCACAGTATTTTAGAGCCCCTTTTCTTTGGAATTTTAAATACTAGCATAGAACATCGTGATATTCGTGGTGCAGTCTTTGATAAAGTGCCGTATCTTAATGGAGGTCTCTTTAATCCTCAATCAGAAGATTTCTACGAGCTAGATAGGACAACATTCATGTCTAAACACATGAATACTTTGAAGATTAGCCACGATTGGTTTAAGAGTTTTTTTGAATTACTTGAAACATACAACTTTACAATTGATGAAAACACGATATTTGACCAAGAGCTTTCGGTGGATCCAGAGATGCTGGGGCGCATATTTGAAAATCTCTTAGCAGAAATTAATCCTGAGACTGGCAGTAGTGAACGTAAGCGTACTGGAAGTTATTACACACCACGACAGATAGTAGAGTATATGGTTGATCAGTCACTTACAGAGTATTTAAAGACGAAGACTAGTATAGAAGAAATTAAAATAAGAGCACTGCTAAGTTATGATTTAGATGATGATTTAGAATTTCCGCTCACAGAAGATGACAAAGTATCGGTAGTAAAAGCTATAGATGAGCTTAAGATACTTGACCCAGCTTGTGGCTCAGGTGCTTACCCTATAGGAGTTTTACAGAAAATAGTTTATGTTCTTCAGCAGATAGATCCAGAGTGTAAACTTTGGTTAGATGAAAAGCTTAAGCTTATTCCAGAAATGTATAGGCAAAAAATTATTAATGAAGTCCAGTCTAACCCTTTTGACTATACTCGTAAACTGGAGGTAATCAAAAACTCTATTTTTGGGGTAGACATCCAGCCTATCGCAGTAGATGTCTCTCGTTTGAGGTGTTTTCTTACTTTGGTAGTAGAAGCAGAAATTAAAGATACAGAGCCAAATAGAGGCATAGAACCTCTTCCAAACTTAGATTTCAAGTTTGTTTGTGCCAATACTTTGATTCCAGCACCGGAACAAGTAGATACAGAGTCCGGAGCTCTCTTTGGTGACAATTTTCAGGAAAAATTAGCTGTAGCAGTGGATAAGTACTTTTCATCTTCTGGTGAAAACAAGCGTTTAGCTAATAATGAAATCCACAAACTTATCGATGGAAAAGTAGATGAGAAATTACTCTATCTTAGAAGCCTCACCAGTTATCATGGAGATGAAAAATTTGAAAAGGCTCTTGCTATCAGCAATAAGAAAAAAATAGACGAACAATCTAGATCACTTGCTCTGTGGGGGAGTTACAAGAATATATTTGAGAATAAACCTGTAGGGTTCTTTGATCCGAAGTATTTTTTTCCTAGTATTAAAGATGGATTTGATATTGTAATTGGGAATCCGCCTTATAATGTTAAGCTTTTGGAACATGAAAAAAAGTTTTACAAAACTAATTATGTAAGCGTTCGGTCTGGCAGGCAAGATACGGCGGCTATTTTTGTTGAAGCGGCAAAGAAATTTAGTAATAGTAGCTTTATTATTTCTTTTATTATTCCGTACAGACTCTTCTCTCGAAAGAGAAATCATGGTGCTTTTCAGGAGTATGTTTTGAAACATCTTTCGATAAATGAAATTGTTTACTTGGGAAAAGATGCCGGGTTTGATTCGGCAAGTGATGAGTTTATGATGGTTTTATTTGAGAGAGCTGATCCATTCAATAAAATAAGAATATGCAGTAAGCCAGAGTTAAATAAGTTAAATAACCTTATTTTTACAGAAATAAGTCAGAATTTATTTGAAAAAAATAATGAAATAAATATAAATAGCAGTAAATTTAATATAGATATCTTATCTAAGATAGAAACTGCTGGCCCTAGATTGTCTGAGATTTGTCATGTGAAAGATGGGATAGTTCCTTATATTAGAGAAAAAATGATAAATCAAGAAAAAATTGATGAAAGGTATGTGAAGTTTGCAGGAGTCTCAGGGGCATATAAATTAGATAGGTACAATTTTGTAGCAAAACCTATGTACCTGTGCTATGACTTAAATGAGGCAAAGAAATATATAACTAGTATAGATGAGCTAAGAAAGGTTCAGTTGAGAGATAAGGAAATATTTTTACAGCCAGAGAAAATAATAACGTCCCAGAATAGTGCTATTCTCAAGGGGACAATTGATAGAGATCAATATTTTGTCTCTAACTCAATACACAGCACTTTTTTGAGAGAGGAGTATAAAGATCAGTATTCGCTTGTTTTTATCTTAGCCTGTATTAATTCTCCGGTACTGAACTATTACTACAACTCTAAGAGACTTAAGGGGGTAGACCTGCATCCGCAGATATTAATAACTACCCTTAAACTTCTCCCTGTGCCTAAAGTAGAGGAAAAAAATAGATCAAAACTGAGTAGACTGGAAACTTTAGTGAACCAGGTGTTAGAAATAAAAAAAGAAAGTCTAGACTCTGATACTACTGCTATTGAACATCAGATTAATCAGCTAGTTTATGAATTTTACAATCTCACTGAAGAGGAAATTAAAATCATTGAGAATGTAGCTTAGTATAAAAATAGTAAAAAACATTTTTTTCTTCGTTTTGTATTCTAAAGCAGGTACCCTTATTTGTTTTTACATATCACTATGCAATGGATATTCTTAGTAGTTTTAGTCATTATTCTACTAGCTCTAAAGATTCTCTCTCATCGAAGACGAGAGGCTAGGGCAGTGGATTTCTTAATGTTTCAAAAGCGCGACAGGGTGATGAATACTTCAGAACAGAAACTCTTTGAAGAATTACAAAGAGTCTTCGGTATGGAATACATTGTACTTTCTAAGGTACGGATTGAAGACTTTGTGGAGACTCGTAATGGTGATGGCAAGTATGGAGCACGAGGGAGAATAAAGTCTCGCCACGTAGACTTTCTCATTTGTGATAAGATTACCACGGCACCGCTCCTAGCTATTGAGCTTGATGGAGGTGTTCATAATAAAGCCTCAGTCAAAGAAAGAGACTCTTTTGTTGATGAGCTCTATCACTCTATCAGCCTCCCTATTCAGCATATCTATGTAGGGGAGAATTTTGGGCGTGTGGTAGCGGAGGTTAAATCTAGTCTTATATAAAAAATGTATCCTCAACATTTGAAGTATCTACATGATAAAGATATTGTTTGGTACAATCCTGGTTGGATTTACCATGATTTTTGGAAGAGGTATCGAGAGTTAGAGAGCGATGGAAGAGAAGTAGACTTTGAAAAAATCTGGTTCGGTAGAGAAATGAAAGAAAATAAAGAGATTTATTTTACAGCATTAGCAGCAATCTGTTTTCGTAAGATAGATCCTCAAGAAGAAAATTGGTGGGTCACTAAAGTTAAACAAGACCCCCCTGATGCTCTGATTTTGACACCAATAACTATTGATGACCGAAAAGTGGGAAGGGTTAGAGAGATTGAGATCGTGGAGTTTATTACTGGAACAGTAGAAGAAACTATCGAAAAGAAGTTAGCAAAGAAATCGTACCAAAAGGACACATTTCTTTTTTGTTATCTTTCGCCAAAAACAATGGAGGTATTTAGTTTTCGTGAAATTTCAAAAAATATCCTTGATAAGAATCCTCCTATTGAGAATATATTTCTTCTCGCAACTGGCATTGTACCTGAGAGTATTATTCTAAATAAAGAGCTTTCGGAAGAAGAGCTTATAAAAGAGGCAAGTAAAATAACACTTATTCAAATTTCTCCGTTTTATAATGAAGTAAGAGTAGACCCAGAAGAAGATCGGATAAGTTTTCTAAGTGGTAATGAAACGGCATATCTACGCTTTGACGAAAGAGGCAAAGATCCTAACTGGAGAAAAGTAAGTGAGAGTGTTCCGCCCCCGATTAAGTAGCTTTTAGCAAAACATCCATCTGCTTCATGGTATAATCTATAACATCACGGCGAGTGCTGAGGAGGTCAACAATCCGGGGAAAATCAGCCCCCAACTTGTCCCGCCTCGTCCGCCATCAGCAGATAGCACGAGATGCTTATCTGGAGTAATCTCAAAAACACCACCTTTGGGTGGTTTTTTTGTGAATTATTGACAATACCCCCTCAGGGGTATTAGAATATAAGTACTTTGATATAAACAATCTATGAATACACAGAAACAAAAGCTTATTAGACGATTAAAAATTATTGAGGGTCAGGTCAGGGGGCTTCAAGAAATGATTAACAAAGATGCTTACTGTATTGATATCATTACTCAAACTTCGGCAGTAAAACAGGCACTGACAGCAGTAGAAGATCAACTCATGGAAGTGCATCTGACTACCTGCGTTACTCGACAAATGAAATCGGGTCAAGAAAAAAAGGCTCAGGAAGAAATAATGAAGGTATATAAATTAAAACGTAAATAATTTTTTTAATATAATTTTATGGAAAACCAGAAAATAATGTATGGTGTGGGAGGTTTGGTACTCGGAGGTATACTCATGTTTTTGTTTGTAGGAAGTGAAGCGCAAAAAGATAGCTCTTTAAAAAATCAAGGAATGATGGAGAAAAAAACAGAGACAGCTGTAGTAAAAGAGGACAGCGAAAAAAATGAAGGTATGTCCATGACAGCTATGAACGATGCTTTGAAGAATAAGACTGGGGATGATTTTGACAAAGCCTTTATTGAACTCATGACTGAGCATCATCAAGGAGCTATTGATATGGCTAATCTGATTGAGACTCGTGCTAAGCATCAAGAAATTAAGGCCCTTGGAAAAAATATTATTACTGCTCAGACCAAAGAAATAAAGGAAATGGCAGATTGGGCTAAAGTTTGGGGTTATACCACAGAAGATGGTGGTAATATGATGATGCAAAAAACCAACACGGGTGGTGGCATGATGCATTAAGATTGGTATGACACAAACGGAAACGTATAAAATTAAAGGTATGCACTGCGCAAGTTGCGCAGGCATTATCGAGAGAACTTTCAAGAAAGTAGAGGGAGTAGAATCTGTCCAAGCCAACTATGGAATGGAAAATGTGAAAGTTTCTTTTGATCAAGGAAAAACAGATCCAGAGAAACTTTCTCAGAAACTCGAACCTCTTGGCTACTCTCTTATCTTACCAACCGCTGAAGAGATGGGTATGTCTCAGGATGAATACGCAGGTCATCTTGGGTTGAATCAGTCTAAGAAAGAAAAGCTAGCCGAGATTAAGGATATGCGTAACAAGGTGTATTCTGTCCTACCATTGGCTTTCTTCAGTATTTTAGTCATGGGTTGGGAAATATTGGCTCAGTTTGGTGTAGTAGTCAATGTACCCTATGTATGGGCTGAGTTTTTCCACCATCTCCTTCCTATCTTTGCCACCTATACTCTCATAGTGGTAGGAAAGCCGTATCTTCTAGGAGTGTATCGTTTCTTTCGTTATGGTAAAGCCAATATGGATACTCTCATTGGTATCGGTACAGCCACTGCTTTTCTCTACAGTTTTATTGTTGCTGCTTTTGAAGAATCATTGGCACCGTATATAGATGTGACCCATAGTTATTACGATGTGACTATTGTCGTTATCACTTTTATTGCCTTAGGTAAGTTTCTTGAAGCACAAGCTAAACTTAAAACGGGAGATGCAATTGAGAAACTACTTGGCCTTCAAGCAAAGACAGCTTTAGTGCTTCGTGAAGGAAAAGAAGTAGAAATTCCTTTAGAAGAAGTGAAAGTCGGAGATCTCATTATCGTCAAACCAGCAGGCAAGATTCCTGTAGATGGTGTGGTAATTGAAGGAGCTTCTTTTGTTGATGAGTCCATGATTACTGGGGAGCCAATCCCAAATGAGAAAAAAGAAGGAGATAGTGTTGTTGGTGGAACACTTAATACTACAGGAGCATTTACTTTTCGAGCTACCAAAGTGGGCAGTGAGACTCTACTCTCACATATTGTCAAAATGGTAGGAGAGGCCCAGGGAAGTAAGGCGCCTATTCAAGGGTTGGCTGATAAGATATCTAGTGTTTTTGTACCAGTAGTTTTGGCTATTGCCGTCGTGACACTTGGAGTTTGGCTTATCATTGGAACACAATATCTTGGCTTTTCTCAAGCGCTCTCCTTTGGTCTGGTTTCTTTTGTAGGTATCTTAGTCATTGCTTGTCCCTGTGCCCTTGGATTAGCTACTCCCACGGCTATTATTGTGGGAGTAGGGAAGGGAGCTAAAGAAGGTATTCTCATCAAAGATGCCGAGACATTAGAAAAACTTGGTAAAGCCAATGTTCTTGTTTTTGATAAAACAGGCACTATCACAAAGGGAAAACCAGAGGTAGTCTCAATACTTCCTTTTGAAGGAAGAGGTGAAGATGAAATTTTGCGTATCCTTGCTACGCTTGAAAAAAAATCAGAGCATCCAATAGCCCATGCTATTGTCACCTTTGCTAAAGAGAAGAAGTTAGATCCCTTAAACATGGAAGCTTTTGAAGCTATTCAGGGAAAAGGTCTCAAGGGGGAAATTGACGAAGTCCTCTATTATGCGGGTAACCTCACCTTACTCAAAGAGTTGAATATTAGTTTTGACCAGACTCAGTTAGAGCAAGAAGCTAAAGAGGGGAAGACACCCGTTATTCTTACGACGAAAGAAAAGGTCTTAGGAGTGGTAATGGTAGCAGATGCTCTCAAAGAGGGAGCAAAAGAGGCTATGGAGAGGCTCAAGAAGATGGGTATCCAAACGATTATGCTTTCAGGAGACAATCAGTATACAGCCGAGTATATTGCTAAGCAAGTAGGGATTGATGAAGTTATAGCAGAGGTCTTACCAGACCAAAAGATGGTAAAAATACAGGAATTACAACAGACTAGAAAGATAGTGGCTATGGTAGGGGATGGAGTAAACGATGCTCCAGCTCTCGCTCAGGCCAATGTGGGTATTGCTATGGCTACGGGTACGGATGTAGCTATTGAATCTGCAGGCATCACCCTTCTTCATGGAGATATTACTAAAGTAGTCAAAGCCATCCGTCTCTCTAAGATGACTATGACTGGTATCAAACAAAACCTTTTTTGGGCTTTTGTATATAATCTGGTTGGTATTCCGCTAGCAGCTGGTGTTTTTTACCCAGTTTTTGGCTGGCTCCTTAGCCCTGTGTTTGCGGGTCTAGCTATGGCATTTTCCAGTGTCTCCGTTGTCGGTAACTCTCTTCGTCTAAAGGTCAAAAAGTTGTAGTAGTAGAGTGAGGGATTAATATGAGCTATACTAAAGGTATGTTTTTAGTTCAAATCAAAAAATCACTTAAAGGCTTAGTTTTTTTCTCTTTTTTAGGGGCGGTAGTCTTTGGATCGTTTTGCATGGGCATGTTACATGCTCATTCTATCCATACTATGGAAAAAAGTAGTGGATTTAGTATCACGGAAGAAGGAATGAATTGTTGCGGTTTAGCCTCTGTGACAAAAGCGAATCTCTGGCAAAGTATCTCAGTCAGTACTTTTGACCTTCGTGATAGCTTAAACTTAATGGGACTTGCACTTGCTTTGGTATTGAGCCAACATTTACGAGTTCAGAGTAGACATAGAACCGCTCAGAAACTTTCATCGAGAATTAGGTGGCTCATAAAAGGTAATCCCAGTTCCCAGCTTTTTTCTCCTTTGCAAATGGCTTTTGCAGCGGGCATCTTGAATCCGAAAACATACTAAGGGAATCATTTATTGATATCGAAGAAATTTATTCTTTGGTATTTTATTTTATTCTTAACTTTGTGCTTCACTACTATGGATTCTCAAGAACTCAAACTAAAAGAAAAGCCAGCGCTTCATTTTCACCAACCGATAAGTAGTAATGCGTCTCTCATCGCCTTTGCTATTATTCTCGGAGCTATCATTATTGCTGGAGCTATTGCGCTCAGTAAGACAGCTACAAATATTCCTCAAGGCAACACTGCTAAAGAGGCTCTTGCTCCAAGTAAACCAGTAGATGATCAGGCTCCCACTGGACCAGTTGTTGTATCTACTGATAATGATCCAGTGTTAGGAGACAAGAACGCTCCTCTAACTCTTATTGAATTTTCTGATTATGAGTGCCCTTTCTGCAAGCGTTCTTTTACGGATGTTCTTCCTGAATTAAAAAAAACCTATATTGACACAGGAAAAGTAAAGCTCGTCTTTCGTGATTACCCACTTCCATTTCATGCTAATGGTCAGAAGGAAGCAGAGGCAGCGGAGTGTGCTCGGTCATTGAGTGATGATGATGCCTACTTCAAGTTTCATGATCAAATCTTTACCAAAACCAAATCAAATGGAACTGGTTTAGCGCTTACTGAATTACCCATGATTGCCAAAAGTCTTGGATTAGACGTGACTCAGTTTCAACAGTGTTTAGATTCAGATTCATTCAAAGAAGAGGTAACCAAAGATATTGCAGATGGTTCAGCGGTAGGTGTTTCTGGTACACCCTCATATTTCATTGGAGCCTCTAGTAAAGATGGTAAGATAAACGGTAAAATATTAGTTGGAGCTCAACCATTCACCGCTTTCAAGGCTTTGATTGATGAGGAGTTAAAAAATCTTAAATAGGCGTATGCAAACATATATTTTTTATGTCACGGGCATGCATTGTAAAAGCTGTGTCTTCATTACAGAGGATGAGTTAAGTATGGTTCCAAGTATCACCAAAGCTCAGTCAGATTTAGTTTCTGAAACCGTAGAGATTACTGGTGAATTTGGAGAAAAAGAACCTACGAGTATTGCCGAAGAATTGAGTGTCTTATTACAGCCCCATGGCTACACTTTGTCAGTAGAAAAACCAGCTGCCAAAAGTTCTCGCAAGGACTTTCTTTTGGCCTTTCCTATTGCCCTTGGGTTTATCATGGCTTTTGTTTTGTTACAAAAGACCGGCTTCGTGAATCTCATTGATGCTAGCAATGTTTCCTACGGTACTGCCTTTCTGATTGGTATTATTGCTTCGCTTTCTACTTGTATGGCAGTAGTAGGCGGATTAGTGTTGTCTCTCTCAGCAAGTTTTGCTCAAGAAGGTGATAAGTGGAGGCCTCAAGCACTCTTCCATGTAGGACGTTTAGTGTCATTCTTCCTTCTGGGAGGAGTGATAGGGTCTTTGGGCGCTCGTTTTACTTTGAACACCAGCGGGATATTTATTCTGAGCTTTGTGGTAGGCATCGTGATGCTCATTTTAGGTATTAACCTCTTGAATATTTTTCCTTGGGCTAAGAAACTTCAACCATCGATGCCAAAATTCTTCTCAAGACATGCCTTAGAAGTAACGAAACTCAATCATGCTTTGACACCACTTCTGATTGGTACAGCAACCTTTTTCTTGCCATGTGGATTTACACAGTCAATGCAAATCTACACACTTGGAACAGGTAGTTTTTTGACAGGAGCTTTTACTATGTTTGCTTTTGCTTTGGGAACTCTCCCAGTCTTAGCTCTCATTAGCTTTAGTTCATTTAGTATTCAGGAAAGTAAACAAGCGGGAGTATTCTTCAAAACAGCTGGTCTCATTGTCATTGCTTTTGCTTTGTTTAATCTCATTAACAGCCTCGTAGTAATAGGGTTTATTCGTCCAGTTTTTAACTTCTAAAGAAAATATATGTTTAAATTATTTGGTTTTATTATAGTCATGGTCATAGGTCTTTTCGGATCCATGTATTTCTTACAACAAAAAGCAAAGAGTACACCAAACACAGATACATCTCAGGTATCAACAGAAAAAGTTGTAGAGATGGTTGATGGTAAGCAAATCATTCAGATCAAGGCGAAGGCAGGATATTTTCCTATGAAAGTGACCGCTCAGGCTGGTGTACCTACAACGCTTAGAGTTACTACTAAGGGTACTTTCGACTGTTCAGCAGGTGTCCGTATACCCAGTATGAACATTAGCGAATCCTTGCCGTCTACAGGGATGACAGATATTGATCTTGGTACTCCAAAGAGCGGTAAGCTAGCTGGTACGTGTAGTATGGGCATGTATCCATTCGAGATTGATTTTCAAGGCTAAATATATGTGGAAAGGAATTGTTTTAGCTATCGGGTTACTTGCCATCATGGAAGGGTTGTCTTGGTATGCTCTTGGGTTAAACAAAGTTGATGAAGAAGTAAAGGAAAAAGCTCCTGTTAAAGAAACTGTAAAAGAAGAGCCTCAGACTGAATTGCCAACACCTACGTCAGAGAAAACTCCCGAGCCAGAAGTTACTACTTCTGAAGAGAGTCAGGAGGATACTTCTGGAATGGGTAGCGCATCTAGTTCTGATTATCCAAAAATAACTACTGAAGTAGTCAATGGAAGAACAGAACGAACTATCCATATGGGAGTGCGAAAGTGGGTTTGGGAACCTTCGACTTTACGAGTCAGGCAAGGAGAGCTTGTGAGACTAGTGATTCACAATGCGGATGTGCGTCACCCACTTGTAATACCAGATCTAGGTATTGAAGCGGATGTACCACCAGAAGGAGCAGTGGTGGAATTTGAAGCCAAGAAGAAAGGATCCTTCCATTTTCTTTGTGGAACGTACTGTGGAGTAGGTCATGCTGAAATGCAAGGGACGTTGATTGTAGAATAATTTTGATATAACAAAAACCACCTTATTCAGGTGGTTTTGTGTTTTTCTACACTTTTTACTTGATCACACAACTCTTAAGCATGGGCGATCCAATAGTGGCACTATTGCCTTCACCAATAAGAGTTACAGCCTGACCCTTTTTGAAATCTACAACTTTATCATGTTCACTGGGTTTCATATAACACATTGGTCCAGAGAAATCATATTGACCATCGGTAAGCCTTACGATAATTTCATTATCAAAGGTACCGTTATCAACACTAGCTACTTTTCCAGATAGTTCGATAAGCTTTCCTTTATACTTAACATCAGCTGAGACTTCATTCTCCTTGTAATCTTTTGCAAGCACAGCACTTGTTACGGTTACTTCAGGAGCTTTGGGTTGTTCTGGGTCAGGGGCTTTTTCTGCCACCTTCTCTTCTTTTTGTTCGGAAGGAGTTTCCTTTGAAGGGGAAGCTGATTTATTATCTCCATTACTTCCAATGGCTCCAAAGATTATAAAAATACCGATAAGAATAACCCACCATCTCTTATACCAAGCTTTCTTTTGAGGAGTGTTTTGAGTCTCTCCTGTAGACTGAGGATTCTGATCCATATAATTGTTGCTAAGGATTATTTAATTATGTATCAAATCTAGATTTTTAAGGTACACAAAGGGCCCCACAATCCGGCGGTAACCTTTCGATCACCCAGTAGCTCTTTCGAGTACTGACCTTAGCAACAAGTACCGGCTGTGAGGCCGTTTCTGTTGCTAAGGATTTATTGCGCCATGCTCACATTTCTATGAGTTTAGGCTGGATTGTACCCCCAGTATATCTTTTTAAAGTACTTTTATCAATATAGAGCTTTATATCAGGGTGGTTTCATCTTTTTAGGGTTATTTGCTTATTGGCTAGATATATTCTGCTTTTCAAACATCCAAGAATTTCTCTTTTTTCTTCATTTGAGCCTTCTTTGAGTACATACTTCGCATATCCTCGAATATCAACACCTTTTGCATCCACCTTATCTTTTGTCCCTAGAAAGAATTTCTCCATTTTAGAGAATCTTTCTATATCCTCTGAAATTTTTGATTTTAGTTCTATTTCATTTAGATTAATCTTATCTAAAAGTTCTTCGAATTGTCTGAGAATCTCCTTTTCTTCGGTATAACCACACTTACACTGTTTATCTCTAGCTTTAGTACAACCATAATAAATATATCTTTGAACGGAGCCATTTTTAAGTTTCTTAAATTTCTCATCAGCACATATACCTGACTCACAGAGTCCGCAGGTCATCATTTTGGTAAAAGCGAATTCTTTACCTTCAACTCGGAGTATCTGGCTTTTTACTTGTCTTTGAACCTGATCAAAAAGTTCTTTGGTAATGATTGGTTCATGCTTACCTGTATACCAATTACCAGAGTTCTTTGGATATTCAAATACACCGTAATAGAAAGTGCTTTCTAGGATTCTATAGATATTTCCTAAGCTTAGATGCTTTTTGCCATTCGCAGTTCTAAAATTAAGTTCAAAGGTAAGCCAGTTATGTAGCTTTCTGCCACTCCATTGTTCATAGGCGACTTTTTCAAACATCTTTTTAATGACAGGGGCTCTTTCTGGATCAATAAGAGTTTCACATTTTCGATCCATCCTTTTTTCCTTCATGTAACCAGTGGGGGCTGGGTTAGGCCAGAGACCCATTTCTACTCTAGTCCGAAGTCCTCGTTTAACATTAATACTCTTATTGTCATTTTCAAGTTTGGCCTGACTACAGAGAATCATAAGAAGAAACTTCTCATTAGGGGAGTTTTTGAATATCTGTCCGTAAGTACGTATCTCCATTAAGTGTTGCTGATCCATCAAATCTACGACACTTCCTAAATCTCCTGCATTACGAGAGAGGCGGTCAGGAGCCCAGGTGAGAATGCCGTTAAATCTGCCCCTTCTGATATCTTCTAGTATTTCTTTGTAGACTGGACGCTGACCTGACTCCTTAGCACTATGAGACTCCCTTCTGATCTCAACTATTTCAAGGTCATCTCGTTCAGCTTGCTGAAGCATCTCTTTGATTTGAGAATCAATAGAAAGGACTTGTCGCTCTTCAGATTCGGTTGATTTTCGGGCGTAGAGGACGTACCTGATCTTTTGGATAGGTTGGACTATCTCGTCACCAATTCGGGCTGTTGTGTGCGTTTCCATGTATCTATTGATGACGCACTTCAATAGATTTGCTAAGTCTATGCAAAAACAGTGATTTATCGCATAATAGCACTTTGAAAAAAAGGCTATTCTACATCAACATAATCATTGTAGTAAACAATATCGCTTTCATCGCAGTATCTTCCAACCCACATCATAAGAATAGTGCCTTCTTTCGAATGTTTTGCCATGAGGGCATTAATGAGTAATGAGAAAGCATCTGCTATATCATCGTGTTTTTCTATTCCAAATCCAATGAGTTGTTTGATGAGATCTTCACAACCTTGCTTAGGAAACTTAATTAGCCCTGACTTAATGGCTGTAGAAGTAAGGCTAAGACGTGTTCTTTTGTCACCTTTTGGTTTTATAGCAGTAGCCTTGATGCCTTCATGTTCAAGCATTTGAGGCAAGGCTTCTTGATAAGCGACACTTTCCACGAAGATTTCTCCTTCTTTTTGTTTCCGCATATGAGTTGTTGATATTTCCTTTATAAGTTCTACTTGAGCTGGGAAATTTAGTTTTTTAGAGATGACTGTAGGCAGAATATAGATTCGTAGCTTTTCAGAACGTGAATAGACATGAGCCATAACGATAGCCGTTTCATCGGCAGCTTCTTTGGATGAAATAGCTAGATCAACCCCAATATAAGTACCACGGTAACCCGGGTGATTTTCACCCGGTAAGTCATCGTAGTACTGAAGCCATTCAGGATAAATAACCTGATCGTCACTTGGGATAATACGAAGTAAGTATTCTCTTTGCCAAGATACCTCGCTTCCCACTTTTTTCTTTTCTTCTTCCAGAGCGTTCTCATCAGGGTACTTACCTTTCCAAAGACAGTAATCATTCCGATCGAGTAGGGGGTATTGCTTAAATACTCCCGAGCTACGACCTTCTACTACCTCAGTCTTTATTTTCATTAACAGAGAATCTTCATGTAAGAGGTTACCTACAATGATAAGGCGAGTATTTCTATCTCCTGTAGGGATGACTTCGCCACGGAGCCAGTTATACGTCTTTTCTCGACCTTCTCTTGTTTTGGTAGATTGTACATCTTCAACGTCATCACAAATAAGAAGGTCAGGGCGGTGCTCATTATGGCGAATACCTCGAATACTTTGCTCTGTAGAAGCAACAGTAATGCGAGCATTGTGTTTTTTGAAGACCAAAGAGAATGATCCCCATTCGTCGCTTTCTTCTTTGAAGGGCCCAAGATCACGTTTTAAGAGCTCGTTACTTTCCAATTCGGTACGAATATTCATCATGTGCTGTTTGGCCTGTACTCTAGTTTGAGTAAAGATTACGCAGAACTTTTTTTGTTGTTTTCCGAGAATTGCCCAAAGAGGGTAAGCCGTTGTGATAATAGTAGACTTACCTGATCCACGAAAAGCCACCACATAAAGATTTTCTTTTGGATTTGATTCTAGAAGGTGAAAGAGCTCTTTCTGGAAGTCAGCTGTCTCATACTTCACATAGTGGGCGTAATAGAAGTGGAAAAAATAAAGGAAGCTTTCTTTGCTAATACTGGTACGAATTGCTCTATCTTTCATCATTTTTTTAACGAGTGATGTAGAGAGAATGTGTGCTGTTTTATTCTTAGTCATACGTGTTTTTTAACCTGTTTAAGAGATTGAGATTTAGTGAGTGATGCTAGCTTCAAAGCTTGGCGAACTACCTTTTCCTGTGAGGGAGTGAGACTTTGGATGTCTTCGGCAGTGGTAATTTCAAGCTTGTTTTTATAGTTATCATTTCGGTGACGGAGCCAGAAGCTAATGGCTGACCAATTCTTTTCTTTAATCATGGTAAGGAGTTGGCTTTCGCTCATGTCATTTACAAAAGCTACTCCTAAGGCCATAGCTTCATCCATTGCTTTTGCAAAAGGAGGATCATCTTTGCGCCAGCGATAGATACTGTTTCGTGATATACCTGTTTTTTCACAAGCCACTTGGACAATGGGAACTTTCTGCAGTTCTTCTAGGAATTGTTTGGTGAGTTTACTTTTCTTCATAGAATTTCTTTATAACGGTTGCTTTCTTGCCAGTCAGCTTTTCGTAACGACGTATAGCGAGATCACAAAAGACTTCTGATATTTCAGTAGAATAAACAACTCGACCCAGTTGTTCTGAGGCAATCATGGTACTCCCTGATCCAGAGAAAGCATCAAAAATGATGTCTCCTGGTTTGGTACAGCGGAGGATAGCTTTTTGGTGGAGATCAGGATTCTTTTCGGTTGGATGGTTATATTGATTGCCAGCTAGCCGTTTCACTGCCCAAACGTTAGAGGCATATTCAAAGAGCTCATTGCCTGTGCCAGCTTCCTTATTCATCACTTCATTGAGGTTTTTGAACTCAGGAGAAAGAAAGGGTCTGCCGAGTGTTCCATAGCAACAAAACTCAAGGACTTTGTTAAAAGCCACTGCAGGGCAAGGAGAGGCATTATTCTTGAGCCAGATATTCAGCCTTCGATTAGTAATACCAAGCTCATTGTATATAGTTTGGAAGACCCATACCCAAGCTTCGTCACACCACATAAAGACGTGAAGATTTTTCTCAGAGTAGGGGATAACATTTTCAAGAACGGTCTTAATGAAGTTTTTATATTCTTTAGGAGTCTTGTTGTCGTCTACCTTCCCACCATACGACGACTTATTACCAACGCCTTTGTCATAGTCGAGTGAGATATTGTACGGAGGGTCGCAATAGATCATGTAAGCGGTATCAGTGCCAAAGAGAGCTTGGATAGCTTTTGGATCGGTAGCACTAGCACAGAGCAATTTATGTTTCCCCATGATGATAAGGTCACCACGCTTAGTATTCGGCTTTTTGATTTTATCCAGCTCCTTATCAATATCGAAGATATCTGGAATAACTTCATTTTCTTTATCCCAGAAAGAGACGAGTTCCATACCATCAAAACCAGCATTGGAAAGAATATCTAAATCAAAATGTTTGAGTAGGTCATAATCCCAATCACCACCCAGTTTATTGGAGCCAATAAGGTATTCTTTGGCTTCTGTTTGAGTGAGCTTTCTGTTTGGAGTGCGGATATCAATAAGTTCCTCTCCACGACCGAGAAGCTGCAGTGCTTTAATGCGCTGATGTCCAGCGAGAATCGTGCCGTCATAATCTATGGCAGGAATTTCAACTAAGTTAAATTTCTTGAGACTTCGCTTGAGGTCCGACATTTGCTTGTCGGTGATCTGTCGAGGGTTGATCTCGTAAGGTACAAGATCGTTTACACGTTTTTGAACCGTAGTCCACGATAGTTTTTTCATACATTTTTTATAAAAATAAAAGCCTAATTATAGGATTAGGCTTTTAGTAAAGAATGTATAAGAATTTTTTGTACTACACTTTTTGTCGTCTTTTTTTCCTGTAAGAGATTACTTTTCCAATACTACCTTGGTCTAAGCTTTCAGTGAGTGCTTTTGGAAAGCTTTCTTTTACTTTTTTCAAGAGCTCTTTTCTGGGGAGATGGGCATTTTTTTCAATAAAGCGATCTCTTTTTTGAATAGATTTGTCCCTGCTCTTAAATTGACCAATTTTTATATCAGGGTTTTGATACTTCTTTTGCAAGGGCTCTATTTCTGTTACGTATATTTTCTCTACGTAGTTCAAGATATCCCTTTTGCTTGCGTAAGGGCTGATGTGAAGGGTGACTGGATAAACATTGAAATGATCCTCGGTAACATCATGTCCTAGAGAATCGTTTTTTGTGAGTCCATCACTTACGAAACATACATTGCAACTATTAGGTTCAGGAGAAATTAAAATTATATTGTGAAAAATGTAGCTTTCTATCATATGGGACCAGTCTTTTGGGAGTAGTCCATAGACAATTGAAAGTTCCCTAGTTCTTTCTTTGAGTCTTTGATAAAGACTTCTATCAGTAGCATGCTTCCAGTCACTATGGGGGATAGACCAAGATCCTTTTTCTGGTAAGGCAATGCCGTTTTCTGGAATATCGTATTCACTGCGAATTTCTGAAACCGTTTGTTGGAAGTGGTTACTTTCTGTTACAGCACAAAAGTAATTCCAGAGCTTTGTAAATCCTTGGGTTTCATAGAATGCCTTTGTATTTCTTTCGCGATGAAAGTCATCAAGAAATTTTGGATACCCGTTATTCATAAAAATAAGGGGAGCAGGATAGAACCCTACTCCTTGAAGTTTGTTAACCTTTTGAATTTATCGGGTCTTTACTCTTAGGGTAGGTTCGCTCTTCCTGAAAATCACCTTCCTTGGTTTGAATCTTCACTGATCCGCCATTTTTACCAAGCGTCTTTTTAAGAGATCCGCCTTGTGTAGCTAGTGTTTTGGTAGGAAAGCTCTTTACTAGCTTTTTCGACTTATCTTCTCGGAGTTTCCAATTCTCTTTCTTCTCGTCAAAAGTGAGAGTAAGTTTTCGCAATTTCTGTGCCATAGGTTTAATTTAGAGGTTGTTTTTTAGCCATGTATTATAGTCTTCGCCCAGGTTTAGCCAAGCAGACTCTCTATTTGTCACGTCAATGACCATCATTTTATCATCAGTATCAAGGTAGTTGCTTCGTAAAATGTCACGTAACTCTTTAGGAGAGTAGTCTGTTTTTAACAGATAGAAAGATTCTAAGGGCTTAGCTCTTGTGCTAAAAGATTTGAAGTAATCCCAAAGAGGTTGGTAATTTTTGACTGGTGAGACCAGATCGTACGATACAAGGAGTGTTCGCATATGCTTTGTATTAATATTTACAATTCAGAAATTATCTGATAAAAGTATATTATCAAATTGATAAATGCTTGTCAAGTCGTTTTGATAAGAGTATAGTTACATTATGAAACACTCAAAAACAGACCCCGAAGAGATAGGGAAAAGAATAAGGCGAGCAAGGGAAAAAGCAGGGTATTCTCAGCTTGGATTAGCCAAACAGTTAGGCTTTAAAACAGCCACAGCTATTTCGTTAATTGAAAGTGGTGAGAGAAATATAACTGCAGATAATCTGGATATTATCGCCAAAGTTCTTCACTGTGATATCGATTCTTTCTTTGGAAGAGAGTCTAATCAGTTGGACGTAAAAGTAGCTCTTAGAGCAGATAAGGAGCTCAGTAAAGAAGATCAGGAAGCAATTCTTCATTTTATTGAGCTAGCAAAGAAAAGACATGGAGGAAAATGATGTTACATCGGGAGCAAGAAAGACTGTTGCTAAAAAGTTGGCACTGAAGCTTTTATCTGACGCTGGTATTACAGCGGCTCCCGTGCAACTCCCTCAGATCATTCGTTTTTTACAAGAAACTCGTAATCTCGAAGTAGTCTCAAGTCCATTTCCTATTTCAATTTCTGGACTCCTTGTTCGTTGTAATGATCTAGACATGGAATCATTAACAATCGGCTTCAACCAAAATGAACCTTGGTGCAGGAGAAGATTTACAATTGCACATGAAATAGGTCACATACTCATGAACCACGCGAGTTGTGATAGAGGGAATGAGACATCTCATAAAGAAACAGAAGCAAATGTATTCGCATCTGAGCTTCTCCTCCCAACAAAAATCTTAAAAGAAGACTTTTCAAAAATTCAGAATATTCCAGAGCTTTCAAAAAAGTACTTAGTAAGCCAGCTAGCTATGGGAATCAAGTTATCTCAAGGGAGCTTTCTTAAGTAGGAGAACATAAGGTATGCAACTCTCTGATGAACGAATTCAGGAAATGAAAAATCTCTTAGAAAAAGAGCATGGGAGAGAATTTTCTTGGAAAGAAGCTTCAGACGCAGCGTACAATCTTGCAGGGTTAGCAGAGCTTTGTCTCGATAGCTGGCAAGAAGATCAGCGAAGGAAAAAGAAGCTCGAAGAAAATCCCAAAGGTTTTATTCTTGATGGTGTCGGGTATTCTTGTTTCATCTGTGGGAGCGGTACTCAGAAAGATGAAAACTGGTATGACAAGTGGGGCATTAAGTGTCTTATTTGCCAGGACGCAATCAATCGAAAGGAAATACCACCATCACTGGCAAAGTATAAGGACAGTTGGTATACAAAATATGATCTTGAGAGAGCCTTTAAGTTAAAAGGAAAAGTTCTTAATTCTTGGATAAAGGGAGGTATTCTCAAGGCTAGGGTAATAACTAATAGGGGAAAAGGGACCCACTATACCCTTTTTCTTATTAGAGACAACAAAGGTTTTCTTCCACCAAAAGATATGGTCAAAGGGCATATGGTGAAGGAAGAAAGGGGAGACGACAAGAACTGGTATACTATGCACCCTTGGTACCATTTCGTTGATCCATGGGAGCACCTTAAGGATTATAAAATTATGAACTATATGAGATTTCCTGAAGAAAACCCCGAAGAAAAAGACTTTTTTGATTCTCTCAATCTTTCTTTAAGCGAGAATAATTTTGATTCTCGAGATCCAATCTTAAAAAGAAAGGAATTTAACAACAAAAGAAATAAACTTCTTAAAGAGCTTGTAAAAGAGAGGGGAGCAAAGTGTCAGTTAAGGCTTCTTGAACAATGCGGAAAAGATCTTGTGGTGGATCATATGATTCCTCTGTCATCAAATATTCTTAATAAAGATATTCATAAGGTTAAAGCTGAAAAGGGTAAGAAAGTAAAAGCTCAAAGTTTTGGATCCAATCACAAAGATAATCTTCTTATCGCTTGTGAAAAATGCAATAACCACAAGAAGCACAGATTTATAATGAAGACAAAAGAGGGTAAGTTTAAAATCGTATAATTATGGGTAAAAAGATTAAAATAGAATCTGATCCTAATCTTGCAAAATCGCATGAAGCTGGAGCTATAGTTGAGTTAACTCAACCAGCACTTCATTCTCAGTTTGGATTGGTACACTATCTTTCTTTTCAAATACATATTTTCCAAATAAAAATAGCAGAAAAATATTTCAAGGATCTCGAAAATTCACAGGGCAAAATTCTGGAGGCGGAGATTAAACCTGGAAATATGAGACTTATCACAGATCCTGAGTTGTTGATGGATATTTATCAAAGTGGCTTAGGTCTAATGGTAAATACACACTTAGCTTTTGATTGTTTTCTTTTCCATGCCTTGCTGAATGTTTTTAAAGAAGATCCTATTAAAGTTGCAGAGTTAAATAGCAAAGAATGGGATACTATAAAAAAGTTAGGAGTATTTCTTAAACTTACGAATAATGAGAATCTAATAAACTCAGATGGGTATACTGCTTTTATTCAAATAAAGGAGAAGCGAGATGCATTTTCTCATATCAATTCAGATCGCTACTACAATGCAAAAGACGGGGAGTGGGATGAAGTTCCCTTAGCTTGGATAGTATCTGGTAAATATAAAAATCCATATAAGAAAGCAGTAGTTTTTTTGGAGGAATTAATGGATATTTGGGACAAAGAAAAATCTAAATATGATAAACCAGGAGAGATTAGTGGTTTAGTGAGAGGTGTTAGTTCTCTGCATTCAGTGAAGAATCCTCCTAAAAGCTTATGAACACTGAAACGCCTCATCTAGATTTATCAAAAGTATTACAATCTTTCAATGAAGGACAAATAATGGCTTATCGTTTGTTTTGGGATGCTGGCATGGCATATCTTGCAGAACACTGGTTAGGTATAGTCATATTTCTTACAATAATTTATGTTGTAGCAATCGGAAGAGCCCTTTTTGGATTCTGGGGCATGTTGGGTAGTGTTTTGTACCATTCTTTGTTTTTTGGGATTTTATTTGTTATCGGCACTATTTGGGGACCAGAAGTGTTTGCTAGCAACTATATAGGTATATGGCTAGCCATTCTGTATTTTATTTGCTATTTCATGGTAGGAAAGATCTTGGATTATACAGGTTTGAGGAGTAGGGGATATTACTTTTAAGTTACAGTAGGGTGTAACTTTATGAGCCTGTCTTGTGTAACTTTTATCACTTTTTTAGTGTGCACGAGACGCGTCGAAACGGGTATTGAAATTACACTAAAATCTCCTTACAGGGCTTGATTTCTTTTGGTTCTAACACGAGACGGCCCGCAAAGTAAAGAACGACATCCATCAGGGTGTCGTTTTTACTTTTTGTTTCAGACGGGATGAGAAGTTTATGCTCGGTATCCATTCGGCCTGGATACCGGGTAAATCCCGTCCGGTCCGCATAACGAAATCTCTTTGCCATATGGTGAGGAAATTTTGCTTTATGCTAAACTAGCATATATGCAACATTTTTTTCGTTCACTTTTGCCAAATCTTATAGCCTGTTTTTCTGGGCGCAATTTGCTTTGGCATGGGGTGGCAATTTTGGGTACTTTTGTGATTGTGATGTCTGGGTTTGATTGGTGGTATTTTGTCACTGCTCAGTCGCTTCCAGTTCAGTTTCTTTTTTCTTCGGCCGTCATAGGTGGGCTCGTGCCGATGTTTTTGCCATTGGGGCTTATAGTCTTTGGACTTCTCAGAAAAAACAAGGCAAGAGAAATAGTCGGCTGGGCACTTCTTCAAGCTACTATTCTTGGCTCGCTCATATCTTCTACGTATAAGGCCTTCACGGGTCGTATTCAGCCCAATCTCTCAAATACCCTTATAGACAGTAGTCATGGCTTTCAGTTTGGGTTTTGGGAGCATGGGATTTTTTGGGGATGGCCATCCTCTCATACAACAATCGCTTTTGCGATGGTCATGGCTTTTGTCACTTTGTTTCCAGGTAGCAAGAAAGTACGCGTCTTGGCTCCAGCTTATGCTTTCTATATCGGTATTGGTATCTCTACCAATATCCACTGGTTTTCTGAGTTTTTTGCCGGAGCTATTATCGGGACTGTGATTGGGGTAGTAGTGGGCAAGAGCTTTCAGTCACTTTTAAAAAATCTTTCTAGATAGAGTTTGTAGATATAGACTTATGCAACCACCTATTGCCAAAAAAATTCCCACAGAAAGAAAGTCTACGTATTATCAGGCTATAGATGACTATGCCTGGATGGAAGATAAAGAAAGATCTGATCCAACAGTTTTGGATTACCTGAAAGCAGAAAATGCCTATACAGAAGAAATCATGTCTTCTACTAAGAATCTTCAGGAGGAACTCTATCAAGAAATGTGTGCTCGTATCAAAGAGGATGATCAGGAGGTGCCATATCGATTGAGAGATTATTGGTATTATCGTCGGACAGAGGCTGATAAACAATATTCAGTGTATTGTCGAAAAAAGGATGAGGAAGGATCTCTCGAAGAAGTGTTGCTTGATATGAACAAGCTTGCAGAAGGTAAAAAGTTTATCAGTCTTGGAGATTATGAAGTAAGTGATGATGGAAACTGGCTTGCTTTTACTACGGATACACTTGGTTTTCGTCAGTATGATTTGCATGTCCAAAATCTAGTTACCGGAGAAGTGGAGGAAAGTATCGCTCATCGTGTAGATTCGGTGGCATGGGATAGTGACAATGCGACCCTATATTATACAGAGGAACACGAATTGACGAAGCGTTCAGAAGGTCTTTTTGCCATAAGGCGAGACGGTACTGATAAAACACTTGTGTACAGGGAAGATGATGAGCTTTATCATGTACGTGTTTCTAGGACTCGTAGTGGAGGGTATGTAGTGCTTCTGATAGAGAGCTCAACTACTACAGAGGTTCGCTACAAAAAAGCAGGATTGGATAAAGGATTTCAAATCCTTTTTCCTCGAGTAGACAGAAGAGAATATACCCTTGATCACAGAGGAGATGAATTTCTTATACGTATCAACGATACGGGTAAGAATTTTCGAGTAGTAAGTGTTTCTTCGGATAGGCCTCTACTTGAGGAGGCTCATGAAAAAATACCGCATAGGCAAGATATCATGATTGAAGATGTTGATTGCTTTGAGGATTTTTTTGTGGTCACCGAGAGAGAGCGAGGACTGACTCGATATCAGGTGTATACCTATACTGGTGAGAGCCAAAGTATTGAATTTGAAGAATCTGTCTACAGTACTTTTGCGGAGAATAATTATGAATTTGTCACGAATTCCTTTCGTTATAATTATGAATCATTTATTACACCGGACTCTGTCTATGACTATGATGTCACAACACAAGCGAGTACGTTATTGAAGCAGCTCCCAGTCCTGGGTGGCTATACGTCAAAGGAGTATGAAACAGTACGGGTATTTGCTAAAGCGAGTGACGGCACAGAGGTGCCAATCTCGTTGGTCTATAAAAAAGAAACTCAAGAGGGATCTCGACCGCTATATCTCAATGGTTATGGATCATACGGTATTGCCAATGATGTATATTTTTCTTCCAACCTGATCTCGCTTTTGAACCGGGGGGTGATGTTTGGTATCGCTCATATTCGTGGTGGCGGCGAACTAGGTGAAAGCTGGCATGAAGAGGGTAAACTCATGGTTAAGAAAAATACATTTACAGACTTTATTGCTTGTGCAGATTTCTTGGTAGAGAGTGGCTATACTACGAGAGAAAAAATGGTGGTAACTGGGAGAAGTGCTGGAGGTCTTTTGATGGGAGCAGTAGCTAATATGCGACCAGATCTTTGTAGGGCTTTTGTCTTTGGGGTGCCATTTGTAGATATGATGAATACCATGCTCGATACTTCTTTGCCGCTGACAGTAGGTGAATATCTTGAATGGGGGAATCCTAATGAAGAAGAAGCTTGTAGATACATGCAAAGCTACTCGCCGTACGACAATATAGAGGCCAAGAACTATCCAGCCATGCTGGTATGGACATCACTCTATGATAGCCAGGTGATGTACTGGGAGCCAGCCAAGTATGTGGCTAAGCTCCGGGCACTGAAGACAGATCGAAACACAGTTCTTTTCAAGACCAAGCTTGAACCCTCAGGTCATGGCGGGGCATCAGGTCGCTATGATAGGCTCAGAGATCTCGCTTTCGAGTATGCTTATATCTTAAATCAGATAGGCTAGTTCTTCCCCCTGGTCATTCCTATGGGAAGGGAGTTTCTTGCCCAAAAAAAACGACGGGTATATAATTGAGCCCGTGTTTTTATAAGACTTTTTTATGCATATAGACAAAAAACTTTTTCTTACCAACCTGCAGTCTGGCGTGACTGTCTCACTTATCTCTATTCCACTTTCAGTTTCTCTAGCTGTAGCTTCCAATGCTTCGCCGACAGTAGGTATTTTGACAGCCATGTGGGCCGGACTTATGGCAGCTATTTTTGGAGGGAGCCACTACAATATTGTCGGTCCGACTGGCGCCCTCTCGGGCATCATTGCTGTCTTTGTCATCACACAAGGTGCAGCCCTTCTTCCATCATTGGCAGTAGTTACGGGTCTTATTGTGTTACTCTCGTATTTTTTGCGCTTAGAACGATACCTGATTTTTGTGCCAGGGAGTGTGATTCATGGTTTTACTTTGGGAGTAGCCTTTATTATTGGACTCAATCAGCTCAATGGAGCTCTTGGGCTTACAGGACTCAAACAGCACCCTGAATTTGTCGCCAATATCAAAGAAAGTTTGGTACATCTGGGCAATACCTCCATGTCAGCACTTGGCATTTTTCTTCTTTTCTTAGCAGGACTTTTGCTTTTCAAAAAATATGTACCAAAATTACCCGGCGCTATCTTTTTGGCACCAGTAGGTATTTTCTTAGGATATCTTTCTGAAAAGGGTTTGATTTCTTTGGATCTCATAACGCTCGGAGAAAAATTTACAGATATCTCTTTTAAACTGATTGAAGTCAGTCACTTTACTTGGAATATAGAAATACTGAAGACGGCTCTGGTAGTGGCTCTTGTGGCTATCCTAGAGACCATGCTTTCTGCCAAAATTGCTGATGGTATGACTCAGACAAAGTACAACGAACGCCATGAAATGCTTGGTCTGTCGATGGCCAATATTGTCGTGGGATTGTTTGGGGGTATGCCTGCTACTGCTGCCCTGGCTCGTACAGCGCTCAATGTGAAAACGGGTGCCACAAACCGTCTTTCTGGCATTATCAACTCAGTTTCTGTGGCAGTGATTGCTGCGTTTTTTCTCTCTTCTTTTCAGTTTATTCCGTTGCCAGTAGTTTCGGCTATCCTCGTCTTTGTCGCTATCGGTATGATAGAGAAGGGCCATTTTGAGAGACTATGGCTTGCCGATAGACCGAGTTTTTGGGTAGCTCTTTTGGTGGCGTTGGTCACTATCTTGATAGACCCTATGTACGGCATCTTGATTGGTGTGGCTGTGGCTCTCCTCCTTTTTGTTCGCAAGATTACTGAGGGACCATGTGATGTCAAACTTAATTCTTCGGAGAAGGGTCTACTTGCCGAGGGGAGGGATGAAGATGAAATTAAGCATATTAAGGAAGATGCAGATATCGCACTCTATTCTTTCCGGGGCAAGCTTTGCTACCTCAATAGCAAAACCCATCTTTCTCGTTTTGAGAATGGTTTTCGGGATTATAAGACGATTATTCTTCGTTTGAAGGAAGTAGACTTTATTGATATGGATGGAGTAGAGGTATTTGATGAAATAGTGAGACTCTTAGAAAAGCGTGGTCAGAAAGTATTGGTCACTGGAGTTTTTGACCCAGTAGAAGCGGTATTGGATCAGCTTTCTCATACATATGAGGACCTCAAGAACAACAGTCTTGTCTTTACCAAAACAACCGAAGCACTTGCTTCACTCGGTATTCGTACAGAGTGACTTGACGGAGAGGTAGTGAGAGGAGTAGCATATTCTTTGCGTCTCAAAAGAGTGAGATAGCTTTCTTGTTGTTGTGCTACGAGGGGAATATCACATGCCTACACCTGGGCAAATATTTTACGTGCCATACGTTACCCATCATTCCACGTTGGAACCAATTCTGTATGAAGAGGTAAGGGGCCTCGAAGAAGCGGAGCGTATTCGGCCCTGCAACTTCGATGATATCAAGCGTTTTCGTGGGCAGGGCATTGCTACGATTTGCAGTGATCCATCGCTGTTTGAGGTCAAGCTGAAGCTAGTCAATACCGGCGGTCAGATGGCTATCATGTCGGATCCGGGTATCTCTCTAGAGCTTGATCCTCATGGGCCGTTTTATAGCTCGTACCGAGAGGAGAAGATTATCGAATTTGTCTCACGTAAGCCAGAGCTTGGCGAGGTGCTCCTGATGGGGGCTCATTATCGCTGTGCTCATGCAGAATGCGTCGGAGGACTTTCACTTACTGATTACATCAACGTAGTCGCAGCCGGGGCTCGGCATATGCGGAGCAAGCATGTTTTCAAGAAGGTGATCGCTACGATTTTCATTCTTGTGAAGATGCCGGATGGTTCAGTCCAACTCAAGTGGTATCATATTCCCAAGAACGGGCACTGATGCCAAGGCCCGCCTCCAAGAATCTTGGGGGCGGGCAATCTTTTTTAGGGATAAATCCAATCTTGGATATAGAGATTAAGAAGTGTGTTTAGGTTTTGCCCGATTTCTTCGATAACTTCTTTTTTGGTAGTTGTGGCAGTGCTTGATAAAGAGACCTCTTCTGGTTCAGAGGTTTCTTCGAGAGTGAAAAATGGTTCAGAGGGTTTCTGTAGAAGAGTATTTTCTTTTGGAGCTTCAGGAGTTTTCTCTTTCTCAGGGAGAGGAGTTTCCGGAAAAATACATTTGGCATCATGGTTTTCACAGATAGCATCGTCTACTATTTCTTCTTCGCGGTAGCTTGTTTCTGAAATAGTGGTATTGTCTGGTGAACGCAAGGCTACGATACTTTCGGTATTATGAAGACTAAAAGCGGACTGGAGACGAGTAATCTGGAGAACTTTCCCTGGCTCTATCAAGAGATCTTTAGTAATAGGATGATTGATGAGGTTTTCTTTATCTTGACCAGTAGCAATGCGCCAGTTATGGAGATTTATTTTTTTTGAGGAAGTGTTTTGAATGGCTATCCATTCTTGGCCAGAATCCTTGTCTTTTGGATTTGGCAAAAGAGAGGTGATGCTAATTGAAGGCTTGGGATATTTTTTGATATTGACCGTAAAAGATTTTTCGGGATTACCATCACTTGATTTTATCTTGACTGTCACAGTGTAGCGACCAGTTTTTTGGTAGCTGTGAAGTGGGCTAGCGAGAGTGCTGGTATGGCCATCGCCAAAGTCCCAATGATACGAGAGTTTTTTCTGAGAAGAGTTTTTGAGAGTAGCTTTGAAAGCGAGAGGTATTTTTTGATAGCCAGATTTTTTGCTGGCGATATGAATTTTTGGTTTTTTGCTAAATTTGTTTGCTTCTCCGGGTGTTTGGTGCTTAGTCAAAAACCATGAGTCTTTCTTGAAACTATAAGAAAGATTTTCTTTTGTGCTGACATAAGTGACGGCAGAGACGATGGTGCCAAAGGGGTCAATGAGTTCTATGGTTTCGGTACCAAAGTTATTGAGAGAGAATACAAACAAGGTACGAGGCAGTACAAGATAGTTATTGGCAAGAATAGGCATGTCTTTGGTGAAGGTAAATTTTTTACGAGAGCTATCTGCGAGAGACCAGTTCTTGAGATTGATAATCTGGTCTGAAAAGTTGAAGAGTTCTATATATTCACCAGATATTTCACTGCCCTTTGGATTGGGGAGGAGCTCATTGATACGAATTTGTGTCGAGGTATCAGCGGTAGCCTCGTTTTCTTCCGGAGCTTCATTTTCATCAAAAAGATTCGCTCCACCTGGAGTAATCAGAGAGCTAAAGCGAAAGAGGTCACCATCGTAGCTGTAGGAAAAATCCTTGATAGCCCGCTCATAGGAGACGCTATCTATAAGTATGTTTTCAGCATCATA
This sequence comes from Candidatus Moraniibacteriota bacterium, assembly GCA_018499985.2. Taxonomy (GTDB): domain Bacteria; phylum Patescibacteriota; class Minisyncoccia; order Moranbacterales; family UBA1568; genus UBA1568. Next base: position 51,068 of record JAHBAT020000007.1, read on the forward strand.
GAGATAAAGAGTTTCGGGAGAGGTGTTGTTCATGTAGAAGTTTCTAAAGAAAGTCATGAGTTGTTGCCCGAAAATAGTTGTGCCCCCGGGAATGATAAAAGCGTGGTGGTTTTGATCTTCTATACGCCAACTTGATATATCAACACAGAGGATATCTCTATTGGCGAGTTCTACATATTCCTGGTCTCCGCTTGGTGCGTAGGGAAAAATTTCGTTGAAGATGACAGCAGAAGAAGTCCTAAGGCAGGAGTTTGATTCCGAAGAATCATCCAGAGGCTCTTCGATGAGGCTGCCAGATACAAAAATATCATCGATACGACTTGAGCCCGTAGAGGTGATGTTGTTACCGTTGACACCAGTATTAGTACTCATCACAAAGCGGAGATCGAGATTTTCCTGATTAGCACAATCGCTTGGGAGAAGTAGTGTATCAAGAGTACCGGCTGTAAAGTTGTCAGCAAGAGTGACTATACCTCCCGGGATACTTTGCCATGCCTGATCGGGATTTGTGCGGTATTCGACTACGAAGTCTCGTGGCCCTGTGGCAGAGCTTCGTTGTTTGGAAGAAAGAGTGATGTTTTGGTAGCCTCGCGTATCAAGAGATATGAGCCAGTATTTTTGGAATTGGCCATTTTGCCAGTTGATTGCACGGGCAGAAAAAGTTGTTGCGCCAGTGTTGTTGTATGTAGGAGTGCTCGCTCCAATAAGGGTGAGGCTCTGGGAAATATTTTCAGGTGTTCCTCCATCAGCGGTGGCGTCATCTGGATTATGAGGGAAGGTCCACTCGACCAGTGAAGAGGAGGAGTTGGCTTTGGTGGCCAAAGGCAAAGTATATGCACAAAAGAGCATGACAAAAAACAACCAGTTTGTTTTTTTGAAAGCCATACAGCGTATCTCTTTCCACTATAATCTTTTTTTGAGAAATGAAAAGAGAGAAATGTACTTGTGTAGTAGGTAGTTGAGACATTTGATATACTACAGGTGTTGATTATAAATTAAAGTATATGCAAAACTCTATCACGGTGCAGGTAGTTGTTGGAAAAGATAAAGCAACTGTATGGAAGGTTTGGACTACACCAGAGGATATTTGTCAGTGGAATGCTGCGAGTGCGGACTGGGAATGTCCTCATGCTACCAATGATTTACGAGTAGGGGGCGAATTTCACGCTACCATGTCTGCCAAAGATGGTTCTGCTTCATTTGATTTTAATGGGGTATATACCGAAGTAGTCGAACAAGAAAAAATTGCCTATACTATCGAGGGAGGACGTAAAGTATTGGTAGAGTTTAGTGAGACTGACGCTGGCACAGCAGTAGTAGAGACTTTTGAGATGGAAGATATCAATAGTGAAGATCTACAGCGAGCAGGCTGGCAAGCTATCTTGGATAACTTTAAGCGGTATGCGGAAGAGAGGTATTAGCTGTACAGTCTTTGTTCGAGAGTGGTAGAGTAAATAAGCAAATCCAATAAGTATTTCTATGAATAGTGCTGTCCAGACTCTCGAAAAAAAAGAAAAAGAAGCTGTAAAGGCTATCAAAAAGACAGAACATCATGCCTACAATTTAGCAAAACACTTTTTGAGTCGGAAGCGTTTTAATCGTTTTTTGCATATTTTGGGACCAGGTCTTGTGACTGGAGCAGCTGACGATGATCCTTCGGGAATTGCCACATACTCGCAGGCAGGCGCTGGCTATGGCATGGGCCTTCTCTGGGCCTTTCCTTTTATGTATCCTTTTCTTCTTGCTGTTCAGGAAAGTTGTTCACGAATCGGGGCGATTACCGGTAAGGGTCTGGCAGCAGTGATTAAGGAAAACTATAGTAGAAAGTGGCTTTATATGTCAGTGGCTTTGGTAGTATTAGCCAATACTATCAATATCGGCGCTGACCTAGGTGCGATGGCTGCTACCACACAACTCTTTATAGACTTACCTTTTGCACTTTTGGCTATTTTTTATGCGGTAGTTATTATCTTGCTGGTGGTTTTTATAAGCTACAAGACCTACGCTAAAATATTGAAGTGGCTTGCTATTGCACTTCTAGCATATCCAGTGACAACTTTTTTGGTAGATCAAGATTGGGTATCGGTATTGCAGCATACATTTCTTATTAAGCCAGAAATCACCTTTGATACCATGTATATCTTGGTGGGCATGCTCGGAACAACTATCTCGCCATATCTTTTCTTTTGGGATACCTCAGAGGTAGTAGAAGAGGAGATTGCTAAGCATAATCGTCTCAGTATTGGCAGAGATGAGAAGCCAACACGTCGTTTTCTGCGCAACCTCCAGATTGATAATTTTGTCGGCATGACACTTGCCAATGTGACAGCTTGGTTTATTGTTATTGCTTGTGCATCTACTCTTTTCAAAAGTGGTATTACTGAAATCAATACAGCTGCTGATGCAGCGCGGGCACTCGAGCCACTTGTACAAAATTTCCCCAATGCTGGCTTTGTCGCTAAACTTATATTCTCGGTGGGCATTATCGGACTTGGATTATTAGCTGTGCCGGTATTGGCAGGCTCTTCTTCATACGCCATCAGTGAAGCCTTTGGATGGAAAGAGGGTCTCTATCGTAAGTTTAGTAAGGCGAAGGGATTTTATGGAGTGATCATTCTCGCCACTTTGGTGGGGCTCTCTATGAACTTTATCGGCCTAGACCCAATTAAGGCGCTTATTTTTACAGCGGTATTCAATGGAGTAGCAGCTGTACCGCTTCTTTATATGATTGCTCGAGTCGGTAGTAATCAGGCTATTATGGGTGAATATAGGAATAGTCGGTTGTCTAATATTTTTGTACGACTAACCTTTGTCCTTATGACGGTTGCCGTAGGAGTGCTTTTTTATTCTTTTGTACGGTAGTTCAATTTTTTTTTGGCAGTGGATGTATGAAATATGATTTGATAGTGGTGGGTGGTGGTGCCTCGGGTATGATAGCTTCCGGTCGGGCTGCAGAGCGAGGACTCAAGGTGCTTTTGCTTGAAAAAAATGATCGACTTGGCGAGAAGCTTCGTATCTCTGGTGGTGGGCGATGCAATATCACGAATGCCGAAGAAAATACAAAGCTGCTTCTCGGAAAGTATGGTAAGGCAGAAAAATATCTCTACTCACTTTTTGCTCAGTTTGGCATGAAGGAGACTTTTAATTTTTTTGAAATGCGTAGCCTTCCTTTGAAAGTGGAAGCAGGTAAGCGGGCATTCCCAGTAAGTGAGAAAGCCTCAGACGTAGTAGCTGTTCTCGAAGAATATCTCAAGAAGGGCAGAGTAGATATTCGGTATCAATCTCCAGTGACTAAGGTGCTTACAAGTGATTCACGTATAGAAGCAGTGTTTTGTGGCGACACTCGATTTGAGGCCAGGGAATATATTTTTGCTACAGGAAGTATCTCTCATCCAGAAACAGGCTCTACGGGAGATGGCTTCCGCTGGCTTAAGAAGATTGGTCATACCATTGCTTTGCCGACGCCAACCATTGTACCTTTGGCGGTCAAAGAAAAATGGGTGAAGACTCTTATGGGAGTGACTCTTGAAGAGGTAAGGATTCATTTTTTTGTTGAAAAGGAAAAACAGTTTAGTCTCTCAGGTAATATTCTTTGTACGCATTTTGGCCTCTCTGGACCACTTATTCTCAATGCCGCACACAAGGTAGCTGACCTCCTTCACCGAGGAAGAGTCACTGCTGCTATCGATACTTGTCCAAAAGTAGATTTGGGTACACTCGAGCAATCAATCATTACTCTTTTTGATAAAAACAAGAATAAGGTGCTCAAAAACATTCTCAAGGAATGTATTCCTACTGGGACAGAGAAAGGTCTGAGTCTTCTTTTGGTAGAAAAAATTGACCTCAATAAGAAAGTACACTCAGTAACCAAAGAAGAGCGTAAAAAACTCGTTCAGTTACTCAAAGCATTGCCGGTAACCATACAGGGGTTGATGGGCTTTGATCGAGCGGTAGTAGCAGATGGAGGAGTAGAGCTTAATGAAATAGATTGGAAAACCATGCGTTCTCGCAAGATTGCAAATCTTTTGGTGACAGGGGACTTGTTACACATCAATCGTCCATCGGGTGGCTACTCACTTCAGCTGTGTTGGTCTACTGGCTATGTAGCTGGAAGTCATGCGGGTAAATAGAGAGGGTAGGGTGTTTTAGGGTGTCAGTATAGGAGGCATTGCTACTGAGCTAGCAGTGCGTTTCTTTTTGATAGCTGTATAAATACGTAGACCAGTCAATCCAATGACGAGAATGCCTGAAAGGCTATACATCCAGATCATCCACCATTCACGAGAATCAGTACCAGCAGTAATACCATGGACAAGAAAGAGTAGGTAGGCAAGAAAACTCGTATAGTGAAGAACTCGCCATTTTTTTACTGGAAAACCAAAGCGGCGTAGTTCAGAGGTGATGACGAGTGCGAGGATACCATAGAAGGCAATAATACCAAGGGCAATTGTCCAAGTCAGGCTAAAGCCGAGCTGTGATGAAAAATCACGAACAAGGAGAAAGGGAAGGAGGCTTTCTCCGAGGGTAATTTTGAGAAAATCATCGAAGATAAAGCTTACAAAATGACCAATAATAGCAAGAATAGCCATCCAGGAAAGGAAACGATGAGTCTCATAATTAAAGGCTGGAGGAATGATACGAAAGAGTGCTCGAGTGCTCATCAGTAAGCCGTTGACAACTACAAGAGTAAGAAGAATAAAGGCAAGAATTCCGCTGGCACGACCGATTTGCCAAGGGAGTTTGGAGGTATCGGTAGCTGAAGAGTCTTCAGTCTTAAGAGGATTGGTTTCGTTGAGAACTTCAGTGCCATCATCTATGCCGTCGATATCCGTATCGGCTTCTAGGGGATTAGTCAGGTAGATTTCTGACTCTGCTTGATCAGTGAGTCCATCGGCATCGCTATCTTTTACACTTGCTTCTACAGGCAAAGCAAAAACACTCCCAAGAAATAAAACGCTGATAAAAATTTTAGGAAGCTTGCCAGACATAGGGTTGTGCATAGGAGTTAATAATAACAGTTCCATCATCTTTTATAAAAACAGCAGGGATATGAAAGTCCTCAGCTAACGTGAGAGCTTTGTCTTTGCCAGAAATAAAAAGGGTTTTAGCAAGGACATCTGCACTGATAACACTAGGGGCAATAACGGTCACAGATAAGAAATCTAGAGTGGCACTTTCGCTAATACGGGGATCGATGATATGGTGTTTTACTTTTTCATTTTTAATCCAGTGTCGTCGATTTCTGCCCGAAGTAGCTACAGCCATATCTGTAAGAAGGAGAAGGGCTGCTGGATCTTGCTCGACATCAGGATGTTCTACTTCTATCACCCAGTAAGGATAATCTTCTTTTGCATTGACTCCTCTGGTATAGATGTCGCCGCCAGCATCGATGAGAAAGTTTTCAAAGTGAAGAGAGAGATAAGCAGCTACTTGATCAACGATGTAGCCTTTGCCGATACCGCCAAAGTCAACAAAGAGCTTGTCAGGTTTTGTGACAGTAGGTGGAGAAGTAGTAAGAATGAGTTCTGAGAAAGTAGGTGTGTTTTTCTGTGAGGTATATTGACCGCTAGCGTAACCCTCATTTTCAAGGGCAGGGAGGATACTTGGATCAAAAAGACCCTGTGTCAGGTGATGAAAATACTGAGAGCTTGAAAGTAGCTCAAAGAGTTCTTTTGAGGGGGCGTGTACATGACTATGGTTGAGATGCCAGAGCTCATTGTCTTTTTTGAAACGACTAAAACGGTCTTCAAAATTTCGCAAGAGAGAAAAAACTTGCCGTAGGCATTTTTCAGCTTTTTCTTGTTCTTCTGGCAAATGCATGATTTCACAAAGAATATCAGTATTCATGATTTCTTTGGATACTTGATAGCGA
>JAHBAT020000002.1 GCA_018499985.2 Candidatus Moraniibacteriota bacterium
GGTTTTTATTTTTTACATAAAACGGCATGAAAATGGAAGCTTTATTCCTCTAGAATTATAGCATATTTTTTGGCTTGCAAGTAGTGTTTTTGTGTATAATTCTTGACACCCGTCAAGAGTCAAAATTTGATCCTCAAAAAAGAAAATATTTATAAAAAAATAGACCTCGAAGTAGTCTACTTTTTTGGAGCATCGCTCCACCCTCTCTTTATTTTATTTCTCAAAAACTCTCTTCGTTTTCGAGTATGCTCTACGTTACATCACACATCAAAACATCTCTCGAAAAATCTTGAGATCCGTATTTTAAGGGTATAAATTTACTTTAAATAAAGCATTTTTCTAATATACAGCCCCTTATAAAATCACCTAAAAACTTCCATTAAAAATAATTTTTGTCAGTACTTCTGAATAAATACTCATCTCTTCTTTAGTTACTCCTCGAAAACTTTTTTGCAATGATTTACTCACTCCCCTTTCAATTTCTTGCAATTTTTCTCTGCCCACTGGTGAGATAAAAATTCTCTTGATACGTCTATCCTTGGTGTGTGGCAAAATAGTTATCCACTTTTTGCGACGAAGATTTCCAATGTTTCTTGTCACAAGTGGAAGTCGTACTCCCATCATCATGGCAATTTCTGTTGCTTGCAATTCTCCTTGTTTCAGAATCATTCCAAGGAGTCTCCATTCAGAAACCGAAACCTGATACGGCATAAGTATATTTTCGAGCATCTGTTCCATGGCACGACTAGCCTGCCACTGGAGAAATTCTACTTGATACACCTTTGAATACGATCTTTCTTTTTGAGTCTTCCCTACTTCTTTTTTTGACATAGTAAACAATATTAATTACCTTTATTTACAATATCATAAAAAATACTTTGTATAAAGTATATTATACGATTTTTAAAAGTCAGAAATAGCACCAAACTATACCCCCTTGCAAGATATATCTTCTATGCTGCTAAACGTGTCGGATCGTCTTCACGATAGAGAATTTCTCTTACCTTATCACGCAGTCCCCATGTATTTGTAATGCGTCCCAGACTATCCCCTGCGCCAAATGTTTTATCTATTTTGGCATCATGGATAAGCTTCACTAATTCCTCTGTTGTGTAAAACTTTTTTGAACCCTGGAGACCTTCTGTATCCTTAAGAGCATCACAAATTTGCTCGAGAGTCTCCGCGTTACGTATTCTCTCTCCTATCGGTACATGCTTCTCATGCTCAAAGCCTGTGCCTCCATCTACACCTCTCCCAGCATTTTCTGCATAATCTTTAATGACGCGGAAAGCATTTTCGAAAACTACTTGATCAAATTCCCTTCCCGCTTTCATGTCTTCGGAAATTAAACTCCAAGAAAGAGACTGGTCTGTGCTCCCCTTGGCAAGTATTTCTTCCACAAGCGCTGCCTTATATCGACTATCGGCTGTTTGCTCACGACTCTTATACTCTTCTAATTTTTCTTTCAGTGCAGCGGCAGCGGCTGGGTCAAACAAAGGATAATTAATCCTTTCAAGCTGTGGTACACCTTCTGGCTGCAATTCACCCAAAGATCTTGCAAAATTGGACTCCTGCTCACTCATAAACGATATTTAGATACTTATATCCTTCTATAATAAGCCCGAATCTTCAAAAAACCTACTGATTGATCTTGAGAACGTCTATCACTTTGCCATTGATAACAAAATTATCTTCATCGGTAAGAAAGATTGGCTTATGCTTTGTGTCTGTAGACTCCGGCATAAGGACGATATTTTTGCCATCTACGGTACGGTACGTCTTTACGGTTGCCATACCATCGATAGCTACCAAGACCTTGTCACCATTGTCATAATGCTTCCAACTAGTATCTACCAAAATAAAGTCACCATTTTGAATCGTTTTGCCATTGATCCTTGCCTTATTCATAGAGGTGCCTGAAATCTGAATAGCAAATACTCTGCTTTTCGCTTGGGGGCTGACTATACGCTTAGAAACCTTAAGATAGCCTTCGATATACTGATCAGCAAACATCGTCGCCGCACCAGCCGAAGCCATCCCAAAAACTGGCACATCCACGAAACTCTCACTTGTTACCCCCTTTAGGGTGATACCTCTATCCTCACTTGTACGCTCGATGTAGCCCTTAGCTTCCAATTCATTCAAATAAATGAAGAAGCTTCTCAAGCTTTTGAGTTTCAATCCCAATCTTGATGATTGTTCTTGAATTTCACGCACCGTAGGCATAGTGCCGTTCTCAGAAAAAAAGTCTTTGATTGCCTGTAAAACAATTTTTTGTTTGGGTGTGAGTATTTGCATACCATTATATGTGTTTACTTAACTTTCACTTATAATTATATACCTCTAGCCAAGCCTGTCAACAAGAAAATCCTTATCGTATTGCTCTTTTGCCTTTATACTGAGAATGTACCTAATTTTCTTATATATTTATGACCAAAACACGTATTGAAAACCTCTCAGACGCTGTCTTTGCCATTGTTTTTACCCTCCTTATCATAGAGATTCATGTGCCTGAGTTTCACCATGAACACGTGACCAATTGGGAGCTTTGGCAGGGTCTCTACAGCATCACCTCTCTCTTTATCAGCTACTACGTGAGCTTTATCGTTTTGGTCATGTTTTGGATTGCTCACCATGCCCTTTTCGGCTTCATCGAACGAAACATCAATCGTCATCTCATCCTTCTCAACTTTTTCTTCCTCTGTATGATTGCCTTTGTACCTTTTTCATCCAACCTTATCGGTACCTACTCCGAAACAGAGCTCGCCTACGTCATCTATGGTCTCAATATTCTCGCTATCGGCATGACCAACCTTGCTATGCTCAAATACGCTGTCTACTCAAAAGATATCGACACTACCGAAGTTTCTCCGAGACTCTTTCGTCAGGCCAAGTTTCGCTTCGTAATCACGCCTCTTTTTGCCCTGATTGGTATCATCATGGTCTTTATTAATCTTCCTCTCGCCCTTATTTTCTTTGCTTTTCCTATACTTTTCAATATTATCCCAGGCGGAGTCAACTATCTTGAACGTAAGTTTCGACTCAACTTTGGTTAGATCAAAAACTTTACTCAAGAAACAAAAAACTGACCTTTCTGGTCAGTTTTTTTCATCCTATCCGATACTCTGCATGCGTTGCTTCACATTGATACTCTTGGGCATAAACAAGGTCAAAATCACTACCGCTACGCCACAGAAAAGACCTAGGTATACAAAAGCCTCTAGATTTCCAATAACATCCGAGAGGTATCCTGCTGACATTGGTCCAAAGACAAATCCAAGATTGGTATAAAAATCTTGTAGTCCTTCTATTTCTTTTTCGTATTCTTCTGTCTCAGAAATATAGTCAGCGTAGGCGCCATTGATAGATGGGAGTGAAAGTGAGATACCCACAGAAGCAAAAAACACCCCTACCAAAATCCACGGCGTCATACCAAAAAATGGAAAGAGGAGCAAAAGACATGAGCCAAGAAAAAAAGAAATGATAGCGCCGTATTTTTTGCCAAATTTCTTCGTATAACGCCCCACAAAAAAAGCTACGAGAAGTGGTGGCAAGACATACGCAGCCATAAAAGCTCCTGAAAATACTCCCAAAGAATCTACCAATTCTTCAGCTACGAGTGGCCCAATAGTCCAAAAATAGGCATCCGCCACAGTAATCAAAAAAGTAAAGAAAAGTACCGGGAAAAGAGCCCTCCCTACACCCCTCCAAAGACGAATTTCTGTAGCCAGCTTCTCCTGTTTTCTCTCGCTGTGCTCCTGTATAGCCTGACTTGCCCCCTCAAGCTGACGAGAAAGTAAAATGAGAGCAATAAAAAAGAAAATAGAAATACCAATAAATATCCAGGCCAGCACAAAAGGACGCCAGTCAAACCTCTCTGCCACGAGAAATCCTACAAAAAGCGGTGCTATCAGGTATCCCAGTGATAAAAATATCTGAATGAGCCCAAAGCTTTCAGCGTGTTTTTCAAAGCTTGTATTGCGACCAACAAAGTTGAAAATACCTATCCCCTTGAAGTCATAATAGATACCCCAGAGCACCATCGCGAGCAAAAACATCCAGAAGCTGTGTGCCTGAAACAGTACCAAAGGCACAAAAAGACAGACCGCAAACATCCAAATAAATAGCCTCTTGTAGTAAGTATTCCCCAGGAAACGACACAGAAGAAAATCAAAAAAAGCTCCCGCAATAGACGATGTCCCCACTATCACTCCCATGAGCGTATTTGATATACCCCTTTCAGTAATAGTAATTGGTACCAAGTAGGCAATAGTGGCGTCAAAAAGTGCCCAAAAAAGAATCACGAGACAAAACAAATAGAGGGCATGACGTGTATCAAATTTCTTGTTGTTCAAGATACCCAGAGCATGAGGAAAGCGAAGCATATATATGTATATTGATATGTATATCATCTAGTATAGCGCAAAAAAACAGGTGTTTGGGGTACACCTGTAAAACCCTTCCTTCATAGATACTTCGCACATTCCTTGCGAAGCTCTGCTTCGATGTAGTCAGCGAGCGTAGATGATGCCGGGAGCATCTCCTTGGCAAGACGACACAGCGGGATAAAATGACGAAGCGTCTGCTTGGCAGTCCGTATCTGCTTATCCCTGGAGCAGTTGCCGAGTGTCCGCATGTTGTGTAGCCGGTCCGCCAGCTTCACCAGAATGATGAAGATGCCTTGCTCGACAATACGACCAAAGTAACTCCTTATCGATTCCTTGCGAGGCCGACGCCTCTTGGTGATGGCCTCGAGACCATGAGCAACATCGATACCGAAGCAATCCACCGCGCAGCGATGCGACAGCAAAAAGGTATCCTCACGAAGATCGTGAAGCAACGCCACGGCGATGGCCACCCAGTTGGTGATATTGAATTCTGTCACCAGAATCCAGGTCACTGCCTTGGGGTGATCGAAGTAGCGACTACCATCATCGCGAAGCTGCTTGGCATGCCCGTACTTCGAAAACTCATACGCCCGGCCAAGATAGACCATGGCATCTTCATTCGAAAACGTCTTCAAGCGATTGAAGAACGCCCTTCGTCCTGGTGGACGAGACCTCTCTCTTACTACCATCACTTCCTCCTGTTTTGGTTACGTATTGATTGTCAAAGGACACTCAAAAATAGCCTTTTTGAGGCTTTTTGTCAACCAAACACAAAACCCGCCCCAAAAAGGCGGGTACTGTATTTTGTATAGCTTTAGAGGACCCTACTGCACTGGAGCAGGCACTGGCGCTACCCCACTACCAGCTTCTGGAGACTGTCCTTTAGCTGGTAACACTCTCAAAATTAATCCCGAGATAACACCATCCTCTCCTGGCTTACCTACCACCACTACATGTTCACCAGGGATAAGGTCATTGATGCCAATTTGATCCTTACCTCTATTTACAATACTTTGATCAGAAACACGGATCGAAATCTCTTGATTATCTTTGTCTTTCAGAATCAAGGTGTCACCAGAAACAGAGACCACTTCTCCGGCTGTACCATGACCATTACGAAACTCTTTCCCCATTTCCATCATGCCACGACCACCCATCATACCACCTTTGTCGCCACGACCACTCTTGTCGCCACGCTCATCGCCACCGCGACCTTTGCCGGCAAAATTTTCTTCGTAGTGCTTATCAAAGTTGCCTGAAAACTTTGCCTTATGAAAACCGACCTTGACCCCTCCAGCAAAAGCTAATACCAGGAGAAAGAGGCCTGCAAATACAGCGGCTATAATCTTAAACGTCTTTGATTGAATTAATTGTTGCATATGATTTGATTACTTACTTATTATATTGATAAATTAAGCGAAAAAAGGCCTCTCCTGACGATGTGCTACTCGAAATGAACCCAATAGACCCAAAAAGAGATTAAACGTCGCCAAGCCAGCAAAAATAGCCATTAGTGGCATTACGGGAAGCGTCTCTAAGAGCGAAAAAGCAAATTCACCCATATGAGCCAGCACTATGCTCGCATCAGAAAATACCAGCGATACTAAGCTCCAAAAAGGAGACTCAATCAATGCATCTTTCCAAAAGTAGATACTCCCAAAAAGTATCCCTCCAGAAAACACGAGACCGCTCCAGATGAAGGCAAGCTTCATGCGGAGCTCCTTCATCTGAGCACTCTCCAAAGCAAGAAAAATCCTCTCCTCAAAGCCAGGCTTTGGAGAAACTTCTGGCAGACTCTTGATAACTGAAGAAAGGTTTTTCATAGGAATAAAGCTTTGTACTAAATACTACGGTTAGCTGCCTTCTTTGGACGCATCCCCGTGGACATCGGATGTCCACGCTAGCTGAGAAGAGATATAAAAGGATTAACTCACAGGTGATTTTTCGAGAACTGTGCGCAGAGCTTGAATACCTCGCTGGTGTTTACTTTTCACTGTATTGTATGACTCTCCGAGAATCTCAGCTACTTCCTTGAGTGAAAAATCTTCTCGATACACAAGCTCAAGAACTACACGATATCTCTCCCCTATTTCCAAAAGGGCTTCCGTCATGGCCTCACGGATATCTGCTCGTTCGAGCACTTCATCTGGCAATATACTTTCGTCCACTACCTTCTCAAGCGGACTCTCTTCGTCATCTTGAAAGACCGAAAATGGAATAGCCTTTTTCTTCTTGAGATAATCTAGGGCGCTATTTTTGCCAATCGTAAACAACCATGTCTTAAAACTCTTCGAGGTATCAAAACTCTGAAAGTGCTTCCAGGCCTTGAGGCTAGCTATTTGCACTACATCCTCGGCTACATCACGGTCCCGTACCAAGGTATACACAAAAGCATACAAAGGACGTAGCTCAGACCCAAGCATTTCTTCAAATTCTTCTCTGGTATTTTTGGCTACAAACAATGTCAAAGTTTTGGTATTAATAAATCACTTTTAGTATAGCCTGTCTATTTTGGCTATTCTCCACAAAGCTTTCTTTATATACTACGACACCTCTCATTGTTTCGACGCAAAAAAGTATTTAGATACTCCTATCAAATCTGCATATATGCTATTGACAAAATACAAAAAATATGCTATATAAAAAGTAATGACGCTTCGTCAGAAATTGTAACTTAACAAAGAAAGTTAAAGACTATGATTGAGAGTAACGTCTGGGAAAACCATGGTCGTGATACCATGTCCCGCAGCAGCTTCTATGGCCTCCTCGGCCTGGTGCTGACCTGGGGCTTTGGCCTCACCTACCTGGTCTCCCAGGAAACTGCCTCCTGGCAGCCCAATATCTGGGTTTTTCTCTTGGTCGGTCTCGTGATCCCCATCATCGGGATTCTCATCAGCTCGGCCAGCGACAATGCCCTGATCTCGTTCGTCGGGTTCAATATGGTCGTGGTGCCGTTTGGCGCCATGCTCGGACCGGTGCTCGCCCACTACAACATCACCGATCCCGGTGTCGTGGGCCAAGCCGCCATGGCAACTGCTCTGGTCACGGGCGTGATGACTGTCACGGGCTTTCTGTTCCCGCAGTTCTACAGCAAGATCGGCGGCGCACTGCTCATGGCCCTTCTCGGCCTGCTTGCTGTGCGCATCCTGCAGCTGTTCATTCCCTCGCTCCAAAGCCTGGGCATCGTGGACTACGTGGCAGCGGGCATCTTCGCCCTCTACATCGGCTATGACATGTGGCGGGCATCCGAAATCGCTGCCACCGCTGACAACGCCGTGGATGTGGCGGTGAGCCTGTACCTCGACATCTACAACCTGTTCCTGAATCTGCTCCGCATCTTCGCGAGCAGCAACGACTGATCTCAGTCCTTGCACAGGGACTCTCTGAATCGGCCGCTTGGTTTAACTACTGAGCGGCCGGTTTTCTTTTTTACATAACAAAAACCAGGCGCTCAAGTGCGCCTGGTGTCAGTTTTCTTCATTACTCTACGTCTCTCAAAATCTTGGAAAAGTCTCTCCTCGATACTGTGCTTCCTAATTTTTTTTCGCGCTGCCTGATGTGTTATCGAGACTCTCAAGTATATCCATAATCTGTGACTGTGTCAGTGAAATCCAAGGAGAGTTATCTGAATTGGCCGCCGATGCTGCTGGACTATCACCCTGAGTGTACCACTTAGCCTGAAAAGGCACGCCCTCAAACAAAACTCTATCCCCTCCCTGATACACGGTTTCTCCAGACCAAGTAGGGTAAGTATCAGCTGGCAAAGTAGGCTGTTCGATACGCTTCTCCCCAGAAAGCACTGGTCCGACTAGTTGCCAAGGAGTTTCGTAGGCCTGAAGCACTGGGTTATCTGGCAAATCATTTTTGGTCCACCACTTGGCCTCATACACGTTGCCATGCCAGACTACTTTGACTCCCTTTGGATAGGCTCCAGTCTCTTGCCAAATTTGATACGGACTAGTCTCTGGGTTATCTACAACTGAGACATTGCTATTGGGATCCTCGGTAGTGGCAATCTTGGCACTCTGCGTCAAATCACCATCAAAACCCATACTCAATGCCTCGGTAAAACTATACTTGACTGCTTTGGTACCGCTACATGAATCCGAAACTACTTTGACATCGACATAGTTTTCTCCACAAGGAGTATCTCTATTGGCTGACCACATAGACATGCGCCCAATGCCCTGATTAAGAGCAAATGTATTAAAAGCCTTGGCATCCTCAATAGTGAAGACTTCTGAGGCCACATCATTTTGTCCAATCATCGGTGTAGCGCCAATCTTACGCCAGAGCGAGTTGCTATTGAGATTGATATTGGCCTGCTTGTAGAGTATCCCCAGCTGACGATGTGTCTCGGTAAGCGCCTGCTTAGAAGCATCAAACATGGACTGTTCCTTTGGTCGATTATCACCATAGTCCATAGTCATCAGGTTGATACCCGCCAAATCCACACCACTCAAAAGTATCCGCGAAACAGCATTGGTACCATCCTGGGTAAGCCCCTGAGGAGCAACTGGAAGAGTCACCCATACAGCCAGGCTTTTATTTTTTTTGCGATAGTCTTCTTGCAAGCGAGCCACCACATCAGCACGACGCTTCGCGGCCTCCATATCTTTGAGGTTTTCGTTTTCCAAATCAAGATCAATTGTATCGATATTGTAACGCTCAATCACAGACTTATACGCATTAAACAATGCCTCTGGGTCCTTGCAAGTGACCGCTATCTCAGAATTGATAGCTCCACCAAAAGAAACAGCGATGCGCCCTCCCTGCTGTTGCAATCTTGCGATACGACGATCGAGGTCGAGCTCCTTGCCAGCCTCATCCATGGTGTAGTACGTGCCCCAAGTCGGGGTACAAGCATCGGTTTTTGAAGCTACGATAAAAGAAAGAATCACATCTGGTGACGTAGTCGCTCCAAGTTGCTCAAAAGCATACGTAGGAGTAGATGTGACATCCACATACGCCGCAAACCACGGCTTATACACTCCTGTAGATTCTGATTCCTTCCATTGATCCAAGCCAAGAGTAGTCCCATATACAAGCCCCCCCACAATCAAAAGAGCGAGAGAGACTCTCCAAAGAGATAGCTTTCTCTTCTTAGTTTCAGGAGCAGTATTCGTTTCTTTACTAAGCATATTCATAGATCTTGATACGTTTATATTATTGGGCACTCTTCACTGATCCATGAGGTACAGCACTGTTTGCTTCACCATGATAAAGCACTCCCTGCCAATTAAATTCGTTGTTATTATCTTGCTTTTCTTTGCGGTTACCATGTGTCACGTCTACGTAGAGCATATCGGTAAATCCAAGCCATACATCTACGAGCAAGTTTTTGATTCCGATATAGGAAATGATAGCCCAAGAAGCAGCAAAAGCATTGAAACCAGCAAACAAAGCATTGCCCCAGTTTTCTCCATGGATATTACGCCAAAGAGTAAACAATGAGAAACCGACAATAAACAATGGCGAGAGAAGAAAAGGGAGTCCTACTGCTGTACGGTTTTTGACTTTTGGAGTACGTGCAAATGGAGTCTTTTTGGTAGTCAGGGCCTGCTCGAGTGATTTCAAAGTACCTGCGATGTTTACCGGAAGAAGAATTAAGTTGAAACCATAGATACGGATGATATCACTATAGCTATAGCGACAGTAGCGCAAATCATAACCCATAGAAAGGAAGTATGGCAAAGCAGCGAGAAGGACAAAAGGACTGAGCAAACGTCCATCATACGGATATGCCAAAAGGAAGATGA
>JAHBAT020000019.1 GCA_018499985.2 Candidatus Moraniibacteriota bacterium
ACTTATACCGACTAAGAACTGACTTACGCAGAAGAGTATTTCTGTAGTGGTCCGCTTCAAGTCTGTATGAGTCCGTATGGTGACAGAATCCGGCTTATAGATCTGTTTTGATAAAGAAAAGTAACCAAGATAATACGGTATCAATCATTTATCCCGTTAGAGTATAATAGGGATAAAGGTTCAGGGTTACGGTATATTTAGAGACTCATATACATTCTAGAGCATAGATAATAATTAGTTGTACTCTAACGGGATGAAGCGATCAGAAGTTTATTTTAGTACAGTTCAGGTTCCTCTTGATTTTCTCATGATTCTTTTAGCGGCTACCTCCGCTTATTTTTTGCGTGATTTACCAATTTTTGAAGGGTATGTTTCCAAGGTATTCAATCTTAATTTTGTTGACTATATTTGGTTTGTAGCATATTTAGCGCCGTTTTGTTTGTTGATTTTTGCACTCGAAGGATTGTATACGATGCGGGTCACTCGTCGTTTTTGGCCAGAGTTTTATCGTGTTGGTAAGGCAACTGGTTTGGCCCTCATCATTTTGATTATTGTTATCTTTTTGAATCGAGAGTGGTTTTCTTCACGTTTTGTTATTTTGTTTGGTTGGGGATTTAGTGTGCTGTACATCGCAGGTGCTCGCCTGATCGTGCAACGTGTTCAGAAGTGGCTTTTGACTACCAGAGAAATCGGTGTGCACCGAGTGCTTCTTATTGGGAATAACGAGAAGATTAATCGTATGAAGCGTCTCTTTGCTCGTAATAAGAGTCTTGGCTACAAAGTGGTAGATCAGATAGAAGTAGCCAGTGTGAGCCTTATCAAAGATATTCGTTTGGAGAAGGGTGTGGATGAAATTATCGTAGGCGACACGAGTTTGACGGATGAAGAGCTAGAAAAACTTTTTGACTATTGTCAGATCAACAACATTACTTATAAACACCTTCCTACAAGTATGCAGACTTCCCGGGTCAGCATGAGCGTGTTTTATGGTGAGCCCATGATTGAGTATCAGCACACACCACTTGATGGTTGGGGAAAGGTTTTGAAGCGTATTTTTGATATTGTGGCCGGTAGCATTCTGACCTTGATTGCAAGTCCTATCATGCTTATTGTAGCTATCCTTATCAAGATAGAAGATGGTAGCGGACCAATTATCTACAAGAATAAGCGCATTGGAGAAAATGGCGAAAAATTCTTTGTCTATAAGTTTCGTTATATGCAGTGGAAATACTGCATCACCAAAGAAAACCCAGATATGGAAGAGGCGATTCTCTTTGAGAAGAAGCTTATCGAGGAACGCAATGTCCGCAAAGGTGGCGTGCTCTATAAAATCAAAGACGATCCTCGTCGTATGAAAATAGGTGCTTTTATTGAGCGTTTCTCGCTTGATGAGTTGCCACAGTTTTTTAATGTGCTTCGTGGTGATATGAGTCTTGTGGGTCCACGTCCACATCAAGAACGTGAAGTGGAGCAGTATGCTGAGTACCACCGTCGCCTCCTTACGATTAAGCCAGGAGTGACTGGTATGGCACAGGTTTCGGGACGCTCAGATTTGGCCTTTGAAGATGAGTATCGCTTAGATGTCTTTTATATTGAAAATTGGAATCTTCTTTTGGATATCATCATTTGTCTCAAGACCGCTTCGGCCTTAGTGAAGCGTCGTAAAAACATGAAATAGCTTTTACTCCCACGAACCCTCGTGGGAGTATTTGTTTGTGGTATACTAAGAATACTTAATACATATACATATGTCTGTACTCGTACGTTGGATTTTGTCGGCACTTGCCTTTATTGCAGTAGCCAATCTGGTACCAGGTATTACGGTAGCCAGCTTTTGGACCGCTCTTGTTTTGGCGCTTCTTTGGGGACTTATTGGTGTCACTATCAAGCCAATTGTCCTTGTCCTAACTCTTCCAATTAATGTACTGACTCTCGGGATATTTACCTTTATCATCAATGGCTTTTTTCTCTCCCTTCTTGGAGGTATTGTAAAAGGCTTTGAAGTCAAGGGTTTCTGGGTAGCGGTTTTGGGCGCAATTGTTCTTTCAGTTATCAATATGCTTATCAATTGGGGCTTGGAAAGAACAAAGGCTTCAAGCTAAGAAACAAAATTGCAAAAAGCCCTCTAAGAGGGCTTTTTTGTTTGACAAATACACGCTTGAGGAGTATTCAGAAGGTAGTTCCAAAAGTCGACAAAGGAGAGGAAGATGTCGGTAAGGGCCATTTTTTTGAATGCCTTTGTTGGCAAGACTGCCAATAACAGGGCGCGTATCATACAGGAGCGACTATCCGCTGCTCTGGGGCGGTTTCAAAACCGTTGCCTGTGTGACGAAGAAGACCAGATCAAGAAAATCGTGGTGGTCGGTGAAGATGGGTGCTTAGGCGGCTTCGCCACTGATATCATGATGCGTCTGGGTTATGCTGGCGTACCGGAGGATGTCATCGTAGTCGCTGGCAACGCCAAGAATACCTTCGAAGCCATCGAGCTTTTTGTGACAAAAGTCACGGAGCTTTATCCTGGCCAACATGTCAGGGTACACGTGGCGACACACGAATGGCTTCTTCCGAGGACGCTTTTCTACATGGGTCACTGGAAGCCAAACAAATCGCTACCGCCTCCGGCTCTGAAGATGAAAAGCTGTTGCCCTTGTGTGGGCTATCAGCCGAATCTGCGGGAGCGTCTGCGAGAGTTCTTTCGCAGAGGTGATGCCGGTTACATCTTGGCCCAGCAGCGTGATCCGCTTTGGTGGCATAAGCAGCAGCAACTACTTGATCCCATCAGCACTTTCTGAAGGAGAAAGCTACAACTAACTTTCGCTTTGAAGGGACCGCAAGAGATATTATCTTCTGCGGTCTTCTTCTTTTTCAAAAATAATCCAGAGACCGAGAGAAAACCCTCCCAGAATAGTAAAGCCAAAGAGAAGAAGGAGAGGAAGTCCTTTGATATATGTTGGTTTGTACTGGGACATGCGCTCTATGAGTCGCCAGGTATCAGCTGCAAATGAATCGGTACTATAGGCAGGACGAAGCTGGAGGGTTTCGTTTTCGTAAACTTTATTTTTAGATACAGCGGTGTAGCTCTTGCCAGCAAGCTCGTTTGTATTGATATACGGAGCATCATTGGTTTTTCGGTCATAGGGAGAAGTATAAGTAATATACGCGCAGTATTTCTTCTCCATCGACTCTGGTATGCGCTCAAAGGTGAAGCGGGTGTAGTTTAATGGTTTTGGCTTGAGAGGTGTCCAGCTGTCAGTGGCAAGTGTATGGGCACAAGATTCATCACGCAACTCAAACACAAGCGCCTCTCCTGGCCAGAGGTCTAGACCCCCGATATGCACCTTGACCTCCGAAAGACCATTTTCTTGAGCGACAAATACCTGAGAAAGAGGCTTGTCTATAGAAAGACGGGCACGATCTTTTTTGCCAAGAAAATTATAGTCAGAATCAGGAAAATGCAGCTTTGAGGTGAAGCCCAGTATGATAGAGCCAAAGCCAATAATAAAGGCTCCTAGGAGGATTTTTTGAGCTGTAGCGGCATTCTGAAGGGGCATATTTAGAGGTAGTAACGAGGAATTATGACATTGAAGATAGAGTAGAGGCAAAGAAGGAGCATACCAAGAGAGAGTGCCTTAAGAAGAGTCGTAAATTGCGCTTTATTCTTGGTAAAAAGAAAGCCTAAGCCAGTGACGATAATAAGAAAGTGGGGGACAATATTTGGCAAAAAATAGCGTCCAGGAGTGCCAATAAGAATTTCTTTGGTGATATCAAATGTTCGCCAGTCATAAAAGCGAATAGCAAACTGAAGAGAAATAATCATACCAAGTGCTAAGCACAGGAACTTTTTAGAAGGGAGATAAGAAAAGGATTTTTTGGCAAAGAGAAAGAAAATAAATCCAAGATAACCAAGGTATTCTAGGCACCAAATAAAAATAAGGACGGTATCAGATATCCGCGTATCGAGCCAGCCAAAGTTTCCCCAGTAAGACGTATGTGAATGAAAAAAATCATCTATAGAGAACGTCTTGTCAGTATAAGCAAGAAGTGAATTTGAAATAGAGGAAAACTGAGAGTCTGAGCCAAGTCGTAAAATAGATGAGGTATAGGTACTAGGAATACAAATAAAGAAAATTGCAGCACTAAGAGAGATACTTATTAGCAGCACCAAGAAAGTCTTTTTGTATGACCAATGAAAGTGATCCTTAAGTAACCAAAGATAGAGTATTCCAATAGTAGGGAGAAGACAGATGGCGGGTCCTTTGGAGTAAAGTCCAAGAATAAAAGAGGTACCAAGGAGAAGGTGGTATCGATATGTAGAAGGATTTTGTAATAGGAGTATGCCAGCAAGGAAAAATAGGGTGAACGAAAAAATAAGAGCAATATCTATATTGACTATGGTGCCGGTAGCAATTAGCATGGGCTCCAGACCAATAAATAATGCAAAAAGGGTTATTTGTAACGGAGAGGTAAAAATTTTTCGAGCAATGGAATATGTAATAAGAATAACTCCAAGGTAAACAAAAAGAGAAATGAGACGAGCAAGAAAAAAACGTTCACTAAAATTTGATAAGGAAGTGTATTTTTCGACAAAGCTAGTGAGTGTATAGTAGAAGGATTTTGTTCCGGAGGTATTATTTGGATAAGTCTCGATAAAGCGCTTATGAGAGCGCTGATCAAAAATAGCCTCATTTGGATGTGTAGCGCTTAGCGAAAAATTCTGAGTATTCTCCTCTTGCCATTTGAGTTCATCAAATTGGTTGAGTACTCCTCCAAAGACGACTTCCTCAGAGAGATTGAATTCTCGGATATCCTGACCGTTGTGTATTATTTTTCTTTCATATAAAGGCCAATTTTTATCCTGGGGCTCAGTCTTGTATTGGATAGTTCCATAGTGAATAACCTCATCCGGGCCTTGGTAAAGAGGGAGGGTAAATACGAAAAAAATGCCCAAAAAAGCCAGAAAAGATGTAGCGAAAAGGAAAAAGTATTTTGATTGGAAGTTTAGCATGAGTATAGTATAATACAATGGCTTAATAAAGCCATATAGTTTAGATTTTTTGTATGTATAAATACAATCATATACTTTTAGGAGGAACTGGTTTTATTGGAGCTGAGTTGGCACTAGCTCTTCAAGAGAGAGATGGTGGAGTGCTTGCTGTCGGTCGTCAGACTGAAGGTGTTTTGCCCCGAGGGGTTTTATTTAAAGAAGTAGAGTTAACAAATGAAGGAGGGGTAGAAAGCGTTATTTACCCTACAAAAAATATCTCCATCCTTTTGGGACAAAATTATCAAAATTTTGATAAAGCAAAAGAATTAGAGTTGCTTCATAGAATCGTAACCGTTCTCAATTCGCTGGACGTCCCTACACGGGTTTTCTATTTTTCTTCAGCACTAGTGTATGGTGATACATTTGAGCCTGCTTCTGAAGATGGAATTCCTCAGCCAGTCGATGTATATAGTCAATTTAAGTATGAGGCGGAGCAGCTGCTCCAGGAGGCATTGGCTAAAAAACATCAGCTTCGTATCTTACGATTAGCAAATGTCTACGGGTCTCCTAAGAATAAAGGTTTTATTGGACTATTGATGAAATCTGTTTCCTCTAAAATGCCTTTTACTCTTAATGGAGGAGGATTGCAAGAGCGTGATTATATGTATATTGATGATATAGTGGGAGCTATTTTGGCTATTTCTGAAAACCAAAATGAATCCCAATGTGAGGTTATCAATATTGCTACTGGTGTTTCGAGTACCCTTAATCAGGTAGTGGCTACCATGCAAGAGCTCCTTGTTTCGCCAATTGAGTATTTGATAAATGACATGGTACCTCAAGAAGTCAAAGTAAGCAGGATAGACAATAAAAAATTACGAGATACCTATCAGTACGCAGTGCAGTTTCCTCTTAAAGAAGGCCTGCAAAGAACATGGGAGAAATATCAGTTACATTAGGCATTATGTATACATCAAAAAATATTCTTATTATCGGAGCTGGCAAGGCCGGACAACTACTGCGAAAAGATATTTTAGCAAATTACCCCAATTATCAGGTGATTGGTTTTGTAGATGATAAAATCAAAGAAACAAAGGGTTTGCTGAAAGGAAAGATAGCCGACATAGAAAAACTTGTCCGCCTTTACGCAGTCGATGAAATGGTGATAGCTATCCCCTCTGCTGACGGTCCTTTGGTACGAAGGATTTTGTTACAGAATCGAGATAATACTATCCCTATACGAATAGTACCAAGGGATCAAAGGGTTATAGGTAAAAGTGAAGTACTTTATGCCGAAGTCAAGAAGCTTGATTCCGAGGATTTTTTAGGGCGGCCATTTGTCCGTAAAAATGTTGATCGCCTAAAAAAGTTTTATCAAGATAAAGTGGTATTTGTAACCGGTGGAGCTGGATCAATTGGTTCTGAAATCGTGCGGCAACTCATTGATCTTGATGTGAAAAAGGTGGTTGTGTACGATAATTCGGAATACCTAGTGTTTCTTTTAGAGCAGAGCCTAAAAGAACGAGGTGTTCGTGATCGCTGTGAATTAATAGTAGGAAATATCCTCTATAATAATAAGCTAAAGAATGTTTTGGCTAAAATAAAACCAGATATCGTATTTCATGCAGCTGCCTATAAGCACGTACATTTGATGCATGATAATGTAGATCAGGCTATCTATAATAACGTAATTGGTACCAAACGCTTAATAGACGCTGCCTTAGAGTCAGGGGTAAAAATTTTTACGTTTATTTCAACAGATAAAGTAGTAAATCCATCAAGTGTTATGGGAGCTACGAAAAAGCTTTGTGAGTTTTATATTCAATCACTAAAATCAAAGAAAACGCATTTTAATATTGTGCGGTTTGGTAATGTAATTAATTCAAATGGTTCAGCGCTTCCTTTGTTTGAGAGGCAGATAGAATTACATCGTTATGTAACAGTCACTCATGAAAAAATGGAGCGATTCTTTATGTCTATCAGAGAAGCCGCCCAGCTTGTCATTGAAAGTACGGCCACTGGAAAATCAAATGCTATTCATGTTTTGGACATGGGTGAATTAATTCGAATTTATGATGTGGCGTTATCCCTTATTCGCTCGAAGGACTTACGACCAAACGTTGATGTTGAGGTGAGGGTAACAGGGTTACGAAAAGGTGAAAAAATGATTGAAGAGCTCTATACAGAAGATGAAAAACGAGAGCTGAAGAAAACAAAAGATAGTCGTATGTTTCTTCTGAAGAATACAGATATATGCAAAGAAAATATCGTAGAGGTTTTTGAAAATTTACGTCAGATGGCCATTTCAGGAGATGATGAAAAATCATTTAAATATCTCAAAAAACTTTTTCCTTCATTAAAGAATTAATGTTTCGTTATGAGGGTGTCTTACTTAAAAAATGTACTCTTTTTTGTTTGGAGCAAAGAAACTATTAAAAATAGTGTATGGGTTTCTTTGCGGTATGGTATTGTGTCTGCCATAGGGCTCCTGCTTTCCGTTGCCTTTGCTCGCCTTGCAACCAAGGAAGTATTGGGGCAGTATCAGGTCATTCTTTCGATTATAGCCTTTTTTTCCATAGCTTCGCTTCCAGGATTAAATACATCGGCTTTACGTTCAGTAGCGAGGAATGAGTCCGGTACAGTGAAGCAAGCAGTAAGATTAAGTTTCATATCAAGTATTCTGGCTATTCCTGTGCTCGTGGGTTATGGGATATACCTACTTCAGATGAGTGGTGGTCAGTCTACTGATGTAGGAGTAGCTTGCATTGTTCTGGGGGCTCTACTTCCATTCCTCTACGCATCCAATACTTGGTATGTTTTCTATGAGGGGAAGTTGCTTTTCCGTTCAGTTTCTATAAAGATTATTTTTTCGACAGCCGTTATTGCTCTTTGTATGTATGCAGCCCTTTGGTATAGACTGAGCGCCTTTTGGCTTGCCTTAATCTGGTTTTCCTTAAATGCTCTTTTTTCATGGTTGTACTATTGGCAGGTTTCGATACAAGAAGACCAAGAAAGTGATACGCGAGGTAAGATTGATATTCGTTATGGATTAGGCTTGTCAGCTCAGAAGTTTGTAGTTAATCTTACTGATAACTTCCCAGTGATGGCGATTGCCTTTTTTATTGGGTATGAGGCGGTAGCAACGTACCAAGTGGCTTCTGGATTTGTGGTGGCTCTCACGGGGCTATTAGCAGCCCTTACTGCTATGTCGTTGCCACTTATTTTTTCTCAGACAAAAGAAGACTTTAAGAGTATTTTTATTCAAAATGTCTTGATGGGACTCCTAGGATCTTTGGGGTACTTTGTTGTAGTGAAGCTCTTTTTTATTC
The DNA here is from genome assembly GCA_018499985.2 of Candidatus Moraniibacteriota bacterium. Taxonomy (GTDB): domain Bacteria; phylum Patescibacteriota; class Minisyncoccia; order Moranbacterales; family UBA1568; genus UBA1568. The sequence continues at coordinate 8,314 of JAHBAT020000019.1, forward strand.
TCTTATATGGGGATGGATTTAGCGAGAGTTACGCTATCGCAAAGCAGCTCTGGCTCTTACCATTTTTTATATCTATACGCCTATTCCTAGTAAATATATTTACTGCGCGTCAAAAAAATAAATTAATTGTAGGAAGCTATCTTTTAGTGAGTATCTCTTCGTTGTTCTTGCTTTTTTATATTGTTCAAAGAGCTAGTTTTACAGCGAGTATTGCGTACTATCTGTATTTTATCAACGGAGCTCTGATAGCCATTTTTTCATTAGCGTATTATTTTTCTAAAGCCTCTAAAAAAACAGACTCAATTTGCTGAGATATTTTTTGGCTAGAAAACTTCTCTTCGTAAAGAGCAAGGGAGTTACGAGAAAACTCTTCTAGAAGTGCTGGATTACCGAGGAGCCTTTTCATTGATTGATAGAGAAATTCCTCAACGTACTCTAAATGACCAGCTTTCTGTAGTTTAAAGAGTTGATTGAAAAAATCAGCTGGCTCAGATAACTTGCCTATGATTTCAAAGGTATCAGTTTTATAGTCTTGGAGAGGATGTTTTTCGAGTATATAACCATTAAATCCATCTATGAGCATTTCACTTGTTGCATATTGATTTGTTCCAATAATAGGTAGTCCGGCAGAAAGAGCCTCTATGAGAACAAGACCAAAACTGTCCCTGTATGTTGGATAAAGAAATACATGGTGTGTATTATAGAATTTTTCATAGAGATCCTTTTCGCTAAATGCGGCATCAAAAATATTGACATTAGGTGTAGACTGAATTGCTAGTAGGTCTTTTGGCCATATAGATTCAATACCAGTTACGATGCTAAGTTCTGTATTGGGGAATTCCCTGGAAATTCTTTTAAATGAGTTTAGTATCTCAAGACCGCCTTTTATATAAAAAGTTCCCGTAAATAAAAATTTTACAGTAGAGTCCGCTTTAAGTTTTCTTTGCGGATCAATATTTGAAGATGGATTTAAAATTAGCGGATAGCAAACTGAAAATTTTTTAGACAGTAAAAGAAGTTCTTTTTCAGAAAACTGCATAGTTGAAAGAAAACCAGTCTTAGCTGCTTCGCTCATGAAAATAATTTTTCGACACGAGGATCTTCTCAAAAGAAACTTAACCAAATGTTGAGCTAACGGATGTTTAGCAATTTCTGTATTGTAATTAAAAATAGCAATAGCATTTTCTATGTACACACAGTATGGTTTGTTGGTGAAAAGAAGACAACCGTAAGTGAAGATAATATCTTCTTTTGTAAATTTAATTTGAAGATTAGGAATACCAAGCAGTTGTCGCATCTGAGTAATAAAGCTCTTTTTTCTTATCTGAAAAATCTTCTCGACGGGCATTTCTTTGAGGTTTCTTTGACGAGAGATTTTTTTTTGAGGGTCATGAATAAAGATAAATGATTTTAACTCAATTCCAAAATTGAGAATATGTTTTCGTAGATAACCCTGAAAAAGAAGAATGGTTTTTTTATGTATTGGCATAATTCGAATGCTGATTAGGGAATATTTTTTCGAAGAATTACTGATATTTGGAGTGGATAAAGAAGAAATGTGTTTTTGTAGAGTTCAGTAAACTTCGGTGAAAATACACCGAGGGTTTTGAAAAGTAAAAAAACCGACTTAGAAAGGATGAACGCAAGTATATTTAGCACAAAAAAAATAGGATATAAAAATCTTATGACAGGGAAAACTTCAAAAAAATGACTAATTTGATAGAAAATAAATAGGATAAAGTCATTGAGTTCAAAATTGATACGTTTTATTTTAAATCCATGGAAAATTCTATCAAGAGTAAAAAAGTTTTTTGTATATCGAGCATAGTCATCACTACCATGAAAGTTGTACATAAAGGGGGCGACAATAAGAAGGTATCCGCCAGGCTTTAAAACCCGATAGGCTTCTTTGATATAAGCCTCAATATTCGGCAGGTGTTCTATGACCTCAATTGAGATTATATTGCTTACAGTGTCGTTATCAACTCCAATTATTTGATTACTTTCGGTATTTATAAGATAGTCAGGTTCCTTATCTTTAGTATCTATATCAGCGCCGGCATAAGACTTAAAGATTTCTCTAAATGGAGATTTACCGCTTCCAAAATCAAGAACAGCCCCATCAGTTTCTTTATTGATAAGCTTTGCAAACATTAAGAGTTCCTTGTGGATTATATTATGAATAATAAAACCCGGTTGCCATATACGAGGAGATTGTCTTATGAGTTGCTCATACTTGTAAGAAAAGCTGTTCATATGCGTGTATTCCTTTAATGATGTCAAAATTATTCTTTGAAAATTTGTAACAATTATTTGAATATTCCCTCCATTCACTATTTTCAATGGAGGTAATTTTTTTAGCAAGATTTTTTATATCTGTACCTCCAATAATTCCACAATTTTGTTTTGTAATTATGTTATCAAAATCAAGTCGTGTTGAAATTATAGGGGTACCATGTTTCATAGCTTCTAGAATAACATTTGGGAAACCTTCTCCAATAGAGGTGTTGATAAGATATTTAGCTTGTATAAAATAAGGCATTATTTCACTCCATTTTACACCCGGGATAAATCTAAGATTAGATAAATTCTGAGTCTGTTCTTTAATATTATTAAAAACATCAGTATTGGTCTTCGGCATAATCATAACAAATTGATTATTTGGAAGCTCTTTTGCTAAATCGATAAATGCTTGAGGATCTTTTATTTTTTCTGATCTTCCAACCCAGAGATGGTGCAGTCGTTTTTCTAATGAAAGAGGCTCGTTCGGCGGAATATTTTGAAGATTTCGGATAACAGACACATTCTTTATATACTTAAATTTTGATTTTAATATCTCAATATCTTGTTCATTTTGTAAAATGATATGATTTACATTTGGTAAAAGCTTTCGATAAAGAAGTCCATACGATCGAGAGTCTGTAAAGCCATTGATATTGTTTTCGTGAGCACTCCTAAAAATAAGCTTTTTTCTGAGAACTATTTTTATGATAATAAGCTCAACAGTAAGCCAGCCAGCTGCTTCTGTAAAAATAACTTCAGGATCTACTTTTCTTACTAATTGAAAAAGCCTGAAAAAATTTAGCAAACCAGTTGCTGTATTGGAGTTAGATATTTTTTGTCCGCGATGAATAAATACCCCAGAGCGTTTTTCTTCAACTTTTTGACCATAGTCTCCAACTAAAAAATGAACTTCAAATTTTGATGAATTGAGATGTCTAGCCACTGTGTAGAGATCGAGTTCAGCTCCTCCATGAACCGCCCTTATTGTTTTATTAAAGAGGGGGTAAGCAGCTAGTGAGACAAAGAGTAGTTTCTTTCTTTGCATGCTCTTTTTATTTTGCCTGAAGCAGAATGTAATAACCTTTGTATTTTTTAAAGACTCTTCTCATTAAGAGATCAGCATAGCCAAAGATATTTAAATTAAGTCCCATTGGAAAGAGTTTCTGAACTTTTACAATAGTAAAATGCTTTGAGAATTTTGTTTCTAGATTGCTGTCGTTAAAAGATTGTTGATGTCCCCATAAATGGAACTTGCATTCACAATTTGGACAACAAACTGTCTTTTTTGAAAGATTTTCATTATAAGGAACAGTAACGATAAGAAGACCATTTTTTCTTAGGACCCGATGAATTTCTGTTAAGCCTTTTTCGAGGTCGTCTTCGGTTAAGTGTTCAAACATTTCAGTCGCAATTGCAAGATCAAATAAGTTTTCATTAAAAGGAATATCAGTTACAGAGCCGAACTTGAGGTTGTCTGTAAGTCCAGTGGATTCTTTTGTTAAGGAAATATTTTCTTCAACAAAATCTATGCCGTATACGGAATAGTTTTTCTTTGCAAGTTCTTTAAGCAAAAAACCATCACCAAATCCAAGGTCAATAACATCTTTTATATTAGTAAGTCTAGCGATTTTTTTAAGAACAAATGAGAGTCTTTTTTGTGCATCAATAAGATGTCCACGATTGTCTGTTTGATGATAGAGCCATGTTTTAGAATAATCCATAAGTGTTGCTATTTGTAAATTTAATTTTTAATACCTATTCTACCAGTATAATCTATTCTGCTAAGAAAAACCGGGAGTTTATTTTCAGAAAAGTATTTATCGACAGCCTCTTTGGCTCCTTGCCAGCACCCGTAGTCGTCAATAATGAGAAAGCCTGCATTTGAGATGAGTGGGTAGAGATGTTGTAATTCATGGTATGTTGATTCATACCAATCTGTATCAAGTCGAAGAAGGGCAATTTTTTTGGGCACTATTTTTGGTATAGTTTCTTCAACCTTTCCTTTAATAAAGTGAAGTTTTTCTTCTGGGTAGCCTGTAGCTAGAAGATTATTACGGACTTCATCCACGGGAGAGTAGCACCAATCATTATGATTAACTTGAGCTGATTCCTCCCAATCATTTTTTGCTACCGAGCCAGTGAAATGAATATCTTTCTCAGTTGGCTCGCTCATGCCTTCATAAGTATCGTAGAGGTATATTTCCCTATCAGTTTTACCTAGCTGTAGGAGCGTGAGGGCAATGACCATGGCGCTACCTCCCTTCCAAACGCCGCACTCAACAATATCACCAGAGAGGTTATTTTTTTCAATGTGCTGTACTGACTTATAAAGAGCATACATGCGCTCTAAAGATGTCATGGTAAACGGTTTTGCTGCGTAGTAAATTTTTTTGAAGTCTTCTTCCATATCCGGTCCAAAGGGATCAGATTTATGAACAGATATAATTTTCAGCCCTCGCTTTTTTAAAAGCTTTTCAATATTTTTTTTAATCATTTCTAAAATTATAAATGCTTATTTGATGAAAAAATTGCAAGATATTTTCCTATCATCTTTAGAATGCTATACTTTCTCTCTATCTCAAGACGAGCCCTAGAGCCCATTTGATTACAAGATCCTCTGATCTCTTTGAGCTTTTCACTAAAAACGAAGTAGTCTTTTTTGGTAAAAGGGTAACTTGTTTTAAAAGAATCAGGCTTTTCTAAAAATATAACTTCTCCATTATACCCTGATTTGATGAGCTCTGGAATACTGCCGCGATTATAAGCCACCACAGGGAGGCCAGAGGCCAGGGCCTCCAAAACACTGTTAGGACAAGCGGATTGGTCGGAAAAGAGGAAAATATGAGCATTTTTGATAACTTTGGGTAACTCTTGATGAGGAATTTTTCCGTGGAGTTTTATATGAGATGGAAGGGGCTTGATGCACTCAAGAAGTTTAGGCGTGAGGGATCCATAGACGTCAAAACAAAAGTCTTGAGGATTCAGGAGTTTCACTGCTTCGATAAGTGGTAAAATCTGATCTTTGCGACGAAATTTAGCGTAGGTAATCAAGCGAATAGGGGTATCGAATGATTTGTGCTGGTCTGGAATAAAGAGCTTTTCGTCAACACCGTTATAGATAATGGTGGTGTGAGCCTGGGTATTTCCTAAAAAGAGTTCGCAGGATTCCTTGCTAAATTGACTCTGGTAAATAACAGTGTCTGCAAAGTAACGATGAGTAATCTTCATTTTGAGATTATAGAGCCAGTACTTTTTTCCGGCTACTGCTGGATGGTAGATTCCATCAAGACGTTGAACAACTTTTTTGCCAAGAATTTTAGCCAATAACAGGTATTGTAGGGGGCAGTCAGCTATAACAAAAAGTACATCGAAGTTCCAAGAGAAGGCGGAAGTCACTATGAAGCCCCTTTCTTGAAGAGTACGAGAAAATTGATAGGCAAAGGTAGAGGTACCACCGATATCTTTAATTGCAAAGGGAAGAAAAATTTTCATAGTGAGAGCTTTCTTTTGAGGCTTCTTAGCCAGTCTGGAGTAAGGGCTACAAGTAGGGGCTCTAGAATGAAGCGGTATATAGAGAGAGGTTTTTGGTAGAGTTTAAGGTATTTGAGTTGTGTTTTGACACATTGAAGCATCTGTTCTCGTTGTTTGGTGGATGAGATAGTGTTTAGGGTATGGCGATGACAGAGAGGGGTTGGGATATTGGCAAAGCAGGTCATGGGCAGGAGACGTAGCCAAAGATCGTAATCTTGACCATAGCGGACGGTCGGGTCGTAGCCACCGAGTCTCTGGACGAGCTCAGTGTTGAAAATGACAGTACTGTGAGCAAACGGGTTTCTTTTGAAAATAGTGGCTTTGATATCTGCATCAGATACAGGCGGCTTAACGGTTACTTTTTTCTTTTCAAAATGATTTATATAGCTTGTGCCTACTATGCCGTGGTCAGGATGCTCTTCGAGGAAGTGAATTTGTTCTGAGAGTTTTGAAGGTTCCCACCAGTCGTCGCTATCAATTCGAGCCGTATAAGGTGTGTGTATTTTTGCAAGACCAAGGTTTAGCGATTTGGTAAGACCGAGATTATAAGGATTATCGATAAGAATAAAACGGGTAAGGCCAAATTTTTCTTGCCATACGCGGAGTTTTTCGGGAGTGCCATCAGTAGAAGCATCATTAATAGCAACAATTTGAAAGTCTTGTGTTGTTTGCTTGAGAAGACTCTCGAAAGTTTGGTCGAGAGTAGTTTCGGCATTGTAGAGGGCAATCAGAATACTTGTTTTCATAGGGTTTGCTCTATTGCTTTTACAAAGCATTTTTTGGCTGTTTCTAGGGAGTAGAATTCAACAATCGTCTTTCGTGCTTCTGCCGCTATTTTTTGAGCAAAGCCGGGATTGTCTAGGATGTTTCTGATGGCTTTTTCAAGGGACTCACTTGAGCGAGGAGGGATGAGAATACCATTGAAGGTATCCTGGATGAGAATTCTATTTTCAGGGATGTTGGTTGCGATAATGGGTAAGCTCATAGACATAGCCTCTTGAAGAGCATTGCTGAGGCCTTCAAAAAAAGTAGGAAAGACAAAGAGGTGACTTATAGCAAGAATTTCTTTTATGTCACTTCGTTTTCCAAGAAAAATAATCCGAGAAGCAGAGGAAAAACTTGCTACCTGATGCTCTAGATTTTTTCGCTCCTCGCCATCACCGACAAGAAGTAGGATACACTGAGGGTACTTTTGAGCAATCTTTTCGAATGCCTCTAGAAGATAGAAGTGGCCCTTGTTAGTGTGGAGATTGGCAACACAGGTAATGATAAAGGCTTCATCGGGTAGGGAGAGTTCTTTTTGAAGAGAAACCGTATCAACAATATCCTTTTCATAAATAGTTGTATCGATACCATTAGGAATAACGATGATTCTTTCGGGGCATACATTTAGATTTTTTGTATAGAATGTTTTTACAGCTTCACTATTTGCAAAGTATTTTTTAACAAAAAAACGAGTGTATTTTTCAAAAAAACGAGCAACCCAGTAGCGCTTATCATTATATGTCGTACGCAAAAATGGAATAATAGGTGTATTTTTTTCCCTGAAGAGGGGAAGTAAAAGTCTTCCTATGACATCAGCATGAAAAAGATAAGTAATGATGAGATCGGGCTTCTCCCGTCTTATTATTTTGATAAGACGAATAAGACCGGGTATATCAAAAAAATTTCGGTAGTAAGAGCAGGTAATGGGGATGGAAATTTCTCTAAATCGAGGAGCTAAAGATCCTTCAGATCGTAGACAAACAAGGGTGTGGTCAAAGTCGACAAGAGTGGGAATGGTCCGAAGAAGTACGTTTTCACAACCCCCATTATCGAGGGATTGGATAATATGAATGATTTTTTTCTTAGGACTCATAGATGCCAGTACAGGTGATACCTGCTTCAGGGTGTTCGAAGGCTTTGATGTCTTTGAGTTTGGCAGTTTCAAACCAGTCTCTGATTTGCTCTACGTAGTAGTAGTTGCTCTTAGGGGTAGCTAGGACATCAAAAGCATCGTTAAGCTTCATATTGAATGGGAAGTTGGCATAGTAAGAAAAAGGCACTTTTTTGGCGAGTTTTTTGAAGCCGTACCAGTTAAGGATATGCGTTACGACATTGATAAGGTGAACTGCTAATCCTGGGATATAGCAGAGCTTATAGAGAAGCGGCTTAGGTAGATGCTTTAAGACATCTCGCAGGGGTTCGTAGAAATAGATAGCACGAGCGTTGTTACGGCGATTGTATACCCAGATAAGCATGCGTCCACCTTGCTTGAGTACAGGCGGTAGTGCTACAAAACCATCTTTTGGCTGTGGGAGATGATGGAGAACACCAATAGAATAGGCAATATCAAAAATACCCTTAAAAGGCATGGCATAAATATCTGCCTGTACAATACAGACGTTCGGAAAGTCTTTGGTCATGGCATAGGCTACCTCAACGCTTTCGCCGAGATCTGTACCAAAAGAAATTTCTGTCCCACAAAGAGCAGCCCATTTCGTAAAGCGACCAGAGCCGCAGCCGATATCGAGGGTGAGCTTACCTTTGAGGTCTTCTTCTTTGAGATAGGGGGTGAGAAAGTGAAGGAAATTTTGTTTTTCGTAGTTGTTTTCCTTGTAGATGTACTTCCATTCGTAAGCAAAGCTCTCAGCGGTTTTTTTCTGATGAGTGATAAAGCTATCGAAGTCTTTGATGCGATCAATGCTCGCTTGCCATTCTTCTTGAATATCCTTGGGTAGGGTATTTTTGTATGTCTGAAAGAACTCGTAACGGGTCTGAAGAAGATTCTCACGGAGTTCATTGATCATGATACGTGGGATACCTCCAATGATTGGATACCAAGTGGTTTCATTTTTGAGGATACCTGCCTCAACGTGATTCCCGTCTTCTTTGAGAATTTGAAGTTCAAATGATTGGCCAGAAAGCGGATCTGAAATATACGGAAGATGTTGTTTGAGCATAGATAGGGATAGTTATATTGTTTTATTATAAGCGGAATCAAAGTATTCTTCAAACCAGAGCTCCAAAGTAAGGAGCGCCCAAATACGCGGAGCATGATTGATTCCGGTTTGGACATGCTCATCCAGAAATGAGCGAATGGCACTTTCTTTGAAGAGTCCTCGAGAAAGAGCCTTTTGTCCAAGAAGTTTCTCGTAGACAAAGTCTTTGAGTTCTCCTCGAAACCACTCATCAATAGGAATACCAAAGCCCATCTTTGGACGAAACATAACTTCGTCAGGAACAATACCACGGAGCGCTTCTTTGAGAATATACTTCTTGTTATCGAGACCTTTGAGTTTGAGTGAAAAGGGAATCTTAGACGTGAGTTCCAGGAATTCATGGTCAAGGAAGGGAGAGCGACCCTCTAGTGAAACTGCCATACTAGCCATGTCTACTTTTACAAGCAGGTCATCTGGGAGGTACGTCATAAAGTCAGCATAAACTGCTTGCTCGGTACGATTTCTTGAGCCACTTTTTCGAAAGAAGTGAGAAATCAGAATATTGGTATCGCCGAAAGCCTTTTCTTTAAATGTATCTGTGTAGAGGTTATTTTTTTGAGGAGTAGTAAAATAGGCCGTATACATCATATATCGACGACTGTAGTTTTGGTTGAGGGTTTTTATAAAACGATGAAGTCGTTCAAAAAAATTGGTCTTAAATATTTTTGAAGCACCATAGGCTATTGGCATAAGAAGAAGTGTGAAATAGCCGATATATTCAGTAAGGAGAGAAATCCGAAATGCACTGTAACGGCTGTAGCCAGCAAAGTTTTCATCACCGCCATCGCCATTAAGTGCTACGCTCACGTGTTCATGAGTGAGTTTGCTTACCATGTAGGTAGGTAGAGCACTAGAGTCAGCAAAAGGCTCTTCGTACTGACGCACGAGCATTGGGAGAAGCTCCATGGCATGAGGTTCCACGATAAATTCTGTATGATCGGTATGAAACTTGTCCGCTACCATACGAGCGTATGGCAGCTCATTGTATTTTTCGGCTACGAACCCAATAGAAAAGGTTTTGATAGGTGTCTTACTGTGTCTACTCATAAGGGCCACAATAGCACTTGAGTCGATACCACCAGAAAGAAAGGCTCCAAGAGGAACGTCAGAAATCATGCGTAGACGCACTGATTCATCGAGTTTTTCTATAATTTGTTTCTTCCATTCAGTTTCGCTCAGCTTCCATTTGGTAGCATAGCTGAGCTTCCAATAGCACTTTTCTTCTACTTTCCCACTCTTGAGATTGACAGTAAGAGTATGAGCAGGCTTGAGCTTGCGAATACCCTTAAATCCAGTAAGTGGCGCGGGTACATACTGAAGAGTTAGATAGTGATGTATGGCTTCGTAGTCTGGCTCACGTGTGTATTCTGGTTGAGTCAGGATAGCCTTGAGTTCTGAGGCAAAGATAAAGGTCTTATCATCGAGATAGTATTTGAAGGGTTTTTTGCCTACACGGTCTCGAGCGCAGAAGAGGGTGTGATTTTGTTCATCATAGATAACAAAAGCAAACATGCCACGAAGATGGTCGAGGCATTTCTCGCCGTACTCAGCATAGAGAGCGAGGATTACTTCGGTATCAGAATGCGACTTAAAAGAATAACCTTTTTGGATAAGTTCTTCGCGTTTTTCTTGAAAATTATAAATTTCTCCATTGAAAACAATCTCATAGCGATCAAGATAGCGCATAGGCTGGTGACCAAGAGGGGAGAGATCGATAATAGAGAGACGCTGGTGACCAAGGCCTACACAAGTATCTGGAGAAATATAAACACCACTATCATCTGGACCACGATGAGTAATAGTGTTATTCATAGCTGAAATTACTTCAGGAGTAACACTTTTTTGATTGAAAGTAGCCTTACCGACAATACCGCACATAAAAGGAAAAATCGCCCAATAAAGGCTTAATTACTTGTCTATCATACCGTAAATAGGCTATACTGGCAAAAATTACTGTAATACAACTATGGAAATCATATCTTGCAAGGCTTGTGGGGGAGATAATTGGCAGAGTGTCCTTGAAACAAAAGATTATTTACACAATATCCCAGGACTTTTTACGATTGCTCGATGTACTGACTGTGGCTTTATGGCCACTAATCCAAGGCCAGATGAGAAGGAAATCATGGCCTATTATCCGGAAGAATATGGCCCCTATCAACTCAATACCGCACGAGTAGAAAAAGTGGTAGCCCATCAGAAGAAGTACCCCTTTCTTTTTAGCTTGGTAGATCCGCAAATTTTTAGGATTGGACGAGAGAAGTGCGCTAATTGTGAGCTTAGGGTGCTCGAAATTGGGTGCGGAGCAGGGAATTTTCTTTACGAGTTGAGACTCCGTTTTCCAAAGTGGAAGCTCGTAGGAACTGATTTCAGTGTGCGCTCTATTGAGAAATTGCAAGAAAAAGGAATTGAAGCCTATGTTTCAGATCTCAAAGTATTGCCACACAATGACAAATCACAAGACATTGTCTACGGTTTCATGATTGTCGAACATTTGCACAAACTTGAACAGACTCTCGGTGAAGTGAAGCGTGTACTCAAAGATGATGGCAAGCTTGTCATTGCGGTACCAAATATCAAGAGTTGGCAATTTCGGGTTTTTGGTAAGTATGCCTACATTCTCCATATACCGGCGCACCTCTATCACTTTGATGAAAAAACTTTGACTACCGTAATGAAGAAAAATGGTTTTGAGGTAGAAAGCATGACGTATCACCGCACTCTTCAGGATAGCTCTTTTAGTCTCTGTAATGCGATAAGAGAAAGTCAGTTACCTGAGAGTCTCAAGAGTATACTCTTAAAAATATTTCGTTGGCGCACAGCGTATCACTTTCTGACATTACCTTTGGCCTATATCCAAGCTTGGACAAAGCAGTCGCCTGGCATGACGGCAGTATTGCGAAAATCTTCTTAATTAGGAAAGAATTTTTGTAAAAAGAGCCTGATATTTTTCTATAGCCTTGTTCCAGATAAAAAGAGAAGAGACCCTTTTTTCTGCCTCTAAGCCATACTCTTGTATGAGTTCAGGGTTAAGAGAAAGGGAGAGAAGATTTTTTTTGAGAGCTTCTATGTCTCTTGCTTCTATCAGGATGCCGTCTTTGTGGCCAGAAATAATTTCATTGGTACCGCCGACATCAGTAGCAATAATAGCTTTTTTGAGAAGAGCTGCCTCTATTACGGAGGTTGGTATACCTTCGGTATAGCTAGGATTTACAAAAATATCAAACACTTTGAGGTAGCCCATAGCAACAGGAAGGGGTTGTGCTCCCAAAAAAAGCACGCGTGATTCAATGGTAAGTTTCCGAGAGAGTTCCTCGAGACGAGCTTTTTCTGGTCCATCTCCAATTATGACAAGAAGAGCTTTTGGTATTTCTGCCTCAGCAAAAGCTTGAATAAGATCATGCACTCCTTTGCCTTCAATAAGTCTACCAATGTAGCCAATAAGAGTTGTGTTTGGGTGAACTTCTTTGAGCTCTTTGATTGGTGAAGCAGAAAGAATAAGATCTTTTTCAACACCACGGTACACTACTTCGCAGTCAGTGCGGCCAGAGAGTTTGATGACAAATTTTCTGGATGCTTCTGAATTAGCAATGACGAGTTTGGCATGTTTGAGTATGAGTCGTCCGAGCGTGTAGTCGTATATTTTACCGAGAAGATTTTTGGAGGCATTTTCAAATTGAGCGAAATCAGATCCATGCTCTATATGAACCCAATGGATATGTTTTTTCCAAGCAAAATAGCCTGCCATAAGAGAAGGAAAGAAAAAGCGAGTGCGAGAAATTACAAGAGAGTAATTTCCTAGAGAAAGATTTTTCCAGAGCTTCCAGAAGTCTTTTTTCCAAAAAAGAGGAATTGGATAATTATGAATAATTTCTACCGCTGGGTAACGAATGACCCGAACACGCGTATGCATGACTTCAGAGGAGGGTGCAGTGAGAGGAAGGCGAGGTGTAAACACGGTAATAGAGGCACCTTTTTCGGAAAAGTGCTTATTGAATTCATCGCTGTGACTTTCGAGTCCACCACGATGAGGTGGATAGTAAGGTGAAAAAATAAGAAGCTTCATATGTTAAGGAATGTACTGCCAAATGATAATCTCTTCGTTGGGATACGTGTACACTCTTTGGAAGTGTTCAGGGACTTGATCGTAAATAAAAGCTGGCTCCTTAGTTATTTGAGAATTTTGACTGTACGGTCTTCTCGCATAAGGGTTACGAGCATCTGGTTTCGCATAATAGACGTATATATTATGAAGAGAATGCTCAGGATTTTTTTGGGAGGAGAGAGGGACTTCTTTTTGAAAGTCTTGAGAAATTTTTTCTAGACGAGCAGCCTCCCTTAAAAGGTCATCTTTTTTTGCTGTCAGTGTAAAGCTGTTGATATTTTGAAGAGCAAGGGTGACTTGTTGTTGGAAATTTTTGTAGTAGAAATCTAGTTCTGGACTATTAGCTGAGTAATCGTCTAAGAGCTTAAAAAAGATTCTTTGATCAAAATAGAAAAGAGGGTCATTGGTAGAGATAGTTTTTATTTGAGCGTGTGTGCGGAGTAGATTTTCGTTGCCACTGGTGAATACGATGGCGTTAGAGGGTAATGAGGTTTTTATCCAATCGGCGGAATAAAGTTGAGGAGGTGTAATGAGAAACTGCTTTAGCTGATTGATATACAAAGCCCCAATGATATTGATGAAAAGAAGACAGATTACAAGATAGGGTGTCCATAGCCAGCGTCGGGAAAGATAATTGAGAGCTGGTATAAATAGTGCAAAAGCAAAAAGCACAGTAATGCCCCATGCGCGTTCTGGCAAGAGTGCAATATTAAAAAAACGAGGAAGTAACTCAGAGATACTAAAAAATACAAAGGCACTTAAGCTGAGGACAAAGATTTCGGGAGAAGTACTGAGGGTACGATAAAAAGGATATTTTTTCCAAAAAAAATAAAAGAAGTAACCAAAGAGAATGAAAAAAAGTGGCCCAGCATAGAAAGCGTAGTAACGAAGAACTCCCATAGGCGAATTCCAGCCAACGGACATGCCGTCAATATTGATATACGTTGCTGGGTATGCAAAATTGAAAGTGCTTTTTTGAAAGAGAACAAAAAGATTTTGAATCCAAAGAAAGATAAATTGGAATACTGATGAAAAAAGAGAAAGAAGATGGAGAATAATGAAGACGCTTAAAAGAGCAATAAGAAAAGGATTTTTTTGATAGAGCGATTTTAGTGAATTTTTGTAAAAAAGAAGAGTAGAAAAAATCCAAAGTAATAAGATAATACCAGCAGCTTCATGATAAAATGCTGTACCTGCAAGGATAAAGCCACCCCAAAAAAAGAAAAAACGATTCTTTGAAAAATAGCTTATAAGCAGTGAAAGACAGAAGAGTATGAGGCCAAAATTGAGGATGGCCTGAGGAATGGGAGTGTGACTGTAGAGTACAAATGATCCCGTCACAAAGGGGAAAAGATAGACAATAACTTTTTCTTTTTTTGAAGTAAAGAAAGAGGCGATAAGGGTAAGTGGTAAGACAAGTAGGAGAGAAAAGAAAGGAAGGACGTACTTGAAATAAGCGTAGCTGTCTATTTGGGCGCTTTTGATAAAGATATAAGCCAGGGAAGAAAAAAGTGGTCGATAGAGATGTAGCGCAGTGACGATACCATTGGTAAAATCTTTTTGATACAGGGAAAGCCAGTAATAGGGATCAAGATCAGGAAGAGCATAAAAAGCCCGGACAATTATGGTTGTGAAGGTGGCAAAAAAGAGAGTTGTGAAGAGAAGGTGAACTTGATTTTTTTTGAGTGAATGCCAGAGGGATTCCTCTGGAAACTCTAGAAATTGAGGGTTGAGTAGCCAGGCGAAGATAAATGTAATAAAGGAAAAAAAGACGGGTGTAAGTGGATGTGTAATGAGTAGGAAGCTAAAAAGAAGGGTAATGAAAAGAGGTGGAATAATAAAGCTTAAGGTAGTTGCTAGGAAAAGTTTTTCTAGCCAGTTAAATTTTTTTTGAAAAAGTTTTTCTGTAATACTGGCTAGATTGATGCCAGCAAGCGGTAAGCAGATACTAAGAACAAGAAGAGAAAAGCTGATTTTCAGGAGAGGCTCATCACTAGAGGGTGCAACAGCGCTTATAGCAAACAACAAAAAAAGACCAAAATTAAGGAGAAAAAGGTTTCTGGTAAAATCTTTAGAAGAAAGATGAGGGAGCAACCGCATGGTATTTATTTTTCAAGATCCTGAAGGCTTTCTTGGCGTGTCAGGGTAGTGATTTGTTGTTCAAGTTTTTCAATGGCTGAAAGGAGCTTAAAGAGCATAAGAAAGACCAGGAGAAAACCAGCAAGGATAACAGCGTTGATGTTACCTTCAATACCGATAAGTTTGGCTACTGTATTGCTCACGTGTGGAAAGGTGACCACGGTAGCCATGCCTCCCCAGACAATGATGCGGGTAAGGAGCTTGAGAAATGTCTGATTTCCCTTGCCTCCAAAATAGTTCTTCAGTCCTTGAAAAATCATAATGGCCGCAAAAGCAACAATAATAATTTGGTAGAGTGCAAAGTGCATAGTGTTCGTATTATAAGTTATGAAATCATATGCCAAATAATTTTGTAGAGGGTTTTGAGTCCATTGACAAAGCCTTGTTTTTGGATTTTCCCCATACTGTATTCAGTATAGCGCACTTCGATAGGGACTTCGGAGTAGCGGAGTTTATGAAGATAAATTTCTCGAATGACCTCACTATCGTACTCATAGCGGTCTGTTTTGGTATTGATTATTTCTACTGCATGACGTGAGTAGGCACGAAAGCCAGACTGACTATCTGAAACCCAAAGACCGTAGATGTACCAAGTAACAGCGTTGCCGATATGATTAGCAAGGATTTTATACCAAGGCATCCCCTTGGGGTTTTTGAGTCGAGTCCCAAGAGCTACGTCGCACTTGCCATTGAGGATAGGCTGGATAAGTCGCGCTATATCCTCTGGGTTATGCTGACCATCACTATCGAGAGTTACGACTAGCTCGCAGCCAAGTTTTTTGGAGGCTTCGATACCGGTTTTCGTTGCGGCACCTTTGCCGCGATTGATTTTGTGGCGAAGTGCGATGATGCCCGGTAGAGACCGAGCTACGGCATAGGTATCATCGGTACTCCCATCGTCGACGAGGATAATTTTTTGGTAGCCAGCATCCTGGATCTCTTTGATGACATCTTTGATGATTTTGGATTCATTGTAGGCAGGAAGGACTATCCACATATGTTATTTCTTAAACCATTCAAAAGTTTGCTTGAGGCCGTCTCTGAGTGATACTGTTGGTTGCCAGGTAAGTTCGTCTTGGGCGCGGGCGCTATCAAGAGAGCTCATTTTTTGTTCGCCAGGAATAGAAGGGGCGTGAATTTCTTGAAAAGAATTATCAAAGAAATCATTGAGGAGAGAAAAGATCTCATTAACAGTTGTTTCTTTGCCGGTGCCTATATTGTAGATACCAGAAGCAGACTCAGTCTCGAGGGCGGCAATGTTGGCTCGGACGACATCGCCCACGAATATATAATCTCGGCTTTGCATGCCATCGCCATTGATGGTGGGCTGTTCTTCCCCAAGCATCTTATTGAGAAAAATAGCGACTACACCAGCTTCCCCATGAGGGTTCTGGCGTGGACCGTAGACATTGCCATAGCGAAGCGAAATGGTTTTCAGAGGAGTGGCTTCTCTATAAAAAGCCAGGTACTTGTCGATGGTAAGCTTAGCAATACCGTAGGGAGAGAGAGGATTTTCATTGTGTGTCTCAGGAGTTGGTCGAATACTGGTATCTCCATACATGACCCCACCAGTAGAAGAAAAAATAATTTTTTGAACTCCTTTTTTGGAGGCCATATTTATTAAGTTTAGAGAGGCGAGTATATTTGTATGGGCATCAAAGAGAGGGTCTTCTGTAGATTTGCGTACATTAATTTGGGCAGCTAAGTGAAAAACGGCGTCAAAAGTGTAATCGGTAAAAAGTTTATGAAGAACTTCCTCGTGAGTGATATCTCCCTCTATAAACGTAGCTTGGGGATTGATATTGGTGGTCTTGCCGCTACTTAAGTTATCGTAGACAAATACAGAGTGTCCACGTTCAATAAGGGCATCGACTAGATGCGACCCGATAAAGCCTGCTCCGCCAGTGACAAGGATATTCATAAAGTAATCTTAAATATAGCCATTTTAACAGGATTTGATGCCAAAGAAAAGCCTTGTAGTGAGAGGTAGATATTTGCCTCAAAGGGTGATTTTTTGTACAATTGAAAAACTATTATGGAAAATCAAACAAACAAGTATCTCTCGGTAGTAGTCCCTTTGTATAACGAAGAGGGCAACGTAGTAGAGCTACACCGTCGTATTCATGAGGCGGTAGAAAAAATCGGTAAACCCTTCGAAATCATCTTTATTGATGATGGCTCTAAAGATAAGACGGTTGGACTGGCTCGTACCTTACATCCAGTCAAGCTTATCGAGTTTCGTAAAAACTTTGGTCAGACAGCCGCTTTTGATGCTGGTATTAAGGCTGCTTCGGGAGAAATTATCATTACGCTTGATGGAGACCTCCAAAACGATCCGGCCGATATCCCACTTTTGCTCGAAAAAATGAATGAAGGGTACGACGTAGTCTCTGGCTGGCGTCATAAACGTAATGACCCGTGGAGCAAGAAAATCCCTTCACGTATCGCCAACCTTCTTCGAGGCATCCTGATCCAAGATCGTATCCATGATTCTGGTTGTAGTCTGAAGGCATACAAGAGAGAATGTTTTGAAAGCGTGGATCTTTTTGGTGAAATGCATCGTTTTATGCCAGCTCTTCTGATGCTAGATGGTTTCCGTGTTTCTGAAGTAAAGGTATCTCATCACCCACGTATTCATGGTGTTACGAAATACAATTGGAAGCGTGGCGTGAAAGGCTTTGTGGATATGATTGCTATCTGGTTTTGGCGCAAGTACTCTTATCGTCCGATTCATCTTTTTGGTGGCTCTGGTATCGTCCTTTCCTTTACGGGTACAGTCATTCTTCTTTGGATGATAGTCGAAAAGGTGCTTTTTCAGCAGGCTATTGGTGATCGTCTCTGGCCAATTGTGGGCATATTCTTTGTTCTTATGGGTGTGCAGCTTTTTGTAGCGGGACTCCTGGCCGATATGCTTGTACGTAACTATTATCAGGGTCGCCATCGTATGAACTATTCTATTCGTGAAATTCGAGAGCAATAGTCATGGATATGAAACTGCACCGAGGGAATTTTGAAAGCAACCTTCTTTTTTTGAAGAAAAGTGGTTTACTTGATACTCCAAAGCGTATCTTGGAGATTGGTTCTGGTCGCGGAGCTTTGGTCAGCAAGCTAAGAGAAATGGGTCATGACGCGGTAGGTACCGAAGTCAATCCTGAATACATGGCTTACGCCAAGGATGAGTATGGAGTAGACTTGGTAACTATCAGTACCGCTACGACAGCACTTCCTTTTGAGGACAGGGAATTTGATCTTGTGGTCAGCTTCGATGTCTTTGAGCATATCCCAAAAACCAAAGAACATGTAGCGGAGGTAAAGCGTGTCCTGAGAGAAAAGGGGAGTTACTTAGTGTGTACACCAAACAAGTGGACCAATATTCCCTTTGAGATACTTAAGGAAAAAAGCCTGACTAAATACAAAGAGTATCACTGCGCACTCCATAACTATTGGCAAATTCAAGAGCGTTTTCATAAGGCTGGATTTAGCACGCGTTTTGTAGAAGTACCTTTGGTGACACCGTACTTTGTGGAGAAGATACGTAAGTACCTGGGTGCGCCGGGAGTACTTTTGGTAAAAATTCTTCGTCCAGATAGCTGGCCACAATGGATAAAGACGAACTTTTATTTGGTAGCAACAAAGAAAGACTAAACTCTAACGGGATAAATATGAAGCTGACTTTTATTGGAACTGGATACGTAGGATTGGTGACGGGGGCTTGTATGGCAGAGCTTGGACATACGGTTATCTGCGCTGATATTGATGCCAAAAAAATCAATGGTCTTAAAAGGGGTGTCATGCCTATCTACGAACTTGGTCTTGATGAATTAGTAGAGAAAAATGTCAAAAAAGGAAGACTTTCTTTTACGACCAATATCGGTAAGGCCATCAAAGAAGCGGAAGTGGTATTTAGTGCGGTAGGTACTCCAGAGGACAAGAAGACTGGGAAGGCAAATCTAGAGTATGTATATGCGGTAGCAGAGGCCTTTGCTAAGAATCTCAATGGCTACAAAATCCTGGTCAACAAATCCACGGTGCCTGTAGGTACCGCTGATCAGTGTCGTGCCAAAATTATCACTACCTGTAAGCCAGGTGCCCTCTTTGATGTTGTCTCCAATCCAGAGTTTTTGCGTGAAGGGGCAGCTATCAAGGATTTCTTGAATCCCGATCGTGTCGTCGTAGGGACAGCTACCGAACAAGCAAGAGAGGTGATGGAAAAAATCTATCGTCCGATTGCTCGAGCGGGTCGCCCGGTAATCATGACGGATATCCGTAGCGCAGAGCTTATTAAGTATGCCTCAAACGCCTTCTTGGCTACGAAGATTTCTTTTATCAATGAGATAGCCAACTTTTGCGAGCTGATTGGCGCTAATGTCAAAGAAGTGGCTCGTGGCATGGGCTCGGATGCTCGTATTGGTTCACGCTTTCTCTATGCAGGGAGTGGCTATGGAGGCTCTTGTTTCCCGAAAGACGTACAGGCACTGATAGAAACAGGTAAAGAATATGATTTTGATTTTCAGATTGTGCAAGCGGTAGATGAGGTCAATGATGCTCAGAAGATGCGTCCGTATCAAATACTCAAACGCGAGCTCAAATCTCTCAAGGGTAAGCGGGTGGCGGTGTGGGGACTTTCTTTTAAGCCGCGTACAGATGATGTCCGTGAGGCCCCAGCTTTGTATGTCATCCAAGCACTTCTCAAAGCAGGTGCCACGGTGGTAGCCTATGATCCTGTGGCCAGTGAAGCATTTGCACGCTCACTCGATGATAAGAAAGTGCACTACGGTACAGATGCCTACGAAATTCTTGAGGATGCAGACGCTCTTGTGATTATGACTGAATGGGATGAGTTTCGTACAGCAGACTATGCCATTATCAGTAAAGCTATGAAGGGAAATCTTATTGTGGATGGTCGCAATATTTTTGAGCGAAGTGAGGCGGAGGAAGCTGGCTTTCACTATTTCGGCATTGGGGTTTAGTTGGTATACATATAAACAAAATGATAGAGGGTAAACACTTCCCAAAGATCGGTTTGGTGCTCGTGATAGGACTCTATCTTTTTTTTGGCTTGAGTCACTTGGGTCAATTTGTAACCGCTGATGAAAATAAGTGGTTGTATGAACGTATCCCAAATTATTGGGAAGCTATTCATGATCACAAATGGAAAAAAACCTTTATCAACGATAAACCAGGGGTCAGTATTGCTCTTATGGGCTTGCCAGCAATTAAGCTGTATCCAGACTCGAGAGAGTTTTGTAAGGAGGGAGAAGATAGAATCATTCAGTGTGATACCGCGAATGCGGAGCACTTTCTTATCGCTTTTCGGCTACCACTTATTTTGATCAACGGAGCGCTACTTATCCTACTCTTTTTTGTCCTTGGTAGATTGATAAATCCTTGGGTAGCCCTTTGGAGTGCGGCGCTTATTGGTCTTTCGCCGCCACTCATGGGTATTTCTCAGATAGTTAATCCAGATGCTTTCTTGTGGTCTTTTGGGAGTGTGGCAACCTTTGCTTTTTTCTTGACCCTCCAAACGGGGGAGAAAAAATGGTCTGTCTTGAGTGGGCTTCTCTTGGGCATGGCTTTGCTTTCTAAATACACAGCGCTCATTCTCTACCCTTTCTTTTTCGGTGTTTTGGTTCTTGGATTTCTCTTATCAGAAAATAAAGAATCTTCTCGGCTCGACTTTATCCGAAACTTGAAACTCTGGTGTTTGCTTGGAGTAGTAGCGCTTGTGACGACGTGTCTTTTCTTGCCAGCCTTCCTTGTAAGTCCAGGATATTTTATCGGTAAGTATTTGTTTAGTATAGGGCAGAAAGGGTTACTTATGACCCTTGGATTATTACCCCTTATTATTGTACTTGGAGATACTTTTCTTTTTCGGTCTCGAGGCATGCTCTTTTTCAAGCAAAAACAAGTGTATTTGAGAGATACAATGACCAGTGTAGTATTTGTTTTTGGATTGATGCTCGTGACGACTCTTTTTGTGCGGAGAATTTTTTCAGAATGGGAAATATTTAGAGTGCTTCCATTTGATACCAAAGAACTTTCTTCAGCTATAAAGTACGGAGTAGAGCTAAACTTTTTTGAAGCATGGCTTCTAGAGTGGAGCCCACTCGCGTTTTCTTTGACTCCGGCAGTTCTTCTTGGGGTGGCGTTTCTTTGTGTCTTCGCATGGAAGCATCGGCAGGAAAAATTAGCTTTAGGGGTAGTTACTTCAGCTATTTTTGTATTCCTATATCTAGGAATATTAGTGGTGACCGATGTCTTTACGACTATTCGCTACTCCATCATCCTCTACCCGTTTGTAGGATTTTTAGCGGCTATGGGATTTTGGTATTTGAGTGAGAGGATAAATTTTAAGGGGAAGTATTTTTGGATAACGGGTCTTATCCTGAGTACTTCATGTGCGAGTTTATTTTTGATCAAACCTTTCTATCTCAACTATACGAGTGACCTTCTGCCCAAAAAAGATATCTTAAGCGATGCTTGGGGGTACGGAGGCTATGAGGCTGCAATGTATCTCAATAGCTTGCCAGACGCAAAGAATCTCACTGTTTGGGCGGACTACTATGGAGTGTGTGAATTTTTTGTAGGCAAGTGTCTGACAGCTTATACCTACGATGGTACGAATATCAAGCTCGACTATTACGTATTTACAAGAAGAGGACGTATCCGCTATTGGTCTCGGTATACTAACTGGGAACGTACATCAGGCCTGACAGCCTATAAGTACTACGATGACAAGAATCCAGCATGGGAACTCTCGATAGATAATCGGCCACTCAATCAGGTCCGAGTGGTGAAGAATTCTGAAGAAGGGGGCTCTTTACAAAAATAACAATTTAGGGTATACTCCCACTTCAGTTCTTTGGGTATTTTTTAGCGTACGGAAGGAATTAAAGCATGGCTCAGGATCGCTTGTTTGTCGAAGATAGTCCGCGCCTGGAAGGAGCGGTTGCTAGCGGTGAAGCACCGAATAACCGCGTGGTGAGAAAGGTGCTCGCCAAACAGGGACGAAAGAAGGGAGGGAGAGGCCGAAATCGAGGCTCTTCGGGCGAACCAGTCTATTTCTATGAACGGGAAGGTTTCCGTCTTTCCAATTTCTCGGCCCATGCTATCGAGCTTGAAGTGGCCGGCAAGATGCACATTTTCATGACCTGTGAGCATGCGTATCAGGCTTCCAAATTTACCGATCAGACTATCATCAATAAGATTGGTCTGGCCTGGTCGGCGGAAGAAGCCAAGGCTATCGCGCATGCGCATCGGGATCTGTACCGTCCGGACTGGACGGAGCAGACGAAGCTTCGCGTGATGGAACGGATTTTCCGAGCCAAGGCGAAGCAGCACAAGAGTGTGCGAGAGTATCTCGCGAGTACGCGTCATCGCAAGTTGGTGGAAAATTCCCCGATAGATGATTTTTGGGGCATTGGTTCTGACAAGACTGGCCGCAACCACGCCGGTAGGCTCTGGATGAAGATTCGTCCTGACTACCAATAAGAAATCAAGGAGTGACTTGAACAAAAAAGACCCCGGAAGCCACATGTGGCGTCCGGGGACTTTTCTTTTTTGAGTACTCTTTTGCTATAATAAAAGGGTATTTTTGGGAAATCTCTCTTTGAGACACAATTACTATTATACACTTAAATATTACTTTTGTCAATAATGCGAGTCCTCTTTCTCAACTATGAATATCCGCCTCTTGGAGGAGGAGCAGCCAATGCTACGGCATACCTACTTTCTGAGTACAGCAAGGCAGGAAATATAGTCGTAGACTTGGTCACTTCGTCACCGGATGAACAGCAGGTCATCGAAGTGCTTGGAGAAGATGTACAGATTCATAAACTCAATATTGGGAAAAAAGGCAATCTCCATCATCAGTCTCAGTTGGATTTGCTTCGCTATAGCTACAAGGCGTATGCTTATGCGGATGGATTGCTCCAGGCCAATGACTATGATGTTGTCCATGCTTTTTTTGGAGTACCTTGTGGAGCTTTGGCTATGCGACTTAGTAAAAAATACCGTATCCCGTATATCGTATCTTTGCGGGGGTCAGATGTACCTGGATACAGTGAACGCTTTGCGTTTCTCTATAATTTCCTGAGGCCACTTATTGTTCGGGTCTGGAAAAGGGCTTTTCAGGTTATTTCAAATAGTCAGGGACTCAAAGATCTTGCGCTTTTGTCGGCACCTGAGCAAGCTATTGGTATTATCCCAAACGGTGTAGATACCGAGCGTTTTCGGCCAGGTCAGGCAGGAGAGGAATGGATTATTACCGCAGGAGCAACTCGTCTGACGCAACGCAAGGGCTTGCACCTTATTATCGAAGCGCTGCCCAAGCTTTTGACATATAACCCAAAAGTAGTGTTTGAAATCATGGGGGATGGTGCTTCGGAAGAAATGCTTCGTGCAAAAGCTTTGGCGCTAGGTGTAGCAGAGAGTGTGCGTTTCTTGGGGAGAATTCCTGCCAGTGAGACAGTGGGATTTTATCAGCGAGCCAAGGTTTTTGTTTTGCCATCTGCCAATGAAGGTATGAGTAATGCATTGCTTGAGGCTTTGGCTTGTGGACTACCTGCAGTAGTGACTGATACAGGCGGATCAAGTGAGCTTGTGAGAGAGAAGGTCAATGGTCTCGTGATAGAGCGCACAGTAGGCGCTATCGAAGAATCCCTTATGTATCTTCTGGCACACGAAGAAGAGCGAGCTCGGATGGGAAGAGAAAGTCGTGTCTGCGCAGAGGCTAAGAGCTGGACGGCTGTAGCAGAGGCATATCAGGAAGTGTACCAAGAGGCTACTCGTCGATAAATATTCTTTATGAAAAAAAAGCTTTTAAATATTTTTAAGATTTTGGTAGCCCTCTCATTAGTAGGGTGGCTTATCCAAAAACTTGATTGGCAATTGGTACTTAAGGAGCTTCATGATATTTCCTATGGATATATCTTTTTGTTTATTTTGCTTCAGCTTTCTGCTATGGCACTTTCTGCTAAGAAGTGGCAGGCTATTGCCCTGTATCAAGATATTCACTTCACTGTGTGGGAAGGTTTTAAGACCTATCTGACAGGTACTTTTATCAATAACTTCTTGCCATCTACGATTGGTGGTGATATCTATCGGAGCCTTTGGCTTGCGGATAGGGGTGCGCGTAAAGGAAAGGCTTTTTCGACAGTAATCTTTGATCGTTTTCTGGGACTGATTATGACATCGGTTTTGACGCTCTTGGGTGGATTTTTTGTTTGGCAGCATCTTGATTTACCAGCTTTTCTTAGCTTCTCGTATATTGGAGTAGGAGGACTCTTGTTCTTTTTTGCTTTGTGGATTGCTTTTGAAAAGACCGTATTTGTGCAGTCTCTTGTCAGTCGAATACCTTGGGCCAAACTACGAAATCTTTTTGCTGAAAGTCTACGCTACAATGACTTTGCTATTTGGAGGGTGGCTGGTCTTTGGACAGTCCTTTTTATGTTTGTAGGCTTAGGTCTTTCTAACTACGTGCTTTTTTTGGCGCTTGGCTATACGCTGCCATTTTTCCCTTTCCTTGGGCTCGTGTTTTTGATGGCACTGTATGTGAGTTTACCTATTTCAATAAGTAATATCGGAGTAAAGGAATGGGCATATGGAGTACTTTTTGTGCTTTTAGGGGTGAGCTTTGAAGCTGCTGTTACCGTGGCGCTTCTTTCTCGTATCTTACAGACGGGGATTTCTCTTTGTGCTTTACCTATTTATCTCAAGGAAACCTCGGAAAAAATCCTTGTGGAAGAAAAAAATATTGCATAACAAAAAATCCCTTAGTGTATAAGGGATTTTTTTGAGAGTTATTCTTGCTCGCTCGGAGCGTTTGCTTTGTCGTATTTGAAGGCTCTGACGTAGTGAGAAGGTCGGTTATTGATCTTGACCTCAAAAGCGGGATTGTTTTCTTCGTAGAAGAGGTGGATGGGTACTACAGCTTCAGGATTACGACTATAACTCGAACGTATCATATGACCAGTGCGTACCTCACGAGCCGAGGAGATAACGACGTAATCAATGGTTTGATCAGTGATAACTTCTTTATTGTTACCACGCTTGCAGCGTCCGACAAAGAATTGGCAGACACCATCTTTATCGGTCCAGATAAGGATGTTTTGGGCATCAGGGAGTGCATTGAGTTTTTGGGCGATCTCGTAGCTTCCTGGACCCATGTCCTTGAGGTCAATGTAGTATTCCTTAGGGAGAAGTTCTGAGGCGTAGGAGAGAGGGAAGTAGGTACGAGCAAGCGTACCTGTGCCTACCAAGATAAGAGCATAGGACATAAAGAAAACAAAAGTATTTTTCTTATAATGGAGCTTCGTCTCTAGTACTCGAGCAAGGGAGAGGAGTCCAATACCTGAAATAAGGGCCACGAGAGGGAAAATAATAATCTGATAACGGATGATAGAGGCAACGCCGTTTACCGTGGCACCAAGGTAGTAAACAAGGACAAAGATACTAGCATAGAAAGCAAAACGGAGACCTGAATTTTTGAGGGCATCTTTTTTGGCAATAAAATATGCTACTAGAAGAACACCCAGAAGAGCTACAGGAGTGAGTCCAAAGACCATGGGATAGAAATTGGTCAGGAAAACTCCAAGGAGATCACTTTTGTCGCTAATAGTTTTTGGTGATGCAATCAGTTCCATAAAGGGATAGACGGACATTTTGGTCCAGGTGTTGTAGAGGGTGAAGATGATGCCACCAAAGAAAAGGGCACTGACGAGAAGGGTGAGGGAGTGTTTGATTTTAGCAATTTTCTCGAGACAAAAAAGGGTGATCCTGGCGCGATTGAAGAATTGATCAAGAAGAATGAAAGTAATAAGAAAGACAAAAAGCGGAGCTACTTTGACGAAGGCTTGGCTAAGGAGAGTGCTTTGTACCAATTCTTTTGGATCAAGCCAGTTGGCTGGGAGAATAAGGTAAAATGTAGCGAGTGAAACAAAGATAACAAAAGCTATCTGGAGAAGGGATTTTCTTAGATAGTCTGTAAATATGAGGGCGTTTTTCTTTGGGTGGTACAGGTACTCCAAGAAGAGAAGGGCCAAAAGATAGATGTAGACGATATTGGCTATGTACTTGGTAAGAAGAGCAAGGCCAAGAAAAAATCCTGAGAGAAAAAGATACCGATACCAGGCTCGTTTTTGAAAGACGAGAAAAGACAGAAGTGAAAGTGTGGTAAAGAGCCAGAGAAGAGCATCGGGATTGATAATCTTGGTCACGCCAATAAGAATAGGAGAAGTGGTAAGGATGGTATAGGAAAGGATGGCGCCTCCGCGACCAATAAGTCTTTCAAGAAGAAAATAAACCAGAGGAAGAAGAAGGGTGACAAAGATAAGAAGAGGAAGCCTGAAGGCTTTGAAAAAAGCTTCCATATCGAGGCTTTTATTTACAAACACTTCACCACCACTACGAGTATCATCGTATACTTCTGGATCGTACTGCCAAAGGCCAGCTCCTGAGAGAATAGCGACAGTAATACCGGGCTTGTCACTGACATCCGTCTTTTGCCATTCTTGTTCTGATACATTATTCCAGAATTTTGTGATACGACCATATAGCCAAAGTGGTTCATCGACAGCGGCGTATTGGCCAAGACGCATATAGCCAAAGGAGAAAAAGATGCCCGTAAGGATGAGTACAAGGAAGAGTACATGAGCTCCTTGGCGCTTGAACCAGACACGCAAGGTATCTCCATGAGGTGAAGAAGTGTCTTGAGAGAAGGCCACACGGAAAAGTACAGATATTGCAAAAATAAGCGCAAGACCACTACCAAGCTGAAAGACAAAGTGAAAGTTTTTTGAAAGAGAAATACTGACCTGGATAAGCAGAATAGATGGAAGAAGGGCAAGACTCATACTCTTCAAGCGTACAAGAAGGGGACGCTGAGAAAAAGTAGGATGAATGAAGAAGTGGAGAGTGAGTAAGGTGCCAAGAAGAAGGAAGAGGAAATAAATGAGAGTATTGCTACTCCCTGTGTGTAGTCCAAGAAAGCGCAGCTCGGGGACTTGTTTGGCAACAAATATAAAGCTATTAATGAAAAAGAGGCCTCCTAATACCTGTAAAATACGACGCTCAGACAAGCCGAAAATTCTTTGAAGAAAGTTTTGGTGGGTATTCATAAAAATGCTATAATAAGCGTTATAATAAGAGTTATTTAGATTTATCTTATCCTAAAATAAGCCAAAAAGAAAGTTTACCCAGTTTGACAATTTTGAGGAAGAATTGAGAAATTTGATTTAGTGGCCAGGTTCACAGTGGTATGCTAAATAAAAGTATAAATAAGAGAAGAATTTTATTAAACAGCTTAAAATAGTTAAACTTGGGCCTATGCCGTCTATTTCTAAAAAGTATCTATGGGTATTGCTCCTAGTTGTAGCGGTTGGAATTTTTGTGCGCGCGTATCAGTTTGGTACCTGGATTCATTTTGAGCTAGATCAGGCACGTGATGCCAAGGTTATTGATCTGGCCTTTGAGGGTAGTTTTTGGGATCTACCTCTGCTTGGACCTAAGGCAGGCGGCACTTTTCTTCGTTTGGCGCCAGGATTTTATTATTTGCAGTATATAAGCGGGGTGATTTTTGGACAGAGTATCGCTGGTATCTCGTCCTTAGTAGCTGTTTTTTCGATTCTTACTCTCCCAGTGCTTTTTCTTTTCTTACGAAGAGGTTTCCGTGAAGAAATCAGCCTTGGACTCACGGCCCTGGCTTCGGTGTGTGTCTATCTTGTGCTTTTTGGACGTTTTGGCTGGAATCCAAATTTGCTGCCATTTTTCTTGACCCTTGGATTCTATGCCTTGTTACGTGCAGTTGATCGAGATACAGAGAAAAAGACGAGATGGTTTTTATTGGCTACTTTTGCCCTTACTTTTGCTACACATTTTCATTTTCTGGCCTTCCTTGCGGTACCGGTTATTGTCATAGCTTTCTTGATACTAAAAAGAGCACATTTCTCTTGGGCAGCCTGGGGAGGGGCAGTGCTGATAGTTTTGTTTCTCTATTTGCCAATGGGAGTCAATGAAGTCAAAACGGGAGGAAGTAACACAAGTGAGTTTTTTGGCGCTATCACGGAAAAATCTACCAAAGAAGAACGGACACTCATAGAAAAGAGTATTCGTAATGTTTCTGAATTTGGGCAAGCAAGTGTAGTAGCTGTCTCTTATACACATCT
>JAHBAT020000009.1 GCA_018499985.2 Candidatus Moraniibacteriota bacterium
TACCAAATCCCCAGTAGCGTGCATTGCTGCCACTTTCTTTTGTATAAAAGCTCTCATGGCTACCCTCAAGAATCTGCTTGAGATGCCAAAGAAGATTGGGACAGATAATATAGACTTCACCCCCGACTGTTAGGACGCGGTTCCACTCAGCTAGGGTTTGGATAAATTCTCTGAGAGTGAAATGCTCTACTACGTGGCGACTGTAGATTTCATCGATAGATTCATCAGCAAAAGGAAGGTGGTCTGCTGTACAGACATGATCGACTCCTGGGATATCCCGTACGTCACAAGTTTCATAGCCCGGGCGTTTTTTGATTCCACTACCGATTTCTATCTTGCGTTTCATAAAAATTATTGAGCTTGTGTATCATGAGGAGAATATAGTATATCCAGACGGTATTAGCAACCACTTGGGTATATCAAGGCAAACAAAAACACCCTATTTAATCCCCGGGTGTATGGGTTTTCAGATATTCGATTACAGATGCTCGGTTTTTCTCCCAATTTATGGGATGAAAAATACCATGAGGCATGGCACAGTTTCGCTCGGTCCACGCAAGATCAAAAACAATGCCCAGGTATTGATTCCAGGGAGCCATGGGCCATGTGAAGTCGTGCAGGAGGCCTGTTTCTCGGTCTATGTTCCAGGCATGAATCATGGCGCCCTGTGGATCTCCAAATGGGAGTCCGATACCTTCAGCATATGTGAGATTGGAATCGGCCATATGAAGGCTTCGAGCAGTATTGAAGCATTCCCAGTAAGGCTCGGCAGCCTCCCATTCACGAGTGGGTTTTGCTATCGGAAACGTTTTTCCATACCCCAGCAGTAGCTCGATGATCTCGAGTGACAACCCCTCGCTATACGTTCTTCCTAGACGAAGGAGGTGATGGAGTTTGTCTTGCACTGAAATAATCGGCTCTTCGTTCATGCAGCGAATTCTCTTCTTGTCATGTCGACAAGGATTGATGAATCTTTGGTAGAGAATATTTGGATGATCTTCGGGCAGTGAGGCTCTCCTGTCTACTCCCCAAAGGACTTTGCGATATACTCGCAAGCAGCATTTTTGACACATGATAATTCCCCTGTTTCTTTGTAAACGAACAAATAAAAATACCACTTTGGGTGGTATTCGTCAATGTTGAAGTTGAAATGGGTTTAGTATACCAGAAACGCAAACGCCCCCGGATGTCAGATTACATCCAGGGGCACCTATTCAAGACTCGTTGGACTATAGCTCTATTTCTTCTTACCATCACGATGACTGCGAAGCGTTTTCCGTTTCCCATTATTGTGACGATTTTTCATGTGACTATGATGCTTTTTCGGATTGCAGTCCATCATACAGCATCCTTTGAACTTTCTCATCGGAGAAAGAGATTCGCACAGGATGGTCATCTGAAAGCTCATTCTTTCCTCCCTGAAATAACCAATATTATTTAAATAAAATAACATATAAAAATAGCACATTAATTGCTATTTGTCAATAGTTTAGAAGGAAAAAGCTTTTTTGCTAATAAAATAAAAAGCCGACCGTGTGGCCGACTTTTCTGATTTGTTGGGGAGGAGGGATTTACCCGACGCTTCGCTTACGAGCATAAACTTCGACTCCCTGCCTCCAAATGAATAAAAAATTCCCCTACCCTTGTAGGCAGAGGAATTCTTTTATTGGTTGGGGAGGAGGGATTCGAACCCCCGCATCATAGGACCAGAACCTATTGCCTTACCGCTTGGCTACTCCCCAATATGTTGTTGTGACTAAGAACCTATTGCCTTATCCGTCATGACTTAGTGTCATGCCGAGACGGGCCGCTTGGGCTTTACCTCGGCGCACTTTGTGCGACGGGTACTCCCCAATATGTATTTAAGTCACAAAAGCTATCCTAAAGCATTTCCGGACTTTTTTCAAGTCTTTCTCAATTAAAGAATATGAGCTCCCCCGAAGGGGAACCCACGACGCTAGAAAGAGATTTTATCCCAAGGGATAAAGCTCAGTAGCCAGACAACGAGACCGACAAGAAGATAGAAAAGAAATGTTGCTTTTGCAAAGCCTCGCCATGACCCATCGGATTTCTTTTGGGTTTCTACTTGAGACTCTTTCACTTTTGCCTCCTTTAGTACAAAGAACTATACAGTTAGATTTTGAGGTATCGCCTGATAGCGATAGCGCTCGAGATAACTCCCAGGGTTGATCCAAGCACGAGGAGTGAAAGGAAAATCCAGTGGAAGTTGCCGAGATAGAGATTGAGGAAGTTGCCCTGAGGAATAGCGTCTTGAGTCAGAGGGGCGATGTAGTAAGCAATACCAAAGAGAAGAAGCATAGTCGTGATAGAAGCAAAGACACCATAGAGGATACCTTCAAAGATAAATGGTGTCCGGACATAGAGATTGGATGCTCCTACGAGACGCATAATTTCAAACTCAGCACGGTGTGAGTAGATGGTGATACGAATAGTATTAAAAGTGATCAGGATGGCGATAAAGATAAAAGTAAGACCAATAGCCATACCTGCTTTTTTGGTCGCTACATTTATTTTCTCAAGGCGCTCAAAAATACGACGATTTTCTTCGTAGTTGATGCGATTGATATCGTTTTGGAAAGTAGAGTTTTTGAGTTGCTCTACAATAAGAGGATACTTGACCGGGTCTACAGCTTTGATATTCAGTGAAGGTAAAAGCGGATTCTCTCCTATCTCTTGGATAGCTTGAGCGATGACAGGATTGTTTTTGGCAAGAAACTCATCAAGAGCTTTTTCTTTGGAAATATATTGAACAGAAGAAATTTCTTTGGTGTATTTAGAAAGCTCAGATTGGATTTCTAAAATACGAGTCTCGGAGACGTCTGGATTAAAAGAGACATTCACGCTGACTTTTTCTTTGATATTCTCAAGGATAAGACTGGTGGTAATACCAAGAAGTGCTGAGAGGCTTACGATAAAAAGAGAAAGCGTAAGAATGCTTACAGTGGCAAAAGAAAGCCAACCATTACGCTTGAGGTTTTGCCAACCTTCTTTGAAAGTACGCCAGAGTTTGAGTGATTTATTAGACATAGAGAGTATAGACTAAAAAGTTTTTACGGTTTTTTCACTCACAGCAGAGTCCTTGTACTTACCTACTTGTTCATCACTGGTGATGATGCCGTCTGAAAGTACAATCACACGCTTGCCAATTTTATCAACGACGTGCTTGTTGTGAGTAGCCAGGAGGACGGTAGTACCATAAGAGTTGATTTCCAAGAGAAGCTGAATAATTTCTTCGGTAGAGCGAGGATCTAGGTTGCCCGTTGGTTCATCGGCAATAATAATCTTTGGACGAGTGATAAGCGCTCGAGCAAGAGCTACGCGCTGTTGCTCTCCACCAGAAAGCTGGTGTGGAAATTTATCTGCTTTGTCACCAAGGCCTACAATAGCAAGAATTTCTGGGACTTGATCATTGATTTCTTCGGTACTGATACCATCTACCTCGAGAGCATAAGCGACATTTTCAGAAGCAGTCTTTTGGGGAAGAAGTTTGAAATCCTGAAAAACCGTACCTATGTTACGACGATAGTAAGGAAGATGCTTGCGATTGATAACAGAAAGGGCGCGCTCATTGAAGTAGATTTCTCCCATGGTAGGAGTCTCTTCGGCGTAAATGAGCTTCAAAAAAGTAGACTTACCTGCCCCACTAGATCCAATAAGCGAGACAAACTCACCCGGCATAATGGAGACATTGATATTTTCTAAAACGGTAGGATTGTGAGGGAAACCTTTGGTTACACCTTCAAAGCGGATAATCGCATTAGTATTCTCTGACATACGTAGTTTTGTTTTATTCCAACACCTACTAGTATACCCGAAAAAGAGAAATTCCGAAAGAAAGACCTAAGCAAAATAGCGTAATTCACTTTCGATAAATGTATCTAGATTACCATCAAGCACCTTCCCAGTATCAGCTGTCTCTGTATTGGTGCGATGATCTTTGACGAGATTGTATGGGTGTAAGACATAGGAGCGAATCTGATTCCCCCATTCAGCACTTTTATATTCACCACGAAGCTCTGCTCTTTCTTTGGCTTGGGCGATGAGTTTTTCTTGGAGAAGTTTGGAGCGGAGGAGTTTCATAGCAGATTCACGATTCTGGAGCTGTGAACGCTCAGTCTGACAAGTGACCACTATACCGCTTGGTAAATGAGTGATACGGATTGCACTTTCAGTTTTGTTGACACTTTGCCCTCCTGCCCCAGAAGAGCGAAAGGTGTCGATGCGAATTTCATCATCTTTGATTTCAATACTGGTGTCATCAGGAGGAAGAAGCGGCATGACCTCTAGTGAGGCAAAGGAAGTTTGACGAAGACTATTGGCATTGAAAGGTGAGAGTCGCACGAGACGATGAATACCTGCTTCGTATTTGAGGAAGCCATACGCATATATCCCAGCACATTCAAAGGTGATGCTTTTGATACCCGCCTCTGTACCGCGAGATTCTTCGAGTATTTGTGTGCGAAAACCTTTTCGTTCGGCATAGCGAAGATACATACGGAGAAGCATCTCTGTCCAGTCTTGAGCATCTACGCCACCTGCCCCACTTCGGAGTGTCAGGACGGCGCCAGAAGTATCATAATCACCACTCATAAGGGTTTGCCATTCCCAGGTATGGAGTTGTTCTCCAAGATGAGCCAATTCTTCGGTGATAGCTTTTTCACTCGCTTCGTCATGCTCCATCTGGATAAGCTCTTCTATATCTTCTAGAGATTGCTTGAGAGTATCAAAAGCCACTCGTTCATTTTTGAGGGTTTCAAGTTCTTGCATGATAGCCCCAGCTTTTTGGGGTTCATCCCAGAAATTGGGCAAGAGACTTTCTTTGGTTAGAAAGTTTATGCGTTCATTTTTAGATTCCCAGTCAAAGATGGTCCTGCAAATGCAGGAGCTTAGATTTGAGTAAACTGATTGTGGGAGTAAAATCTTGCATGCTATATCTGTGAGCCACCTATCCGCCTCGGCTCTAGCCTCGACGAGACGGGCCAGGATTGAACTGATGGCCTGCGTTTATCCCGTTACAAATTTACGTGAGCCAAGACCGAGGATCGAACTCGGGACCTCCGCGTTACGAGTGCGGCGCTCTGCCAACTGAGCTATCTTGGCGTATGGATTTGTAACGGGACGAGTGAGTGTGCGCCGGCTTACCAACGGAAGCTTTGGTGGCTTTTAGTTAACTTTTGTACTGTAGCGAAGAAAGATATTTTTTTCAAGAGTGCCCTAGCAACCACTAGGATCATTACCCGAAGTAGAGCTCCAGAATCCATAGGCACTAGCAGGGCGAATTGGGTCGATTAGATTAGACGGCACTGTGGCCATGGAGCTATTGGTCACCGAGATAAGCTTGTAGTCAGCGCCATTGGAGCAATAAATAATTTGCTCTTGATCATTGGCACAAGCTGCGCCATTGCCAGGCTGTCTGGCGTCAGTTGGGAGGACGGGCGTAGAGATAACGTTACTGCTCTGAAGCTCTGGTATCCAGTTGTCACCGAGGTCTGCGCCCCAGAAGGAACAGTATCCTTGCCAGCCGCTAGAGACAGGATAGCCATTAAATTGAGCGCGATATGACTCAAGGGCTGTGTGTACGTCACGAAGAGAAGCAAGAGTTTTGCTGGTTTTGGCACGCTGTCTTGAGTCAGTGAGAGCTATTATAATCACGCTCGACAAGATGCCGATAATGGCTACCACAATAAGAAGCTCTATAAGGGTGAAGCCTTTTCTTTTCTGAGATATTTTTTTTGATTTTTGTTTGAAAGTCATAGACTGTTTTTTTCTCAGAGAGTTTCTGGCGTACACACGCTGACAGTTTTTTCGCAATAACCAGAATCACTCCAGATACCTCCTTTTTGTACGCAGCTTGCACTCGCGAGTTCTTGATTTTTCGTATCAGTAAGAGTAGCGCCCAGAGTCAGCGCAAAAAAGAATACAAAAAAAGAAACAACGCCAAGCGAAATAAAGTGACTGCGAATACTCATAAGAATAAGGAGCTTCTATTTTTGAAGCGACTGCTCAATTACTCTTTTAAGTGTATCATAATCTACCGCTCCTGAGAGGAGGGTCGTGTTGACAAAGGTACTCGGAGCACCTGTGATGCCAAATTCTTGAGCAGAAAATGTGTCGTTAGCTATTTTTTCGGCATATTTCTTTTCGGTCATGCAAGTATTGAAATCTTTGGTATGAAGACCAAGGGTGCGGGCTTCATTGGTAAACCATGTAGTGCCAGTAGTCTTCCCCCACGTCCCCTGCTCAGCAAAAAGACGGTCGCCGTACTCTGGAAATTTATTTTGTGCATGTGCACATTGAGAGGCAAGTGCCGCCAGAGGAGCTTGCTTATGAAACGAAAGAGGCAGATGACGATAGGTGACACTTACTTGGTCACCGTACTCCTTGATAACTTCTTTGAGGTGTAGATGGAAATCGTGGCAGTATTGGCATTCAAAATCTGTATAGACCACTATTTTGACAGGAGCATCTGGATTGCCCAGTGTAATATCATTGGCTTCTGGAGTGGGAGGATTAAGGAATTTACCTCCCGTAAAACCAATCTTACTCATAGCAAATGCAAAGTGCTTTTCTGATGGAGTAAATAAATCTTTGGTTTCTTGATAGAAGCTAGTCTCTTTTATTTTTTCGTCAAAGACAAATGCTGGCAGTGAACGAATATCAAATTCTTTTATATGTTTCGCTCCGGCGTCACTAGTAGTATCGACAGTCACTATGGATGCTGTAGGGACAAGGCGTTTGATCCAGGTCACTGCTTCTTTGGTGTTACAGGTAAGGCACTCTTTGTCGTTTACTACTTCGAGAGTAACTTTTGGTTCATCGTAGGCTACCCATGTCCTACCATTGGTCTCAAGTACAGAAGTGTTTTTGATGACATGCTGAGAAAATCCACTGCCGGTAAAAAGCTGTACAAAATCCACAAACAAGCTACCGACAAAAAGTCCCCCGAGGACGATAGCAAGTGCTATGAGATTCTGCTCTTTCTGTTTAGCTTTGGTGATAGATGTCTCTTCCATAATATTATTCTTCACAAATTGGACCTTGAGCTATAGCTGAATCTTCAACAAGAGCAATAGGTGTGTGGGTTTTTGAAATAAGGTAGTCCTCATAGCCGATAGTAAAAGTTTTGATAGCTACCACCTTGCCAGTCATACCTACAATCAGAGCAAGGGTAAAGATGAGCAGCCATTCTTTTCTAGAGTGCTCCTTACTTTGAAATTCTTGCCATTTGTGAGCCACAAAAGATACTCCCTTACGAAAAGTAGCTTGTATGTTATCGAGAGATGGTTTCTGGTATGTAATCATATGACAGCTAAAATTAGCATAAAGTAGCCTCATTAGGCAAGAAAAACTCCTTCCCGAGCGCTGCTAGAGAAGGAATTCTTGTGGTTTGCCCGTAGTCTGTATGCCTAAGGGTCATCTTCTTGTTTGTGTTTAGCCATTTCTTTGTTGAAGGCGGAAATGGCCATAAGGAGGATAATCATCCCCAATATGGGCGAAAGAAAAAGGAAAAGGCCATCCTGTAGCTTTTCCCAGGCTCTTTGCAGCATAGCGGAATCCTTTAGCTGTGGGTTTCGGGAGCTCTCTCAAAGAAGCCAAGCAAGGCATCAAATATGAAAGCGTAAATCAAAACAATCATCCAAAGAAGGATTTCTTTGCGATTAGGGTATTCAGATTGTGGCATGGGCCTCCCCCTATGTGTTTGCATCAAGGAACTCAGTCACTCTATTGTCTACAAATTTTCGATACCGTCAAGTACATCATCGAGCTCGGCAAGTGATCGAGAGCCAAGGCCATCAGCTTTACAAGAAGGATTATCGAGTTCAGTTCGTACCTGTTCTACAGCAGCAAAAGGCCTCACACCTTTGAGGATATTGTCGTTCAGGGCAATATTGGGACCCTCTTCGCAATAACTAAAACAAGTATCTACCTTGAGAACAAGAGCCTCTTCTTTGGTGAGACCTTCTTTGAGGTTATTGTAGACGTCTTCGCTACCACGAAGGAGGCAGTCTTTATGAACGCATACTTTGATGGTGGCTTGAGAAGGTTTCTTTTGAATTTCATCCATAGCTAGTCATTGATACCAAGGAGTTTTTTGAAAGTAGCTTTTTTTTCTGCATCGTCTCGTATTTGGTAGAGGTCTTGGAGGAGGTCTCTGTGACGAAACTGAGGATGATCCACGAGGCTTAAGAATTCATCGAGAGTGATAAAGCCGTTTTCTATTTGCTCTCCGCCATCAAGACGCATCTCTCCAGTTTGGATACAGTTACGAGCAATAAAAATATAATTTTCCCAGTATACAAACCCACGAACACCGGCTATTTTCCAGAGCTCCCAATCATCACTTGTGAGACCAGTCTCTTCGAGAAGCTCCCTCTTGGCAGTATCCTCTATGACTTCCCCTTCTACATCAGCCCACCCACCAGGAAGACAGAGAAAATACTCATCACGATGAGGTTGTGTTTGTCTCTGAAAGGCTATCTTGCCGTCTACAGTCGCTATGATAGTAGCGGCTGGTGGCCGAGTGACTGCTTCAAATACACGCGTGGTACCATCGTACATCACTTGATTCCAGTGATAGATAGTACAGCGCACGCCTTCAAAAACTATTTCTGCATGATCGGGTATTTCTTCCATATACGTCTATTCTAGCACAAATACGTATTGCAATAATAAATAAAGAGCTGCCGTGTACTTGTTGAGTACAGGCAGCTCCAGATGTTTGGCACCTCCCCTGATTTACAGTGCGGGCAAAAGGTAGGGTTTGCCCGAATAGGGATAGATGCGGTAGCGGGTCTCCTGAAGGAGTTTTCTGCGGCTGATGGCCTTGCCAAGAGATATTCCCAGAATGGTACTCAGGAAAAGCCATACATTGCCTATGATAAGGGCTGTAGCTGGATCGGTAATGAGGCTGCCGACCGCAAGCACGATGAGGTTCCAGAGTGTGATGGCCACAGCAATGGGATAGAGCATGGTTTTTTCCTCTCAAATAACTATTCTCCTTTGTGATTGCACTCTAGCTTATTTAAAGAGGAACTTCAAGAGGTCATCTGCCAAAACGATGCCTGTGCTTTATAAAAAAGATGACCCAGCTTAATCATAAGCAAGGCCATCTGAGGCGTTCTTGGTGACCTTGGTTCAGGTCAATTGCGAGGACGGTATTCCTCCTCAGGGCTCCCGAGCTTCCTTGAGACACGTACATGTGTGCCGGTAGCATGATTGCCAGAAAGTGTGCCCTGGTGAATCATGTGCGTCAGGCGCTGTGTCATACGAGGATCATCGCTGATATCATATGGCTGCACAAAGGCAAAGCGATAGATACGGTAGATAAAACCCTCGGTTTCACATTCACGCCAGTCCCATTCACGGGCTTCGGGTTGGACGGTGGCGATATAGTCGCCGGCGAAGTCGATGGCAGCGAGAATTTCTTCATCGCTTGAATTGAAGTCCACAGGATCGAGACCTGGCACGATACGACTTTGAT
This sequence comes from Candidatus Moraniibacteriota bacterium, assembly GCA_018499985.2. Lineage (GTDB taxonomy): Bacteria > Patescibacteriota > Minisyncoccia > Moranbacterales > UBA1568 > UBA1568. The sequence continues at coordinate 9,503 of JAHBAT020000009.1, forward strand.
GACGGTTTTCATCGGAGCCCTCGACTATTTTGAGGGCGGGTTTTGGTGACACAGGCATCTCCCATTTTTTGAGCAATTTGGTATAAGAACGAGTCAAAAGTATAACACCAGATATGCGAAACGTCAACTCAGGCAAAAGTATTTCTAGAAACGCTCCCCTATATATTCTTGACAAATATCATTTTTAGTGATATAAAAAATCCACACTGAGAACTTTGAACAATAGAGGGGTAGTCGCGTGAAGTATCTATATCTCAAACGATTCGGCATTGAGCTTGGTAGTCGGGAATCAATCATCAGTCATGCTTGGCTGGTGGCACAGTCGGTTATCATGGGCGGAGTAGCTGTCTTCGTATCGTACGTGTTTCGGTATTTCGCTGATACGTACTTCCATAACGAAGACAGGGAGTTTGTTATCACTGGTCCCCTAGCACTCTTGGCCATACTGCACAGCATCATCGCTGGGCATATGTTCATGGATGTGCTCAGGCGCAACCGCGATGTCCAGGCCTGCGTCATTAGAAATGACAAGGAGACTTTCTTGATCAACAAGGAAGTGCGCTTGCCAGGCTTTGCCAAATTCTTCCTGGCCTGCCTTTCTTCCATTCTGGTGCTGTTTGTCTCGCTCATTCATTTCCACAACGAATGGACCAACAACCTCTCTGTTTTCTGCGTCACCTTCGTGCTCTCGACCTACTGGGTTATGATTACGGAGCTCGAAGATCCAGTCAGCGGAGTTTGGTTTACCAACAGAATCCCTACGGAGTGGCTCATCGAAATCGAGGAGACGCCCTGTGAAGGATAGAAAAGGGGCGCCCAAGGACTATGAATCCACGGGCGCCCTTTAAATTTCTTATTGAATATTACTCCACGAAGTCTCGAGTATCTTTGGTTATAGGATCAAGCTTTCCAATAGATGTCCTACTTGGAGTCACATAGCGAGAAAGATTGACTTTGACTTTTTGATGACGGAGCTGATTGCGGAGGTAGCCAGCGCATCCACCAGCCATGAGGTAGTAGTCTTTTTTCTTTTTGGTTTCTTTTCGGAAAAATCCTCCAGAGAGATTGACTGAAGAAATCTCCAGTCCTTGCATGAGATCCAGAAGAACTTTCTCGGAAATATTTCTGAGTGAACTGACGCTTGCTTTGACACTCTCAAGAACAGGGCTGACTTGTGCGATAAGCGCACTCTGTCTTTCGTCGAGTTCTTCTCTTGTGCGAGAGGTTTCTTTGATATGTATCACATCGGCACGGGTCTTGGCGATGACATCTCGCTCTAGATGAGTAAGCTTTAGGAAGATTGAGTGAGTATTGGTACCATGTACCTGATCATGTATAGCTGTAGCCTTGTCGTACGAAATCATCCCAGCGTCATAGACCGTAGGCACAAAGACTATTCCGCGTGAAGCAAATTCTTCTTCTGACAGTTCAAGTTTTTTGGCGAGACGAGCCTGACTATCTAGTATGTATGGCTCCTCTTCAAAAATAATCAATGGCGCAGAATGTGAATTTTCTAGAACTTGTCTCGCAATACGAAAAAACCCTTCCTCGACAAAGGCTTGCTGACGAGAGTTTTGTCCATCTTCAGTTTGGACGCTTACCTCTAAGCCATTCATACCGGTGCCATGGTGCCGTCCAAAAAACGGATGCATACTCACTTGTACATGGCCGTTATTCTCTCGAATACGTCCTTTTAGTTGTGCAAGGGTATCTTCATCAATATTGAGGATTTCTCTCGAGACGCGCAGCTGTTTTTCGGAGGTATTTTCAGCTGAAGAAATTTTCTCGTTGGTTCTCTCGGGATCCTCTTGAGAATGTGCTTTAGGATGTGATTTTTGTTCGAAGTTCATATGGCTTAAGTATAGCAAATAATCCATTGAGGGAGCTCCTCGGTGGTTTTTGTTAGCGTTTCTCTCGTTGACTTTCTACAATAGATAGAGTATAAAAGTATAACCTCAAACAAAAGGAGAGTATGCATGACTCATGCTGTTGATGAAGAGCGTTTCCCTCTTTGGGACCAAGCGGCAAGCAAGCCCAGTGGTTTCAAGGTCACCCATCTGCTCGGCCAGGATCGTCTGGTGCCCAGGCAGATGCAGATGCGACCGGAAGTCACTATCGGCTCTGTCGAACAAATCTCACCTGACTTGATTCAGGTCGAACTTCTGGGGCTTATCCATTTCGAGGATGAACTCGTCCTCAAGATTCCGGTGCTGTGCCGTCTCCAGACGCCACGTCCTATCAAGGAACGCTTTGCTCATCCAGGCAAGCGAGATGCCTGTATCCGGCGTTTGGCAAGTCTCAAGACGATTCGTCATCGCCAGAATCTGCACAGGTGTCTCTATGTTTCGGTACGACGTCGGCAAATTCGTGAGCCGAGAATCGTGCGTAGTGTTCCGGATTTTATCCAGGTACGCTAGGCCACCCATGCCGCGCATCGTCGCAAACACCTTTCGCCCCTCTGAGAAGTTCTCAGGTGGGGCGATTTTTTTGCTCAAAATAAAAGTAAATTGACTCTCTCTTTCAGAGGTGTAGAATGAGTATGGTTCATTGAAGAAAGAGAGGGAAAGGGCAAATGCGCAAAGAAATTACAGGACTGATCGGGTCTCAAGAAGCCACTTTTTTGCATGTCATTGATTCACGTGATGAGGCACGTGAACGCGAAAATTTTTTGTATCAGCTGCGTAACCTCTACACACAGCTGACTGATCGGGTACCGACACCTAATGTCGCTCGGCTTGTCGGGAACAATCTCAATTTCATCCTGATTACTGAAGGCACCAACTTAATTGCTACAGCTACGGTAGTCTTTGTCGAGACGGCAGTCTTGATTAAAGCCTGTGTGGAGGATGTGGTCGTGCATCATAATTACCGCAAACTCCATTTGGGAAAAGTGCTCCTGGATGAAGCAATTCAGTTGGCGCGTCTGCGTCGGTGCAAGTACCTGCAGTTGACCAGTAAACCTGCACGTCCTGGCACTAGCTGCTTTTATACCAAGGCCGGATTTGAATTGGTGTCTATTGCTCGGGAGGGGCACCCCGAGGGCACCAATCTCTACCGTCTACATCTCTAAGAGGAGGAATATATATTCAACAACGTTTGAAAAACGACGCCTAAGCAGTAATGCCGGCGTCGTTCTTCATATATAAAGAATCTATTTGAGAATTTTGGAGATATCTGCTGAGTTAAAGAGAACAGCGAAGTCTTCACACCAAGTGAGTACATAAGGATATTGCGAGAGGTCAGTCCCACTCGGCACCTCATAGTTGATATTGCCCTCAGTTGCTTTGAGTGGACCAAGATTTACATAGCCGCTCCCCTTCAAGTCTTTGGCAAGCCAGACTTGTACATCTGGACCATTGATGGTTTTGTAGTTCTCATAACGCACAAAAGTCTTGCCATCAGATTTCACTATCCGCACCTCACCACTTGCTGGATGAGCTGGTGTATCGACTACAGGTACAGGATCAGAAATCTCCGCTTTAGCTGCTTCAATAGATTGAGGCGTAGCTTGAAGAGGAATAGCCTCATTGATTTCCTTGTTGTTCAAGAGTGGAGAAAGTCCGTACCACCCTACCCCCAGAAGCGCTGCTCCTACTACACCGATGAGAACTTTTTTGTTCATACTCTCTTTATTTAATTACTTAAGAATCCTTTTGGCGAGTTTGTTTGGTCGGATAATGTTCCTTGAGTTGTTCTCTTGGCGTGACACTGTAGCGAGAAAGATTAATTGGCACATCGATGTCATTAAAAGTTTTTCTTACGTTGCCAGCGCAGGCACCGAGCTTGTCTCCTGGACGATACCAGTCATCAAAATAAGCACCTCCCATGGTACCAGTCTGAATACCAAGCGAAAGGAGTATCTCTTGGAAAATTTTCTCTGAAGCTTCATAAAAGATTTCTGCCCGATTGGCTGGTTCACGAACATCTGCATAGGCCAAGACAACCTGTAAACGATAGGGCGCCCCCCTACCCTGTTCTGTTGGAGAGAAGATGATACCGCTTTCACTGAAATTTAAAGACTCCTTTCCGAGTTTGGCAAGAATCAATTCGCGTGTTTCTTCGATACGTCCTGCCTCCTCAAAAACGATGAGTGGTGCTGAGTCATGATTATCTACGACACTCTCTATAGTTCGAAAAAACCCCTCCTCGAGCTGCTTAGCTGCTTCTTCTTGGGTAAGCTTAAGGTTCCTGCTTTCAATACGCTCATCATAAGATGCAGGGTGACGACTGATATAGAAAGGATGGACAAAGATACGCACCCCGCCCTGATTCTCTATAATGCGATTCTTAAAGGCACTGAGTTCCTCTTCGGACAAACCAAAAAAACTCCGAGCCATTTGGTCTCTTTCTTGGGTCGAAAAATCAAAATACTCTGTCTTTTGCTCGGGCGCCTTTGGTTTTTCTGCTTTGGGTGAAAAGAATTTGTTTTCCATAGGGGTAGTCATTAGTACTCTAAGTATAGCACTTAGGATTGACTGAGAGACCTTTTGGTGCTACAAAGAAGCCACATTTGCAGCTTAACAAAGGGGTCAGAATATGTCTGAGGATACTACCAAAATGGAACTGCAACTGCGTCCGTTTACGTTTTTTCATCGAGCCATGCTTATCTCAGTGGACACGCAATTTTCCACGCATACTGATATCAGAATCGATGGCGAAACGCTAGCTGGCTATATGCAGCTGACTGTCTGTATCATGCACCGGAATTTTCCAGATAACGTTCTCCAAGAAACCTTTGTCTGGGATGTCACTCGCCCTGATCGTTCGGTCTGGGCCGTTTCTCGGGGCAAGCTTGAGAAGCTAACTGGTGAACGATATGACGCCAGAGTACGGCGCCAGAAAACCAGAGCCCAGGACTGGTACAGAAGGCGTATTGAGAAGATTGAACCGTTGATCAATCATCTCCTGATGCAGATGTTTGTGAGCGGCAGTATCACGATCGATGAAGTCGAGATACTGGTCCAGGAAAAGTATCGCCCTCAAGGCGGTGCCGAGATGATCGCGCGTCTCCCTTGGGATGAGAAGGACGACTATCTGGCTTAGCATAGAAAGTTCAACAACGTTTGAAAAAGGCGCTCGTAGCAATACGACGCCTTTTTTGTTTGTATAAAAAAACTGACCCGAAAGCACACTGTGCAATCGGGTCAAATTCCATATTCCTTGGATAAGGCTAGTGGTGATCAAAGCGCCCCCCCTTTTTGGATGTTGCTATATTGCCAATCGAAAACGTGGAGGTTTTCCTTGACGAGTTCTTGTGCAAAGGATACCAGCCTGAGCAAGGGTATTTAGGCGTTGAACGAGCCTGACAAATCCCCCATTCTGATTATCGGTATCGTCATAGATTTCGATAGCTGCTACCCATATATTCTGATTGGAGTCATCCTCCCTTGGTCGATCAAAAGTTCGCGTTCGAAGAATAGAGTGATCTCGAAGGATTCTGTTGTGCACTTCACGAAGAGCAGCAATGATTTCTTCTGTAGTGGAGCCTTCATTGACTTCGTGAATTCTCAAGAGTCTTTCTTTCATGATATTTCCCCTGCTTTGAAATGAACTTGAGGGTACTGTAGCCTTCATGAGGCAAGATTGTCAATTCAA
>JAHBAT020000003.1 GCA_018499985.2 Candidatus Moraniibacteriota bacterium
CTTTGATAATCCGTATAGACGTTGGCCACTATTTCTTCAAAATAGCTCCCTATTTGCAAGCGATAAGCTTCTTCATCAAGAAAAGCATTCTTGGCTCTAGAAATAGCTTCCATCAAGGAGCGTGGTCGCACCTGATCCGTATCTACCTCCAAGCGTTTCATGACCTGCTTGATAAGCGCCTGCTGATCTTGATCATCAAAAATCTGAAAATTTTGGTCGTACCCCAAAACACTGATTTCTTTACGAAGAATACGTGCACAAAGCGTGTGAAAGGTCCCCATATGCGGACGAGCACCTCCCTGAAAAGATCCTTCTCCAGCTTCAGACAAAAGGCGCTCTATACGCTCCCTCATTTCTTGAGCGGCTTTATTGGTAAAAGTAACCGCCAAAATATTGTGAGCTGGCACTTTTTTAACCGCCATCAGATACGCGATACGATGCGTAAGGGTTTTTGTCTTACCCGAGCCCGCTCCTGCCAATATCAAAACAGCTCCTTCGGTTTGTTTTACTGCTCTCTCTTGTTCACTATTCAATCCTTTTTGCCAAAACGGTTTTTCCATATTTTTGCATTTTACAACTTTGCCAGTCTAGCATATTCTCTGTGCTTTCTAATACCTTCCTTTATTCATGGTATTATTAGAAGTGTCCTATGTGGAAAAAATTTCTTCTTTTCTTACAAAATATTGAAAATACTCCTCAAAGCTTACTCTCCTATGGGGGCGCTTTTTTATGCATCATTGTTTTACGCCTTAGCATTGAGTCTGGTCTTGGACATTTCAGCAAAAAATCCTTTAGCTTCATCTTTTTTGAATTCACACACACCTTTCTTTTCTTTCTTTTCTCCCTTCTATTGTTTATTTTTCTTTTTCGCTTCCTTATCAAAGAATCACTTCTACGAGTAGGAAACATCCTCCTTTTTGGTTTTTTTATTATTTTGCTACCGCCTATCATTGATACCTGGATATTTCGAGGACAGGGCTTTTGGAGCTTCTATGAATTTGACGGTCTACGAGGTCTTTTTTGGCGCTATCTAACCCTCTTTGGTGACAGTCCTCGTATCGGAATCACCTATGGAGTACGTCTAGAGGTTGTCCTTATGACCCTTGGAAGTGCGTTTTATACCTACTACAAAACTCAATCCAAGAAACGTTCTCTCTTAGCCCTCTGGCTTACCTACTGCCTCTTTTTTGTACTGGGCACCTTTCCCTCATGGCTCACCCTTGTTCTCAATACCTTTTCTATCGGACTTTTCACTGTTTCTGATATTCATGTGGCCAAGCTTTTTCTTACTCCAGAAACCATCCTCAGCTCCGCTATGACTGATGTGCGCAGTGTCCTCAATATCAAAATGAGTCTTTTTTATGCCTTTCTTTCAACTTTTTTCCTTAGCCTACTCTTTTGGAAAGAACGCTCTGCTCATTTCTTAGCCCTCTTCAAAAACGCCCGCTTTCCGCAAATTTTTCATCACGGTGGACTCCTCCTCCTTGGCTCTCTTCTTGCTTGGCATTTTGAAGAGCTCTCACTCTCGCTCTCACTCTTTTCTTTCCTTGCTTACAGCCTTCTTATTGTAAGCGTCATCTTTGCATGGATTACTTCAGTCATCATTAACGATATTTATGACACACCCATTGATGAACTTACTAATCCAGATAGGCCTTTAATCCAAAAAAATATTCCTCACAAAACCTACCTCACCTATGGTCTTTATTTTTTCTTTTTCTCACTTCTTTTTGCTGGACTTGTAAGTCCTACTGCTCTTTTTCTTATTTTTCTCTATCAAGTCTTTGCCTACATGTATTCTGTACCGCCCCTACGCATCAAACGTTTTCCTGTCATCGCCACTCTTCTTGCTGCCTTTGCAAATATTCTAATTTTTTCCCTTGGCTACATAACCCTCAGTCAAGAAAGTTCTCTCTCTAGCCTTCCCGCAAGTATTCTTCTTTATCTTCTTCTAGCCTTGACGGTAGGCCTTACCCTAAAGGACTTCAAAGATATCTCTGGCGATTTTAAAGATACTGTTTTTACTATCCCAGTTCTCTTGGGAGAGGCTCTTGCAAAACAAGTTATCGGTAGCCTTATTTTTTGCATCTTTGCTCTGAGCCCAATCATTCTTAATCAACCGAGTCTTTTTCCGCTCAGCTTCCTTATGGCTAGTCTTGCTTTTTATACTATTCAAAAAGGAACCTCTCAAAAGAAGTCCCTTTTCTCCTATCATCGTTTTTCTCTCCTCTTCTTCTTACTCCTTTTTTGTTACGGTAGCTTACTTGCTCTTTTCTTTTTTCTCAAGCGCTAAAATCTCCGCTGAAAGCCACTCCCAATCTTCCAAACTCATAGCTTGAGCACGAATATCAAGCGACAGCCCTCTTCTTGCCAAGAGACTCTCTACATCTTCTCTCGTCAAACCAAAAGCGCCCTTCAGATTGTTCGCTAGAGTCTTTCTTTTGGCTTGAAAGGCTACTTTGACTACCCGAAAAAGACGCCTGTCTACTTCTTTATCAAATGCCTTATAAGGAATAAGACGGATAATAGCGCTATCTACCTTGGGCACTGGCGAGAAAGCCTCCTTAGGAACAAAAAAAAGTTTTTCTGTTTCTGCATAGTACTGCGCCATAATACCAAGCAAACTGAGTCCGCCGGGCTTAGCAGAAAGACGCTCAGCTACTTCATCTTGTACCATAAGAATAATTTGTTTTGGCTGGTGTGACAAAGAAAGAAGGAGTCTGACAATAGGTGCGGTAATATAGTACGGGATATTCGCTATCACGTGATACTCTTCACCTTTCACTTCTGCTTCAAGAATACGCTCAATACCAATATCCAATATATTCCCCTGATACAATGATAAATTGGTGTGTTTTTTCTGATTAAAAAGCTCTATAAAACGCTCATCTGCTTCAACCGCTACTACTTTTTTTACTTTTTCCAAAAGCGGAAAAGTAAGTGCCCCCATGCCCGGACCAATTTCTAAAACCGTATCTGCTTCACCTACTCCAGAAACCTCTATTATGCGCTCAATCAAAGAACCTTCCTCAAGAAAATTTTGCCCTAATGATTTTTTTGCTCTCATTTTTTCCATAGTAAGCACTAATTAGTAATTTCCTCCATTTTGACATCTACCACACCCTGCCCGAGAGAGGCGATCTCCTGAAAGGCCACCTTATCAAGATCAATAATTCTTCCTCCGCCAAAGGGCCCTCGGTCATTTATTTTGACAATAACACTTTTTCCATTAGCTGTATTGGTCACCTTAACATAAGAACCCATTGGAAGCCATGGATTTGCAGCAGCCAGAGTGCCTGTATGCGCATACCAAGAGGCGCCTCCCCTGTGACTTTTTCCTACTTTTACAAGAGTGCCCTGACGCACTATTTCTGTTACTGGCTCTTTGGTTACTTTTTTTTCAAGAATTTTTCTCGCTACCTCCTTACCGTCATGCCGAGCCACTCGTATAACCGTCTCTAAAACTCCAGCCTCTCCTTTTTGTTCAATCTCTTTTTTACGCCAAGAAAGATTTTCATCTTCTTTTGTTTCCGTTTTGTAGGCAATAGGCTTTTCTTCAGTCTCTTCTGAAATAACTACCCTGATAATCTCGACACGCATACCCGAAGCAAGGGCTGTCTCTGGTACTGGTTCAATAAGATCATCTTCATCAAGAAGTACTCTTTTTTCTTCCAAAAAAGCTGCCACTGTTTTTGCCCGAGTAGACAATTGTTCGTTTTTTTGATCTGCCTCCAGAGTGACATTCTTCTGACGATCAATACGAATAATCATACCTGAAGCAAGCGGACTTTCTCGTCCCGGAAAAACACTATCTTCTGAGGAAAGCTCTACTTTTTGCTCTAAAAAAAAGTCTTCGATAGTTGCTGTTTTTGACTGAGCAAACCAGACTTCTTGATTTTCATCAATAAGCCGAATGTTTGACTTGCTTTCAAAGGACCTCTCCACTTTTTCTGGATAGTATCTGTATGCAAAAATCAAAAGAAAAATAGCGCTGATAAAAAAAATCCATTTTCTCATAGGAGATACCCTCTTCTATTTATCGCTAATCATTAAAACGGTATTGTAGAGCCTCTCCTAGGTGCTCTAATTGAATATACTCACTCTCTTCAAGGTCAGCAATTGTCCTTGCGACCTTTAAAATACGCATGTAGCCTCTGGCTGAAAGACGGAGCTTTTCTACGGCTAAACGAAGCATCTCCTTGCCCTCAGTAGTCAATGTACAGTACTGCCTAACCTGCTCACTCGACATCTCAGCATTCATATGTACAGATTCTAGCGCGAAACGCTCTTCTTGTCTTTTCCGTGCCTTTTCTACACGTTCCTGAATTATACTACTTGCCTCGCTTTTTTGTTCATCTTGCAGTTTTTCAATTTTTTGTCGGGGCACTTCTATATGTAGATCAATACGGTCAAGAAGTGGTCCAGATACCTTCTGGCGATAGCGCTCTACCTGAAAAGGCGAGCAAGCACAAGCTCTTTCAGGATCACCCGAAAAACCACATGGGCAGGGATTCATAGCAGCAAGAAGCATGAAACGAGCTGGAAACTCGATAGAGCCTTTTGCTCGAGAAACACTGACTACACCTTCCTCTAAAGGCTGTCGTAGGCTTTCGAGAACTGACCTAGGAAACTCGGCAAATTCGTCCAGAAAAAGAACGCCTCTATGTGCTAAGCTGATTTCCCCTGGCTTAGGATAACTCCCTCCTCCAATAAGAGAAACTGCGCTTGCTGAATGGTGTGGTGAACGAAAAGGTCTTTTAAACTGAGAGAAGTCTTTTTGAATTTTACCAGCCACAGAAAATATTTTCATAACCTCTAGACGCTCCTCAAAACGAAGTGCTGGTAAAATACTCGGGAGCGTTTTTGCAAGAAGCGTTTTTCCTGATCCGGGCGGTCCAACAAAAAGGATATTGTGTCCACCGGCAGCAGCCACCTCTAAGGCTCGTTTTGCCTGCTCCTGACCACGAACATGCTCCATGTCATGGGTATAGACCTTTGTCTCCTGTACGGCTAATTCTGGAACTATAGGCGTAAGCAAGACCTCTTCTCGTAAGTGACGAGTGATACTTACAAGAGTGGCTACTGGAAAAATTTTTATTCCCTGGAGCATAGCCACCTCATTGGCATTTTCTTCTGGTATATAAAGCTCTTCATAGCCAGCTTTTTCGGCAAAAAGAGCCACTGCTAGCACACCATTTACTTTTCGTATTTTACCATCAAGAGCAAGCTCACCGACAAAAAGCTTTTTTTCAGAACCAAAAGAAAGCTGTTCTGTAGCCAAAAGGATACCAAGAGCAATTGGCACATCGTAAATAGGAGAGTTCTTTGGTAAATCAGCGGGCGCTAGATTAATGGTAATTCTTCCTTGCTGGTGAGGCGGTCGAAAACCGCTATTTTTAAGAGCGGCGCTCACTCTTTCGCGCGATTCCTTATTTGCCTGGTCAGGTAGGCCTACTAAGGTAAAATTATGCAGCCCCTGAGCAAGGACATCTACCTCCACTTCTACGCTGACTGCTTCGATGCCCAAAACGGCAGCGGAATAAAGCCTGGCTGACATACATTTGTATTACTTTTTGAAATCTTTTGTTTCAGTAAAGAAAAGAAGATATCCCAATGCTCCTGTAATCAAAATATCTGCCATATTAATATGACTCCTGATAAACGGTAGAGTGATATAGTCCAAAACACATCCAAAGGTTATTCTTTCAAAAATGTTCGCTACACCAGCTACCAAAAGTATACTAAAGATGACTCGTAGGGAGAAATGTTGACTTTTAAAAAGAAAAAAGCCAATCAACACAAAGAGGAATAATCCTAAAAATAAGAATCCTTTTGAATACTCAAAGAAACCAAAGCCTATTTTGGTATTACAGAAAAACTCACCCTGCAAGAAAATACGGATACCGATAAGAAAACAAAAAAGGAAAAAGGACCCTATAAATAGAAGCCCTTTTTGATACAAACTCATAACTTAGGCAGCCTTTACAACAGTTCTTGCCTGAGGGTAAATACGCAATCTTTCTTCACTAATCATTTCACCGGTCTCTTCACAAACTCCGTAGCTTCCTGTCTCTAGTTTTTCGAGAGCATCCAGTACATCCTTGAGTTGAGACTCTAGATTTGCCTCCAAAGCAATATCATCTACATACTGCTCTACTTCAGACGCCTGCTCATCTTCATCAGATCCCATGTCTTGAAACTGGGTTGTGTAACTTCCTTCTGTATCATTGGCTTTCGTAAATCTGAGCAGCTCCTGAGAGAGTCTTTGTTTTTCTTCTAAGAGTTTTTCTTTTACTTCTCCCAAAAATTCATTGCTATATGTCATAGTATTATTATCAATTACCTCTAGTATAGGATAAATCAAGACTTTTGTCTAAATAAAGATGCTTTCAATGTGCTTAACAAAAGCTTTTTTTTCAGTTTCATTATAGAGAACACTGACAGCATCAAACTGATACGGTTTATTTTCCAGTCTTTTTTGTTTTAAATATACTTGCGCTATTTTACTGAGTTTATGCAGTTTTTGCTTATTGATATTCGCCTCAGGCAAAACTGTCATATCCCCTAAAAATCTTCTTGTTTTCACTTCTACAAATATAATTCTTTCTCTAAAACAAGCTACTATATCAATCTCGCCCAAACGCACCCCTCGTGTATTTGAGAAGTTTCTTTCCAAGATTTTATAGCCCTTCTTTTGTAAGAAGCGACAGGCAATTTCTTCACCGTAGACACCTATTTTTAAGTTTTTTGGCTTATTTTGAGCCATAAAAAGGAATTTTGGTATAAAAAAAACCCTTACGGGGAGATGTTGGTGCCGGGCGCACACGAGGCCCGATATAAATAATATTGGCTGTGGCGCCCAGCTTGCATGTGCCAACAGATCTGGCGGTTATTGTACTCCGGGTGAGAGAGCGCAAGATAACACATACCATGTCTGTATTTTGTGCAAATGCGTATTCATAGTTGTCCTAACTTTTCAACTACTTTTTTCCTTTTCACCATTCTCTGGGACGAACCCTTTAGAGATTTTTTTGAAAGAACAATTTTTTGATTTTTTTATTTGTTTTTCTCCTCATTTTTATTATGTTACAAGGAGTGGATATCACTTTGTGATTCCTTTTTTTATTTTTGTTTTAGGTCTCCGTGTTAGGACGGAGCGGCTCCATACATTGATGTAGCGCTTGAACAGTGAAAGGCAGCCTCCTTACAATCCTTTGATGTGATTCTAAAGGATTGCCTTTCACCATTCACTCTAAACTGAGAAATGGTTGGGAAATTTTTAAGGTTCAACACTCACTTACAAATCAATTATAGCAGAAAAAATAGCTCGAGTCAATCCATATCCTTCTCTTTTCTTTTTACTAAAGCTTTTTTTATTTTTTGCATGCACATATATACTTTTTCTCTATAAGAGACAAAAAAAGAAAGTAAATTACTTTCTTTTTTTCTTTATTTTTGTTTTAAATAAGGCTTTATTTTACACCTGCATCAAATGTTTTACGTGCCACTTCTTTGCTATTGCCAATATAAAGTAATTTATTTTGAATAATATAATCAAATGAATACATTTTTTCTGGAGCAACATTTGCATAACGCACAGGAAAATTATTGTAGGTACCTGTACCAAAAGTAACTGCTACCGGCAACGTCGTATCCGCTGAATACAGAAGCGGCGCAAATATCTGAGGCAAGGTGCTCTCTATTGTGGCGATTACTTCATTTGGTTTTTCTATCTCTTCTTTAAACTTAAGGGCGAGACCCATACGCATTTGTCCATTGTCATTATAAAGGACAATATTGAAGTCTTCATCAAGAGATGAGAGGAAGGCTTCTGGTACTTTAAGATCTACCAAAAACACAAAACGGCTAAATGCTAGCGGTATATTATTTTCATCAGTCACCTGAAAAGAGATTGGCTCCGCTACACTTGCCTCTTGTATTTTTAGGGCACTCTCCTGTATTTGGGCCGTTACACTCTCTTTTGTGGCTGTTTCTGTGCTCAGAGAAAGGTAGTTTGCACGATCAACAGAAAACGGATTAGTGGCTAAAGGTGGCACTACTGGCACTTCTGTTTGTTTTTCTTCCACTGGTACTTCTAACGCCTCTTTTTCAGCAATAGCTGTATCTTTTACCTTTTCTAAATAGAAATATACTCCCATGATGAGGGCGAGTGCGACTCCTATAATCGAGCCTATAATTACTACTTTTGAAGAGTGCTCTTTCTTTTCATATGAGTTGCCATCGGCCTCTCTTGGGGCTAGAGGAGGCATTGGGGCTGGTTCAAGTGAATTCTGTGCTGAAGCAAAGTCAGGACTTACAGCATTCGGAACAGCTACCGTGTCCATTTCCCCTGTTTCTAAGGGTAAATTTGATGGTACCGTACTATTGCTCTGCACAAAAGGGTTTGATACTGGATTTTCTTGGTGAGGCAATTCTTTTCCTTGTGATGCCTGAGCGGTACTTTGACCCAAAGCTGATGGGGCCTTTTCTCCCATGATTCTTACTTGTGAAAGAATATCTGGGGTAATAGTTCCGCTTGAAGGTGTTTCTTTTTGTTTATCAAAAAATGACATATTTGTTTCGCTCTATTCTAAGTAAAAAGGGAGCTCATGCTCCCTTTTAGTATACTCTATTTTGAAGAAGAAACAATTACGCTTTTTCTTTTAGTGCTTTCATAGAAAGATTAATTCTTCCCTGTGAGTCAATCTCTTTCACGAGCACCCTTACTCGATCACCTACCGCTACAATATCCTCTACCTTTTCCACTCTTTCATGGGCAAGCTCAGAAATATGAATCAAACCCTCTTGATTTGGTAGCACCTCAGCAAAAGCTCCGAAAGCCATAATTTTTGTGATACGAGCATCAAAAATTTCACCTGCTTTGGCTTCTCTTGTGATACCTTCAATCCAAGCCACTGCCTTGGCTCCGCCCTCACCGTCTGGAGCAGTAATAAAGACTGATCCATCGTCCTCGATATCAATAGCGACACCGGTTTCGTCAATAATTTGGTTGATCATCTTGCCACCAGGCCCAATCACATCACGAATCTTTTCTGGATTAATGTGAAGAGTGATAATTCGTGGAGCAAATGGTGACAAGTCTTTACGTGGAGCCTCTATTGCCTCCATCATTTTGCCCATGATAAACATTCTCCCTTCTTTTGCCTGACGAATAGCCTCCTTGAGCATACTTGGAGTTAGTCCATCAATTTTCACATCCATCTGCATAGCAGTAATACCCTCTGTTGTTCCAGCTACCTTGAAGTCCATATCACCATAGTGATCCTCAAGTCCCTGAATATCAGAAAGCACTTTAAATTCACCAGCTTCTCCAGTAATAACACCCATGGCAATACCTGCTACTGGACGCTTAATTGGTACACCGGCATCCATAAGAGACAGGGTAGAGCCACATGTAGAAGCCATCGAGGAAGATCCATTTGACTCCAAAACCTCAGATACTAAGAGGATAGTGTATGGGAAATCCTCTTTACTTGGCAAAACTGGCACCAAAGCCTTTTCCGCTAACGCTCCGTGGCCTATTTCACGACGACCTGGTCCTCGCATTGGACGCACTTCTCCCACAGAATACGGGGGAAAATTATAGAAGTGCATATAGCGCTTCTTCATATCTACTTCCATAGTATCAACTACCATTTCATCACCAGGCGCACCGAGAGTAGTAACCGTCAAAGCCTGTGTTTCTCCGCGGGTAAAGAGTCCCGTCCCATGTGTTCTCGGAAGGAGTCCTACCTTTGTAGTAATAGTACGAATTTCATGCAAACCTCTACCGTCAGGGCGAGCATCATGCTTCAAAATCTTCTCATGCACCACTTCGTCAGCAAATTCATCGCTTACCAAAGCCAAGATTTCATTAAGATTCTTTTCTTCCGCAAACTGTTCGCTCGCACGCTTACGAAGCTCTTCATTGATTTCGGAAACCTTTGATTCCATGGCCTTTTTTGGAAGAAGATACAGCGCCTCACCCAATCCAAGCTCTTCACACCAAGTACGGATAGCTGTTTCAAATTCATGACTCCCTACCAAAAGAGCTGCCTCACGCTTTGGCTTACCTACTTCTTTTTGGATACCGCTGATAAAGTCTGTGATTTTCTGGATAGCTTCAAAAGCAAACTCAAAAGCCTCCCCCATTTGCTCTTCTGTTATTTCTTGCGCTCCTGCTTCAATCATGTTGATTTTATCGTGCGTACCAGAAACCAAAAGATCAAGTTTACTTCCTCCACGCTCGGCTTTCTTCGGGTTAAGGATAAAGCCTTCTTCGGTCAATCCTACACGTACTGCAGCAATTGGACCGGCCCAAGGTATATCAGAGAGAGTCAGTGCGGCTGAAGCAGCAATCATAGCTACTAAGTCAGTATCATTTTCACCATCAAAAGAAAGTACCGTGGTAATCACTTGCACCTCATTGCGCATACGACTATTAAACAGCGGCCGCACCGTACGATCTACTGCACGACCAGAAAGGACTGAGTCATCTGATGGACGACCTTCACGTTTGATAAAACGTGAGCCCTTAATTTTTCCAGCGGCATAGTAGCGTTCTTCGAAATCAACCATCAAAGGGAAATAGCCTGTGATACGAGACATTTCCTTACTCATGACAGCTGTAGCCAAAACTACGGTGTCACCATAACGCACCGTCACTGAGCCATTGGCTTGTTTAGCCAAAGTACCTGTTTCGATAGTGAGCTCCCGCCCGCCTAAAGAAAGGGTAAAACTTTTCTCTTGCATACTTTTTCTACTCAAATGAGCAGTCTATACACACACGTCTTAACCTATTGATAAGCATAGGATGAGACGTGTAGTTACAAACTGTCCACTGAGCTTATAATGAATTACTCTTCTACTCTGTCAAATATACTCTCAACTGTCAAAAGTCTCTCATTTTATACACTAAATGAGAAACTTTCTTTTATCACTTGATAAATTGAAAAAATCATCTGCTACTTCTAGAAGCTTTTGGCTTGATGACTCAGCAAAAGCCACTACTTCTACACGGCAAGCAAAGGTATTTTGAATGTATTCAGCCAAAGATACGTAATCTCCGTCACCAGAGACAAGTACAATAACATCTACCTTTTGAGCCATTTTGATAGCATCTACTGCTATTCCGACATCCCAATCACCCTTCTTAGAGCCGTCTGGAAAAATCTGAAGATCTTTGGTCTTCACTTCATAACCTGCTTTTTCTAAGGCCTCAAAAAATTTATCTTCTGTTGCTTCTGCCGTACTAATACCATAAGCAATTGCTCGAATAAGCTTACGTTCAGCCACGCTTGCACTGAGTACGTTCTTGAAATTCACTCGCTTATTATAGAGTACTCGAGCGCTATAGTAGAGATTAGAAATATCCACAAGCACTCCTACTCTTTGATCTAAAAATTTTGCCATAGTATAAAAAATTATTGCCCTATAAAATACCTCCGTTTAAAAAAGATAAGCCCGGAATAAAGCTCCGGGCTTACAACTAACCTATTTGAGTCCAAGTTTTTTGGTAATTTCTTTGTACGCTTTTTCGTTGGTAGACTTGAGGTATGTCAACAACTTCTTGCGCTTAGCTACCATCTTTAGAAGCCCTCGACGTGAATGAAAATCCTTACTGTTCTTTTTCAAATGAATGGTCAACTTGCGAATTTGCTCAGTAAAAAGAGCAATTTGATAGGCTGATGAGCCAGTATCTTTATCGTGAAGCTTAACTTCTTTAGTAACCTTTTCCTTTTGTTTGTTGGTCAGCGCCATATAACATGTGTCAGCAAGCTATTCGTTACTCAAAAGAGGAACCAGTAGCTGCTCAATATAAAAATTAACAAAACTTACTATAGCACATTTTTGATTTTTAGCAAATCTTGGTCTGAAGTAAGGGATGTGTTTTATCCCCTACTCCAGATGTCCAAGCCAGAAATGCCATACCCTGAGAAGATCTTCTGTACCATGACGACCTTTTTCCAAGAGCTCTCCCTCGGAAATAAACCCGTACGGATTATACTCCTCTCCACCATGAGAGCCCACAAAAGGTACTCTTGGTAATTCCAGAAGGGTGGCCTGGTAAAGAAAAACTGATGTTATTTGATGCCTTTCAGCAAAAACATACTTACCTATATAGAGAGGTGCTGTCGTCACTATAACCCCGTGAGCATCCACCTCCTCCACATACAAACGCCTTATCGCATCTTCATGACGCTCTCCGGCATTCATGGTTTCCAAAGGAATGGAAAGGTCTCCGGCATTTTTACTGACCACCCCCCTCTTCATCACCAGCTCTTCTATTGCATAGAACTCCCTCTCTTTATTCAGGAGGAAGAGGCCTACGCCATTTATCTTCCGCATCTCATCCTCCTCTGATTTGGACCAGATAACTCTAGCTGTTCTTTTTCAAACTGTCAAAAAGGCTAAGATTGAAGAAAAGTAAAGTCCGCTACACTGTCACCTGCTTGAGGTTTCATCACTCGAACACCTTGGGTTACTCGCCCAAGAAGCGGTACGCTTTTCATCGGAATGCGGATAATAGTACCCTTGTGAGAAGTCATGATCAAATCTCCTTCAAGACTTTCTCCGTGAGTTACCAAGGCACCTACCAAATCACCGGTCTTTGGAGTCACCTTCATTGTTTTCATACCACTGCCGCCACGCTTCTGAACCTTAAACTGCTTAAGTCCAGTGCGTTTACCGTATCCATTCTGTGAAAGTACGAGTAACTCCTGATCTTTGGCGTCTTTAGAAATAATATCCATGGCCACCACGCAATCCTTAGCATCTTTGAGTTTAATACCCCTGACACCGAGAGCACTTCTTCCCATCGGACGCACATCACTTTCCTTAAAACGAATAGCTTGTCCGTCTGCTGTCGTCATTACCACATCGTCCGTACCTGTGGTTGGACTTACCCAAGAAAGCACGTCTCCTTTATCAAGATTAATAGCTATAAGCCCGCTACGGCGCACATTGTCAAAATCTTCAATTTTTGTTTTTTTGATGGTGCCGTTTTTTGTCGCCATGAAGAGGAATTTGTAGTCTCCATTTACAGCGTAAGAAATTACTGCTGTAATTTTTTCTTCCTGTGACATCTGAAGGAAGTTCACAATAGCCTGACCCCTTGCGGTGCGTGAAGACTCGGGGATTTCGTAAGCCTTTGTCTGAAATACTTTTCCGCTATCCGTAAAGAACATGAGATTATCGTGCGTATTAATAGAAAGCACCTTAGCAATACGATCTTCTTCCTTAGTAGTAGCGCCAATGACACCCTTACCACCACGCTTCTGGACACGATAGACATCAGGATTCATACGCTTGATATATCCATCGACTGTCAAAGTAATGATAGCGTCTTCATTTGGAATAAGGTCTTCTTGCTTAAACTCTCCAATAGCACCTTTTACTACTTTTGTACGACGCTCATCTCCAAAGCGCTCGCCGAGTTCTTGAAGTTCACTTTTTACCAAACCAAGAATCTTACTGCGATGCTTCAAAAGATCTTCCAAGTAAGCAATCAATTTAAGCTTTTCAGCCAATTCATCTTCAATTTTTTTACGCTCAAGACCAGAAAGGGTCTGCAAACGCATTTCCAAAATAGCGGTTGTTTGTCTGTCAGAAAGCTTAAACTTCTTCATCAAGTTTGTATGTGCTTCTTCTTTGTTGGCAGACTTCTTGATAGTGGCAATAATCTCGTCAATATGATCAAGAGCAATCTTCAAGCCTTCGAGTATATGAGCTCTGTCTTTAGCTTTTCGTAATTCATACTCACTTCGACGAATCACCACCTTCTCTCGATGCACAATATAGTGCTCAAAAATACTCTTTAGCGTCAGGATTTGCGGTTCGCGTCCATCCACCAATGCCAAGGCGTTCATATTAAAATTCTTCTGTAAATCAGTCATCTGGTACAGTTTATTCAGCACTTTCTGAGGAAAAGCTTCTTTTTTAAGCTCAATCACAATGCGGACACCGTCTTTATCAGACTCATCACGAAGGTCCTTGATACCCTGAATTTTTTCTTCTTTTACGAGATCAGCAATTTTGACAATCAGACTCGCCTTGTTCGTAGCGTAGGTCATTTCTGTTACCACAATCTGAAACTGACCTGCTTTTGCTTCTACAATATCCACTTTGGCACGTGCTGTGATTGGCCCTCGTCCAGTAGCGTATGCCTCGCGAATGTCTTTTTGGTTATAGATAATTCCTCCTGTTGGATAGTCGGGACCTTTTACAAACTGCATCAGATCATCCACCGTAGCATCTGGGTTATCAATCAAATGACAGATTCCATCCACCAGCTCATTTAAGTTGTGCGGTGGAATATTTGTTGCCATACCCACAGCAATTCCCACCGTACCGTTCAAGAGGAGTTGTGGCAGCTTGGCAGGCAAAACAACTGGCTCTTCGTGCTCACCATCAAAGTTTGGGATAAAGTCTACCGTATCCTTATCGATATCTACGAGCATCTCTTCGGCAATAGCCTTAAGCTTGGCTTCTGTATAACGGTAAGCAGCTGCACCATCACCATCCATTGAGCCAAAGTTTCCTTGACCCCAAATAAGTGGATAACGCAAAGAAAAGTCTTGCGCCATACGTACCATTGTATCGTATACAGCTATATCACCGTGCGGGTGATACTTACCAAGTACTTCACCAACTACCGTAGCAGACTTACGGAAACGTGAGGTGGAACGTAGGCCTGTAGACCACATGGAGTAAAGAATTCTTCTATGTACTGGTTTTAGACCATCACGGACATCAGGCAGTGCTCGAGAAACGATAACGCTCATGGCATAGTCTAAATACGACTGCCTCATCTCTTCGGTCAAAGAGCGTGCCTCAATTTTTCCTCCGTTGTATATTTCTTCAGACATAGTGTATGGGTAACTTACATTTCTTACTTGTTTTTATTGTTGAGATTCTGTTTCTTTTTTGAGAACCTCTTTGAGAGGATCTCCTTCGCCATTTTGATTCTGAATACGGAGCGGAATATCTTTATTCAGAAGTGACTCTAAAGATTGACCTTCTTCCATCTTGTTTTCGGGTAAAACAATTTTTGTTTTTGTTATTTCAGAAACGCTTTCTTTAAGAGAGAAAAGCCATATGACCAAAATAAAAAACATTGAGGCGAACAGGCAGATAAAAAGATAGCGCATGCGAACAGATTCTGGTTGCTCACGAATAAACTGAATTTTTTTCTCTAGCCTAGTCAACATAGCTTATGCTCCTCTTTCAAGGAAAATTACCTCTGCTTTTTTGTCCTCTAAATCCTTCTTCTTAAACGTAAGCTTAGCTTGGGTGACGTCTCCACTGATACCCATAGCTTCACAGAAGGCTTTTTTTGTACCAATTTTTGGTAGCGTCAAGCCATTCATAGCATAGTGCATAGGTATGACAATTTTTGGCTCTATTTTATGAATCAAATCCACCGCCTCTTCTACTGAAAGAGTATCTTCTCCTCCAATAGGAAGGAAGAGTACGTCTATCTGAGAGAGCTTATCAAACATTTCTGGAGAGGGGCTATGACCAAGCGCTCCCAAGAAAACTACATGGATATCTTCTGTGTCAAAGGTAAAAAAAGTATTTTGGCCTCTTTCTGCGCCCAAAACACTATCTCTATAGCTCAAAAATCCCTGAAAAGGAATATTCAGAGCCGAGTACTCGCCTGGAATATCAAGACAAACCGTACTATTTTTAAAATCTTCTAAGATAGCTCTCTGATGGCTCAATAAAAGCACATTTGGAACACCTTGTGGTGAACGAAGACCTGCTCCTTTGGGCAATGGGTCCGTCCAAAGGACAACGTCTTCTGTGGCTCGGCCACCTGGTTTTGTCGTTATTTTAAAGCAAAAATCTCCGTAATACTGAATGATCATACCGTAAAAAAAGTTGTTTACTGGGGTAGTTTAGCATAAAAATAGGCTCAATGTCTACGCAAAAAAACCCTCTTTTCCTTTAAAAAGGCTTTTTGTTGAACAAAAACACTCTTCACCCTTGCCAAAAAAGAGAATTTGGGCTATTCTATGAGGGCTTTATATTTTACTTTGCGTAAAGGTATAAAGATGTCTCATGTAATTTCAGTTTAATTACAACTGAATAAAGAAATGCTTTAATTTCTTTTTTAGACCTTTACTGGCCTAGTTTACCTGAGTCTCCCTTTTTGTGGAGCTTTTTTTATAAATTATTTAATTATTAATCATCACAAATTATTATGACTACTCCTGATATTCTCTCTCCTATGGGAGCTCTTCTTGAAAAGCACCTTTTAGAAATTCCTGAGATTGGTGACGTTGTGCCGGGAACAGTTATTCATGTTGCCTCATCTTTTGCTCTTATTGATCTTGGAGGTCTTGGTACCGGTATTGTTCTTGGTAAAGAAATGCGCGATGGACTCGGCATGGAAGGCAAACTAAAAGTAGGTAGCCAAGTAAGTGCTACTTTGATGAACTTCGAAAACGAAGATGGCTACATAGAGCTCTCTATTCGCGAAGCTTCTTATGAGAAGTCTTGGGAAGATATCGAAAACAAGCTTACCTCTCGAGAATCAGTTACCACAAAAATTACTGATGCTAACAAGGGTGGTCTTATGGTAGAAATCAATGGTATTGCAGGATTCTTGCCTGTTTCACAGCTAGCAAGCGAGCACTATCCTCGCGTTGAAGATGGTGACAAAAACAAGATTCTTGATCTTCTCAAAAAACTTACCGGCCAAGAGGTAGTTGTGCGTATTCTTGATGCTGATCGTGAAAGCGAAAAACTTATCGTGAGTGAAAAGGCTGCTCAAAGTGAAAAAGAGCGTGAACTTATCAACCTTTTCCAAATTGGAGACATCGTGGAAGGTGAAGTAAGTGGCGTTGTAGATTTTGGAGCTTTCGTAAAATTTGCACCAAAGACAGATGCCCAAGGCAAGACTTCTCACGAAAAACTCGAGGGACTTGTTCATATCTCTGAGCTTGCCTGGCAACTCATTGATGATCCTCGTGAAATGATTAAAACTGGGGATACCGTTCAGGCTAAAATTATCGGCATTGAAGAAACTCGTATTTCACTTTCTATGAAGGCTCTCAAGGAAGATCCTTGGACAACTGTTGATCAGAAGTATAAGACTGGTGATATCGTAGAAGGAAAAGTTGATAAAATTAATCATTTTGGAGCTTTTGTTTATCTTGATGAAGATATTCACGGACTTGCTCACGTCAGCGAATTTCAAGAGGTCTACCCTGGTCGCAAGATCGAAGAAGTTTTCCAGGAGGGTCAATCCTACAGCTGGAAAATTCTTTCTATCGAAGCCAAGACTCATCGCATGGGACTTCTCCCGGTAAAAGACGGTGCAGCAAAAGAAATCACTGCTTAAATCAAAAAACATCCTGAGTCTTCTCAGGATGTTTTCTTAAACAAGTTCAGTCCTTTATGAAAAATGTTTTTATTATTTCTGGCCCTTCTGGATCCGGCCAAGATAGCATCATTGAAAATCTAGCCCTAGAACTCCCTCTCAAGCGAGTCATCACTACTACCACTCGACCAAAAAGATCTACTGAATCAGAAGGCAATCCCTATCACTTCGTTTCTCTTGAAACATTTGACGCCATGCGTCAGGAAAATCTTTTTTTGGAATGCGCTCAAACCTACAATGGTGAATGGTACGGTGTAACCAAGAAAGAGCTCTTAGAAACAACCTCTAACCATAAAATAGTCATCTGGAAAGTGGATCATAAAGGCGTTGCCAAGATAAAAAGTCTTTTTCCTGAAATCATCGCCTTTTTCATAGAGGTTCCTCCGGAAATACTCCGAAAAAGACTCGAAGCAAGAGATAATCCATCTTCAGCATACCTTGAAGACCGTATGCGCTACACAGAAGATTGGCAAGTAAATAGACACCTCTATGACTACTGCATCAAAAATGAAAACGGCAAACTCAAAGAAGCCGTCCATCAAATTAAAGAAATTATCCAAAAAAATCTTTCCTAAAAGGGAGCGCCTACACTCTTTTGAGAAAAAAATTCTGGATTTTTCTCACAAAGAAAAACTGTGGCAGCCGAAAGAATCTCTTTTGTTGGCCGTTTCTGGTGGCCCAGATAGTATTGGCCTTCTCTTTGTTATGCTTACCTTAGCCAAAAAAGAAGATCTTATTCTTTCTCTTGCGCATATTGATCACAATATACGAGAAAAAGAGTCCCTCAAAGACGCTCTTTTTGTGGAGAATCTAGCCAAAAAATACTCTCTCCCTTTCTACAAAACTACTCTTCCGAAGAAAAAATCTCCTTCCGAAGAAAATCTTCGCACTCTTCGCTATGCCTTTTTAGAAAAACTTCAGTCTCTCCACTCCTTTGACCATATTGTCCTTGGACACCATGCCGATGATCAGGCTGAAACATTTTTACTTCGTCTTCTTAGGGGATCTGGCTTAGATGGGCTCAAAAGCATGCAGCCTCGTAATGGTCTCTATATTCGCCCCCTTCTCTCTGTTTGGAAAAAGGATATCCTTACATATCTTAAGGAAAAGAGCATTCCGTACAGAGTCGATAAAACCAATAAAGAAAATCTCTACTTTAGAAATAAAGTCCGCAATCAACTCATCCCGTATCTTGAAAAAAACTATCAACCCAATATAAAGACCCTTCTTGTTCAAACCACTGAACTTCTAAGGGAGAGTACCGCTCCTCAAATCACTATTCCGTCCGTAGGCATCCTTTGTACCAAGGATGGCCTTACTTTTTCTCTTGCTTCATTCCAAGCGCTGGCCCAAGAAGAGAAATCTCTTTTCCTGCGAAAAATACTTGCCACATTTCTTCCTCAGCCCGTTTCTCGAAAACTCTTACTCGAAATACTAAAAACGCTTGAAAGCACTAAAAACAAAACTCAACTGATGACATTTCATGGCTTGAAACTAAGCAAAAAAGGTGTTACAGTGACCCTACAGAAAAATCTTTCTGATTAATTTTTTACACTCTCTATGGATAAATACATCAAAAATCTCACCCCTTATTTTTTCCTTTTTCTGCTCCTTTTTGGGATTATCGTTCTTTATCAAGGACCATCAACAAAAGTAAAAGATGTCTCTTTAAATGAGCTTGTCGGTCAGATTAATGAAGGCAAGGTAGCCTCAATAACCGTAGAACAAAATGTCTTAGATATCACCCTTCAAGACAAAACCAAACAAAAAGCCTCTAAAGAAAGTGAGGCCTCTCTTTCTGAAACTCTCACAAACTACGGTGTCGTCACAGAAAAACTCAACGCCGTAAATGTCACCGTCAAAGAACCTTCTGGATTTTCATTTTGGGCAGCCACTCTCCTTCCTTTTCTTTTGCCTTTTTTTCTGATCGCTCTTTTTCTTTGGTTTATGCTCAAGCAGGCAGGCAAAGGCAATTCCCAAGCCCTCTCTTTTGGTATGAGCAAGGCTCGCCTTCTTGACCCCGAAGACAAAAAGAAGCGTATTACTTTTAAGGATATTGCTGGTTCAATGGAAGCCAAGAAGGAGCTTGAGGAAGTCGTTGATTTTCTCAAGCAACCAAAGAAGTTTCTTGATATGGGAGCAAAAATTCCTAAGGGTGTACTTCTTCTTGGATCTCCAGGAACCGGTAAAACTCTTATGGCAAAAGCTGTAGCTGGTGAAGCGGGAGTTCCCTTTTTCAATATCAGTGGTTCAGAATTTGTGGAAATGTTTGTAGGTGTTGGAGCAAGTCGTGTGCGTGATCTTTTTAAACAGGCCAAGAAAAGTGCTCCAGCTATTGTTTTTATCGATGAAATTGATGCTGTTGGCCGTCATCGTGGAGCTGGTCTTGGCGGAGGACACGATGAAAGAGAGCAGACACTCAATCAAATCCTCGTAGAAATGGATGGTTTTGAAACAGAAACAAGCGTGATTGTCATTGCAGCTACTAATCGTCCAGATGTTCTTGATCCTGCCCTTCTTCGTCCAGGCCGCTTCGATAGACGTGTTACTATGGATCTGCCTGATATCAACGACCGAGAACAAATTCTTATTATTCACAGTAAGAACAAGCCCCTCGAAGAAAATATCAATCTTCGCACCATTGCTGAAAGAACTCCAGGATTTTCAGGTGCCGATCTAGCCAACCTCTTGAATGAAGCAGCTATCCTTGCTACCCGAAGAGAAAAAACTATTATTGGCATAGATGAGCTCACTGAATCTATTGAAAAAGTAATTCTTGGACCAGAGCGTCGTAGCCGTGTAATTAATCCAGAAGAGAAGAAAATCGTAGCCTACCATGAAGCTGGGCATGCTCTTGTCGGAGCGAGTCTTCCTCTTGCTGATCCTGTTCAAAAGGTTTCTATTATCTCTCGTGGAAGTGCTGGTGGCTACACTCTAGCTGTGCCAGCAGAAGACAAAACACTTCATTCAAGAGAATATTATTACGATGAGCTCGCTATGCTTCTTGGGGGATACGCTAGTGAAAAACTTATATTTTCCGATATCACCACTGGTCCATCTAACGACCTTGAACGCGCCACGCAAATGGCTCGCAATATGGTTACTCGTTATGGTATGAGCCGTCTTGGTGCCCGTACATTTGGCAAAAAAGAGGAGCTCGTCTTTCTTGGACGTGAAATGCATGAAGAAAAAAACTACTCCGAAAAAACAGCTGAGGCAATCGATAACGAAGTTTCACGACTTATTGATGAAGCTTTCAAACGAGCTACCGACATCCTTATCCAAAGAAAGTCTACCCTTACCCTTCTTGCTGAAACTCTCTTAGAAAAAGAAACTATTGAAAAGGCCGAATTTGATAAGCTTGTCAGTATACAAACTGTTTAGCACTGCTTGATTCTTGATTTAAAGGACGTCCTTTGGTATGCTAGTTCATGAACTCTTTGTTCAAATATTTAGCTCCAAAGGATTTCCTTTATAAACAAAGGCTCTGGCTCAAATAATAAGAGCGCTACATTGATCCGGCACCACACTGAATTCTATGCATGACTAAGAGTCTGTAGCTCAGCTGGTTAGAGCGCTACATTGACATTGTAGAGGTCCCCAGTTCGAATCTGGGCAGACTCACAAATGTTTTCAGTGTGGTGCTGGATAGAAGTCTCCTCTTTTTGATTAGAAACTTACTCAGTTTTACTCAGCGGATAGATAAAAAGACTCCCTTTTGGGAGTCTTTTACATTTTAAGTTGGGGGAAGTGAATATTTATATGGAGGTGGTGAAGGCGTACCGCCTGTAGTCGTATTAACCTGGTTTAGTCTATCATTTACTATTCCTGCAGCTGGACCCACTACAGACTGCACCTTATTGATTTCACCGCTGATTTGACGATCAACATTGATAATCTCTCTTCGGATTTTATTTTGAATATCTCCTACACCCTTTTGTACCAAGTTTGATACCGTACGATTAACCACTGATACCACGACTCCGGAAAGGAACTCTCCTGGATTATCAGCGCCCACAATTATCTTATTACCCAAAGTAGTAACATCATTCACAAGACTCTCGATAGAGCCTGCTGGAGTAATGATATTACCATCCTTATCAGTGCCCGGTAAGAATCCAGAAGACTGTGCTTTAATCTCTTGTTCTCTGAGCGTCCTTTCGTATTCTGCATTATATGTACCCTCTGCAAGCAAAGCTATACCTATAGGATTATTGGCGCTGTTATTAAAAAGACATCCGATTGCCTTTGTGCCAGCATTACCGGCTTGAATAGCTAGCCTTGGATCATTACCACCAGTACTACACTCTGCAAAATTATTTGCTTGAACATTTTTACGAGCAGCGACAGTATCTCGAACAATTTTCTCTAAGTAAGCATCATAACTCCCTCCTTTGTTTAGACCACTCACTTCACCATTGGCAACGTAGTTAGCACTTGCCCCCTTTCCGCGGAGTGTTTGTGTCAAAAGATCCCCCACTACTGCCTGCTCTGCATTTTGCTCTGCTGTTTTAGTGAGGAGCTCACGAAAATCTGTAATAATTTTTGGCTGAGAACCATCCCCTCCTACAAATTGCATCACCTGAGTATTGAGAAGTTGCACAGCGGCTACTTTTAAAGTTCCAAGCAATGCACCTTCAATGGTACGTGAGATATTTTCCATAGTCTGCTTCATAATAGAAGCAGCGATAGCTTCACCCCAAGCTCCAGCATGAACAGGTGTAGCCGGAAGAGCAAAGAGCCCTAAAGCTAAAACTAGTACTACCTGTGTTCGTAAAAATTTTTCTTTTACTTTTTTCAGTATCATAGACTAAAGTTCAAGAGGAATAGTATCTATTTCATATTTTTTGAGAGCGCCTTGTACATCATCCACAAACTGAGCCGTAACACCCAAAAGAGCCTGCATACGAGAAAGCGCCGCTATCTGCCCAATCGGATCATCTCCATCTGTTTTGATATCTTTCTTAAGCGAAGCTGCGTACAATCCCATCTTGAGTGCTTTTACATGAATATCAAGCATGGCCTCTGGCACTTCTACTTTTTTACTTTCATCCAGTATTTTTTGCCCTCTTTCTGCCAAAGCATTTGTAGCTTCCACATTACCATTTGCGAGTCCAAGGATCGCCTGACTTGAAAGACTATTCATTACTCCCCCAAACTGATCCTCTGTATTAAATTGTGAAGGAGAGTTATTAGCTACAATATATGACATCACTGTAAGGTACTCCAAAACATCTTTTTTTTCTTGAGACTTTCTTTCTTTTTCTTTCAAGTTTTTTGAAGGTGCTTTTTTAATTTTAATCTCCTTCATATCAACCTCTGGAAGAATAACCTCTGTATTGTTACCACTCATAGCCTGTTCAACAGCACTATTGATTTGATCAAAAGTTACCTCTTTATTGTCATCTGTAACACCAGAAAGAACTCCTGCTATTTGAACAGAGACTTTGTTTGTAAGATTATCTTCCGGTGCACTTGATACACTCTCTTTCGCCTTATCTTCAATCTTTACTATTCTATCTCCAGGAGCCGGAACCAAAGGATTGTAACCACTTTCGATTTCTACACCATCTGAATATCCGTCTCCATCTGTATCTGCCTTGTTGGCATCAGTACCGTAGAGCTTTTCTTCCTGAAGAGAAAGATTATCCTGATCAGCATCTACAAAAATATTTTTACCACTTGTTTGAGATTCTCCACGGACAGCATAAAAAGTACACCCGAAAAAGAGAACTAGAAACAAAAGAAAAGTTTTTCGCTCTTTAAATAAAGAAAATATAAATGACATATTTTTTGTTTTTTCTATTATATCACTCGTAGCTACATCTTTCAAAATATTTTCTCTACCCGCAATATTACCAATATTTATTATGCAATATAAATTATTTATTGTCAAGTACTAATGTATTCACACTTCCCAAGGCTAAGAAGATCCAAAAAAGGAAAATTCCCTGCGGAAGAGTAAAGAAATAATGATCTCCTAAAGCCAGGATTAGGATAAATACTATCATCAACTGTGATCCACATCTCTGTTTCACGTGAAACATTTTTTTTGAAGAGGAGAAGAGTACACCTAAAAAAAGATACGTGTAGACAAGAAGCCCAAAAATACCCAACTCCCCCAAAACTATCAGAAGGCCGCTATGGACAGGTTGCATGACCCATGGATTCATTGAGGCTTTTAAAGATAGCTCTTGGTAGAAATAACTTGTTCCGATACCATTTCCAAAAAATGTCACTGCGTTTGTCTTGGCATATTCAATAAGGGAAAATTCTCTTTCATTAAAACTTTTTTGATTCAAAAAAATAATTATTCCAAAAATAACTATGGCCAGAATCAGATGTTTCACGTGAAACATATTTCTGTATTTCTCTTTTGTTTCACGTGAAACACTAAGTAAATAAAGGATTCCCCCTAAAATTAGGGCCACTTTTGAAAATGTTAGAAATAAAGCGATGCTTATGAAAAAGATTCCTAATTGTTTCACGTGAAACATACTAGTAAGTCTACTCCATTTTGTTTCACGTGAAACAAAAAAGTCTCTGAAAAGAAATGCCATTGTTAAAGTAAGCAATAGAAAAGCCGCCAAAACATTTGGATGAGGAAAAAGACCATAAGCTCGCAGTATTTTATCACCAAAAAAGTTTATTGTAGCAATATTTTGAGATCCAATCTGCAAATGACTTTCACCCAAAAAATATAAATACACATCTCTCTGGGCAAAAAATTGCAAAATCGCAATAAAAGCATTAAATAGGGCCGAAATATACAGACTCTCTAAAAATAACTGGAAATAATTAGTAAATTTCCATGTTTCACGTGAAACAATCTTATTTTCTTGTTTCACGTGAAACAAGAAAAGAGTGATTATTCCATAATAAAGAATAATTGCTTCAAAATAAAAAAGAGTATGCCTAAGAGAAAGGGTTTTATCAGGAGAAAAAATAATTGAGAGTAGACTCAAAATCAAAACAGTTAGGGGAGCAAGTATCTGTATTCTGTTTTGTTTCACGTGAAACATTTCCCGTATACTTGACAATAGTATACTTTCATTGTATATTATTATGAAAAGTATGACGAGGAATGCTATATCGAATGCGTAGATCGATATATCTAAATATTCACTATAAAAAAGGCTTCCGAGAACATTCGGGATCAAAACATACTGCACATTCAAGAGAAAGCTTATCCCTAAGAAAATCAGGCTGATTTTTTTGAAAAAAATACTCACAGGTGTATAGTTATTAGCTTAATCTTACGCTTATCAAAGGCCAAAAACAAGCATTGACTAAAAAAGTATATTACCGGATAATAAGGTGTACCAAATTATAGAAGAGGGCCTTTAGCTCATCTGGTAGAGCGCTCCCATGGCATGGGAGAGGTGAGCGGTTCGAGTCCGCTAAGGTCCACACTGATTGTGTATACGTCTGTATAAGTATATATTTTTCTTTATTAGAGCCATAAATGCCTCCATAGCTCAATGGATAGAGCTGCTCCGTCCTAAGGAGAAAATCTGGGTTCGATTCCTGGTGGGGGCACACCAAACATCCCTTGGCATCTTGTACAAAAGGTGCTAGACTGCTTCGTTACTCTCTAGCATACAACTCCCATGTCACTTCGTATTACCAAAGTCAATGATCTCTTGCGAGATTTGATTTCTGAAGCCCTTGTATCAGAGGTTTCCTTTAAGCAGGGTGTTTTTGCGACTGTTACAAAGATTCGTACTTCCAAAGATCTTCGTCAGGCCTTTTTTTCTGTCAGCATATTTCCTGAATCAGAGACTCACTATGTCGAAGAAACTCTTAAAAAAGAACTTTCCCAAATAGAGAAGTTTGTTCATGGTCGTCTCTATATGAAACCTCTTCCCCGTTTGAAATTTGAAGTAGACAGTACAGCACTTAATGCTGATGCTGTAGAAAAAATACTCTTCTCTCTTTCCTAAGCTATGCAGAAGTTTGATTCTCAGTTTAAAACGCTTGAGTACATTGTCGCTAAAGCTGAAAATATCCTCCTGGTAGCTCACACCCGGCCCGATCCTGACACAGTCGGTTCAAACAGTGCTTTTCATGAGCACTTAGTTGCTCTGGGAAAAAACGTTACTATCGCTTGCTACGATGAATTTCCGCAAGTTCTCTTGCCACTTGGTGAAAAAAAATTTGTTCATCCAGAAACCCTGGACCTCAAACCTTTTGACGCTGTTTTTGCTCTAGACAGTGTTGACAGGGGATTCCATCTTTTTCGAGAGAAGCTTAGCGATGATCAAGTTGTTGTGCTCATGGACCATCATCCAGACATAGAACTTCTCGGGGATGTGGTCATTATTGATGCAGATTACTCATCTACAAGTGAGCTCCTCTATCTTTATTTCAAGCAAACTGGAGCAAGAATCACCAAGCGTATGGCTACATACTTACTTGCGGGTCTCGTTTTTGATACCGGGGGATTTAAGCACTCTAAAGTGACTCCCGCAGTGATGGAAATGGCCTCTACTCTGATGCAAAAGGGCGCCCCTCTCGATAAAGTCTCTCAGATAATTTTTGCTCATCGCAATATCGCTGCTCTTCGTCTATGGGGAAAGGCTATAGAAAAAGCTCGTCTTTATCCAGAAAATGGCATGCTTGTAACTGCTGTCACCCAAGAAGAGATTCTCGAGTGCGAAGCTTCAGCTGAAGACATCTATCAAGTCACATCTATTCTCAGTACCGTCCCTGATGCCAAATTTGCCCTTGTGCTCTCTGAAAGAGACGCTTCTACTGTACGTGGTAGCTTACGCTCCATGGATCACCATGGAGTCGATGTTTCTCAAATTGCCCATGCCTTTGGTGGGGGAGGCCACGTGCTTGCGAGTGGCTTTGAAATACCTGGTAAAATAGTTGATACTGGTGAAGGCTTCCTTATTATGTAATCGCTATGCAACAAGAAAAACTTGCTGCTCTTCATAAAAAATTTGATCAAATAAATACCTCTGGCCTCAAAAAAACAGCCACTCAGGCTGTTTTTGGTCATGGCAATGCTTTGTCTGATATTATTTTCATCGGAGAAGCTCCTGGTAAAAGTGAGGATATTTCCGGCAAACCTTTTGTAGGAGCCTCTGGAAAGTTTCTTGATGAAATGCTTACAAGCATCAAACTTTCACGAGAGGATGTGTATATTACCAATATCGTGAAATACCGTCCTCCTGAAAACAGAGACCCCTCCAAAGATGAAATAGCCGCTTGCAAAGCCTGGCTTCATGCTGAGCTACAATTAATCCAGCCAAAACTCGTCATCACTCTCGGACGCTATGCTCTCAATCACTTTATTCCAGATGTCAAAATAGGGGAAGTTCATGGAAAATCTTTTACAAAAAATATTCCTGGTCTTGGAGAACAAACTTTTTTTGCCCTCTATCACCCAGCAGCCGCACTCTACAATGGCAATATGCGAGAAACTTTACTCAAAGATTTCAAAAAAATAACAAGACTTCTGAAAAAATAACAAAACTCCCTCTTTATCTAGGGAGTTTCTTTGTACCGAGGGTGGGACTCGAACCCACACGGCTTGCGCCTGGGGATTTTAAGTCCCCTATGTCTACCATTCCATCACCCCGGCATATTTCTATTATACATCTTTACTGAGGTCGCGTCCGGACTTGAACCGGAGTAAAGGGTTTTGCAGACCCGTGCCTAACCGCTCGGCCACGCGACCATCTAACGCTGTTATTTTGCAGATTTACCAGCCTCTGGCTGGCCTCTGCCACCGCCAGAGGCGGTCAAGTAACCACTCGGCCATCGGACCAAACTTCACTATCACTTAAAAAGGGTACCAAATAGGGGGGTGCGAGTCAATAAACAAAACTCCACTCAAGATAGAGTGGAGTTCTTTTTTTATTATTGTATTACCTTAGCACTCAGATTCTGACGTCCAAAAGCAAAGGCCTGACTTTTTGTTTTTACATAAATATCAAAGTGATTACCCTTGATAGCTCCACCACGGTCCTCACAACGATACTCTCCCATTCCTTCGATACTAATCTTGGTACCAAAAGGAAATTCTCTCGGACAAGCAAGGGTACGCTTTTCGGTCACCATAAGACCTGAAGCGGTCATCCCATCGCTTTTACCACATTCATCAGCCGCTGCAGTATAAGCAGAAGCATTGATAGTAAAAGATTCGGTAGGAAGACTTGCCCAAAGGCTTGCCTGCTTAGTTTTCCATTTGAGAAGGATCTTATCTTCAATTGATAGCTCTTTTTGTTCAATCTGAGTATCAATTTGTTTATTCTTGAGGCTCCACTCGAGAAGATATGGGTCCTGAGAATAGTTATAACTCTGTATAAGTGGTAATTCTACGTTTTCAGCAGCCACTGTACCGATATTGGTAACAAATAGGCCGATTCCGAGTACTGCTACGAAAAGAAGCTCTTTTCGATAAGACATAAATTGCTCTTACTGGTAATCCGCACATCCCTTGGGACTGACGGGCTGAGTAGGTCTGTACTTATCTCAACCCGGTATACTAGCATATTTCACAATTTTTGTCAATAGAAAATAGGGAATAATTAGCTTATATAAAGCAAAAAGTACCTTATAAAAAGGTACTTTTTAGTGCTTTTGAGCGGATAAGGGGACGAACTGCTCCCATTCGACAAGCTCATGGTCCGCTCTATAGGGTTTCCACCCTCTAGCCCCTTTGGATTACCCCAATCTGGGAAACAAGTGTTTTTCCTGTCTCGCTCTGGCTTGCCAAGGCGGGCCGACCCTTTTCCCGTTCGATTCCCTCTACTTACCCAGAAAAAGCAAAAGACCCGGAGAATTCCGAGTCTTTTGGTTTATGTGAGCGGATAAGGGGAATCGAACCCCTATCTCATCCTTGGCAAGGACGTGTAATAACCATTATACGATATCCGCTTATCTCTCTTTTCTAAATAACGACTTTCCTAGAATAAATATTTCTGTTTTACCTGTCAATCTAGCCTTATTGTGGGACTGGCTGGACTTGAACCAGCGACCAAGCGGTTATGAGCCGCCTGCTCTAACCAACTGAGCTACAGTCCCTAATTTTTGCTTATAAACAGTGTATAACTTTCTATAAGCACACTTATACAGCCTTTATCCACCTCTACTGTGCCGAGGGGCAGGATCGAACTGCCGACACAAGGATTTTCAGTCCTCTGCTCTACCACTGAGCTACCTCGGCTGAACTATCACACTTCTGTGCACGCTCAAGGACTCGAACCTTGGACCCCCTCGGTGTAAACGAGGTGCTCTAACCAACTGAGCTAAGCGTGCTTATTGTATTCAATTGTGTGCCCAAGAGAGGACTTGAACCTCCACTCCCTTGCGAGAACATGCACCTCAAGCATGCGCGTATACCAATTCCGCCACCTGGGCCTACGAGAAGAGAGGGGCTCTTCTCATGCAAAACCTATTCTACTATTTTTTCCTCTTCGTTGGCAACTACTGGAGCTTCTGGAGCCACTTCAGCTACTACTGGCTTTGGCTTACGAGAGTCCTTAAGAGCTACCTCCTTCAACTTACGACTCAGTACCTTCACTGACTTATCACGCACGAAGTACAACTTAGCACGACGGGCAGTGGTACGCTTCACAAACTCAATTTTCTCAATCTGAG
Organism: Candidatus Moraniibacteriota bacterium; assembly: GCA_018499985.2. GTDB lineage: Bacteria > Patescibacteriota > Minisyncoccia > Moranbacterales > UBA1568 > UBA1568. The sequence continues at coordinate 29,000 of JAHBAT020000003.1, forward strand.
GCGAGTTTAAAGGGAGAACAAGCTCTACGCCAACACCAAAAGAAACCTTACGGACCGTAATGGTACGAGAAGCACTCTGGCCACCACGAAGGGCAATTACCATACCCTGAAACATCTGGGTACGCTCTTTAGCACCTTCTTTGATTTTACGGTAAACCTTGATCACATCACCAGCCTGAAGCTCTGGGAGCTCAGCAAAGGTGCGACGCTGTTTTTTGTTGAATTCGACAAGTTTCTGATTCATAGTGTTAGGTATAACTGGGATTTTATAGAGAAAAGGCTTTATTACTGCGTATTAAACAGAAAATATCAGGTCTAAACCTGATATTACTCCCGCAAATTTGCCGATAAAGAGATGAACCTTATGCGACACCTTTGTTTGGTAATAGGCCTTCTAAAGCCTCATAATCATAGCCACTTTCCGCGAATCCGTCAAGGCTTTTTAGGGCTTCTACAAAATCTTCCGGCAAGTGTGCTTGAAAAAGATATTTTGTACCAAAAAGATCAAAATCCAGTCGAGAAGCATGGAGCATCTGTCTCTTAATATGAGGATAATCTAAATGGATCTTCTTTGTTCCATAAAGCTGGTCTCCTAAGATAGGGTGACCCAAAGCCTTAAGATGAACGCGAATCTGGTGCATACGGCCGGTTTTTGGGTGAAGACTTACCAGAGAAGACTCTTTAAATCTCACTACCTCTTGGTATTCGGTCAGAGCATCTTTTACGAGAGGGTTTTCTTCGTCATCGTCTTTTTTCTTCACAGGCACTCTTTTGAGGCTATTTTTAGAACGTTTCAAAGAAAAATTGATTGCCCCTGAAGACTCTCTCAGATGACCTTCTACCAAGGCTAAGTACTCTTTTTGAATCATCCTTTCCGTAAAGAGGTACTTGAGTTCATCGTATGCGTCATTGGCTCGCGCTACCAATACGATGCCCGAGGTATCCTTATCGAGCCTATGGACAATACCTGGACGAGTCTCATCCTCTCCCACATCACGCAAATAAGGATATTTCTGGAGAAGGTAGTCAGCGAAGGTGTATTCCGTCTCTCGGACACCGCCACCTCCATGCATAGCCAGACCAGCTGGTTTATTGAAAACAAAGAAATACTCATTCTCAAAAAGAATTTCCGGTAGGGCTGTTTTGCAGACTTTTCTTTCACTCTTCTTTTTTATGGGCTCTGGCAAAAAGGTGAGGATATTGCCGGCACTTAATCTTCGAGAAGCCTCTACTGGCTGACCATCAAAAAGCACCAGCTTTTGATCAAAAAGATTGAGGAGTTTCTGACGACTTGGATAGACCTCGGCACCTTCCTTCTTACCCTTTAGGGCGAGCGCCTTTCTCACTATTATGTCTGCGCGCTCTCCTGAGAGTATTTTAGGTACGCGATAGGTATTTTTTGGGGCCATGCTTTTATAGGGGCTCAAAAGAGTTTATTGGTATCTTTCACTTGTGTCACGTTTTCAGGTTTTACGCAAGTTTTTTGGAGGAGAAAAAATTTCTTCTTGTGTAGTCATCTATCAAAAATACACTATATATTGTTGTTTTTAATAAAAATTACCAAAAAATAGCTCTAAATTATCTTTTAAATAGGCGTTAGTTGACACACTTTTTTTTGACTCGTATTATGGAAAAACGGTCTCTTTTTTGGGAGGAAATAGATGCCAAAAATTACCCATAAAATCATACAAAAATATGTTTGAGTATCCTGTACAAAATTTTGAGCATCTTCTCGGCCTCCCAGGCATGAGTGACGCCCTTTTGACCAATCATTTTGCACTCTACCAGGGGTATGTGGCCAATACCAATACCCTCCGCAAGCTCTTGAGCGAAGCTGAGGCTGGCACACCGGCTTTTAATGAGCTTACTCGTCGCTTTGGTTGGGAATGGAATGGCATGCGCCTTCACGAGCTCTACTTTGCAAATCTTAGTAAAGTTGCCACTACCCTCAGTGAAGGAGCCCTCAAGGAAAAAATTGTCGCTCAGTTTGGTAGCGTAGAAAACTGGCAAAAGGCCTTTCTTGCTACTGGTGCTATGCGCGGTATTGGATGGGTAATTCTCTGTCTCGATGATGCTAGCGGTGAACTTATGAATGTCTGGATCAATGAACACGATCTTGGTCACCTTGCTGGCACTACTCCTCTTGTAGTTATGGATGTTTTTGAACACGCGTTTATGCTCGACTACGGTATCAAACGTGCAGACTACCTAAATGTCTTTATGAATGCTCTTAACTGGCCAGTCGCAGAACAACGCTTTCTAGACAGTCAAAACAGAAACGCTTAATTACTAATTCTCTGCCACACCGGCTTCAAAACTAAAACTATGGCTATCGAAAAAATTCTTCGTCGTGATGGTGAAATTATGCCTTTTAACAGGGCTCGCATTGAGCATGCTATCACCCTTGCTTGTGATGCTATCGGAGAAACTGACAAGGCTTTCATACCTGAACTAACCGATCAAATTATTGCTGACCTTGAGCACGTCTACGGTGAAATTTTTGTCAATCGCACACCGAGTGTAGAAGATGTCCAAGATATCGTAGAGCAAAACCTGGTTAAGACAAACCGCTTTGAACTTGCTAAGTCTTATATTATCTATCGTCAAGAGCGCAAAAAAGAACGCGAAGAGAAAATAGAGAAACTGGTAGATGAATTTGAAAAAAATACCCTTCAGGTAACTAAGGCTGACGGCTCTAAAGAGCGCTTTGATATCAAAAAGCTTCGAGCAGTCTTCAATCGTGCTTCTAAAGAGTACGAAGAAGAGTGTCGCTTTGAAGATCTCATGGAAGCCTTTAAGAAGAATCTTATCGAAGAAATCAAGACTTCTGATCTTGAAAAATTGCTTGTCAAAACCTGTATTGATCTTGTCACTGTAGAAAATATTGCCTGGCAAAATATTGCTGCTCGCATTCTCCTTGGCGGTCTCTACAAGCAAGCCATCAAGAATCGCAATCTCAAGCAAGAAGACGTCTACTCTCCGAGCTCTTACAAAGCTCTCTTTGATGAGTATATTGAGCAAGGTCTTTACTACAAAGACTTCTACACCTACTACACACCTGAAGATATTCTCGAAGCAGGAAAACATCTCTCTAAGAGCACTGACGAGAGCTACGAATACACCACTATTGTTTCTTTGATTAAGCGATATCTCCTCAACCCTAACAAGGTAACCAAAGAGCTTCCTCAAGAAATGTATATGTCTATCGCGCTCTTTTTGGCTATTCCAGAGACCAAGGAGACTCGGCTAGCGACTGCTCTCAAGATTTACAAACACTGTTCAGAGCAACGCATTTCCTTGCCAACACCAACACTCCTAAACTCTCGCACCAACTATCATCAGCTTTCTAGCTGCTTCAAGATTAACGTAGATGATGATTTGCGCGGTATCTATCATGCCGTGGAAAATATGGCTCAGATTTCTAAGTTTGGCGGTGGAGTAGGCGTCTACCTTGGCAATATCCGTGCTCGTGGCAGCATGATACGCGGTGTACGTGGCATGTCTGGCGGAGTCAATCCTTGGGTAAAAGTCATCAATGATACTGCTGTAGCAGTCAATCAGCTTGGTGCTCGACTTGGAGCTATCTCTATTACTCTCGACTTTTGGCACCTCGACATCTATGACTTCCTTGATCTTCAGACTGAGACAGGGGATATTCGCGCTAAGGCCTTTGATGTTTTCCCAGCTGTTTCTATCCCAGATCTTTTTATGAAACGCTTAGAAGAAGATGGTGATTGGACCCTCTTTGATCCGTATGAAATCAACCATGTTTATGGCAAGAAGCTTCAGGATCATTTCAATGCGGACTTTGAGACACTCTATCTTGAGCTCGAAAAGGATGAGCGCATGACTATGAAGAAAACAGTGAAGGCCAAAGAGCTTTTCAAAAAGTTCTTGAAGACTACTGTAGAAACCGGTATGCCTTATGTTTTCTACCGCGATACTGTCAATCGTCTCAATCCAAATAAGCATGCTGGTAATATCTACTCTACACAGCTTTGTACAGAGATTTGTCAGAATACCTCTTCTTCCAAATTCGTAGAAGAAACTATTGAAGATGGTAAGATTCTTATCAAGTATGAACCAGGTGATCTCGTCGTGTGTAACCTCGCCTCTATTAATATCGCTGCTGTAAACGACGAACCTACCATCAAAGATGTTTTCCCAACACTGCTTCGTGTTCTTGATAACGTCATCACCCTAAACTACTACCCGATTAAAGAAGCTGAGCGCACGGCTATGCGTTATCGTAGCATCGGTATTGGCTATCTTGGGCTGGCTGAATATCTCGCGGTCAACAAAATCGCCTATGATACCGAGGCAGCTCGTACAGAAGTTGATCGTCTCTTTGAGCGCTATGCCTTCCATACATACCGAGCCTCTGTAGACCTAGCTAAAGAGCGTGGTCACTACGAGCTCTTCCCGGGCAGCGAATATTCACAGGGCATTATCCTTGGACGCACAGAAGATTGGTATACCTCAAACACCTCTTTTGGAGCTGACTGGAGTAAACTCTTTGCTGATATGAAGACCCATGGTACTCGCTTTGGCTATCACACTGCGCCAGCACCAAACACTTCGACTGCTGGTGTCGTAGGCACCACTGCTGCGCTTCTTCCTATCTACAAACGCTACTTCGTAGAAACTAATCTTTCAGCTCCTACACTCCGCGTTGCTCCAAAGCTCTCTAAAGAGAACTTTTGGTTCTACAAAGAGTACATCCACATGGATATGAACGATGTTATTAGCCTTATCGGGGTAGTCTACAAGTGGGTTGATCAGTCTATCAGTTTTGAATGGATGATTGATCCTTCAAAAGTTAGTCCAGCCCAACTCTACCAGTACTACGTAAAAGCCTGGGGGGATGGCATCAAGACGGTCTACTATGTCCGTAGCTTGTCAGGAGAAATCAAAGAAGACTGCGTTAGCTGTAGTGGTTAAAAAAATACAAACTTATGTCAACAATCAGTAAAAATCCGCTCTTTAATCCCAATGGTAATGACGCTGTAGAGGCTCGTACTATTATTAAGGGTTCTACTACCGGGCTCTTCAACCTCAATGCTACCAAATACAGCTGGGCCAAAAGTCTCTACCAAGTCATGGTAGGTAACTTCTGGGTACCAGAAAAAGTTTCTGGACTCAAAGATGATGCTAGAGCCTTCCATAGCGATCTCTCTCCAGAGGAGCAGCGCGCGTATAAGGGGAGTCTCTCATTTCTCATCTTCCTCGACTCTATCCAGACCGTAAATCTTCCCCACTTTGCTGACTACATCACCTCTCCAGAAGTAAACCTTATTCTCTCAATCCAGGCTTATCAGGAAGCTATTCACTCTCAATCTTACGCCACTATCCTTGAGTCTGTGGTAGAGAGCAAAGAGCGCGAAGAAATCTACTATTTCTGGCAAAATGATAAGACTCTTCTTGAAAGAAACAAGTACATTGGACAAATCTATCAAGATTTTATCGATGATCCAAATGACAAAACCTTTTTCCGTGGTATTGTCGCCAACTTTCTCCTAGAGTCAATCTACTTCTACAATGGCTTTGCTTTCTTTGACACTCTTGTGGATCGCATGAAGATGCTCGCTACTGGCCGTATGATTGCCTATATTCGCCGCGATGAAGTCACTCATATCACCATCTTTGCCAATATTATTCGTGAAATCAAAAATGAGTTTCCGGAAATATTTGATGAAGCCCTTATTCGCGAGATGACCTCTGAGGCAGTGCGTCAAGAAATTGAATGGAGTACCCACATCCTCGGCAACCGTATTCCAGGCATCAATGGTGAGACTACCGAGGGGTACACCAAGTGGCTGGCCAATAAGCGCCTTGCTATGCTTGGTCTCGATCCGCTTTATCCAGAAGCTATCGAAAATCCCTACAAGCATCTCGACAGACTCCAAGATGTCAACAGTGATAAAGGGAACTTTTTTGAGACTACTGTCGTCAACTACACCCAATCAACAAGCCTCAATGGCAGCTGGGAATTCTAAAAAATTTCCACTAAAGCCCTCATCTAAAAAGCCTCTTCTTTTTTCAAAGCAAGAGGCTTTTTGTGATATACTACAAATACTGATACAAAAATATGTCTATAAAAAAATCTCTTCTTCTCGCTGCCCTTCTTTTTCAATTTGGTGCATCTTCTGCTTTAGCTGAAACCTTTCTTATTATTGAGCATGGTGAGTGCGCCAAAGCTACTACAGAAGGCGGCTGGGGAGGATCTTGTGAAGCGCTTTTTCTTGATGGCGATGTAACAAGTATTAGTGAATTTTTTGGTGGTTCAAATGGCTGCGACAATGACGCGGAGAAGCCTGTGGGGCTCTGTGGTAATTCAGGAAGTGTCGACGGTGGTTTACGAGAAGCCTGCTGTGTTCCAAAATCCTCTACCGCCAAAGGGAAAGTTGTTGGTCAATTTATGGAAGAGGCTGCTACCTGTACCTTGCCAATAGCCTCTGGAGGAGGTGTCGGGGGCACCTGTCAGTCAAGCAATTGTGACTCAAATACCCAAGACTACATAGGTATTTGTGAAGGTAGTGTAACTGATGACTACTGTTGTGCACCAAAGGGACAAGTCGTACCCCCCTCTGTTTCCGGAACAGTGGTAGGCGATACTGATGGAGTCGGAAATCATGGTGGTGATTCAGCTGGCATTGGAAATGTTGGCAACATCAATGTTGGCACAAACTATACTCCTCTGGAAAATGTACCTTTTATTCAAGGGACAACTCTTTCTGAGTACTTGCGTGGAGTTTATATTCTCGGACTTGTCTTAGTTGTTATTGGAGCTGTTTTTATGCTTGTTATTGGCGGCTTTCAATACCTCACGAGCGCTGGTAACACCTCTGCCCTTAGCTCAGCCAAACACACTATCGAAGGGGCTCTCTTTGGGCTTTTCCTGGCTCTTGTAGCCTATCTTATCCTCTATGTGATCAATCCCGACCTCGTAAACCTAAAAATATCCAGCTTTCAACCTCTCGCTCTACAAGCAAATCCTGCTAGTGGTGGTGGAAGCGGAGGAGGAGCTGGGGGTGGGGGAGCCACTGGTAGTACAAGGCCTTGTGCGGGAGGGCTCATAGCTATTCCCTCCGCTCTTGGACAAAGACTTACATCAAGTTCTACCAACCAAATATGTAAAGATATTGCCGACCGCCTTGTACAACTCAAGCAACGCACTGGTATAAATATCTATGTCACCTCATCTGTACGATCAGGAGGAGCGCTCAGCGGATGTCATGTGTCAGGCAATGCTGACTCTGGAAACTGTGCTGATATTGGCATCAATACTTCTTTGCCTTTGCATGATCCTCGCTGGGATGCTCTCTGTACAGCTGTAGGTAGTACGCCTGGACTACAGCTTGTAAATGAAGCCTCAAACAGTGCTGCCTGTACTCGAGTGTCTCCTTTCAGACAATATTCAACCAGCAATGGCGCTCATTTTCATGTAAAGTTTATTGGGCCTTAATAAATCTGTGTCATGAAAAAGCTTTTTTACTCTTCTCTCGCACTTTTTCTTTTGGTCATTATTTTTCTTTTGGCCTACAACTTTGCATTTAAAACAAATATCAATGATGCTACTTCACCCGAGGTCAAAAAAGAAGACCCTGATACAAGCTCTTCTGGCTTCGGAAAAGAAACACCTATCAATCCGGCTAGTTCCGTAGAAAATCCTATCAATGAAAACCTTCTTACCGCCACGATTGCCAATGACGGGAATATCTACTATTACTCCCTTGATGATAAAGCCTTCAAGAAGGCAAATCTCGAAGGAAAGGACAAGGTCACTCTCTTAAGTAACCTTCCTGCCAAGGTACTCCGCGTTGTCTGGTCACCCAAAAATGATTCTGCCCTTGTTCTCCTAGAAAACTCACCCTATCCGCGCTGGCACCTGGCAGTATTCTCAACCAAAACACTCTCGCCTCTCAAGCCAGAGATTACTCGGGCGACCTGGAACAATCTTGGTGACAAAATCTACTATCTTTTCAAAAATGCTTCTGGCGACTCTTCTCTCAATAAATCCAATCCAGACGGTAGCGACTGGAAAGAGATAGCCGGGGTCGACAAAAAAGAATATTTCCTTGAAGCTGTCCCTCAGTCTAATACCGTTTCTCTCTGGAATAAGCCAAATGCTCTAGAAGAATCTCTTTTTACTACCTTTGACTCTGAAACAAAAAAGAGCACCCCTATATTCAAAGGGCGCTTTGGCGGGGACTACCTCTGGTCACCTAATGGTGAAAAAGTACTCGTAAGCTCAAGCGCTCAAAAAGGCACTCCTCTCACACTTGGCATCATCAATAAATCTGGTGGTCAATTTCAGGCTCTCACCATCCCTACCTTCATATCAAAAGTGGTCTGGTCAAAGGATAATAACCGCTTATTTTATGCTCTTCCTGGAGGGCTCGATAACGCCACACTGCCAAATGACTACTATGCCAAAAATCTCGCTTCTCAAGATACTTTTTGGCAGATTGATCTTACTACAGGCAAAAGTACCCGCATTCTTGAACTTTCAGATATCAATCAGTCTTTTGATAGCACCGATCTTAGACTTTCACCAAAAGAAGATATTCTTTTCTTCACTGACCGCCAAACAGGACGTCTTTACAAAATAGACCTTTAGACTAAGCCCCCTCCCCCTGTCTCATACTATAGGCATACGTCAGGTACGCCTGTGTCCAAAACAAAAAAGCAAGATCATTCCTAAAATAGGGTGTATCAAATAGCCCGTACAAGAAAAAACTCACCCAAAGTGCCACAAGCACAAGGGCTTCTTTGTTTTTATCAAGATTATCTCGCCTCATTCTCTGCCAAAAAATAAAACCTAATCTACCAAAGATAGTACCTATACCCAAAAGCCCAAGCAATCCTGCCTGAAGCCAAACAGCAAGTATAAAATTATGTGGCTGTGGCACAGCCCATTCAAGGTACGGAGGAAACTTTTCTTGATATTTTAAATATACCTCTTGAAAATTTCCTATACCAACTCCATTTATTGGATGGTCCTTAGCTATAGTCAGAGCTGATTGCCAAATCATAAGACGAGAATGTACAGAAGACCGTCCATTTTGACTGAAAATATCCTTCCATTTTGGCTCATCCTTTTCCGAAAACACAAAAAGACTTATAGCCACAGCAATTAGGGCAATGATACTTAAAAATCTTTTTAAGGAAAGCTGTTTTTTTCGTAGAAAAGTGCTGAGAAAAAAAGTCATGCTCACAGCACCTGCTCCTAAAAGAGCAATCCAAGCATTGTACGAATGTGTTTGATAGAGTACGAAAGCGCTTATACCTACTAGAAAAAGAACTCCTTTTCTTTGCCATCCAGATCCTTTGTATAGCAAGAAGGAGCCAATGAAGATAGCTGGCGTTACCAAATAGGCCAGAAAATTTGGCGACGTATACGGAAAGGCGAGACGCTCGTCATAGGTAAGATACCCTCGGAAATAGCCGAGGAGAGCTATCAGCGAAATCAGAGAGCTCCCCAAAAACCAACCTCTCCACATGGCCACCCTCTTATCAAAAGAAAAAAGACTTAGTGCCAAAAAGAAATAGAGCACTGGAAAGAAAAACCATGATTTTAGCATGCCTAATTCAGTATATCCCCATGAATTAAGCAGTGTAGAAAAAAGAGCGCCTGCCAAAAAAATAAAACTGCCAAAAAGAATACCCTTATCTATTTTCTTCATTTCTGACTTCACTTTTTCTTTCAAAAGAATTCCAAGGGTCAGCAAAAAGATAATTTCCAACCCATACAGGGGCATTCCTCCAATCACAATTTTTTCTAGAGCCAAGAATTGAAAAAAAATAATACACGGAAAGATTTTATCGAAAGTAATCATACTTTTACGTTTTTATGTCACTTTTCACAAAACAGGCAGCTATTATCAAAAGAAAAACTGGTAAAACGTGCACAGAGAAAATTGGCGCCTCAAAAAATCCATGCACAAGGAAATACACCAAGGCTATATGTAGAGCCAAATAAAATGGGTCTTTACTCAATTTCCATTTTTGAAAACTTTCGAAGAGGGCTCCAAATACAGCTATCAGGAAAAGACTTAGTCCGACAAGTCCAAGCTCTGCCGCTATATCGAGATACAGGTTGTGCGCATAGATTGGCTCCCTCGATAGAGCTTCAGGCTTTACCCAAAGTGGGTAATTACCTACACCGACACCCAAAAATGGTCGCTCTCTGATAGCTTCCAGAGCTGTATAAGCCAACTGTACCCTCTCGCTACGGGAGCCATCACCTGAAGTAAAACTTGAAATAAAACGATTGCCTACAGGAGAAACAAGAGCAAAAAGGGAGATACTGCTTGCTGCTATTATCCATAAAGCTATTTTTTGTTTTTTCTCAAAAAAGAATATGAGTAGCAAAAACCATAAAAAGCTCGCTGCAATTGCCACATAACCACCTCGGGAAAATGAAAGAAGTAAACCTAAAAATAAAAGCAACGATACCAAACGAGACCAACCAAAAAAATTCTTTTTCCAATAAAGACATGTAAAAGGGATAGCCATGGCAACATAATAGCTGAAAATATGCGGGTCTGGAAAAAAACCAGTGGCACGAAAATACGTTTTTCCTAAAATATTCACCAATAAGCTCGGGTATGTCGCTACTGAAGCAGCAAAATTACTTCCAAGAAAAAATGGCAGCAGCTTCTCTGTCCAAAAAAGTAGCACCACTCCAGGATCTACTACTAACTGTAAAAGACTCTGTAAAATAGCAACCGAAGAAATACCGACCGCCCCACCAACATACCAGCGAAAAATCCTTTTAAAAGTAGTTTCCTTTTGTCCAATGAGAACAATGAATAAAAGGAGAAAATTTATTAAGAAAAAGATTTTTCTATATGACCAGCCTGGATCAATAGCCCAAACAAAAGAAAGGGTACTCCAAAAAAACCAGCCAAGAAAGGCAAATGTCGACAAAGATAAACTTATAAAGAAACTCTTTTTCAACAAAACCTGTCCCATAAAAAAGAAAAAAAGGGCTATTATAACAATTCGTATAATAGGCAAGTCTACAGATGCTATTGGATTTAAAGCAAAGTTAAGAGGAAGGAGGAGATAGAAATAGCTAAGCAAAGCAAGTATCATACCTATGAGAGAAATAAATGAAGTAATTTCAGTATTTTTTGTTCATACCATGGACGAAACTTTTCAAAATAGTATATCTGAGACTCTCTATAGTGTTTTTTTTGCTGTTTCTTGGAGGAATGACTCTTGCCTCCAAAGTGCACAATTGAAAACAGGGGTTCCTGCTCTATATTTCTTCCTGCCAGACGAGCTCTTTCGCAAAAATCAACATCCTCGTAATAAAGAAAATATTTTTCATCAAATCCCTTAAGTTCTGCCCAAAGAGCCTTTTGAAAAAAAAGAGCTCCTCCGCTTAACCATCCTACCGGCTTTCTTCCAAGGGAAAGTATGGGGGGGAGGTGATTGAAAAAAAGCTGTAGTAAGGTGATTTTTCGTCCACATCCAAAACGCTCTTCTTGACCATCCTTATCCAAAAGACGGAGTCCAATAACTGCATTTTTTTCTTTTATTTTTCCTTGAAGTACCTGAAGCTGACTCTTTGGCCAAAGGGTATCCGGATTTATAAGGCCTATCCACTTGCCAGAAGCCGCTTGAACACCCTGATTTACTCCAGATCCAAAACCCTTATTACTCGTATTTTGCAGGGTGATACAAGAAAACTCTTGGCCGAGTTTTTCGATTAAATCTCTCTCTTCTTTATCATTATTAACAATAATTATCTCAAATATCTCTTTTTCTTCCTGAGAAATCAAGCTTTTTAAAGCACTTTCTAAATAATGAGCACTCTTATAGTTTACGTAGATGATTGAGAAAAAGGGGTGATTTTTTGGCATAAAATTCACTGTGCGCTCGAGAAACCTCTTCTGCCAGGGGCTTACCCATAAATAAATCTAGTCGGTTCTTTTGTCTTCGTAGTATACCATAAATGGCTTGATAAAAAGAAAATATGCCTTTTGGATGCTTAGAAAAAAAGAGGAGGCCAGAAAAAACCAAGTGGTACACTTTTTGTGGATTATGGACACTCTCTTCGCTATGTAGCACCTTTGCCTCTGGAACAACATAAAGATCAAAGCCTTTATTTAAGGCGCGTTTGCTATAGTCAGCATCTTCATAGTACAAAAAAAAGTCCTCATCTAGAAAACCAATCTCTTTAATAGCTCGTATCGGAAGAAATAGGGCGCAGCCTGTCAAAAATTGTGTTTTAAATGCTTTTTCTTGATCTCTTTTTTGTCTCAAGTGTTCTACTCGCATCTTCCAGTAGTTTATTCTTCCCCCTTCAAACCAAATCTTTTTGTTATTAAAAATAGTTGGACTGAACAAAGCTCGATCTCCTAAAGTTTCAGCATTTCTTACCAGAATCCTAAGACTTTCTCTTGAGGCAAGTGCATCATAGTTAAACAGCCAGATAAAGTCAGCTTTTTGTTCTAGAGCAAAACGCATACCAGCGTTCATTCCATAGGCGAATCCTCCATTTTTCGGAAGGCTGATAAAATGAAACTGGGGGAAGTTTTTCTTGGCTAAATCAAAAGAATGGTCTTGTGAAGCATTGTCTACTACTACCACTTCTTTTTCTCTATAATCAAGACTTTGGAGTGATTCTAGTGTTTGATGAAGGCATTTTTCGCCATTATAATTCAAAACCACTATCACTACCTTTGGTTCCGTGCTCATATTTTATGATATTGGACCATCTGTAAGGACAGGATCCGTATCTTTGTTAGAAAAGATCATACGAATTTCTCGATATGTCACCACCCTTGTAAGCCAAAGTCCTATTAGATAAGCTACAACACCTGCTACGCCTGCCACCACAAAAGAGAAATGATCAAAAATATACATTGCACCGCCCATCAAAAGCGTAGCGATAGAAATCGGTACAATCGGCCTAAATGATGGCCTAAAATGCACCTCTCGAAAAGCGAGCAGACTCAAAAGTACTACCACTAAAAATTCCGTCGCCAAAGAAACAAGGGCTGCTCCTATATATGAGTACCTTGGGATAAAAATAAAGTTGATACCAATATTAAAAACAGCTGCTACCATAAGAGCTTTCATAAGCTTTTTTTGAGCATTACTCACTATGAGAAGCATGGTAAAGTAGTGACCAAAAAAGATACATCCTAGAGCAAAAGCCAGGATACGAAGTACTCGAGCTGACTCTTCAAAGCCATTGCCGCTGATAATGGTAATAATTTCTGGAGCAAGTACCCACGTACCTACCACCAGAGGAAATACGATAAGTAAGAAAACTTTAAATGTTTTGTCTACAATGTCTTCAAATAGGGGTCTGTCTGTAAAAAGTGTCCGTGAAAGAAGAGGGAGAATAAGTCCAGCCAGCATAGCTGGAAAAAATATGAGGTTTTCCATAATCTTGTAGGCAACATTATAGATACCTACATCAGCACTTGTTTTTAGGACAGAAAGGATGATTGTATCGAGTTTAAAATAAGCAAATGTAATCATGGCCGTTGCTGCCAAAGGAGCTGACTCCCGAAGAAAACCCTTCCAGTAAGCTGGGTCCCAATCCAGTCTAAATCGCACAAAGGCACGACTAAGAAAAAAGACAATAATGGCATTAAAGGAGAGCGAGGCCAAAAGAGTACTAGCAATCGCCAAAAAGCCTAAATTATTTTTAACAATAAGCGTCACAAGAACTACTTGTAAGAACTTTCCGAAAAACTCAACCATGGCAACCCGGTCCATGGCAAGATTTTTTTGAAATATTCCATTTAAAAGAAGTGAAGCCGAAGAAAAAAAGACAGCTACGGCAGCAAAAAGAATTCCTATTTTTAAATCATTCTCATAATTAAAAAAGAAGAGTGCTAATGGCGCCAAAACAATAATTGCTGAGGAAGAGAGGAGGCGAAGTGTAAATATTTTACCAAAAATACTCTTTTCGTCAGCGCCTTCTCGAGAAATTTCACGTACAGTAACTTGAGCCAGACCTAGATCAACAAGAGCAGAAAAAAAGGCAAAAAAGGCTAGGATGGTCGCATACTTTCCGAAGCCGTCCGGCCCAAGATACTCAGTAATAAGGCGAATTGAGTACAGCGAAAGAACTACTGTTGAAAAAACCTTAAAAAGAGAGTTGAAAACAACATTGTAAGCAATCTTGCGTGCTACTGGCATATTCTTTTAGTTTAACTTGAAAAAGGGCCTTAGTTAGCCCTCTTAACAACGATTCTTCTGTCTGTACCAAACCCAGTACTTTCTGTAGTGACAGCTTCTTTTGCAAGAGTGTCATGTACAATCTTTCGCTCATGGGCATTCATAGCTCTCAGTACTACAGACTCGCCGCCCTCCATGACCTTTTTTGCTGCCTCCAAAGCCTCCTGCTCAAGGATTTTTTCCTTTTCTTTCCAGTAACCATTGACATCAACGTAGATATTTACTCCCTCTTCATCTTTAGCTTCCTTTCTCAAGCAAAGACGGATAAGGTGCTGCAAGGCTAGTATATGTGTCCCTCCCTGACCTATAAGCAATCCGCCATCATCAGTAGTTATAGACACTTGATAGCGATTTTCATCCTTTTCTACTGTCACTGACCCAGAAAAAGAGGCTTTTTCTAGAAAATTTTCTACTAACTTTTGGATATATTCTTCGTTCATCATACTTTTTTATCTTTTTCAGACTTTGAGAGGACTACTCTTTGCTGGACAAAGGCAAATACTGTAGAAACAAACCAATAAAGCGATAGTGCTGCTGGAAAGGTAAAGCCAATAAAAAGCGTCATACCTGGACCAACATAAAGCATCTGCCTACTCATTATAGCAGTAAAATCAGGTTCTTTGGCGGACCAATCAATCTTTTTATCCATTCCTTGAGTAGACATCATTTCCTTCATTTGGAAATAAAGTACTACAGCAGAAAGAATAGCAAGCACATAGCTTGGCTTTGAAAGATCAACTAGTGAGAAAAAGAGGTGATTTACTACACCTGGATTGGCCACAAAACTATAAAGATCGGCACCATGAAGAGTAAAGTGTGACTTTGAAATATTGATAATCACCTGGTAAAAAGCCAGCAAAAAAACAAGCGGTAAAAGCATTGGGAGACATCCCGCAAATGGGTTTACCTTTTCTGTTTTGTATAGTTCCAAAAGAGCCTTTGTTTGCTCCTCTTTTTTATCCTTGTATTTAGCTTGTAATTCCTTTATTTTTGGCTGAATCAGCTGCATTTTTCGTTGAGACTCTATCTGTTTCTGAGAGAGGGGGATCATCAGAAACTTCAAGAGAAGCGTTGTTACTATAATAGCTAAGCCAAAATCAGCTCCTGGAAGGGTATTGTAGAAAAAAATGAGTGAATTATAGATAGGCTGATAAATAACAACGTGAAAAATTTCTAACATAGTTTTTTAGCTAACAGAATCATTTATTTTTTTAAGAAAGGCCTCTAGCGTGCTTTTTTCAATCTTCTGAACCGCTTCAGTCGTAAAAAAAACAATATCCTTACCCTTAAAATTATACTCCTCTTTTAAATAAAGAGCACTTATTCTTCGACGTAAACGATTGCGCATAACAGCCCTTTTAACGTGCTTTTTACTAAAAGAGAAGGCTAGACGATCATTCAACTGATCATTTTGTACCAATTTACAGCCAAATGGTTTAAAAAAAAGAGGTTTTCCGGAACGAAAAACCCTTGTAAAATCTTCTTTTTTCCTTAATCTAAAGGATTTTTTGAGCATAAATTCTCCTAGACAGCAGTAAGCTTTGCGCGTCCTTTGCGGCGACGAGAAAGCAAGACATTACGTCCTCCTGGAGTGCTTGCGCGCTTTAGAAAGCCGTGACGACGAGCTCTCTTGCGAGTTTTTGGCTGGTATGTTCTTTTCATATATGAATATGGTTGCTAGTGCAAAATGTCTCTAGATTGTAGCAGAAAAGCCAGAAAAGTCAACTACCCTGAGACTTTTTTTACTTATCCACAGGTTGTGCACCAAACATTGCTTTAAAAAGGCTCGTATTTCAGTTATCCACATGCTATAATTTTAGTCACCTGATACGAAAATACCCTATGACTCACGATGACCTCTGGAAGGCTGTCCTTGGCCAAATTGAACTTTCCCTTTCGAAAGCCAACTTTATTACCTGGTTTAAAAACACCAACCTTTTAGAGGTCAGTGATGGCAAGGCCCTTATTGGTGTGCCGAATGGTTTTGCTAAAGAATGGCTAGAAAACAAGTATAATACCCATATTTTAAAAGCCCTTCGGACCCTTGATCCTTCAATTCAAAGCATCCGTTGCACTATTTCTCTCTCTGATCCACACACAAACCAGCAGCCCAAACCTATTAGCCGTTCTATTGACGCTGCCATTCCTCGGAACGAAAACACTGAGACGGCCAATAGTTTTGTACGAAAAAAGCTCATAGAAAAACCTTCATTTTCATCTGAAGGTACTTCTGTCTCTCTTCAAAAAGAGGTTTTTCATGAGAGCAGCCTTAATTCTCGCTATACTTTTGAAAATTACATTGTTGCGGAGAACAATGAACTTGCTCACGCCGCCTGCCACGCCGTCTCTCAAAACCTTGGTATGCTTTACAACCCTCTCTTTATTTATGGTGGCGTAGGCTTAGGAAAAACCCATCTTTTACAGTCTATTGGCAATGAAGTAATGCGCAATCATCCCGAAAAACGCATTAAATACATTACCTCTGAGCGTTTTACCACAGAACTTGTTGATTCTATTAAAAATCAAAAAATTGACATCTTTAAAGAATATTATCAGCAAATGGACCTCCTTATTATAGATGATGTTCAATTTCTTTCTGGGAGAGAAAAAACTCAAAATGAGTTTTTTCATATTTTTAACGCTCTCTACCAAATAAACAAGCAGATTGTTATCTCTAGCGATCGTCCACCTAAAGCTATTGGTACTCTTGAAGAACGTCTCCGTTCTCGCTTTGAGGGTGGAATGATTACAGATATCAGTCAACCAAGCCTTGAAACTCGTATTGCTATTCTTAGTTCAAAAGTTCAAGAAAAAGGTCTTTCTATCGATGAGGACGCCCTTCGTTTTATAGCTCAAAATATCAACCAAAATGTTCGCGAACTTGAAGGTGCTCTCAATCGCGTAATTGCTTATTGTGATTTTCGTAAAATACCTGCCAACTTAGCTAATACAGAAAAAATTCTTGTTGAACTCCTTGAAAAAAACCGTAAAAATATCAGTACTGAGAGTGTTTTTAGCACTATTTGTGAGTATTACTCTGTAGAACATGAAGATTTAATTAAAAAAGGGCGTAAAAAGGAAATTTCTCATCCTCGTCAGGTTCTTATGTACATCTTAAGACAAGAACTCTCTACCCCATTTTCTACTATTGGCGACATGCTTGGAGGAAGAGATCATACCACTGTACTTCATGCTTTTGAAAAAATAAACAAAGAAAAAGAAACTTCTCCTAAGATAAAAGAGGAATTAAACCAAATCAAAGAGCGCCTTTATTATATTTCTTAGTGTATAAGTCTGTATAAAGTTCAAAATAGAGAGGATAACCTCTGGAAAAGATGCGGATAAAAATAAACACAAACAAACCTTCTCATTGTCTAATATATTTTTAATCCTTTATCCGTATATTAGCCACCCTATAAAAAGAGTTCTTGCTTCACTTTAAATCCTTTTATTAAGCTATAAAATTGACTTATCCAGTTATCCACAGCCCTAATATATAATAACTATTCTTTTTAAAAAATATATATGAAACTCATTTGCACACAAGAAAATCTCACCCAAGCCCTCAATGCTCTTGATCGAGTAGTGGGAAAACAAAGCTCTTTGCCAATACTCAGTAACTTTCTTTTTGAGTCAGAAAATGGAAGGTTAAAAATATCTGCTACAAATCTAGAGATAGGTATTATAGTTTTTGTAGGAGCAAAAATTGAAAAAGAAGGTAAGTTTGCCGTGCCAGCACGTATACTCTCTCAGTTTGTACAGAATTTACCCCAAGGAGAGGTTTTGGAGCTTGAACTAAAGGATGGGCAGCTTTTACTAAAGAGTGGTAGTTCAGATATGAAAATAAAGGTTTTGGATGGTAAGGATTTTCCTATTATCCCTACATTTAAAAAAGAATACCCAGTTATTTTATTAGCTCAACCAATTAAACAGGCGCTTTCGAGACTTCTTTTTTGTGCAAGTAATAATGAATCCCGTATAGAGCTAACAGGCGCTCAGTTCCTTTTTGAAGAAAAGCAGCTTTCTATCGCAGCAACAGATAGTTTTCGTCTTGCTGAAGAGGTTTTGAAATACAATCAAGCTAAAGAGAGTATTTTAAATGGAGAAGAAAGTAAGAGTCTTATTATTCCAATTAACACACTACAAGAAATATCAAGATCCATAACACCTGAAGTAGAAGAGCTGAAAGTAGCAATTGAAGAACATCAGCTTTTTTTTGAAATTGATAATGTGCAAATTGTTTCACGTATTATTAACGGGCGTTTCCCTGATTATAAACAAATTATCCCAAAAGAGTTTCTTTTAAGGGTAGCTTTAGAGAAAGAGGCTCTTATTCGCTCACTAAAGATAGCAAGTACTCTTTCAGCTTATAATACTGGTGAAATTGCTCTTATCTTCAATCCAGAAGAAGAAAACTGTACAGTAATCTCTAAATCACAAGAAATTGGAGAAAATAGCAGTGTCTTAATGGGAGATTTTTTGAAAGGAGCAGGCCCACTGACACTTATTTTTAATCCGCGGTATCTTTTAGAGGGATTGAGCGCCTTTTCTTCAAAGAAGATAGTTTTTTCTGCTAATACCTCATCAAGCCCAGCTACTTTTGAGGCGTTAGAGGAAAATGAAGAAAACAAAGCGGAATACGTCTATGTGATGATGCCTATTCGTAAGGAGTATGCGTAATCTAGAAGATCTTCTTGCTCAAAAGAAAAAACCACAAAAAAAGAAAGAACTTGATGAAAAAACAATTTTTTTTGTTTTTTTAAAGGTGATTCAAGAGCTTTACGGCACAAGAGGAGAAGAAAGCTTGAGACCACTAAGAGTTTTTGAAAAAAAGATCTATGTACGACCAGAATCTTCATTGTGGGCAAATGAGATTTTTCTACAGAAAGAAAAGTTACTAAAAAATACAAACCTTCTTTTGGAAGGAGAGTATCTAGAGGATATTATTCTGACACAAAGAGACTTTGAGAAGTCTTAAAAACTCACACTAACATCTTTACTGTCAGTAGTGGTGTTGCCGTTATCATCTTCAAGCTCGGCCTTAATGGTGATAGTGCGGTTATTTTTTGAGTTTGGAATATCGTAATCTGTAGAGTAGGGCTTACTAGTGACACTTTTGATAGTGTCCCCATCCACTGAATAGGTGACTTTTTTAATACCGTACGGAGCATCAGTTTTGACACTCAGTTTGAGGGTAGAAGAGTTTGTAGAAGAAGGAATATCAAGCTTTAAGTCGGGTTCAAAATTGTCAAAATCACCCTTCTCACATTCTTTGGTAGGTACATTTCCTGAAGAGGATTTATCTTTATTATCTGATTTTTCGTACCATTTCTTAACACTTTCCTCCCAGTTTTTGTATTGCCCATCACTCTCGGGCTTATCTGGAATTGGTCCACGTGGATCGCGACGGTCAATGTAGTGGAGGATATCATGAACACTAACAAAGTCTTTCTTTTTTACTTTATCGTCAGGGCAGTATTTATTCGCTAAACAATAAGTATCTTTTCCTGGAATTTCACAAACTTTGAGGTCTTTTTCTTCATCAAGCTTTCCAGAAAGCATCGGCTTATCTGTTTTGTTTTCACCTTCTCCGATCTCATCTTCTGGTTTATATTCAGGAAACTTCTCAATAGAATAATTTGAAAGAGCCTTATCCATGAATTTTCTCCAAATAGGCGCTGCTACATTGACACCATCAGCGCCTTCCTTCATGGGACTATTGTCGTTATTACCAGCCCAGACACCAACAGCAAGATTTGGAGTATAGCCCATAGTCCAGCCATCACGAAACTCATTGGTGGTGCCGGTTTTGGCTGCTACCTGACGATTAGAGAAGGCTAGGGGAGAATTCTCTCCAAATACCCATGCACGATTCTCGTTATTAGAAAGGATAGAATCGAGCATAGCAACGTATTTCTCCTCCACAACTCTCTCACCAGGCTTTTCTTGATATTCTTCAAGGATATTACCGCTCGCATCTTCAATTTTTAGGATAGAGGTTTTTTCATGACGCACTCCACCAGTAGCAAGGGTGCTGTAGGCATTTACATGATCAAGGAGCTGTACTTCGCCTCCTCCCAAAACAAGGGAAAGGCCGACTCTGTCAGGATCATTTAGACCTTGAATACCAAGATCTTTAGCAAGCTTGATAGAATCTTTAACACCCACGAGGTACAGTGTTTTAACAGCGGGGATGTTTAATGAGCCACCAAGGGCTTTTTTCATACTGATAGGCCCATTAAACTCACCATTGTAGTTGAGTGGCTTGTAGACCTTGCCATCATTGGTATCAAACTCTGTCTCGGTGTCATAGAGCATGGTTTCTGGGAGGTAACCTTTGGTAAAGGCGGTGAGATAGACATACGGCTTAAAGGATGAGCCCGGCTGTCTATTTCTTATGGCTACATTGACCTGACCATCAATAGAGGTATCAAAGTAATCTTTTGAGCCAACCATAGCCAAAATCTGTCCATTTTTTGGATCCATAGCTACAAGTGCGGCATTGGAAGCTTTCCATGTGCCGTTGTTTTTTGAGCCCTCTCGCACTGCTTCCTCAGCTGCTTGTTGTTTATCCCAATCAAGAGTGGTAATCACTTTGTACCCCCCTTGTTCTATAGACTGATCGCCGTACTTCTCTTGGAGATAATCCTTGATATACATGACAAAGTGAGGGGCTGCAATAATGTCTTTTTGAGGGAGAATTTTTTTTAAGGTATCGGTCTCTATAGCTTGCTTGGCTTGCTCATCGGTAATATAGCCAAGTTTGGCCATTTGTTTTAAGGCGTACTCTTTGCGAGCAGTGAGGCGTTCTGGACGGCTTCCGTAGGGTGAATAGTAGGCGGTACCCCGTGGTAATGAAGCAAGAAGAGCGGCTTCATCAAGAGTGAGTTCTTTGGCTGACTTACCAAAGTAGGTGCGACTCGCCGCTTCGATACCATAGGCATTTTGACCATAAGGGATCTCATTTAAGTACATGGCGAGTATCTCATCCTTAGTGAAAAGAGTTTCTATTTCAATAGAAAGAATAGCTTCTTTTATCTTACGAGTAACAGTACGTTCATTGGAAAGGAGGGAGTTTTTGACAAACTGTTGAGTGATAGTAGAGCCGCCCTGGGCTGCATCAAGGGTGATGATGTCTTTGAGGGCAGCCCGAAGAATAGCTGTGGGCTTAAGGCCAAAATGGTGATAAAAATCCTGATCTTCGAGAGAGATTGTGGCAAAGCGCACAATTTCAGGTATTTGATCAAAAGGAATAACGGTACGCTTTTCTTCGCCGTGCAATTCATAAAGAAGGTGATTGCCGGTACGATCGTAAATTTTGGTTGATTCCGCAACAAATCGTTTATTGATATTACCTGCCTCTGGAAGGTCTTTGGCAAAGTAGAGAAACGTCCCAATTAAAATAAGGGTAAACGTAGCAAAAAGGCCAATAAAAATACGTAAAAGAAGCTTCTTGTGTCTCTCTATCCAAGAAGGAAGCTTAAAGGAAAATGTTTTTTTGGATGAGACGGATTCTTCGCTAAAATGAACCCGACGTTTTCTTTTAAATAGAGCCATAAAAGGGTGTTTTATACCCTGTATTATAGCATAAAAATAACAAGTTGTTTCTTGGGAATTTCCTACAATAAAGGAAAGAGGTGCTTAAGGAGAATCAAAGAGACATCGATGCCGTCGCCCTCAACAAGTGGTTTTTCGTGCATATTGTAGTAGGGGTTGGGATTGACCTCAAGAATAACATAGGGAGTGTTTGGAGAGGCAAGATCATTGGTAATAAGGTCTAGCCCACCATAGGTAAGCCCAAGGGATTCAACAGCTTTGACGCAGGTCTTTTTGAGCTCGTTACTCATACTTGCGGTGCGTTCAATACAACGCCCACCATCAGACATATTGAGGTTGTTACGTAATTTAAAGAAAAAGTCTTTTGGCAGAACTGTCTTTAGGGTGTATCCAGCTTTGGCAAGGGTTTCTTTTGCTACAGCGTCAAGTTTTATTTCAAAACCATGGCGCCGAGTCTTATTGAAAGAGTGAATAAGGTCTTGAATAGTGTGTAGACCATCGCCCACAATGCCAGCAGGTATTTTTTCTACACAAGAAAGTACCTCGCCATTAAAAACAAGGACTCGGTATTCATTCCCGATAAACATTTCTTCAACAAGAATTTTGATATCTTCCCGGTACCCGTAGGCGCCAAGAGCGTGATTAATGGCTTCTTCTAAACCATCCTCAGAGAGGATGTTCCAGGTTACTCCTTTAGCAAGAGATCCATCGACAGGCTTGCTAATAAGCGGATAAGTGAGTTTTTTTTCTCTTACTTCGCGAAGACCATCTTCAAAAGAATGTGTGACCACGCCTTTTGGGGTGCGAATACCAACAGATTCAAGAACAAATTTGGTAATAGATTTATTTTTAGTAAGATTGCACATGCTTCGAAAAAGAGGTACCTTTCCATAGCAAAAAATAGTTTTGCCTTTATGGGTTATTTTTACGATAGGCACTTTTTCGTGCTGGATAAGTTCGGCATGAAGTCCAAGAGAGAGGGTTTTTTTGAGAAAAGACTTATAAGCACCATGTTTTACTTTATCGATATACTGTTCAATATTCATTATGATTTTTTGAAAAAAAGAAAAAGGGCAATTTTTTGAGAGAGATCTATTTTGAAACGTCAACAAGGAATTTGAGAAGATTTTTTCTCCCAATAATAGATTTATAATCAAGACGAGAGCGATCAATAAGGGTCGGCCGAATAGGGGTGCGAGTACCATCAAGGAGCATTTCTAGCTGAATCTTTACTCGGTATGTGGTGCCGTGTGAAGAATGGATTGGTACAGTACTGACAGCATCAGGAATGTTCTCAAAGAGCTCCCAGCGCTCTTCTTTAGTAAGGTTTTTGAGTTTCTCCCAGTCAGCTTGAAGGGCTCGATATGCGCGTACCGTCTCTCCGAAACCAAGTGCTTCAGCTACCTCAAAATCAATAGATGATGAATCGGCCCCAGTATCTATCTTGGCTTCAAGAGTAATTTCTTTGTTATCTTTACCAAAAAAAGTTACCTTTTCAATTACACCAATCATTTTTTTACCAGAGATTTCTTCAATTTCATCTTCAATTTCTCCTCCAAAAAGATTCATGCCAACACGAATACCGCGATCGGTTGTTTTGATTTTGATACCTTTGACACGATCAAGTCGCTCACGAAGACCCGAGAGATTGGCGAGCTGGATAGAGAGTCCTGGTCGAGCATTGAGTTCAATAATGACTGGACCACGCTCACGATCAAGGGCGATGTCTGCTCCAAGAAAACCGAGACCAGAAATTTTCTGGGCCTCGACAGCAATACGAAGAGTCTCCTTCCAGTAGGGAAGCTTGATACCAGAAAGCACAAGGTTGGTATCTGGTACGTATTCGATAATATTACCTTTGCCCATAATAGCGCTTGTGGTAGTGCCAGTAGCGAGGTCGATACCTACCCCGATAGCACCTTGCTGGAGATTGGCCTTGCCATCAGATGCACGCGTAGGGAGGCGTAGCATGGCCATTACAGGCACTGAGTTAAAGACAATAACGCGAATATCAGGGATACCTTTGTAGCTGTAGGGCTTAAAAAGTTTCAGAAGGGTAAGACGCTCTTCAAAAAAGGCGGTATCAGGAAGATTACTCAATGAAAAAGAGCCATCGAGAATATTTTTAATATGAATTTTGAGATCTTCTATAGTAATGAGTGAACCATCGGCCTTTACCCAGGCATCATCGCGGCCTCGCTTGCGTGCATAGACAACAAGGATACCGCCTCCACCAAATCCACGATTAGGTTTGAGGGCAAATCCGCCAGGGAGCGTTGACCAATCAAAGGCGTCTAGTTCCTCATAGTTTTTTATTTTACCAAGCAATTTTGGTACGGAGAGATTTTGTTTGCGAAGAATGCGCTTGCAAAGGAGTTTGTCATCCGCAATACGCATGGCCTTTTTACGGTTGAGTGGACGCACGTAATCAAGGTTACGCGCATTCATACCAAGAAGCTTTTGACTTTTGAGAAAGAGTTCAAACATATATGGACAGAACTACAGGTGGGCAATAACCTTGCGGAAACGGATGTATTCCGTAATGCGGAGACCAGACCATTTACCAAGAGTAAAGTTGATAATAAAGGTCAAAAGAATCAGCCATGGATGATTGAGAATAAGAATCATAAAGCCATCCCAGCGGATAAGGGAGTATCCAATGAGAGAAATCAGGAGGGTTTCGCCGGCAAGAAAAGTAGCTGCGCGACTACCTTTTTCAATTTGGGTGGCCACAAACTTTTCAGCCAAGGTAATCATGATAAGAAGAGGAAAGATAGAGACAGAAGCAAGGCCAGTACGCTTAAAGTGTGCTCCAATGACAAGAATAAGAAGAATGGCCAGAGCGACAATGGAAATAGTGATAGCCACGCGTGGAAGATAGAGAAGGCGGAAGCGACGAAGCATGTAGCGAGAAGCCATTCCGACAAGAATAATACTTATAAAAATAGCAATACCATACTTCAAGCCATTTGGATCGAAAGCTAAAAGAGCAAAGGTAATAATAGAGGGCGTGTAAATACCAAAGGCTTTAATTCCAACAACCTGACGAAAAAAAGCAACAAGCGTGGCTACGACCGGAATCATCAAAAGAAGAGCAAGTGTCTGAAGTGGCACGCCCTGCTCTACTATGTACATAACGAGAGGATGGTAGTTCATAGGTCAAAATAGGTTTAAAAACTTAATTGATATTTTCAATAATTTCCCGTCGTCGTCTTTGGGCGTGACAAAGCGCGATAGCAAGTGCATCTGCTGTATCGTCTGGTTTGGGGATTTCTTTGAGTTTCAGAAGCGCTTTTACCATTTGCTGTACCTGAGTCTTGTCCGCGCGGCCATAGTTAGTGAGGGCCTGTTTCACTTGAAGCGGCGTGTAACCGAATATACTAACACTATTTTCCTCAAGTGTCAAGAGTATAGCTCCTCTTGCCTGTGCTACAGAAATGACCGTTTTTTGGTTCTTGAAAAAGAAGAGTTCTTCTACGCCAGCTTCACTCGGTCTGTAGGTTTCAAGAATTTCCTTGATATCGCGAGAAATCTCTAAGAGGCGCTGACTCAAGGGCATTTCTTTGGGTGTACTTATGTGCCCGGAAGCAACGATAGTGGGCGCGCCCGTTTTTATATCAATGACTCCCCAGCCCACCGTAGCGGTGCCGGGATCTATACCAAGGATACGCATAATGCTGACAAAACCAATAATTACAGACCCAGACGATCTCTTTTAGCTAGGCGCATAATTTCATCTTTCAGGCCATTGGGGTCACCTACCTGGCGGAAACTAATACGTTCGTTTTCAGAAGCAGTCTGTAGCAAGAGATCGCCAAAGTTGAGAACGGTCGGTATAATGCCGTTGACACTGGTGCTAATATCTTGGATACGTGAATAGTGAACTTCACTAATGGTGCGAATAAAAAGACCCTTTTGTTCAATATTAAGAATTCTTTCATCGGTGATAATCCAAACATCAAAGTAGTAGTCAATCCAAAGCATAAAGCTATAGAGCCACATGAAAAGAAAGAAAGAGTTTTGGATAAATACCAGTACTTTTTTACCCCCAGCATCAGTGGCTTCTGGAAAAAGAATAAGGAAAAAAGAGATACCTCCAAAAATAATAACAAAAATAACTAAAAGGAGAAAAAAATGTGACGCCAGATTGAACCAGTGACGATGAACGACATGGAGCACTTGTTCGTTTTCTTTTTGTCCAGGAAAAGTAAGCATATTTTTTAGAAAGAAGTAGGAATACCGAGTTCAGAAAATGGGAGACTAAAGAAGAGGATAGCATTAATAAAAAGGAGAATAGCTGCTACAGAGAGAAAGAAAGTTACTCCAAACAAAGCTTTTTTGCGATCGAGTGAATAGCGAAGGATATGAAAAACAACAAAAAGCGCTGCAAAAATATAGCAGAGAAAAAGAAGTGTATAGAAAAGTCCAAAAAGTGATTGCATAGATGAATAGATATCATCTATAGTGTAGCGCATTTTTGTCTAGCCAAGAAGTTTTTCTGCCTGCTCATCTGGCATAGGAATACCGAGGTGATCGTAGCCTTCTTTGGTCACTATACGGCCACGCGGAGTACGTGTAAGAAATCCTATTTGAATAAGATACGGTTCGTAGACATCTTCAATGGTTTGGAGCTCTTCTCCGGTTACCGCTGCTAAAGATTGAATACCAGCGGGTCCACCTTTGAATTTTTTGATAAGAGTCTCAAGCATCAATCTGTCAGTGGGCTCAAGACCAAGATGATCAATTTCGTAGAGCGCAAGAGCCTCTTTGGCAAGATCAGCTGTAATAATCTCATTGTCATGAATCTGGGCAAAATCACGCACACGTTTTAGGATACGATTGGCAACACGAGGAGTCTGTCTACTAGAAAGCGCAATTACTCGCGCACCGCCTTCGTCGGTCTCTATACCAAGGATACGGGCTGAGCGACTGACAATTTTTTCGATATCTTGGCTATTGTAAAATTCGAGACGATGGGTAGAGCCAAAGCGGTTGCGTAGAGGGTTCGAAAGTGAGCCAAGGCGAGTAGTAGCTCCAATAAGAGTAAAGTGCGGAAGATCAAGTTGGATGGTGCGAGCAGCAGGCCCTTTGCCGATGATGATATCAAGCTTGTAGTCTTCCATCGCCGGATAGAGAACTTCCTCGATGAGTTTGTTGAGACGATGAATTTCATCGATAAAGAGGACGTCGCCATCTTCAAGGTTGGTGAGAATCGAACCTAGATCACCGACTTTTTCGATGGCTGGCCCAGAAGTTACTTTGATATTCACACCCATTTCTTTGGCAATGATATGAGCGAGGGTAGTTTTACCAAGACCAGCGGACCCATAGAGGAGAACGTGGTCAATATTTTCACCGCGCTTCTTGGCTGCCTGGATAAAGATACCTAGATTTTTTTTGATTTTATCTTGACCAATATATTCAGAAAAACTCTGAGGACGAAGGGTATTATCGAGACTTTGCTCTTCAAATTCTTGAGGCGCGGTGGTGAGCATAGGGGTATTTGGAGGCTTAAATAAAAGAAAAATATACAAAATCAGTAAATATAGTATATCAGGACTTGACAGGAATTCCAAACTCTGCTAATATACTCCTTCAACTTGAAAAAGGTTGAAGATATTCAAAAACGTTCCTTTTTATCTGTAGGCAATTTGGGAACTTCTATCTTTTGTTCTCAAAATCGGGACTTGTTGCCAAGATCTGGGTAGGGGGGTTTCGGCTCTGCTATTCCTCGACACCTGTCCTTTCTTCGGGCTCCTATGCTTGAGGATTTGTCTGCAGTTTAAAATGAAGGTTACAAAAACTCCTCTTACGAGGAGTTTTTATTTTATTCTTTAGAGGACGCTTCCTTAAAAGAAGGATCACTGAGGATGTCTTCGTAGAGATCTTCTAGAGCTTCATCTCTACCGGTAGTGCGCCAGACCTCTTGGAACGTAGTAATACCTTCAACTACTTTGAGGATACCATCCTGATTCATAGTGAGCATGCCTTCTTTGATGGCTGCTTCACGAATTTCATTCTCAGTAGCAAAGTTGTCAATAATTTTGGCAATACCATCTGTCACAGGAAAGATCTCGAAGATTCCTTGGCGACCACGATACCCAGAAAAGTGACATTCAGCACAACCGACTGGCTTGTAGAGGGTTTCTATAGTTTTTGGTACATGAATACCTGTATTAAGAGGAATAGTAGCAAGAATTTTTTGAAGGGCGGCTATGGTTTTTGGCGCAGGAGTGTAAGCCTCACGACATTTTTTACAAAGAACACGAACAAGACGTTGGCCAATAAAAATATTGACAGCACTTCCAATAAGAGAACCTTTGATACCAAGCTCACCGAGACGTACGATGGAGGCTGGAGCATCATTGGTGTGAAGGGTAGTGAACACGAGGTGTCCTGTAAGTGCTGCGTTTACTGCTACTTCAGCCGTTTCTTCATCTCGTATTTCTCCCACAAGAATAACATCAGGATCCTGACGGACAATAGCGCGTAGGGCTTGGCCAAAACCATATGAGTCGTCATTGTTTACAGCGGTCTGCACAACCCCAGGAAGAATGTATTCGATAGGATCTTCCACGGTAATAATTTTGACTGAAGACTCATTAATCTCACGAATCAAGCTGTAGAGCGTGGTAGTTTTACCGGAGCCTGTTGGCCCGGTATTCACAATCATACCGTGAGGTTTTTTGATTTGACGCTTAATTTCGAGAAGAGCTTCGCCTCGAAGACCCAGCGTTTCAAGTGGTACATCTGCTTCAGAACTATTAAGAAGACGCATGTTGATGGTCTCACCCTGGTTGGTAGGGATGATGCTGACACGGATATCGATACGCTCATCATCTTTCATAATAAAAAAGCTACCATCTTGAGCCCTGGCAGTGGCATTGAGCTTCATCTTGGCAAGCATTTTTACACGAGAAAGAGTAAGGTGATAGACATCTGATGGGATATGAGCGATGTCTTCTAAGAGTCCATCGATACGGTAACGTAGGCGGACTTCGCCAGCCTCCGGTTCGATATGTATATCACTGGTATGAAGATGGTTGGCTCCAGCCAAAATAATCTCGAGCACCTTGGTAGTCGGAAGATTAGCAAGATTATTTTTAAGCGAAAGAAGGTCATCAAACTCTTTACCAAAAGTGGCAAGGTCTTCCTTTGAAAGACTCACCTTCATTTGATCAAGGTGTTCGATGAAGGGTTTTTTAGTATACTCTTCCCAAGCGCGTTCTAGAGAAGCGCTTGATATAAGATAGAATTTTATTTCTTGCTCACGCTCTTTGGCATAGGTGAGGAGTTTTTCTTTGATGGAGGCATCGGTTTGAGTTAGTCCGATACGGTAGATGCCGCGCTCTTTTTGAAAAAGGACAGAGAGGGTTTCTCTGGCAAGGTCTTCCGGAAACGAGCGGACATGATCTCCATCAACCGGAAAAAGAGAGAGGTCGATATAAGGGAGGCCTTGAGAGTGAGCGAGACGCTCGACCTCGCTTTCGCGAGAAGAAATATCGATTTTTTGCAAAAAATCACCGACACCTTCTTTTGTGCTATCAGCGGATTCTGATTGTCTAACTACTTTGACCATACCCGGTAGTACTACTTCAACATTTTTTGCAAAATATTTTTAGGAGTAGGGTTATTTTTATTTATTTTAAAATCAATTCAATACAACAAACCTAAATCCTTAGTTGAAGTTGTCCCACCGGGCATAGGTTTGTTTTCTTTCATTGTAGCGCGGGACTACAGAGAGGACAAACCAAAGAAGATTTAGAGTAATGCGACTTCAAGTTTTTCGAAAAGAATTTGCTCAGCTTCTTCAAGACTACCTGCAGGCAAAAGAAGAAGAATGGTATCTCCTAGGAGGGTATGATTAGGTAAGCGTTCTAGTAAAACCTCAAAAGCCTCTCGGGAAGCACTCTTGATGAGAACTCTCACGGTAGAAGTATTCTCCGGAGAAAGGAGGGCAAAGAATTTTGCCTGAGAAGAATTAGCTTTAATTTTTTCAAGGATAAGCGGCAAGTCATCTATCTCTGCACGAGCATGGACGATATCTTCTGTAGTTACCAAAGACCACACCAGGTCAAGTTTAGGAGCTGATTTGATTTGAGCCATCGCTTTGCCCCAAAGTTTGATAAGGTGAAGGGGCTGGGTTTTGTAGAGTGAGCGAATGATGCGTTGTTGATCAGCACCCATTTGCATCAAGACAGAGGCGAGCTGAAGAGACTTGGGAGTAGTATTTTTTCTTTGAAAACTGTCTGTAGCAGCTATGATGCCTGTTAGGAGAGGGAGTGCCATCACGTCTGGCAGAGCTCCGGTTTTAGAAGCCAGGAAGAGATCGGCTACTATTTCAGCTAATGAAGAAGCTTTGAGATCAATAGCATTGAACTGTCCAAAATTTTCATTAGCGGGTTGATTATCTATATTGACCACTGGCATTTCATAAAAAATATCGGGGTCATTTTCATAGATTTTGCCACAGCGCTCTTTGTCAGATGCGCCGAGGACAATAGCAAGGTCAAAAATGAATTGAGCTGGGATAAAAGAAAAATCACGAGGATCAATAGTGCCTTTTTCTGGAGTAAGATAGATGCGAAATTCTTTCGGTAGTCGTTCCGAAGTGATATTGACGATGTTATTGTACTCAGTATTGAAAGCTAGTACGAAATCACGCGAAGCAGTAATAGACTCCCTGATATTGGTAGGTCTCTCAAGAATAGAAAGACTTTCTAAGTCTCTTAAGAGGGTGTCTCCAGCGAGAGTGGCCTTCTTGCCAATTTTTTCAAAGAAAAGAGCCAAAGCCACAGCTGTAGATACAGCATCAAGTGAGGCATGCGGCGTGACGATAATAAGGGGATGAGAGGCTTTTTGGAGGAGCTCTTCAAATTGTTGGGCAAGATTTAGGGACATGGCAGAAATAATGGAATAAGATGAATAATCAAAAATAGCAAGGAAAAAGCCTTACGTCAAGGGAAAAAATGTAAACCCTCGCCAAATCCCATGACACAGGCTAGGATAAAAATATGGAAAATCTACAGACTACATATAATAACGACGAAACAAAAGATTTTGGCCGAAAATTAGCCAAAACTCTTCACCCGAGCATAGCCCTGTGTCTCTCGGGAGATCTCGGTGCTGGGAAGACTACCCTCTCACAGGGGATTCTTGAAGGCTTGGGTGCACTTCCTCCTTACACGAGTCCAACATTTGTCATTATGAAGGAATATGTACTTAGAGAAGCTACAGAGACAGGTATTAAGCGCATCTACCATGTAGATGCTTATCGAATAGAATCTAAAGATATTGAGCACCTTGGTTTTGAAGAATGGTGCAGCGATCCGAGCGGGCTTGTAATTTTGGAGTGGCCAGAGCGGATAGCTGAGCTGCTGCCACAAAAAAGAATAGACATTACTTTGACGCAAAAGGGGGAAATGGAAAGAGAAATAGTAGTCACAAAGAAATAGACTTAACTATAAAAAGAGCCGCCCGAATCGTAGTTACGATGGGCGGCTTTTTTGTGGGCACGTTGGCCCGGATTATTTCTTCTTGCTTTTCTTCGGGATGAGGCTCCGAAACATATGCCGGATGGCATAGAGGCAGACCCCAATCATGACGAGAGAAACAGCAACGGAGCTGTTGATCTTCATCACAATGAAGAAAGTGATGGCGATCTTGACCCAGAGGGGAAATCCCCAGAAGGTCTTCCAAAGCCATGTAAGAAATTTTTTAAAGGACTGCATGATATTCCCCCTTGGAATTTTGTGACGATGATAGGATTACCACCTTGACTTTATATTATACACCTTTTTACTATAAAAGTCAATATTAAAAAGGCTTATCTAAAGCGTCCACATGCAAATAAACGCTTTAGATAAAACTTTTAATGCTCTATGAAAATCCGAAAAAAATCAGAGTCTCAATTGAGGGCAGAAGCGAATATAATAAAACGCTTCTGCCAAGGTGCGTGGAATTAGCTTTCCCGCGGCTTCTTGGGAGGTTTTTTCTTTTCCTCCTCCTTTACCGTAAACGGTTTGCCGCGACCTACGGATCCACTGTTGGATGCTGCCATATTTCTTACTCCCTCTTAAGAATCCACTACATGGTGTAATGAATTCAGTTGAGGGGAGAAGCATACAGAGATGCTTTCCCGGAAGTGACTATTGGTTCGGGTTGTCACGTTCCCCGGAGCTTCTATTCTGTTGCCAGGTCGAAACTCAAACACCCCGCCCATACTAGAGAAGATCTCGTAGTATGATCCACAGTCCGAGGACTGTGGATGCTACCTTTATCGCACCATAGGCGCGACACAGATAGCGACAGATACGACGAAGGCGCATCATTTTTTTCTAAGCGGTACAGTATACCACTAGATAGACACTGACTTTTTATGTGGAATAGGCCTCCTTTTCTAAAGAACAAATCCTCTATAAGCCTTCAATCAATTTGAAAACTTAATAGAGGGCAGAAGTGAATACGATGAGACGTTTCTGCCAAGTTTAGGAGCTAGGGCTCTATGCCCTGGTCCCAGATATCCTCGGGATCCTTTTCGATACTTTCGATTTGGACCTCCGAAAATATTTTGTAGGTGGTGAATGACTGGAACATCGGGTAGTCACTCGTGAGCCTTACCTGAGCATCTCGAGTGATACGCTCTCTCGTCCAAGTCAGCGCTTCTTCGGGAGAAGCAAACTCTTTATCAAAGAGTCCGTACTCGAATCCACCAAAGAATACGTCTGCCTTTTTTGAAATAACTAGATACATGGTAACCCCCTGTTTGTGGAAAGAATTTTTGTGAGTCATTTCGTAACTCAACAGCACAGTATACCCTTTCTGTGACAAAGAGTCAATAATAGTGTCTAGTATATATTTAAAATATATCTATAAAAAACTTTAAATAAAGCATAAATATTATAATATATAATATTCATCAAAAATATTGACTAAATATAGAAAAGAGAATATAATAAAGCTTATGAACACAGAAGAAGCACTCAAAACTCTCGGGCTTAATGATAAACAAGTAGCTGTCTATCTTGCTCTTTTACAGCTAGGTCAATCTACTGCTTATCGAGTAGCTACGAAGAGTGGTCTCAAAAAACCTACTACGTACGTGATACTTGATGAGTTAATAGAAAAGGGTTTAGTGTTCAGGGTGCCTCAGATGAAGACACAGCACTATGTTGCTAGGACCCCTGAAGAAGCCTTTGCTCGAGCTTCGCATGAACTTTCTCAAGCAAGGGCTCTTCTGCCTGAGATTTTGGCTATGGCCAAAGGCAAGAAAAATAAAGTCAGCGCCTTATATTTTGAAGGCGTAGAAGGCATGAAACAGATGCTTGAATATAGATTTAAGGAACATGCAGGCGAGGAAATGCTTGGTTTTTGGGCTACGGATAAGAATGCTTCACCAGAACTGACAGAATATTTTAAGGAAGAATATCCCAAAAAAATGCAGCGTCACAGTATTCGGATGAGAGGCTTGGCTCCGGCCGATGAACAGCTGGAGATTTATCGAAAGACCGACCAAGCCTATGGGAGAAATATCAAACAAATTTCTACGAAAGATTACTCATCAGAAGTAGCTATTACAGTGACGGGTGATTTAGTTCGAATCGAGGATTATAAAAATCTACAGGGAATGGCTATAGAAAATGAGGATGTAGCCAGAGCACTTCGACAGATATTTGAAATGGTGTGGCGTAAGTACTAGTTTTGTTTTATTAAAGCCAAAAGAGTATAATACAGGTATGAAAAACAAGCCAAAAACAGTTATATTGCTTGATGGAAACGCTATTCTTCATCGTGCTTATCATGGCTTACCACCACTTACAACCAAGACGGGCGAAACCGTACATGCGGTCTATGGCTTCGCTTTGACGTTATTTTCTGTCATTGAAAAATTTAATCCAGAAAACATCATAGCTACCTTTGATCTTCCGGGCGGAACTTTTCGTGATGAGCTTTATGAAGAATATAAGTCTCATCGTGAAGCAGCTCCGGATGACCTCTATTCTCAGATTCCAATTATCAAGGAAATGGTAGAGGCTTTTGGTATCCCTATTTATGAAAAGGAAGGTTTTGAGGCAGATGATTTGGTAGGCACGCTTTCAGTTCAGGCTAAGAGTAAGGGCTATGATGTGATTATTGTGACTGGAGATACCGATACTCTACAGCTCGTAGATGAACAGGTGAAGGTATTTACGATGCGAAAGAGCATCAAAGATACTGTGCTTTATGGCCCAGCTGAGGTAGAGGCTAAGTATGGTTTTCTTCCATCGCAACTGATTGAGTACAAGGGTTTGGCTGGAGACAGTTCGGATAATATTCCAGGCGTAAAGGGGGTGGGTGCCAAGACGGCTACAGCGATGATTCAAAAGTACGGCAATATCGAAAGTATCTATAGTCACCTTGGCGATTTTAAGGGGAAGCTTTTGGAAAACCTTGAGCGAGACAAGGAGCAAGCTTTCCTTTCTCGCATTCTTGGAACTATCAAAACAGATGTGGATATAAAGCTTGATGAAGAGGCGATGAAAATTCATGACTATGACCGTCCTCGTGCAGAGACCTTCCTTCGTGAGTATGAGTTCTATAGTCTCCTTAAGCGTCTTCCAGGAGAAATCGCTATCAGTCATGAGGAAGAGGTAAAAAAAGTGACCAAAAAAAGAAAAGTCAAAAATATCAAGACAGCCGACGAGGCTTTGATACTCGAAGATTTTTCTGGAACCAAAATTGCTTGTGAGATTGAGACAAGCGAAGACTCTTTGTTTGGTCCAAGTTTAGTGGCACTAGAAATGTGCACCGAAAAAAAGGAGGTGTATCGAATAGAGATAAATACTGAGACAAAATCTTCTCTCCAAAAATTCTTTGCCGATACTACTATCCAAACAGGCTGGTATGATCTCAAGCGCGCTCTGCATGCTTTAGGGAAAGAAGAGATAGTGATTACTAACGGAGTCTTCGATATTACTCTTGCCCTCTATATGGTGGAGGTCTCTACAGATGGCACTCTCGTAGGAGCTGGCGAAGCGGTACTACATGAAACAAAAGAAAGTAAGAGTGAGCTTGTAGCAGAGCTTTGGAAAAACCTGGAGAGTAAACTTGATGAAGTGAGCAGTAATCAAGATAAGACAAAAAGCATCCGCACGGTTTTTGATGGTATAGAAATGCCGCTTATCAAGGTGCTTTATGTCATGGAAAAGCGCGGAATTATTCTTAATCAGAAAAGCTTTGCGAGTATGTCTGCTCGTCTGAGTACAGCGCTAGAGGACCTTGCAAAACAAATCTACATGCTTGCCGGAAAGGAGTTTAATATCAACTCTCCAAAGCAGCTCGCCGAAGTTCTTTTTGTGGATCTCAAGATCCCAACAGACTTTATTAAGAAAAATAAAACGGGCATTTCTACTGCCTCAAGTGAACTGCAAAAGCTTGGAGAATACCCAATCGCCGCTAAGATTGAATCGTATAGAGAACTTTTTAAATTGAAGTCTACATATCTTGATGCTTTGCCAACGCTAACTGATAGTGATTCGCGTTTACATACTACGTATCAGCAAACTATCGCAGCCACCGGAAGACTTTCCTCTATTAATCCTAATCTTCAAAATATCCCTGCCAGAAGTGAGTGGAGCGAAGAAATCCGCCGAGCCTTTGAAGCTACGCCAGGCTATACCTTGGTGGGAGCAGACTATTCTCAGATAGAGTTGCGTATCATGGCGCACCTCAGTCAGGACAAGGCGCTGCTCGAGTCATACAGAAAGAATGAAGATGTGCACACTATTACTGCGGCTACCGTCTACAAGGTGGCTCCAGAAGAAGTAACCTATGATATGCGTCGTCAGGCTAAGGTGTTTAATTTTGGTATCATGTATGGCATGGGTGCCTTTGGACTTGCGGCTGCAGCCTCTATCACCCAGGCAGAAGCCAAGGAGTTTATCGATACATACTTCAAGACATTTTCAGGAGTACGTACGTATATTGATCAAGCCCTGAAGACTGCCAAAGAAACAGGTTATGTAGAGACAGAGCTTGGTCGCCGCCGTCATGTCCCAGAAATTCAGAGTAGTAACAATCAAGTGATGAAAGCCGGAGAGCGTATGGCAGTGAATATGCCTATTCAGGGACTTGAAGCAGATATAGTGAAACTGGCTATGCTCAAGACGATGGATCTCGTAGAAGAATTCCCTGAAGGAGAGGTGTATCCAGTACTTCAGGTACATGATGAGCTCATCTTTGAGGTCAAGGAAGAAAAAGCAGAGGTGTTTGCTTCACGACTGAAAGAAGTGCTCGAGAGCGTGTATACTATCAGTGTGCCACTGACAGTAGAAGTGAGTATAGGAAAAAATTGGGGAGAAATTTAATAAAGAGAAAAGACTTGTAATATGGAGAGGTTAGATTTTTTTAACGCACCAGTACCAAAAAAGGAGAGCCTAGAAAATCATTTGGATATATACTCAGAAATAAATCTTGTTCAAAGAGAGGGCTTAGAAGATGCGGATGAGGCTAGGGAGTTTATAGCGGAGTGCTTGAAAAACAATATCAATCCAATCATAACCATACCAGAAGAGTTTGCAGAAGAAGTTATGAAATACGGTATTCATTTTGTACCTAAACAGGATATAAAAACTGGGAGAAAGTTTTCTTTTATAGCTGGAACTATTGGAATAGGGCCGTATCTGCCGGAAGGCCAGTCTCGCTATATTATGGAAATTGATCCAAAAAATATTCAGATAGAGCCAAGGATTACCGGAAAGCAAAGGCGTTTTTATGGAGTAGTGGGATTTGTCGGTGGTGTTCCAGCGGAGTCATTTAAGCCACTCGGAAAGTTTTCGCAAATAGAGTGGGATGAATATAAAAAAAGAACCCTCAACTAGCAGGTTTGCTAGCGAGGGTTCTCGAAAGGTGTTTGTGCCTCGAGCGAGGTCGAGGGCTTTATACGGGTTCATTGTCATAGCCGAGGCCAAAGACTTCAAGGGCAGACTGATGTCCATTCCACTTGAAAAGAACGATGTTGTTTTCGTCGCCCCGGATAAGGACGTCGTTTCCCTTGGAGAGTTGGTCGATAGCTTCGGAGAAGTTGTCGAAATGCTCAACAAGATTGAGCAGCTCAGGGGGGAGAGGATCGATTTTATGGCCGCTGACCACAAGTTGATCCTTGAAATCGATAGCTATGCCAGAGCGACCCAGAGAGGTCGCGCCGCCAAAAGCAATACGATCCCAGCGATGGCCTTCCTGGTAAAGTCGAAAGACTTCAGAAAGATCATCGGTGTCCATACGGAAGGTCTGCCGGACACTTCCTTTGGTGACAGTGATGAATCGTACTATCATTGTTAAGGTTCCCTGTTTTAAGTCGTAATATCGAGTATAGCATAAATATTATATTTTGTCAATACAGGAAAAGAGACTTTTTATATGCCCGAATTACCCGAAGTTCAGACTGTTGTGACGCAATTAGGCCAAAAAGTTGTCGGCAAGAAAATTGTCGATTTTTGGAGTGGTTGGCCAAAAAAGGTTATGCCCGGGATGCGAGAGTTTAGGGAGGGTGTTTGTGGGGCGTCTATTATCAGTGCTAAACGCTATGGTAAGCATATTGTGATGGAGCTTGATAATGATTTTGCTATAGTGGTACACCTCAAGATGACAGGACATTTTCTCTACAAAACACCCAAGACCAAGAACGACCCCATCTTTACAGAGGACCGAGTCAATGGATATATCCATCATATTTTTACTTTTTCAGATAAGACGACACTTGAGTTCTCTGATATGAGAAAGTTTGGCTGGCTAGCTTTGATTAAGAAAGGAGCAGTAGAAGAATTGCCAGCTATCCAGGCTCTTGGGATAGACGCTCTTTCTCCGCGTCTTACAGAAGATATGTTTCGTACTCTTCTTAGTGCTCGTAAAACAAAAGTTGTAGGACCAGTACTCCTTGAGCAAAATCTTATTGCTGGGATAGGAAATATCTATCGAAGTGAAGCGCTTTTTTTGGCGGGTATTTTGCCAACGCGAAAAATTTTAAAAATCACTCAAGTTGAATTTAAAGAGTTGCTTCGAGCTGTGAAGAAGGTGCTTCGTGAAGCGGTGCGGCTACAGGGTACTACGGACGGAGACTTTCGTGATTTGGATGGGCAGCCCGGCAGGTTTAAGAAGGCCTTGTATGTCTATAGAAGAACAGATGAGCCTTGTAAGAAATGTGGTACAATTATCAAAAGAGCCAAGATGGCACAGCGCAGTGTTTTTTTCTGCCCTACCTGCCAACGCTAATTTATTTTTTGAGGTATATCTTAGTATGACAAATAAGCAAAAGATTATTATTGCAGTGGTAGTAGTCGCTGTTGCCTTAGGAGGATTCCTTTTCTTCCGTAAGAGCAGTACCATGCCGCTTTCTCTGAATAATAAAAATCAATCAGAAACAAAAGTAGTACCACTAAACGACGGTAATGTAAGTCCTATTTCAGGCTTGCCTTGTGAAAACTGGAATCGCCGCGCTATCGCCGTGATGCAACCAGGTGATGTGACTGCTCGCCCAGCCGCTGGATTTAGTGAGGCTGATATGGTAATTGAAATGCCAGTAATTACTGCTTCTATCACTCGTCTTATGGGAGTGTATATCTGTAATACTCCAAAAGAGGTCGGCTCTATGCGTAGTGCTCGCCATGACTTTATCAGTCTGGCAAAGGGGCTTGGCGCAGTCTTTGTTTCATGGGGTCGCTCAGAATCACACTCTGAGTCAGATCCAGTAGGACTTGCAAAGGGTATTATGGACCGTGGTGAAATTGAAAACATCAACTGTAATGGTGACGCTGGTAAATCAGCTAATGCCTGTACCGACAATCCTTGTTTTCGTAAAGAAGGTATGGATCGTGGGGTAGATAGTGGGTATGGCGACCCAGCTAAGTTTGTCGCTTGTGCCAAGGAGTTTGGATACAATATGGAAAATAAGTTTGTGGGTTACAAGCATCAGGCCGAAGCTCCTATGGAAAACCGTGCTAAAGGCGGTCATTTGCGAGTAGCTTTTGCAGGTCCATTTGCTGCTGAGTATGACTATGATCAGGCGACCAATGTGTATAAGCGTATCTGGGGCAATACAGAGGACATTGACCGTAACACTAATCAGCGTGTCGCTCCAAAAAACGTAGTGGTGCTCATTGCTGAATCAGAGCAAATTGAGGGACAGTACAATAATATGCAGCTTGGTGACCCATGGTACGACCGTACCGATAGCGGTGATGCCTACTACTACATGAATGGTCAGGAAGTAAAGGGTAAATGGAAGAAAGACAAGAGTAGTATCGATAGCAAGCTTACCTTTTACGATGCTAATGGTGAAGAAATACTCTTTGTTCCAGGGCAGATTTGGGTAGAAGTACTTGAGCCAGGTCAGACTCTTAAGTGGGAGCCAGTGATGTAAGAATAAAAGTTTATATAAAGCCCATCGCTTTGGCGGTGGGTTTTTGTTATACTGAATGAGAAATACCTATGATAGCACTTGTTACTGGTCCAGACCTTTACCTTCTTTTGAAGCAAAAACGCGCCTTAAAAAGCGCTTTTTTGAGTGAAAATAGAGCGTCTCAGATTGTTGAGTTTGATTTTTCAGATGATGCAAGTAGTAGGCGTTTGAAGGCTGTCTTTGAAGCAAGTGAAGTAGATCTTTTTTCTCAGGCGAAGTGCCTTATTTTAAATCAGCCCTCTTTACTTATAGAGACAGCTCGCACAGAGTTACTGAAAGAAATTGAAGAAAAGAAAGATGCTCTAGACTGGATTCTTGTTGAAGAGGGTAATCTCAAAAAAACAGAGCTTTATACCAAGGCCTTGCTCGCTCTTCCAGGCATAAAAATCTATCAGTGTGATGTCCCGAGCGATGATGCGAGGAGAAAAATTTTTCAAACTATTCTTAGGGAGAATGGAAGAGTTTCGTTTGCGAGAGAAGCAGAGAAGGTTTTTTTTGAGCGAGTGGGCAAGGATACGGCTAAGTTGTATACCGAACTAGAGAAGATACTTACCTACAAAGAGGTGGGTGAGGTAACTCTTTCGGAAGTAGAGTTACTTCTGGAACCTGCGCTTGAAGATACCGCTTTTCTTGCTCTTGATGCACTTTCCAGAGGAGACAAGAAACAGGCGGCTCTCCTTTTTCGTAACGCCCTTCTTTGGAAGAAAGATGCTTTACCAATTTTAGGTCTTTGTGTTTGGCAGATTCGTCAACTAATTTTTCTTCGCGAGGCTTATGATCAGGGTATTCGTCAAGAAAGAATGCTTGCTGAGGCAAGCGGAGTCTCGCCTTTCGTGACAAGTAAACTCGCCCGTGTTTTAGGTGAGTTTCCGCTGGCGCGCCTTAAGCAAGCTCATGAAGTGATTCGAGGATTTGATACCGATATCAAGAGAGGCTTGATTGATCAGGGGACAGCTGTCGATTTGCTGGCCTGGAAAATATAAGGGGTAATAAAAAATCTCCCAGGAGGGAGATTTTTTTGAAAGTAATTTTTATTTACTTGCTGCCTTTTTGATCAGGGCGTTTAAGCGAGACTTTTTGCGAGCAGCAGTATTTTTCTTGATGATTTTTTTCTGGACTGCTTTGTCGAGAGCTTTTTGGGCTTTTTGCATAAGCTCCTTACTTATCTTGGTGTCACCAGCCTTAGCCGCTTCACGAGTCTTTTTGATGACGCTTTTGACAGCTCCCTTTACGATTTTGTTGGTGATAGTGCGGCTTTCTGAAGCGCGCATGTATTTCTTGGCAGAGTTTTTGATTGGCATATTGTATGCATTGTATGGCTGTTAAGAGGCTTAGATAAAGGCCTCTTATTGACCTTTGAATTATAGAGAGATTCACCCAGTGAAATACAGCTTGGCTGTCGTTGACTTTCATCAACATTTCATAGGGTTAACTGAGACAGACTATTTTTAGCACAGAAGCCAAAAAAAGGCAAGAGAAAAGGCTAGACATACATTGATGAATAGCCTTTCCCAAACAATAGAGGGGCGGGGTGCTAGAATAGCTAGCGGGTTGCTGCAAGGGCAATGATACCCAAGGCGGCGAGGCCAGCAATTGTCCAGCCGATGCGCTTCGCCACGATGATGACATGATAGCCGGCATTAGTTCCTAGGGCCATGATACACTCTCCTTCTCATTGGATTCGGTAGGTTTTTTATAGCAGGGTCATAGTATCTCGTCAAACCAGCCTGTGATAGAATATAAAGTATGATTGCAGAACTAGAAGGAAAAATTAGGAGCCTCAAAGCCAATAGTGCAGTGGTAATGGTGGGTGGCGTGGGCTATCGTGTGCAGGTTACCACGTACACTATCGGTAAGCTTGCTGGTTTAGAAGAGGCTCATTTTTATATCCA
This sequence comes from Candidatus Moraniibacteriota bacterium, assembly GCA_018499985.2. GTDB lineage: Bacteria > Patescibacteriota > Minisyncoccia > Moranbacterales > UBA1568 > UBA1568. Next base: position 70,091 of record JAHBAT020000003.1, read on the forward strand.
TACACATGTACGTGAGGATGCTTTTTTGCTGTATGGTTTTTTGGAGGAAGGAGAGAAAGTGATGTTTGAACTTTTGATTGGTGTTTCGGGCATAGGTCCCAAGGTGGCACTTTCTATTCTCTCTATTGCTGATACCAAGACCATTCGTACGGCTATAGTCCACAAGGATTCAAGTATCCTTACTCGTGTATCAGGAGTCGGCAAGAAGATGGCGGAGCGTGTCATCCTCGAGCTACAAAACAAAGTAGAAGAGGGTGATCTCTCGGATCACACAGAAGCTCGTCTCGATCAAGAAGCAATAGAGGCTCTTACGGCCCTTGGTTACTCGGTGACTCAGGCTCGTGAAGCTATGAAGCTCGTACCAAAAGATATTACCGATATCGGAACCCGTATCAGGCTCGCCCTCAAAAGTCTTGGTAAGTAACATGAATCAAGTATCAGTACAAACGATACCAGATGGAGGATTATTTCAGTCACAAGAGTGGACTGCTTTTCAGCAGGCTTGCGGCAAAAATACTTGGAGTCTTGAAGAGGGTATCTATGGCACAGAAAACACACTTCCTTTGGGTATGGGGAAATATGGATACGCACCACGTTTCCCAGGAAGCAAGTTTACCGAGAGAGAATATCAGGCTTTGAAAAAATATGCGCATAAGCGTAACTGGATGTTTCTTCGAGTAGAGCCGCAATCAAGAGAGATACAAGAGCATCTCTTTCATGGTATGTCTTTGAAAGCCGTAGAAGCTCTACATGATGTGCAGCCAAGAGAAGTTTTGATGCTTGATATTACTCTCGATGAGGAGACTCTTTTGAAAGAAATGAAATCAAAGTCGCGTTATAATATTCGTCTAGCAGAAAAGCAAGGAGTGACGGTAGAGATGACTCGTAACGAAGAAGATGTGCAAGCATTTCTTGATATCATGGAAAGTACAGCCAAGCGCAAGAGTATTCATTTTCATTCACGTTCGTATTACCAATTTTTCCTCGTACATTTAAAAAGAGAGGCTTGTGAACTTTTTGTAGCCAAGAAAGACGATGTGGTACTGGCGGGGAGTATAGTGTATTTTTATCAAGGTACAGCTTACTATCTTCATGGAGGGTCGGGTGATACGGGGAGAAATCTTATGGCTCCACACCTTCTTCAGTGGCGACAGATTCAAGTTGCTAAGCAAAGAGGATGTAAGCGCTACGACTTTGGAGGAGTAGCCATAAAAACACCAGCCGCCAAAGGTAAGGACTGGTCGGGTATCACTCGCTTTAAGCAGGGCTTTGGACCAAAGACAGAATCACTTCTTTTTTCAGGTACACATGACTTAATTCTTCAGCCAGTAAGATACACACTGTATCGAGCTCTTTATACACTCAAAAAATTTTTATGAAACGCTTTATCTCTCTCCTTGTGCCGCAGTGGCTTAAAAATATCTATCACTTAGCTTGTGCCATATTGGCCAATGTGTATTTTGGTTTTCCTGCAAAAAAACTTCGAATTATTGGTATCACTGGCACTAATGGTAAGACAACGACTACTCAAATGATTGGGGCTATTTTGCGTGAAGCAGGTAAGAAGACGGCAGTAGCTTCTACGATTGATTTTTGGATGGGAGATGAGCAGCGTATAAACACCTCTAAATTTACTACCACTTCGGCCTGGTCGCTCCAGAAATTTCTCCGAGAAGCCATACAGAACGGATGCGAGTATGCTGTTATTGAGACTTCGTCTCATGCTCTGGATCAGTCACGTGTCTTTGGTATACCATACGAAATTGCAGTGATGACTAATGTGACCAGAGAGCACTTGGATTACCATCACACTATGGAAGAGTACCGAAAAGCTAAGCGCAAGCTTTTTTCTCAAGCACAGTATGCTGTGATAAATGCTGATATGGAAGTGCCGGAGTATTTTGGAGAAGCGATATCAAAAAAAGAAAATGTCTTTTTTTACAGTACGAAAAATAAAGATGTCTTCGTGTACGGGGCAAGTATCCGTCTCAATTTTAGTCATACAGAATTCATGGTAGAGCAAGATGAGTATACTTTGCATATTCCTGGATTTTTTAATATCGAAAACGCTTTGGCAGCAATTGCTACTGCTCGTATTCTCAAGATTGATTCAGAGGTAACCAGAAAGGCATTGAAACAAATGACTGGCATCCCTGGACGCATGGAGTGTCTCGAGTCAAAGGAGGGAGTGGATATTATTATCGACTATGCTGTAACACCGGATGCTTTTGAGAAGCTTTATGCTTCAGTGCGTCCACTAAAGATTCCTGGCACAAAGATTATACATGTCTTTGGCGCATGCGGTGATCGTGATCGCGGTAAGCGCCCCATACTTGGGAGTATCGCCTCTGAATATGCTGATGTCGTTATCCTCACCAATGAGGATCCATACTTTGAGGATGGAGAACAAATCTTAAATGAGATTGAAGCAGGTATTTCTCGTAAGCGTGGCAATGAGTATATTCGTATCTATGACCGAAGAGAGGCTATTGCGAAAGCTATTGAGCTTGCGGAACAGGGAGATATCATCTTGATTACCGGTAAGGGTGCCGAGACAAGTATGGCTATCGGTGAAAAGCGTATTCCCTGGAGTGAGCGGCAAGTAATAGAAGAAGAGCTTGCGAAAAAAGAATAATGAGAAAGGGTCAATGATACAGTTGACCCTTTTTTGTTTAGATGCTAGAAATAAGCCACGTTCTTCACTCAATACGGAAAGGATTTTTCTCATGGAAAGAGATATCTCCCATGATCCCTCGCGCCTCAATGCAATCCAGGCAATGCTTCTGGATCCACAAATTGGCGAGGAGGGCAGTCTCGATGTGCTTCCGGCCTATCTTCATTTTATTCGTAAAATGGTTGGCTGTGGGGCGTATTCGTACCTCCCGATTATCCAGGAGGGCGGGACAAATGATGTTGTCTCTGGTGGACGTTATTCTTGCGCCTACTTCGTCCTCTCTATTCTCCAGCACTTTGGTCTGGTTGAGCAGTGGAATACTTGGATGAGAGAGGTGGAGCCTCTTCTCAAGGCAGCATCCTGGCAAGAAACTTCCGAAGAACACATGCTTCCCGGAGATATCATCATCTACGATACACGTGATGGCAACGAGCATGTAGCCTTCTACGATGGTGATGGTCAGGCAATCAGCACAGCTCTTTCTACGGTGCAGCTTCGCTGGACAAAGAAACGGCGAGATAGTGCGCGTCGGGTACCAAGACGACATGACTTCCTCTACAGGGGTCGTGTCGATGGCCCTCGGACTATCAAGAGTATCTGGACGCACCCTGCCTTGTGTCGGTAAGTCTAAGGCAAAGAAAAAAGGCCCCAGGAGCAACTGTTCCGGGGGCCTTTTTAGACGCGTTCTATTGAAAAAGAAAGATTGCAAGGGTAGTAAAGACTACGCCAAAAATTCCACCAGCGATTACTTCGCTGACACGATGGCCAACGCGCTCTTTAAGGCGAGGAAATTGTTCTTTACTTAAGTTGAGTTGCTCAACAAGCATATTGAGGTAGCGACCCTGATCGCCTAGGTGCATACGGATACGGACAGCGTCATCGATAATCAGGAATGCGAGACCGACAGTCACTGCAAAAGCCCCAGAATGGACCCCTTCAAAGTGTCCAATAGAGACCAAAAGAGCAGTAGCAAAAGCCGTGTGAGCACTGGGCATGTGGCCATGAGTGAAGATGTACTCAAACTGCCAGCCGTTGCGGACACTAAAGATAATAAATTTGACTATTTGAGCCAAAAGTCCGACTCCAATAGGTATTGCCCAGACGAGATAACCGTACCAGTCCATAGTTTTTTATTTATGTATTTTTAGTATACCATGACGATTAGAGAGACGAAGATTATGCTATAATAAGGGGTGTCTTTAAATATTTTTTAATATAAAGTATATGCAACTCAAATATATTCTCATCGGAGTCGCGGTTGTGGTAGTTTTGTATATTATCGGTCTTTACAATACCTTGGTGCGTCTCAAGATGCGCGTAGAAGAAGCATGGAGCGATATCGATGTACAACTTAAACGTCGCTATGACTTGATTCCAAATCTTATCAATACAGTCAAGGGATATGCTACGCACGAAGATACGCTTCTTGAGAAACTCACCCAAGAACGCACAGCAGCTATGAGTACTGGCGGTGTAGAGAAGGCTGATGCAGAAAACGCCCTCTCAGGTACACTCAAGACCTTGTTTGCAGTAGCAGAAAATTACCCTGACCTCAAGGCAAATCAAAACTTTCTTGAGCTTCAGCGAGAACTTTCTGATACCGAAAATAAAATTCAGGCTGCTCGCCGTTTCTACAATGGCAATGTCATGGAACTCAACACAAGAATTGATATGTTTCCATCGAGTCTGATTGCCTCGCAGTTTGGTTTTACTAAGCGTGAATTCTTTCAGATGGATGAAGTAGAAAAAGCAGTACCTACAGTAGCCTTCTAAGGATTGTACGTATACACAGATTATGGCCACACTCTACAATCAAAAAGATAAAAATATTCGACTGACCTGGTTATACATTAGTATTTTCCTTACGTTTGTTATTGGGGTCGCATATGTTTTCGCGGGAGCACTGGGCTCTCGAGGTATTCTTTTTGGTGCGGTAGGTATATCAGTTTTGATGAGTATTTCATCGTACTGGTTTAGCGATAGTATTGTGCTCAAAATGAGTAATGCTCATCCGCTTAATGAAAACACACACCGTGATATTTATCGCATGGTTGAGAACCTGAGTATTACAGCAGGTCTTCCAATGCCAAAGCTCTACATCATGGAAGATAGCGCGCTCAATGCCTTTGCTACTGGCCGTAACCCAGAGCACGGAGTAGTGTGTCTGACGACAGGTATCATCGATCGTCTTGAGCCAGCGGAACTTGAGGGGGTTATTGCACATGAGCTTTCTCATATCGGTAATCGAGACACGCTTGTTTCTACGGTAGTAGTCATTTTGGTTGGTTTTGTGGCTCTTTTGGCGGATTGGTTTCGTCACGCTGCTTTTTTTGGTGGGGGTAGTGATAATGATAATCGCGGCCAAGGACAGGTGATATTTTTTGTAGCTGCTATTGCTCTCTCACTTTTGGCACCATTTTTTGCCACTCTTTTGCAGTTAGCGATATCACGTAAACGTGAATTTCTTGCCGATACCTCAGGCGCACTCTTGACGCGTTATCCAGAAGGACTGGCGCGTGCGCTCGAAAAAATCAGTGGTGACACGGAGCCTTTGGAAGCGGCCAACCGCGCTACAGCTCACCTCTATATCTCTAACCCGCTGAAAGGAAAAAGCTTCTCAAAGCTCTTCATGACGCATCCTCCAATAGAAGAGCGCGTGCAAATTTTGCGTAATCTTGATATCTAAACTTCTATTCTATGCCGAGTTATCAGGAGTTTGCTGCCATGGCTCGCAAACGTTTTCAGGAAAAGCAAAGTGAGGATAAGGCTGGTACCAAAAAATCAAGTGGTCCTGTAAGCTTGACTCGTCACGCAGAGTATAAGATGAAACAGTATGGACTGAGTATGCAGAAAGTGCGCGGAGTGATCCGAAGACCGTACCGCACAGAAACCGGTGTGGCTCTAAAGACGGTCGCAGTTATGCAGCCAGTATCACCCAAGAAAGAACCTGGCAAAGAAAAAGAAACATGGAAGCAAGAAATCTGGGTGATGTATCAAAAAGAAGGTAGTGGAGAAAAAAGTATACAACAAAAACCTTTTTCTATCGAAACCAGAAAGATAAAAATCATTAGCGCGTGGCGTTATCCGGGTGTCAGTCCAGAAAGAAGTCCTATCCCGGAAGACATCTTACAAGAACTTGTAGAGCAAAATATTTTAGAAGATAACTAAAAAAGTATGGCAGACACAAAAACTGTAGAGCATGATATCTTTGATAAAAAAGATATCGATTCAAATAAGTACATAGCAGCGCTTTCTTATTTCGGTATTTTTTGTTTGGTGCCACTTCTCTTGAAACGTGAAAGTGCCTTTGCACAGTTTCATGCCAAGCAGGGATTAGTACTGGCTATTGCTTTTGCGGTAGGCTCTTTTGTTTTTTGGATTCCTCTCATTGGGTGGGCCGCTTTTTTGATTTTGGTCCTTACTGATTTGGCAGGACTAGTAGCTGTTTTGAGTGGTAAGGCTTGGAGGATACCGGTAGTCAAGGATATTGTCGAAAAAATGGCTCTATAGAAACTTGTTATTTTCTCAGGAATCCCCAATAAGGGGATTTTTTGTTTTATATAAGCCATAATCATACATAATATCTTGACAAAGAGAGTTTTTAGGAGTATAATATAGGGTCAAGTTAATGAATGCCCCTTACCAATTAAATAGCAACCAAAGTCAAGGAGATTTCCCATGATCAAGTCCCTCACTGCCCTCGCCCTCACTGCCCTCGCTGCTTTCGCTGCTTCGGCAGCGGAAGCCAAGCCGACAGATTGTCGGGCCCGCGATGTGCGTATCGAGTGCTATCTCGAAACGCCACATCAGTCGGCGGTCTCGCCCAATCAGGCACAGACTGGTGACCAGCAGACGGTCACCACCACCCGTACCCCGGAAGCAGGCGGCTTTCGCGAGCCGAACGCCAGTCCGGAACAAGTGCTTCAGGCGACCAGCTTCTCGCAGGCTGCCTTCCGGCAATGCATGCAAGAAGTGCGGCGTGATGAATCGCGTCGGGCCTGGAATGAAGCTGGCCAGCAGGTCGGAATCATGGTGGTCGATCGCCTGACCCGTAGCAACAGCTACGGCGGCGGTTACTACGGTGGCAACTACCGCTACAATAACGGAGGCAATCAGAGTCTCCAGAGTTGTGAACAGGTGCGGGACACGGTCTACGCTGACATGCTCCGTGCTACCCCGGCCGCCTACTGTGACCGGGTCATGACGTCCACGCGGCGTCGTGATGGCACGCTCGTCAACGGTGGCAACGTCGACGAACGCTGCCAGTCTCGTTCGGCAGAGCCGTTCGATGCTGGTATGCGCTATCCCGGCAACTAAGATCGAGAACCTCGATCGCAAGAAAGGAGTGGAATGCAGAAATGCAAACCACTCCTTTTTCTTTTTCTTTCATTTTCTATACGCTATACTAAGAGAGAAATAAAAAACAAAATCATGTTACAAAAACGTACAAAAATCGTCGCTACTATTGGTCCAGCCAGTGAATCTAAGGAGGTGCTTGAGCAGATGGTAGAAGCTGGCATGAACGTAGTGCGGCTTAACTTTTCTCATGGCGAACACGCTTCGCATCAGGTTATTCTTGAGCGCGTACGAGAAATTTCTCGTGAGAAGAATCAAGCTATAGCAGTCCTGGCTGATATGCAGGGCCCACGTATTCGTACAGAAGTCAAAGCAGAAATTCCTGTAGAAAAAGATACAGAGGTGACAGTAAGCGATATCGCACATCCGGAGTGTAGCGCGGAGATTTTACTTGATATGAAGGGAATCTCAGATGGCATTCTTCCGGGTCACAAGATATTAATTGAAGACGGCACCATAGAGCTTGAAGTGGTGGAGCGCAATGGAGAATGTCTCAAAACCAAAGCCCTCAATAAAGGACTTATCAAAAACCGCAAAGGAGTCATTCTTCCTGACTCAGAATTAGAACTAGATATTCTTTCCGAGAAAGACAAAAAAGATTTGCACTTTGCCGTAGAACACCAAGTAGACTATGTAGGCCTCTCTTTTGTGGGCTCCGCAGAAGATATCGAGACGGTTCGCAAGGAGATGCGTGCCATAGCGGGTGAAGGTGTACGTGTACCAAAAATTATTTCTAAGATAGAACGCAAAGTAGCTATCGCTAATCTTTCGTCAATTGTCAAAGCTACTGATGCTGTGATGGTGGCTCGTGGAGATTTAGGTATAGAGATGCCTACCAGTGAAGTGGTGCTTCTGCAGAAGCGTATCATTCACGAGAGTCTTTCTTCTGCTAAGCCAGTGATTGTAGCGACGCAGATGATGAAAAGCATGACTGAGAATCCGCACCCGACTCGTGCAGAGGTAAGTGATGTCTCTAATGCTGTGATAGACCATACAGACGCTATTATGCTCTCCGAAGAATCTGCTATGGGCAAGTATCCAGTAGAGACGATTGCTACTATGAGTGAAATTGCTACCAAGACAGAGGAGTCTCCGTATGATGATGTGTATCGAGCGCTCCATCTCAATTTCCGGAATGAGTTTTCTGTATTAGTGCGGAGTGCTTACGAAATAGCTAAGAGCTTTAATGCTGAGGCGATAGTAGTCATGACCGAAAGTGGACTCTCAGCACGCCTCCTCTCGCACTTTCGTCCAGAGAAAGAACTTCTGGTAGCCACGAGCGATCGCCGGACCTGGCAAGAGCTCGCTCTTGTATGGGGTATTCGGCCGTATCTTTATGAAGGCGTGACGGCAATAGAAGAACAAAAACAAAAACTCTTGGCTTCTGCTAAGGCTGATGGTCATGTACAGACTGGAGATAAAATAGTGCTCTTTATTGGGCGTACTGAGACCGATGAAAGGATGAAGCTTGTCGGTATCCAAGAAGTACGATAGACTGGCACCCGACAAGGAGATGTCGCATAGTCCCGCCATAGGCGGGCAGGGGTCGAGCGCGAGCTTGTTACAAATTTGTCGAAAGTTTACTTTCGGTATAAATTAAAATCCGCCCTAGTGCGGAAGGGTGGCCGAGCGGTTTAAGGTACTTGCTTGGAAAGCAAGCGTAGGGGAAACTCTACCGCGAGTTCGAATCTCGCCCCTTCCGCTCTGTGGCGGAGAAAGTTTATTTGCCAGAGGCAGACGAGTAGGGTGCAAGCCCTCAAGAGTTCGAATCTCTTCATCTCCGCAGAAAGAAACTTCCGAATCCGAAAGGTGGGAAGAAGCCCGCGCCGAAGGCGCGGGAGTGAGCAAAAGAGCCCGTCGCGAAGCTATGAATTGGGAC
>JAHBAT020000011.1 GCA_018499985.2 Candidatus Moraniibacteriota bacterium
TACGATATTCATAAATTTGGCTATTATTTTGAACTCCTAAGAGATGTCCTTGGGGGAGCCGGATTTGCTACTATAGAAAATCTGACCGACACAGAGAATAGTCTCGAGCATGCACCTCATCATCTCGAAGTACGTGCCATAAAACAAACCGCCTTTATAGATCCTAGCGATCACCCGCTTTACAATCATTTTCAAGTCAATCACTAGAAAACCTGAATGAGAAAGCATATTGACATATAGCTCTTTTTGAGCTATATTTTCATGTTCTTTAACAACTGCATCAAGGGGAAGTACATGTCATCTAAGCACGAGGCCAACAAGCGTTGGCGTATCAACAATCCTGAGAAATGGGCTGCACAGAAACAACGCAACTACGCTCGAGGGAAACCTGCTACCGCTAAACTTCGGCGACCGTGGTCTGAGGGGGAAGACGAGCTCATCACGAGACTCCATCGTCCCGAGGATCGAGAGCTTGCACAAAGCCTCAATCGTTCTGTTCAGTCCATTCAGGCAAGGCGCAGTAAGCTACTCGGAAAGAGGTAGGCCACTTATCGACAGCTTGACTTTTTGCCTTACTTGGCTGATCCGCCTCTCTACCTCCGCGAACATAATCTTATGTGAACAGATAACCCATACACCCGGGTGAAATAATAGGGTGTTTTTTTATTTCTATAAAAATCCTTTTGCTCATACCAAGCTTTGTCTTTCTGCTATACTGAAACTACAGTTACCAATCTTTCTTTAGTTATGGGCGAGTCTCCAGAATCCAAATTTATGCAATCCGCACAAGAATCCACCAAGAGACCACTCTATCCGGAAAGACCGTCTGAGGGTATCGAAGACGAGATTCAAAGACTGGCTCAATTTGAATCCGGTGAAGCCAAGAAATTAGAATTAACTGAAGAAGAACGGGGGGAAATAATTGCTCTCGAGAAAAAAGCCGGAAAAATCCTTGAGGCAATTTATCGTATTACTCCTCAGTCTGATTCTTTTTATCCTGAATATTTTCTCACTCCCGAAGGACGGACTGACTTTGAGAGTATTGTAGGAGAAGCGCTGCCCAAAAATAGCACTCCTGAAGATATCAAAAAAATACTTTTCACCAGTGAGCTTCTCAAAAAAGCTGACACCAAAAAACGCGCCAATCTTGCTGGACGTTCACGTGACTATGATGAAGAAAAACGCTTCGTAGCACTCAGTCAAACGCTTGATGAAAATGGTCGCATCGATATCACTCAGGCATCTGCGCCTGAGCGTATCAATATCATCTTTACTCCCGAAAAAAAACGCAAGAAACTCTCTCTTCTTCGAGCTTTCAAGTCCAACCTCAAACACTATACCGATAATCATCCCGGGGTATTAGCTGAGAAAAGTCCTGATTTCCAAAAAGCCTTTAGCGGTATCGTGAATCTCTATATCTCTCGTACCAACGATTTAATTATTGATCAAAATGGATCACTCTTTACTCTTGCTGAAAAGCGAGTTCTTCTTGGCGAAGAAGCCTTGACATCTGATGAACAAAAACTCCTCGAGAAAACCTTTGGCTTAGAAAATCCAGAGGGCACACTAGCTCGCTACGATAAATTTACTTTTGGAGCCTCGGAAGAGTACGATTCTCTAAGTGGCGAGCGTGATCAGATTAGCCAAGAACTCACTCAATTTGCTGATGAATTTGAAGCTATTTATACCAAAAGTATTCTTGAAAAAGATGCCCTCATACGAGCCAAAGGTCTTGATCCAGAAAAAATATCTACTCCCAATATCTCACCGGAGCAAGTTATTGAGCTTGCTGAAGAAGTATTGGGTAGTTACGGATTTCTCAGTGATCAGCCCACTTCTGAATATTCAAAAGATCGCTCAGAACCAGCTCCTGATAATAAATGGCAATTTGTAGCCCGTGAGGAATTTAAGACGCATGCTATTAATATAAAGCGTAAGATAATCAAGAGTAGCCTTAAGCCTCAATCTATAGATAAACTTATCTCTGTCACTCTGGCCCATGAAATAGAAGGTCACGTGGTGCAGGCCGAAAACCAAGCGCGCGTTCCTTTGCAGCTTTTTCAAACACTCGGTGGGGGACGTTCGGTAGTTTTTTCTGAGTGCGGTGCCATGAACAATCAAGACTTTGTTTCTGGTGAAGCTTTTGGCTTTGCTTCACCGCCACACCCTCATTACATCCGTGCCATGGAACGCAAGCTCGCTGGAGGAGACTATCTCGATTGTGTAGAAGCTTTTTATAACAGTGCCCTCAAAGAAACCAAGCTCAAGCGAGATCTAGACAAACTAACACCAGAAGCGTTTATCAAAGAATGTGAGACTAATCTCAAACTAGCTATCAATCGCACCAAGCGCCTCTTTGCCTCTGGCTCAAGCTTCACTTCGGAAGCAGGACTCCTCACTCATAGCAAAGACACTGTCTACCTAGAGCAAGTCAAACTCTACCAAGAACTCAAGAAACACGGTCTTGAGAAATATGTTTATGTACGTGGCGCTAACTTAAAGACACTTCTTTTTCTTATGGAGGCAGGTTTCCTTAATCCAGATGATATCCAAAAACCCGCCTTCCATTCACTTAAGATATGGGAACGTATAAAAGATAAATATACACAAGAAGCCTAACGCTCTATGCAAACACTTATTGTTTTTACCACAAAGCAAGATGCTTCTCGAGAGCTTTTGTTTACTCCAAAAATCCAAGCCGTATTTGCAGTTCAAATCTTCTTCTACGAACACTTTCTTCATGGAGAAGCTCTACCTCTTTTTCATTCAGAAGCCCTTGTCTACCTGAGAGATCCTTTTACATCAGATATACCCGACACAGAGCTTCGTCCACTTATCACTAAAATATTTGCTCACTTTCGAAAAAATTCTTTTATAGATCACCTCGCCACACTTGAAGATGTCTATCTCGAAGACAAGTGGCTGCAGTATGAACAGTTCAAAGCTTTTATGCCGCCGACCAGCTTGGCTAGCGCCACCGACACTTCCACCTCATCGCCAATTATCTACAAAAAAAGAATCTCTTCTCGTTCACGTCACATACAATTTGTCCCTCCCGTAGAAAACAAAGAAGATTATATCGCCCAGGTGCAACTACCCATAAAGGAAGAGTATCGCGTTGTGGAGGTACAAAAAGAAATCCTCCCTATCATGCTTATCAAATCCCACAAAACCACTTCATCCAAGGTACACGTTATTGCTAAGACAGCTATCACACCAGAAATTCAAGCTCTTGTCCGAGACATTCAATCAAAACATAGCTTTGATCTTGTTGGTTACGATATCGCTCTCACAGAAGAAGATTCTCTTTTTCTTATTGAAGTAAATCGTAGCCCTCAGATACTCGCTTACCAAAGAGAGGCTGGTCTAAATATTTTTGAAAAACTCCTTACTTAATTGCTTATGAAAATTACAAAATTTGGTCATTGCTGTTTATTGATTGAAGTAGGGGGATTGCGCATCCTTACCGACCCAGGCAACTACAATACCTGCCCACTTGATACCAATATCGATATTCTTCTGATTACCCACGAGCACCAAGATCATTGTCATACAGAGGCTATCCAAATTATTCAAAGTAAAAATCCTGAAATAGAAATCGTCACTCACAAGGGAGTAGGGGAAATCCTTACCAGAGAAAATATCACCTGGACAAATATTACTTCAGGAGAAACTCTCACTCGTAAACACCAGACTATCCAAAGTATCGGTAGTGAACACGCCTGCATTCATACTGATTTACCACCGGTCCAAAACACTGGATTTCTGATTGCTCATACACTTTTTTATCCAGGAGATTCTTTTGAGCTTCCTCATGTGCCTGTGGATATACTTGCCTTACCTGTAGCTGGCCCCTGGATGAAACTTTCTGAGGCGATTGAATACACCAAAGAAGTACAACCTAAAAAAGTTTTTCCCGTGCATGATGGTATGCTTCGCCAAGAACACCAACTTGGACCTACACGACGCATTCCCACTATGCTTCTTGAACCGCTTGGCATAGAATACATCGACATGCGAGAAGGGGATACCAAAGAATTCTAAAAAATACCTACTATGAAATCTCTTTTGGCACTTAAAAAGGAACTCTACGACCTTGGAAATAAGGAAAAGGCCGCGTTATCAATGCGCTTTTTTAAGACCGAAAAAGGGCAGTATGGGGCAGGGGATATGTTTTTAGGTATCAGTGTCCCAAATCAACGAAAAATAGCCAAAAAGTACCAAAATTTACCCCTGGGAGACCTACATAATCTCCTCATGTCCAAGGAACACGAATTTCGCCTAACAGCCCTCCATATCCTTGTTTTACAATACGAAAAAGGGGAGAAAAACGTCCATCAAACACTCGTTGATTTCTACCTTGCTCATACGGAAAGAATCAATAATTGGGATCTCGTCGATGCAAGCGCTCACTATATTCTTGGACACTATCTTGTCCATCACAAAAAAGAAAATCAAGCGCTTATCCTTCTCAGCAAACTTGCTAAATCAGACCTTCTCTGGGAGCGTCGTATTGCTATAGTCTCCACCTGGGCATTTATCAAAAACAAAAATTCTTATCCGACTTTTGTGCTTTGCAAATTACTTCTTCATGATACAGAGGACCTCATGCACAAAGCAGTCGGTTGGATGCTTCGTGAGGTCGGTAAACACTGTGGTCAAGAGACTCTCTCTTCATTTCTTGATGAGTACGCCACCAAGCTACCCCGCACCGCTCTTCGCTACAGCTTAGAGCACTACCAGGAGCCTCTGCGCAGTCACTATATGAAAAAGTAGCTTATGTCTTACAGGCAGATATTTATCATTATTTTTCTTTTGCTGGCAGGAGGTCTCTATTGGTGGTGGCAAAGCACACGGTTAGTGGATATAAAAAATATGCCTATCAAACCATTAAAGGATCTCACCATAGTAGCTGTGGGAGACAGTCTCGTCGAGGGTTATGGCGCCACCGAAAAACAAGACTTCATCTCTCTTGTCTCTCTAAAGCTTGGTGTCCCTATCCTGAACTACGGTATCAGTGGCAATACCTCAAATGATGTACTGGCACGACTTGAAAGCGTCACAGAAGAAAAACCAGATATTACCATCCTTCTTGTGGGAGGCAACGATGCTCTTCGTAAAGTATCCAAGGAACAAACTTTTAGCAATATCACCACTATTATCAATCGTTTACAGACAAAGGGTAGTATGGTTGCTCTCATTGGTATACAGGGTGGCTTAATTGGCAATGACTACCAAAAAGAATTTGACCGTATTGCCAAAGAAACCCGATCGCTTTATATACCTGATATTCTCGATGGACTTATTGGCAATCCCAAATACATGTCTGATGCCATTCATCCCAATAATGCCGGCTATGCTATAATAGCGGAAAAAGTATACCAGGAACTCAGTATCTATTTATTAAAGAATTAGTTCTCCTGTCATGATACCATCACCTCTCTATGAAAAATCAGCTGCTTTGACAACGCTCGTTTATACTTTTGCTGAAACATATCGAGCCAACCTTATCCCAGCTACCCAAAATCGAGAATCTGATACCGATCATAGTTTTCTTCTCGGTATCCTTGCAGCCTCTATAGCTCATAAGTTTTATCCAACGCTTGATATCGGAAAAATTACAAGTTATGCTCTCGTACACGATTTAGTAGAAGTGTATGCTGGAGATACAGTTACTATCATTTCGGATAGTTCACAAAAAATAGACAAGCAGGAGAGGGAGGCGCTCGCACTTAAAAGAATTAAAAAAGAATTTGACGATACTTTTTCCTGGATTGGTAACAGTATTGAAAGTTACGAAAAACAAGACACTCCTGAAGCCCGCTTTATCCGGGTAGTCGATAAGCTTCTTCCTGGTCTTGGTCACATACAAACTGATTGTATTACTTTTAAAAACTTTAGACTTGCACCCGATGAAATTCGTATGCAAATTCAAAAGCAAACTGCATGGGTGGAAGATTATGGAAAAGACTGGCCAGAAGTGGTCGAGCTCTACAAAAATATTATTGAACAGGTATTAGAGAATCCATTTTTTAATCAAAAATAATCCTATGATTGATCACGTCTCACTCAACGTCAAAGACCTTCAGAAAAGTCATGATTTTTACCTTGCGCTCTTGAGGCCACTTGGCTATGAACGTATCTACAGCATTGAAGACGTGGCTAATTTTGGTATCGGTATTACCGGTTGCAGCTTTGGAGAAAATAATGAAACTCGTCTCTGGCTTTCTGGAGAAGGGGAAGTCACTAAGATTCACCTTGCTTTTAGAGCCGAAAGCGAAAAAATGGTCCAAGAATTTCATGAAGCTGGACTTCTTGCTGGAGGTACATGTCATGGAGCCCCAGGTCCACGACCACAATATGGTCCTAACTACTACGGAGGCTTTATCCTTGATCCAGATGGCAACAACGTAGAAGCGGTCTATCGTAGCGCTACTCCGCTTGTGTAGACAGGTATTTTTCAAGCTCTGCTTCTCCTCCGATATACTTTCCCATAAACCAAATCTGGGGAGTAGTGACCATCGAACCAGGCTCTAATATCTCTCCCATCAGACTCATAAGCTCCTCCATATACTCTGGATACTCTACGATATCTCTTTCGGTATAGGAGATACCATACTCTTTCAGAAGCTCTTTGGCACGAGCACAGTGAGAACAGCCTGCCTTGGTATAGGCTATGTTTTTATCTGTTTCTATCTGGAAATGTTTCATATTTCTTTCTATTATTCTGTTACTTCAAAATCATCTTCTGTATCGAGCGAACCTTTCTTGACTGAAAGACTGACACTCTTTTTATCTATTTCTTTGGTCTTAGCCACCTCTTCTTTGAGGGCGCTCGGTAGAGTGGCCAAGATATTGCGAAGCGCCACACCATCTATCTTAAGCACTGCCTCCCATTTATCAACTGGCTCCAGAATATCACGAAGCCTCTCTTCATCATACTTGTATGTGGTACGTAGGCTCTTGGCGATAATACCACCTTCGCCAAATACTCTTTCGACACCTTCCTCTTCCATGTACCTGAGAATTTCTCCCTGAAGTTTAGTAAGTTCTTGCTTTTCGGCCGACATTTTTTTCTTAAGCTCTAAGTACTGATCAATAATTTGTTCTGCTTCGGTACTATCAATCTTTCGCTCTTCCTTATACTGATGTTTCCAAAGAGGACAAAGTTTCTTGTAGCCACACCAGTCACAAAGAGGGGAGAGGATTGGTTCAAACTCAGCACTCTCTATCGCCTTAATCACATCTAGGAAACGTGCCTCAAGCTTATCCAAGTCTTCCTTGGTGCGTTTGGCTGAAAGCTTGACTCCATGCTTCACATAATAGAGACTCACGGTGATATTTTCTAGGTTTTCTTTTTCTTTTGGGTAACGTTCCAAAAAAGCTCGAAGGTAAATCGAAAGTTGGATGTCATTGTCTACCTTCTCTTGGGAAGGCATCTTCCTGGCTGTTTTGTAGTCAATAATTTCATAACCGTCTTTAGTCTTATCTATACGGTCGATAATACCAGAGACCACATGCTTGCCAGTTTCATCGTTACCTATTTCAATAGCAAAGCGACTCTCAAGGTCTACGATATTGGCCGAAACAATATCGTTTTGCTCATAGTGCTGCTGAATCATCTGTACGCCCTGCGTAAAAGCAGAACGCTCCTCAAATTCATCATCGTAGACTTCTGACTTCCAACCCTTCGCAAAATAGTTGATGGCTTGCTCTACAGTAGGTACGAGTAGAGTAGGGGTGTAAATATAATTTAAGACACTATGTATCAGGGTACCGAACTGCGCTTCTTTTGACTTCGGTTCTGGGACACGATCAATATGCTTGAACTTGTACTTCAAGGGACAGTTTTTGTAGGCTTCAAGACTTGAATAGGATATACGCATACTTCTATAGTACCAGCTTTTAGCTGCATATGAGAACTATTGACAAATAATTTTCTCTGTAGCATACTAACAAAACAATTTTTTGGACAGGTCTTCAAAAGGGAGTAACGGACATGGGACAACAACCAACCTCTGACAAGAGTCCCTCTCAACCAGGGGAAGAAGCACTTGAGTGGGCCGACGATGATGAGCTCAGCCTCGAGGAAGCTGCGGAAGTGGAGCAACACGTTTTCAGGGTACTGAATCCTGCATCTCCCATCAGCGAAAGGTTCAAACCCTAGATCTAAAAGTGGGCTCAGATTGAGGGGCGCTTGCATACGTAGGTGGTTAGGAGAGAATCTTCTCCTGACCACCTTTTTCTATTCATAAAATAATACATATCTAGAGTTTTATAACAACTATATAGTTAACTATATTAACTATATAAAACATCCTACAAGCACCCTCTTTGGTAGGGGCACTTTCTTCTTCATATAGAAAAGCAACTTCCCATGTCACTCTGATCTAACTACTCTCTATATTCCTACATACAATTAAACTTTCATTCTCGAGAGACAGCAAAGATTTGATATGCCATACAAAATAAAACCAGACCCTTTGTAGAGCGCTTGAATTATTGTAATATAAAGTATGTCGCATTATGTAACTTATGCGACATATATAAAAAAGAAAGGCTTATATAAAGCCTCGATTAGCGATATACTTTTATAGTTAATTTTGAAGTCTTTAAATGCCTTGTACGGCTATAGCTACTCAAAAGCTACATATACATACCCCTCTACTGACTTATTTGTTCTCATTTTAATTTCTTTGTTCTCTCTTATTTTTATGTTACTTGGATATATACGCATACCTTATTGTCTCCAAAAACACTCCTCTAGCTCCCCCGTTTTTTTGCAAAATTTCAGGGGAGTCAGAAATCAAAAAATCCATCAAAAACGAAAGCTAAAAGTAATACCTACGTACCACTCCATTTGCTCAAAATTGATCAGAAAAAGTAATACCTACGTATCACTCTCAAACACCTAAATTTTGACACTAAAAAGTAATACCTACGTACCACTTATTTTGATCAAAAACGTATGTTAATTTTCAGGATGGCATCTCACAGTCGCTCAGGTTAAAAAGAGAAGCTAAAAGTAATACCTACGTACCACTTATATTCCTCAAAACAATCTTGGGTTCTCTGACGCACTCTTACTTTCGATATACTCATCTATTTATAAAGAAAGCACTCTGGTATCTTTAAAATCAATTGTCAAAAGTAATACCTACGTACCACTTTTATCTACTCATTATTCTTTGTGGATTATTTTTAAAAATTAAAAAGAAATAGAAAAGAGAATTATAGAAATTTAATAATCATACTAGGGGGCAAAGATTATTTGACGTGCTAGATAAAAAACAAGAGCTGAAAAATTTTAGACACTACAGGGGATACTTCTGTTCGTTTTAGATACTCACCTAGGGTGACGCTCTTTGCTTTATACTTAACTTAGTTCACTATATAAGAAAGAGTGCCTGTGGATATCTTTTATCCACATGACGTTGTATGTTTTTACCAATCTACATGTCGTACCTCTTTTTATTTTCATCTCTAAACAAAAACTCTCGCAAAGGGATAATACCCATTCACGAGAGTTCTCTTTTTTTGAGATATTACCCCCCCTATCGACGTTGTCTAGGAAGGGAACTGCCTCAAAAGACTATCTCGCAGATCACTAAACGATCTTGCGATCTTATCATGAAGGCGCGGCCGAGGATCTTCCTTGCCTCGCGCTGCTCTGTGGGTTTCGTTGGCCAGGCGATCATGTCCAGCTATGAAGCCTGTCAAAAACGCACTCTGCAAAGCCGGCGAAAGCGATGCGATAGTCTCTCCGAGAGCCCGTAGTGACTCAGGAGTTTGTGTTTCTTCCGACATAAATTCTTTCCTCCTCTAAGGATGTATCCTATGGCTCCTGCACTATACCAGCTGACCTATACCCTGGTCAATCAAGACTTATTTTTTCTCAAGAAATTTCTCAATTTTACGCCAATAAAAAAGCTGTGTGAGATTGGTCATACCTAGATGCCCGCCCTTGGGCTTGATATAGTAAACTGCGCCTGTATTGTGTGCAAATGCTGGTATCAAGGTACTCGGAGTAACCGTGTCATCATCAGTCCCCATAATAAATACTTTCTTGCCATCGATAGTTCTGATATTTTGAGCTGGATCATAAAGCGGTGAGTCGAGAAGCTTTTTCCAGGCATTGTTTTTCTTGAGACGATACGCCGATCCAAAAGCTTCCTCCGTAAACCGTACAAAAAATTCAAATGGCTCTGATTCACTTTCTACGGTCCAGTCAATAACTGGTGAAAGGGTAATAATTTTAGTGACTTTTTTGAGATGAGAATTCAGAAGTACAGCTGGACCACCGAATGAATTTCCAAAGAGATGAATCTCTTTTACTTTTACCGGCAGGGTAGTTTGATTATAGATATCGACAATCCCCTTCTTGACTTCTAATTGTTTGACAATAATTTCTACATCTTTGGCAGGCGATTCTTCCAAGAAGTACCCCCCACTTTCCCAGGTCCCGCGATAACGAAAAGCAATCACTACATAACCCTTCTTCGAAAGAAACTCAAACACTGTTCGTTTTGGCGGTGCCGATGGCAAGCCACTTGCCAAAATAGCTACCTTGCCAGTCTGCCTTGCTGGTAGCTGAACCTCTGCTATGATATCTTGTCCAAAACGAGTACGAATAAGGTGTTTCATATAAAAAATCTATTTAATTTTATCTTGTATTTCTAGCCAGAGGGGCGCATGATCAGAAACCTCTTCTGACAAAACTTTGAAGTCAGCTACTTGGAGACCCTGAGAAACAAACACATAACTTGCAAATCTTTCTGGCTTCGTATAGAGAGAGGTGCGTGTAGAGGTAATGCCATATTCCGTAATCAAATTTCTCAACCCAAAATCTTCAAACATCTGAAGACTCTTGGTGTCTGGCTTCAAATTAAAATCTCCACAGAAAATAATTTCACCTTTTTGCTCTTTCAAGAAATCAACAATGTTTTGTGATTGTAAGATACGATCTTCGGAGTCCCCTTTACCCTCACCATTCCACAGACCATGAAAATTAATCACTGTTAGGGGATTATCTTGCTCCCCTATTCTGACATACTGAATTTTACGAGCATGCTTACCTATATCACGAGCTTCTTCGTAACCCTCTTCTTTGTGCACAAACATTCCTCCATAATCTGATACCCTCAAACCTTTCCTTACAAATAAAGCCAGACCAAAATAATCACGAAACTGGGGCTGAAAATTGAGCTCATGATCTGAAAGCTTTTTCTCAATTTCTGAAAGCAACTCTGGGTAAATATCTTGAAGCACCACCCCGCCCGCCAATGCACCTTTCACCTCATGTCCCCCATTCCACATCTCTTGCAGACAAAAAACATCTACAGTATCTCTGTATTGCTGAAAAAAATCGAGTAATTTTTCTTTGCCTGCCCGCCCTCCCCAGGTATTGAGCGTCACTATATTCATATACTCATTATATCAGACATTCCTCATATTTTTAGGCACAAAAAAGCACCCTATTTAATCCCGGGGTGTATCGGTGGTTATTTGGACAAGGATCTAGCTGTACGAACGGAAAATTCCGTCTTCGTTCTTCTGACAGTAGTCAGGATCGGTATGAATACCATCCATAGCAATAATCACACCAGGCTTCCTAGAAGTCAGAAGAACCCCCAGCCCAAAGCCTATGCGAGCAGGTGCGTCCGAATCACGCATACAGGCCGGCTGAGAAGCTCCTATGAACACGATACGTTTCTCTGAGAGAGCCTTGTCTTGGGCGAGAGCCTTAGCTGTCTCTATCATGGTATCAGTACCGTGAGTGATGAGGATTCGCTGTTCCTCATCGTGATCCCAAAAAGCCATCTCGCAGATGAGTCGCCGATCTGCTTCAGTCATCTCGAGACTGTCTTTGCGGAGCGCTTCACGATGACTGAAGCGAAACACGCCAAACATTTTCCGAAGAATCTCCGGTGCCACAGGCTCTCCAACGTGGAGGTCATGGACACCAAGGCCGGTGCCATAGACCTTGTCGATAGTGCCGCCAGCGGTGATAAGCGTAAAGGTCATGGTAGTTACTCCTTCTTTCTTTGATTGTTAAACAACAAACAAAAATAGCCTAGTGAGGGCTATTTGTCAACAAAAAACTCCCCTTGTGGGGAGCTTTGTGCACTATTTCAATCCAAAGGCTTTTTTGACTTCTTTGACCTGATCGAGCTTTTCCCAGGTAAACAGCTCTACTTTTTTCTTGACCACCTGACCTTCTGGAGAAACGAATTTCTTTTCTACTATCTTACTCTCTCGTCCCATATGACCATAAGCAGCCGTCTCACTATAGATAGGATTACGAAGCTTGAGCCGAGTCTCGATACTGTATGGTCGCATATCAAAGCAAGACATCTTCATAATCTGCGCAGCTATCTGACCATCAGTCAAAGCTACTTTGGCAGTACCATACGTATTCACATTGATAGAAGTAGGCTTAGCTACTCCAATAGCATAGCTCACTTGGACAAGGGCTTCATCACAAAGTCCTGAAGCTACTAAGTTCTTGGCAATATGACGAGCAGCATAGGCGGCACTACGATCTACTTTACTTGGATCCTTACCACTAAAAGCGCCCCCACCATGAGCACCCTTACCACCATAGGTATCAACGATAATTTTACGCCCTGTTAGTCCAGTATCTCCATGTGGGCCACCAATCACAAACTTACCCGTGGGGTTGATGTGATACGTAATCTTACTTTCAAAGAGATGCTTATGCTTTGGATACTTAGCTTTCACACGCGGGATAAGGATATTGATGATATCTTCTTTGATCTTCGCGAGCATCTTCTTGTCACTATCAAAATCATCGTGCTGAGTAGAAACTACAATAGTATCGATACGTACTGGCTGATTATTGTCATCATACTCGAGCGTTACCTGACTTTTGGCGTCTGGACGAAGGTACTTAATTTTCGTATTTTCTCTCCTGAGAGCAGCCAGCTCAATAAGAATCTTATGCGCCAAATCAAGAGCTAGTGGCATATAGCTCGGGGTTTCATTGGTAGCATAGCCAAACATCATGCCCTGATCCCCTGCTCCCTGCTCTTCTTTTTTCTTTTTATCTACTCCCTGATTGATATCTGCTGACTGTTCATGAATTGCTGAGAGCACACCACAGCTATTGGCCTCAAACATATACTCGCTCTTGGTGTATCCTATACGAGCAATCACCTCACGGGCGATAGTCTGCACATCGAGATAGGCTTTACTTTTTACTTCTCCCGCAAGTACCACCTGACCAGTAGTCACGAGGGTTTCACAGGCAACTTTACTTTCTGAATCAAAAGCCAAAAAGTTATCTATCAAGGCATCGCTGATCTGATCGGCTACTTTATCTGGATGACCCTCACTTACTGACTCCGACGTAAACAAATACGACATAGCTACACGGTATAAAAAATTAAGAAATGGCAAAAATATCTCTGCCTACTTTTTTATTATACCCTATAGATTTTGGATAGAAAAAACTCCCCTCATGGGAAGCTTTTGTTTTTTATGGAAGATAGACGTTCGGATTGACCGTAGCACCTACTGGAATACGAAGCCCCTTCACTTTCGTTGAGGCTACGAGTTCATATGAAGTAGCCGAGAAAACCGTAAAGTGTACAT
The DNA here is from genome assembly GCA_018499985.2 of Candidatus Moraniibacteriota bacterium. Taxonomy (GTDB): domain Bacteria; phylum Patescibacteriota; class Minisyncoccia; order Moranbacterales; family UBA1568; genus UBA1568. Next base: position 13,615 of record JAHBAT020000011.1, read on the forward strand.
GCGTACCGGTGGAGTATCCCGTACTTCCCATTTCTCCAATCTTTTGCCCCTGGCTGACACTTGCTCCCCGACTAACACTAATACGACTCAAGTGACCGTAGAGTGTCACAATACCATTGCCATGATCAATAGCTACCCAGCGTCCATACGCATAACGACCAAGATCACCAGTGCCCACTACCCTACCCTTGGCAGCTGCCATGATAGTCGTGCCAGTCTTATCGGCAAAGTCGAGTCCATTGTGTTTACCAGAAGCATAGGCTTTTTTGGAAAAACCTGTCTTACCGTACCCCTGACTCAAACGAGGATTCTTTACCGGATAATCAAGGAGACCCTTCTTATAACTTGGGAGGTCTTCAAGAGTATCTATTTTACCTGCTTCAATATCACCAATTTCGTTTTCAATATCATCGCGCTGTTTCTGAAGATCATCCACTAAGTCGTCATACTTATCAACTTCAGCTACGGTTTTATTGAGCAAGTTGGCTTTGTTGTTTTTGGTAGATTCAAGATAATCACTACGCTCTGAAAGTTGTGACTGCAGAGCCTCTGCTTGCTTTTTCTTATTCTCCAAAGCAGACTGTTCATCTACCAAACCTTCACGTAAATCTTTGATAGAACTCAAAAGCTCGCTAATACGCTCACCAATATCATTGTTCCATGAGTTTTGGTTGAAGTAAGAAGTACTTTCCTCAGCAGTCATGAGAAAGGGCGAAATATCACTTGAGTACTGAGACTGATAATCCCGCATCAATTCAGAAAGAATTTTCTTCTGTTGCTCTACTAAGGATGTCTTTTCTTGGACACGCTGGTCAAGGGTACTGATATCATCCTTCAAAGCTTCCGCTTTTTGTTTGTTTTGGTTAATTTCAAGCTCTATTTTTTGAGCCTGAGCTTCTAGGGACTTAATCTGATCATCAAGAGTGGCACCTTGGCGATTTTTGAGATCAATAATACTCTGGTACGCCTTAATCTGCGCCCGTAGCTTGTCATCAAGAGCCTGCAACTCATCTGCACGCTTCTTGGCATCATCACTCAGTTGAGAGACGCTATCTTCGCCCCAAACAAACGGCACGGCATACGCTGCCATCCCCAGAAAGAGCGTTAAAGAAAAAAATACTGGTAAAAAGGCTTTTTTGTTTTTCATAGCCCATCAATTATACCACAAAAAGCCTTACTCTTGGAGTCTTAACGAAGCATCGCCAGAGCTCGTACGATACGCTCTAGAGAATGGTCTTTGCCAAGTACATAAAGGACTTCGAATGGAGACGGTGAACGCTCGGCACCAGTAAGGGCTACACGAAGTGGCCAGAGAAAATCTCCCTTCTTGTCCCCTGCAGCCTCAAGGAGCACGGACTCAATGTATGCTTTATCCACCCATTCAGCATCGGTAAATTTCTCAATGATAGCAAAAGCTTTTTCCAAAGCTTCGCGAGTCATTTCTTCAGTGTTTTGTTTCCAGGCAAGAATACCTTTGTCATAAGAAAGCTCTAACTGGAAAAAGAATGGGTTTTCTTCGCCAAACATATCAAGACGCACCAATCTCTCTTGTTCAACAGCAAGGACTTTCAGGAGATACTCTTTTGTCTGCATATCAGTCGGCGCAAATTGTACCAAATCTTTAGCAAACCATCCCCCCTTTTCAATACGGTTATAGAGCTCATCGAGTGGCATAGCCTTGATGTATGCGCTATTCATCCAATCAAGCTTTTTGTGGTCAAAAACTGCACCCGCCTTATGAAGGCCCTTCAAATCAAAAATACTTTCTAGTTCTGACAAACTAAAAATCTCCTGTGTACTTCCTCCACCTGGATTCCAGCCAAGAAGTACCAAAAAGTTTATCAACACTTCCTCGAGGTAACCCTTCTCCAAAAACTCATCTACCGATGCACCGCCATCACGCTTAGAAAGCTTTTTCTTACCATCGGGACCAAGGATGACAGAAACATGTCCAATCTCTGGCATCTTCCAACCAAAAGCCTTGTACAAGAGAATATGCTTGGGAGTACTCGGTAACCACTCTTCTGAACGAAGAATATGTGTGATACCCATAAGGTGATCATCCACAACTACTGCTAGGTGATACGTAGGAAAACCATCAGATTTCAAGAGCACCTGGTCGTCCACTTCCTTCGTATTAATCTTTACCTCACCACGTACAAGATCGGTAAAAACAATATCCTCTCCCGGAGTAACATTGAAACGTATGACATGCGGTGCCTCTGCATCAAGAAGAGCTTTTACATCCTCCTCGGCAAGATTAGCACAGTGTTTATCGTATTTTGGCGCTTGTTTATTGGCAGTCATTTCCTTACGCATAGTATCGAGACGCTCGGCAGTACAAAAACAAGGATACGCCTTACCTTGAGCCACCAATTCATCTACATACTGACGATAGATACTAAGACGGTGCGATTGCTGGTATGGTCCGTATTCGCCCTTCTCTACAACCAACTCTCCATCCAGGAGTACTCCTTCGTCAGCATTCACTCCCATATGAGCCAAAGAACGTACGAGACGCTCCATAGCATCTTCTACAAGACGCGACTGATCCGTGTCTTCAATACGAAGTACATACGTACCGCCATGCTTTTTAGCAAAAAGATAGTTGTATAAAGCTGTACGAAGACTACCTACATGGAGATAGCCGGTTGGTGATGGTGCAAAACGAACCCGGGGCTTGCCCGACTGATTCAGATTTGTTGTATCGGTGGATTTGATATCAGACATAAAAAAATATTATTGAATGGCTTTATTATGGCACCTTTGATCTATTTGGTCATCATTGACAAAACAGTAAAAAATAGGTTCTATTCTATCCTCCTCTCTACAGAAGCACCCCTTGATTCGGTAACACTACACGCTTAGCAAGCTCCTTGTGAAAGTCAAAGACATCTCCTACGACATTCACCTTCTTACCTTCATCATTGGTCACAATAGCATCCCTTCCAGGGCAACCCACTGTACACTCTCTTCGTTCACGCTCTTGTTCGTCGAGGTGTTTGTACTCATCGCGGATAGACACTCGTAACCCTGAGCCTTCCTCTGTAAAAACCAGTATTTTATCCCACGCTACTTGATTCAGATTTAACTGTAAAGATTCTACAGAAAGGTCTCGTAGATACGTGAAGTCAGCAATATGTAGTGAGGCTGTCTGATTGAGAATTTTTTTGATATCTGATGTGAGCGCATCGAGCACTTCATCTGTCAGTGGTGTATGAAATTCTTGATTATACTTTCTCGTAAGAGCCAGGAGGATATTCCAAGATTCAGTTGCGGCAGTCGCTACGCCCGCACTGATAAAACCCTCTACACTTTGTGCTCGTACACTATTTTCTCGCACCACTATCCGAGCCTGAGATTTATGAAACAAATCACCTAATCTCTGATAAATTGCTTTTTCTTTTTCATCAAATTCGTTTCTTTTCTGCACGAAGGCTCTATCAAAAGCCCTCATATATATCTTTGGAAAAACCATTTCACTCATAAGGACTTTTTCCAAAGTATCATCATCTATCCCCCAAAGAACCTCTCTATCAAAAGTCACTTGACCATGTTCATCAAGTACTAACGCCCGAGCTACTTCTTCATTAATGACAAATGCACCCTTGAGAGACGTGAGTATTTCCAGAGATTCATCCTGAAGAACTTCTTTTGTTTTTTGGTGGTAGCGCTCAATCAAAAAAGAAGCAATGGCGTACGCTTCATGCTTAACAGCATGTTTTTCTTTTGGAAACTCTTCTGTCCGTACAGCTTCCGCAGGAGCCTTGTCCAAAGCCTCTCTTCGCTTGCGGATAGGCACAGCTTTCGGTGCCTCAAATTTACCTTCCATAAGATTCTTTGCTTGATTTTAGTATATCTAAGATTGCTCTTAGTGGAAAAACAATGACGGCTCGAAAAATCCTCTTTATACGTCTTGGTTGCAAAATAAGTCGCCAGAGCCACTCTAAACCAAACAAACGAAATACCCGAGGCGCTCGCTTTTTACGCCCTGTAAGATAGTCTAGCGCACCCCCTACACCCATCTTGATGCCGTGAGCGCTCAGTATATCCAAGAAAAGCTCTTGCTCTGGTGCGCCATAGGAGCATATCACAAGGGAATACTCCGGAAGCTCTTTGTTGTAACAAATCTTTAGTTTTGGATAGAGCCTACCCAGGGCATCGCGTATATCATCCTCTGCACTCAGGCTTCGTTGTTGGTTATAAATAGTAAGGGGTATATCCTGACTCTCTGCAAATCGAAGGAGTTCAAGAAGAAGATCCGCACCAGTGACGCGACTTAAGTTAGTCCCAAAAAGCCACGCGATAATTCTAATGCCCACTCCATCTACCGTGCGAATATCAGCTCCCAAGAGACTCCTTTGAAAAGCGCTATTTCCTGTTGCTTCAAGTAAAAACTCTGGATTGACCGTGGCAATACGTATGTTTTGTCGCAAAGAAAAAGCCTCTTCCACACGAGAGAGAATTTCTGGGCTTTTGATATTAACAAAAGGGATTTCGAGAATTTTTATTGACATAGGAGGACTTTCTCCCTAGTATATCAGCTATCAGTTCCTAAATACAGAGAGGGTTTTCTCATGCAAGCATCTCAAGCAACTCCTTCTGCGCGTCGCTACTTCCAACAGTTCTCGGAATGGGAAATTACCCACAGTCCTGTCTACAAGCGTCTTCACCTTCGCTTTGCCGCGGCCATTACTCTTTTGATGGCTTCGGTCATGTGGAACATCTTTTTCCTCATCGATCCAGAAGCTGCCAAGGATCTCTGGTGGATGTTTGTGGTCGCAACTCCTCTTTGCACCCTTCTCCTCTGGCGCATGAAATCAAAGGAGCAATCCCTCTAAAGCTGATCCTCAGCTTTGAAAAAACCGCCTCGAGCAATGTCTCGATGCGGTTTTTCAATTTTTCTTAATTGAGAGGAAAAGTATCGATAGGCTCATACGTACGCTTACCGTCAATACTCAGACTTTCATACAAGACGACTTCATCTATAGATTCTCCGAGATTGACTGTCTTTTCTATTTGTGGAGCTGGACTTAGTGCTAGCCATTTTGCTTTTTTTAGTTTAGCCAAGACTACGTGTGGACGAAATGAACGTGCGTCATGAGTCTTGTTAGTAAAGGCAGACTCCAATGCTCGATGCAAATCAAGGAGTTCTTCGCTACCCCTGTCTCTTATACACATCT
>JAHBAT020000023.1 GCA_018499985.2 Candidatus Moraniibacteriota bacterium
CGTTCGAGCAATCCTTGACGAAAGTAATCGTCATCGCACGACGTGCCGGACCAGCCGGAATACGCACACGATAAACGATATACTCGCCATCAGCGGTAAGCTCGACGTTCTGAATCACAGACACCTCGTTGGGGGTGGCATAGGACATCGTCTTGAAACGAGTGCCCCTCGTGATTACGCCCTGCTCGTAGTTCCCGTTCCGCATCGCGTCAAGCGCGTACTGCGTTTCATAGGCATTGAGACCCATTTTATGGAGAGCTCGCGAACGAGCCTCCATGATGGGTTCAGCAGTCCCGTTCTGGAAACGCGTCATTGCGGACGCACCCACCCGAGACCACTGATAATACCCGTCGGGACCGCGAGTGGCATGCGCCGCGGTCGGCACTGCCAGGGTTGCCCCCAGCAGCACCATGGCTCCGAAGAGCCTACGATTGAATCGATTCATAGTTTTGGCCCTCCTTCGGCCAGTGTTGGAATCGGACGGCACACACGGAACCGCCCGACGGGTGTCGTTTGGTTCTGTGCTGTCATCGTCCATCTCCTTACCGGCATCCGCTTCCGAGGACAACCAAGAGGTTCTGGAACGCCTGAGGAATCAGACTGATACCTCCGGTCATGACGGTCGTGGCCGGGTCAATCCGCAGATTGCCCCGCGTGACCAGTCGATCGCCAGCTGTTTGGCAGCTGGTGTGTTCGACGGTCGTGGTACCACCTTCGGTGATCGGCGTGAACGTGCCGGCCAGTCCCGAGTAAACCCGGACTGTGCCATCACGATCATTGACGAGCGAGTGATCAGTGAACGTTGCTTCAAGCAGTTCGACGGCACCTGTGCCATCTCCCCTTCGAATCAGCGTGGTCGCCGGAATACGAGACTCCGACAAACGCGACCAGTCGATCGAGAGGTTGCCATCAGTGCGATGACGTCCACCCAACCGAATGATCTCACCGTTCATCGAAAGGGCATGACGCCCATCCGATGAGATGACAAATGCCCTTGCGCCGACGAAGTTGCCTTCGCTCGGGAGGAGCAGCATCATCACGCTCGCATCCGGAGACACCACAGCTTGGAAAAGCCAGGGCTCCGGATCACCATCCTGGATGAGGACGACCCGAGAAACGGCGGAGATGACTCCCCGACCACTCGGAACCGTTTGGCCCTCAGCATTGACGGTGGTAAAACCGATACCGCGACGATCACGGTGGAGACGAATCCATTCGGCCTGCACACTGGGCGCAAGCACGATGGACACGATCTGCATCCCCTGGATTTGCCGAGTATCGACTTCCAGGGACTCGCCACACCAAGGTGCAGCGATCGTCTGAGCTCCACAGAGTTCCAGCTGGGCTGGCTCGGGAGGCTTCCTCTCACCAGCCAAAGCCGGCGAGGCGGAGAGAGAGATGACCATCAAGGCCATCAAAGGAATGAAACGCTTCATGATCGATCTCCTGTGAATTTGAGATTGTTGGAATATGTAGTTGTGAAGTTACGTTTGGCGAGAACTGTTTCCAGCTCTCTTGCTTCTCTCCGAGAAACTCAGAGAGAAGACAAGAAAGTTAGAGGATTTGCTTAGTCTTCAAAAAGAAGCAAATTCTTTTTTTCTGATTTTCCAAAGAAATAGAGAAGACTCATGAGAAATCCTGCTACAAAACTTGAGAGAAGAATTTTTGCGAGAGTCTCAAGTGTAGGAGTCTTTTCGATGATTGGACCTGAGAGCACACGAATTTGGACACTGTCCGGATTGCCTCCACGGAAGAGAGTATTTTGATTGATGAGCACATCTGAGATACCCTCTGAGATTTTGGTGATTTCTCTTTGATCATTACCGCTCACTGCTACATGAATGACTCCGAGTTCAAGATTCTTTTCTACATGGACTGTTTTTTGCCACTGCTCGAGTCGAGACTTTTTATCAAACGGGAGACTCTCTCCACTGATTTTACCAGTACCGATGACCGCATTGATAAAGCTTTCACTGTAGATGGCTTCGCCCAATACTTTACCGAGATATTCTGATGACTTGAACTGAGTGTAGAAATCCTGGTTTGTCTGATTAGTCTGCACTACGAGAAAGTCTGATGACGATCGATAATAAGGCAATACTGCGATAGTAATAAAGAATGCAATCGTTCCAGTAAGCAAACCGAAAAGAAACATCGTCCAGAACTTCGCTTTAAATAAACTCTTAATGTCTATATAGCTCATAGTATCCTCCTTAGATAATTACAAAAGATAACATTAGATAATAACAAATTTTGAGCAAATTGTCAATGGTACCCTTTGGATAAAGAAAAATCCCCTTTATGAGGGGATTTTTGGCTTATTTAGTACTGGTCTCTCCCTATGTAAACAAACCACCAATTTTCTCAAAAATCTTGAAGGTATGAAGGTCTTTGATGGTGACAAAAAGCATAAGGAGGAGTAAAAGGGTAAAGCCAATCTGGTGAATCATGTTTTCTATACGCTGATTCATAGGACGACCTTTGATTTTTTCAATCAAGATAAAGAGGATCCTTCCTCCGTCCAAAGCTGGAATAGGAAGAATATTGATAATAGCAAGATTGATAGAAAGCAAAGCAGCAAACTGAAGGAGGTACGCTAGACCAAGATCACTCATCTGCTTTGTAAGATAGACTATACCTACTGGACCAGTCAGATCCCCTGCCGTGCTTGATGTGCCACCAAAAAGCGATGCAATCATATCCCCAAAAGCACCTAGGATAGCAAAGGTGATTGTCCATGTTGTCACAAAGCCTTTACCGATAGCCTGGAAAAACCCATGCTGTACTGTAGCGGTCAAAGAATAAGAAATACCAAGCGCACCCTCACCCTCTTTCACCTCTGTGCGTGGCGTACCATGCAAAGTCAAATCCTTACCAAAGCGATTAACTTCAAAGGCAATGTCCTGTCCTTTATGCCCTTTGATGTATGAACCCACTTGCTCTACGGAGGTAATTTCTGTTCCATCTATCTTCTTGATGACATCACCTGGCTGAATACCCATAGTAGCTGCTGGGGTATTTGGAGCCACTGCCATGATTTGTACTCGAGCATCAGCATACTGACCTGCCTCACTGTCTTCGATTGGCTGAGGCAATCCAATCATGAGTACAATAGCAATGAGTACCCAGGCCATGATAAGGTTCATCACTACACCCGCCACGGTCACCTGGATACGTACCCAAGCGCTTTTTTCTGCCAAGCTATCTTTTTCTTCGGTAATATCAATTCCGTCTTCACCCTTGATTTTGACGAAACCTCCAAGAGGAATCCAGTTTAGTGAATATATCGTATTTTTGGTCGCTACCTCACGACTTCCCCATACTATCCGGTATTTCCCAGATTCTTCATCCTTATAAACTCCAGCTAAGCGAGGAGGAAAACCGAAGCCAAATTCATCTGAGTGGATACCATGAAACTTAGCGGTCAAAAAGTGTCCCAACTCATGTACGAAAACCAGCACCCCGAGAACAACAATAAATATAAGAATACTGAGCATGCTTTTGTAATCAACAAATAAAGACTAAACGGTTAGGATATCTTCTTCTTTCTTTTTACGAAGGACTTCAAGCTTTTGATTATATTCATCTACTACCTTTTGTAGTTCATCCTTACCAGAGAACTTATCATCCTCAGTGATTTCACCTCTTTTTTCAGCTTCCTGAATAGCTTTCCAGATATCTTCTCGCACAGCACGAATAGCAATACGAGCCTCTTCGGCACGGTTGTTGAGGTTTTTTACGAGCGTCTTACGTGTTTCCTCGGTCAAAGCTGGAAGAATAATACGAATACCATTACCATCATTACCCGGATTGAGGCCCAAGTCTGACTCTCGGATAGCTGCTTCAATCAAAGAAAGCGTACCTTTGTCCCATGGCTGGATAAGCAGTTGACGAGCTTCCGGGATACTAATAGCCGCCACCTGAGAAAGAGGTGTGCGTGTACCATAATAATCCACTGAGATATTCTCTACCAAAGCCGGATTAGCACGTCCTGTACGAATTTTTGAGGCCTCGAGATTGAAATGGTCGAGCGCTCCTTCAAATGAATCCTGATTATCTTGTAGCAATTCTTTTATCATAAATATCTTTATTATCGTCTGAAGTGAGTGAAATGAAAATAATTTTTTATTTCCGAACAAAGAAAGATAACAGGAGGGTAAATACCTTGCGGCTTGCCGCAGAAGGTATTGAGTTCAGAGCTTGTGCTCTGGAACACAATCCCTATTATTTTCAAGCGGTTATAATCCTAAGTATACGCTAAAACTTACGGAGCGTGAAGAATAGCGTGCTTGGATTGGCTGGGTCATAAAATATCTTACTGACCCCGCGGCCAATCTTGAGCTCTGCTGTAGACCACTTCACTCCACCATCGATAGACTTATAAAAAGCCCCTCCAGAAGCGTAGACTATCTCATTGGAGCTTAGCGGATTAACAGCTATAGCTCTAATAGGAAACTTCTTGGAACTTTCAATAATATCTATTTCTTGCCAGGTCTTACCATAATCAGCGGTGCGGAAAAGCCCGTTACCAGCTCCAGCATAGTAGATATTGGCTTGACGAGGATCTCTGGCAATGGTGTAGATATTGGATGGTAGCACCACTTTTACCTCATCTGCGCCTACGACGTTTTGGACTTGTGTCCCTACGCTCTCTTTGGTGTTGTCATCAAAAGTCACCCCCTGATCAAAAGACACTTGGGTACCCTGATTGAAAATAGTCAAAAGAATAGCTTTATCATTAACAAAAATTTCTGTGACTGGACCCTTGGCAGTCACTACATTCCTCCAAGTATCACCACCATCCATACTGCGGATGACTACTCCAGCACTCGTGGCGGCGTATACGATACTTGGATTGGCATTATCAAGAGTGAGCGCTGTCACTACAGTCCCTTGTCCTGGCTCAGTGTACATCTCCTTCCAGTTTGCTCCGGCATCTACCGAACGGTATATCTTACCAGTATTTTCATAAATACCCGTTGCAAAAATCTTATCTCCATTGGTGACATCAATAGCAAGTCCATATATTTTTGTCGGTGGAAAAGTAATTTGTTCCCAGGTTTCACCACTATTGACTGTACGGAACATGCCAGTCTTCTCAGTACCAATATATATGACCTGGCTATTGGTCGGATGAATAGCAACCGAAAGTACATCTGCTGAGGAAATAGACTTCTTGTCATCAATCTTTACTTTCGGTACAAAAGTCTCTCCGGCATCGACGGATTTATAAATACTACCTGTAGCACCACTATTGGTAGCGCTTGTCCCGGGCAATGAAATACTGCAACCGGTTAAGAAAAAAAGAATGCCTCCGAGAAGTAACGTTTTTTGTATCATAGGATATATTTTTCCTCATTATAACCCGAATAAAGGAATAAAAAAAGCTGCGGCCAAGGATTTTGTCCCTGCCGCAGCCACTCAATTTTTTTCGGAGACTACTCCCCAGAGGACCTATGGTCCCCTGAAGAAAACGCCACTCCACCGCCTCTTTTTCTGACCCTTCGGTAAGTTGGGAGGCTGGCAATCTTTGATTTCAATTCTTTCAATTCTTTCCCCAGGTTTGAGCTTCAGTCCTTTTTGTATATAAGTGACTGCATCAGGAATCTCAAGCGTAGGCGTAAAACTGAAGCTACCTGCCAGAGGCTCGCTACGACCACTGACAGTCACTGTCGCCAGATACTCGCCTTCGGCCTGATGTGCCGTCGTCTTATCCGAAGATATTTTACCCGTGAACTTTCGTCCACCGATAAAAGGGATCGAGAACTCAGTCACTTCCCCAGACAGCATCGCCTGAAATTGTTCCCAAGCCTCCGTAACCCAGAGCTCATCATCCCGGAGAAGCCTTGGCTCTCGCTCGGACTTATTACCCGGAAGATCCGACCAGGTCGAACCATCATCCCAGTACACGACACGCTTGATAACGCGTTTCTTGTCTCGAGACCACATACCAGAATAACGGTCTTCCATATAGTCGAAAAAGCGACAACCCATACAGGTTTTGATTGACACCTGTCCCTGATAGTCAGTCACCACAAAACGCTTCCCGACAACGAACACTGGGTCATCCTGCAGTCCTTCGGGGAAGGCGTAGTCGCCCACCAGAGATTGCTCACCCACAGCATAAAACCATGGGGTAAGCGGGCCGCACCGCACAAGACGTTTACACCCTTCCATTTCTTGCAGTTTTGTCTTGTAGGGATCTTGGATATACTTGTTCCAGGCTTTTTCAGCCAAGGCAAGAGTTTCCCATTCGCTAAAATGAGACTCTCTTTCTGGTCGGTACTCATATATCACGAACGGCCAGCGGTCATCTGGAGCATCCTGTATTTCAAGGATTTCAATATAACCACCACGACTTCCGGCATACTGATGCTGGGTCATATTGTAACGAGTGTAACGTCCATAGCCGCCATGGGTCACATTTGTGACTGGCTTGGTGGCATAGATGTCTATGTGGCGGACGAGCCGCCGAAGAACGGCCTTGATAATACGGGCACTGCGCTCCCTGTTTTTGCTGGGAAGCGAAAAATGTACCAGTTGACCAATACCAGTCCGGGCTTCGCCGAAGCTATACGAACTAAAGCGTGTCATGTCTCATCTCCTTAAGATTTTCAAAGTGCTTGCAACAAGTAAAGCGAGAAAGTCGCAAAAAGTCAATAAAAAATACCCTGCCGAAAAGACAAGGTATTTTCTTAGTGGGTACAGTAGGGATCGAACCTACGACCGTCGGCTTAAAAGGCCGCTGCTCTACCGACTGAGCTATGTACCCAAAACTTGGCTTTCCTGAAAGGAAAAACAAGTAACACCAGATATTGTACAGAGTATATCTAGTCTAGTCAACCTATTTGCGAACAGGAATCACATCTCGTCCAATATACGGACGCAAAACCTCAGGGATCACCACGCTTCCATCTTCTTGCTGATAATTTTCAAGAATGGCTATCAAGATACGAGGTACTGGCAAAGCTGTGTTGTTGAGCATATACACGTACTTGCGCTCACCAGTTGCAGTATCCTTGTACTTAATCTGGAGTCGACGTGACTGCCAATCAAGGAAGTTACTTGCCGAACCGGTTTCTCCATAACGATTGAGCCCTGGCATCCAAGCCTCAAGATCAAAGGCGCGGTACTTACCAGCGCTCATATCACCACTACATATCTGAAGCTTACGATATGGCAATCCAAGCTCTTGGTGCATAGCTTCAGAAAGACCTACCATTTCTTCTTGGAGAGCATTGGCTTCATCAAAATCTGCTCGGGTAATCACTACCTGCTCTACTTTCTGAAATTCATGTACACGATACATGCCCTTGGTATCCTTACCGTATGAGCCGATCTCACTACGATAACACTGACTCGCGCCCACCAAGCGCACCGGCAATTCTGTTTCTTCTAGGGTCTTTCCAGCATAGTAAGCCAAGAGCGACGGTTCTGCTGTACCTACGAGAAACTTTGGCTCCTTTTTCTCAGCTTCACCTAAGTCATGATTGGCCACTTGGTAGACCTCATCAATCTCTGGATTGTATTCTTGACCCTTGAAATAGCCTGAACCAAACAGTGGAAATCCTTTTACGAGGGTCGGAGGAATCATTGGGGTATAGCCACTTTGCACCAATTTAGCGGTAGCGTAAGACACAATAGCCAGCGCCAAAAGAGCCCCTTCATTCTTGAGGTAATATCCACGATAACCAGAAACCTTTGCTCCCTGCTCTAAATCCATGATATCGAGCATTTCTCCAAGCTCTATATGCGTACGTGGTACAAAACTAAACTGCGGAAGCTCACCCGTATTGGCCACTTCTACATTTTCATCATCACTTTTACCTATTGGGGTATCAGGAGAAATGATATTTGGCACTTCTACCATAAGAGCATCCCATTGGCTTTTGACCGCTAGGTAGAGAGGCTCGCGCTCATCAATTTTTTGTTTGATTTCTTTGCCCTTGGCAATTACCTCACTACGCTCCCCGTCTGACTTGGATTCTTGAATCAAGGTATTGATATCATTTTTGAGAGAGTTGAGCTCCTCAATTTCCTGAAGAAGACTTCGGCGTTCTTCATCTAGAGCCAAGAGTTTTTCAATGTCAAAGCTCATCCCCTTGTCCTCTGCAGCCTTAGCTACCACTTCTCGATTATCTCGAATAAATTGAATATCTAGCATGTGTGTATTCTTACTATTTGTGATTTTCTAATTGACCAGTCTGTATCTTTTTGTATTCTGCGTTCCAACCAATGAGATTAATCGTAACCTGAAAAAGACTCGCTACTGATGCTAGTGCAAGAAGCACAAAAACAATATACAGACTTGGATAGGCTAAATAGAGATAGAGGACAAAAAAGGCAATCCAAACACCGATACACCATGGACAATTCAAGAGCTTAGCCATCGTGCGCTTAAAAGAATTTTCTGAGGGTACTCGTTCTACAAACTCCTCCCCTCCTTCGGCGTAACTTACTGTTTTCACATCCAAGAAAGCCTCGCGTAATACCAGGGCGATATTGTCATATGCTACCAAACGAATAATCCGGAGAATAGCCAAAGAAAGAATAAGGAACTCTCCAAGAGAAAAATGCCGTTCAAGCATACCGCGTGAAGCCAAACATTGGAAAGCAAGATACCCAAGAGCTCCGAATATCGCCATAGCGACCATATTCCAAAGCTTAATCTTCTGCTCCATCTGATATTCTGATTGAGTCATACTTCTTAGTTTTACGATTTATAAAACTTCTGATAAACGTTTCTCTAAAAACTTCTTATCTAAAACACTTAAAAGAAATCCAGCCTTGGGCCCGCTCTCCTTTCCAAGAAAACTTATATACAAGGCACCGAAAAAATCCTTAGGCTCAATCTCTAACTCTTTTCGTATTTCATGCAAAGCAGTGTGCAGCTCTTGTCCGTCTAATACTTCTTTACTCTGAATATACTGCAAAAGTTTTCCAAGGGCCTTTTTCTGTATTTCAGTAAACTCTTTAGTGGCTTCGGGAAGTCTTTCTATCTGTAATTCATAGCGATAATTGTCTGGGGCACATACTTGAAGCCAATTTTTTGCATAAAGAGAACGTTCTAGACCTTCGGCCTTATCTTCTTCTGTTAATTCAGCCTCTTTGAGTTTTGTAAGCTCACCTTCAAAATCCATATGTGGCATCTGCACCAAAAATGATACCAATGAAAAACGTGGCAAAAAATGTTCCCTCAAGAGCCCTCTTGTTGATTCAATCTGCGCTAAGCGAAACACCCGAGCATAGTCATCAGTTACGCCAGAAAAAAAGCTTTCTGCGTACTTATCATAAAAATCATACAGAATAGGAATAGTATCTCCATCTGGGATAAAATCAATAACCTTCTTCGGATCTTTCATAAAAAATAAGAAGCGAAAAAGTTGCACTGGCAAAAGACTTGCGACATCAAAAGCAGTTGAACCAGCTCCCTTTGAAGAAGACATTTTTTTACCCCCTACCAAAAAAAACTCATACGGTATATCAAATGGTGTTTGATAAGTAAAAACCTCTCTTGCAATATGATTTGCAATATCACGAGCCCCTCCTCGAGTAGAGTGATCTTTACCAGCCCCTTCAATATCTACACCCATTACACGAAATTTCGCTGCCCATTCAACTTTCCACGGAAGCTTCGCATTACCATCAAAAGGAGAAATTTCTCCCTTGTTTCC
>JAHBAT020000018.1 GCA_018499985.2 Candidatus Moraniibacteriota bacterium
GGCGTCAGATGTGTATAAGAGACAGAAAGTACACATTGTAGTGCAGTATCAAAGGGGTTTCTCGTGGTCGTATAAAATAAAAAAGAATCCCCCAGCCAGCTATCAGAAGGAGAATGCTGCCGATTAAAAAATTTTTGATAAACGCATTTTCAAGAAAGCTTACTCCCCTAGTTTCTTCAGATTCTTTTGTATTGAGCGTATGCACCATACTCTTTCTAATCCAGTGCCTTAATAACTTTTTCTTCTGGTGTATCAAGGACCTCAGCTGAACGGGCCTGATCAAGATAATCACCTACTCGATGAAGATACTTTTCGGCATCTTCATACTTCTTGCGAGCATTACCGATATGTCCACCAAGCACCTCAAACTCTCGAGAAAACTTGTCTTGTTCGCGAGCCAAGCGCTCGAGCTGATTCATGATTTCTTTGGCACGCTTCTCTATCTGCATACCCTGTAAACCAAAAAGAATCGTCCGCATATACGCATAAAATGAATTTGGGGAAACAGGAATCACTCTGCGGTCGGTGAAGTAGCCCATCAGACCTTGCTCATCTTCATCCTTGATAATAGTCTCGTAGTACACATTTTCTGCTGGAATATACATGAGCGCAAAGTCAAGCGTCCCTTCATCAGGCAAAATATACTTATTGGCTATAGCGTCTACATGCTTTTTTACATCGGTATAAAACTGCTTACGAGCTACTTTTTTATCCTCAGTGTTGGTAGCTGTCACTACACGTTTGAAGTTCTCCAATGGAAACTTAGAATCAATACTGATAATCCCTCCCTGAAGAAAAATAACCGCATCCACCGCTTCGCCACTCTTGAAAGCATACTGGAGTGCAAAGTGCTGCTTAGGAAGCATTTGTTGAAGCAAATCTTTGAGGAGAAGCTCTCCGAAACCACCACGTATCTTTGGTGCCTTCAAAATCTCTTGAAGTGAAGCCACTTCCTTGCCCACCTCCAAAATCTTTTCACTCGAATGACGCATAGCTTCAAGACTACGCTGTACATCCGCATATGAACGAGCCGCTCCATCGAGACGCTGATCCAGGCGATTACTGTTGTCATGTAACCGCTTATCCAAAGTAGTCTGAAAAGAGGAGAGTTGCTGATTCATACTGACCGCCAAAAATCCCATACGCTCCTCGAAGCTTTGCGTAAGCTTACCAAGCTTTTCTTCAAAGACCACACTCTGTGTATCTTCGGGTTTTTGTTTTTGACTCAGAAAGAAAAAGAGCCCAAAAAAAAGGCTCGCTATACCTATACCTCCCACCATGTAAAGAATAGCTTCCATGAATATTGCGTATTTGTGTTATTTCTTAAGACCAGCGATAAAGCGTTTGAGCTCAGGAATTTTGTTGACGACTTCTTCGTATGGACCCTCGAGGAACTCCTTGAAGAAACGATCGAGCATATTGAGACGGTAGTGAAGATCTTCGGCGTTCATAAGGAAATAACGAATCTCTTTTCCTACTTCTGCTTCTAGATGTGCGATAGCATGACGAAGCTTGGTAGGGTTTTCATTATTTACCACCAAAATCATATCTACTTTGCTTTTTGGGTAATTGATGAAAAGCCCACTAATCAGGATAAGTTTTACCTCGCCTACTGTCTTTAGTTTACGGAAAATTTGTGACTGTGCTTCTACATTCAACTTAGAAACAAGACTGTGGAGCTCTGGGTTAAATGGAAAATCTTGGTTCAAAATATAAAACTTCTTGCCTTTGCGAGTTTTTTCAAGCAAGAATCTCATTTTTACTAAGCGTAGTATTTCGCGTGCAATGTCTTTACGTGACACGAGGGTCTTCTCCGCTATATCAGCTGAAGAAAATTCAGTCTCTGGATTCAAAACAAAAAAACGTAGTGTACGAGCGCGAGCTTTCGATCCGAAAAGAGTATCAAATAATGCGAGTGACATAGCAGAAATATATAGTATTTATCCTCAAAAAAGCCTCCTTATAAGGAAGTATAGGCAAAAAGCGAGAGACCGTCAAAAAAAAGACTCCATGGAATCTCCTTAAAATGGCCCATTTAAAGGTTTTCGCTAAAAATTTATGGTATACTATCAATGAGAATATGAAAGAAAAAAAGACTCCCCTCAAAAAAGCAGTAGCGGGTGAGCTCTCGCGCTCATTTCATGAAATTTTAGTTGCTGACAAACGTGCGTACGAACCTTTTGTGAAGGTTTTTCAGGCTGTGGGAGAAAACGTCAGCAAGCTAGACCTCGGCTCTTTGGTGGGTGTTTTTGAGGTAGATGAGAAATCGGAAGACGCCGCTTATATCGTTAATTTTCTTGCCTCTGTAGCCAAAAAAGAATACTTCAATAATCCACGCCGTGGCCCTATTGAAAGCTTTGAAGCTGCTCTCCATAAAGTCAATGTAGCTCTTGCTGAGCTCGTCAAACATGGCAATGTCTCTTGGCTCGGCAAGCTTCATGGAGCTCTGGCTGTAGTAGAAAAAAATAACCTTCATTTCTCTGTCACTGGGGAAGGTGCATTTCTTCTTTTGCGACAAGGTCAATTTTCTGAAATTAGTGCCGGTTTAGCATCTAGTGAATCTGAGGTACATCCTCTGAAGACATTTGTAGAGGTTTCTAGCGGAAGACTCTTAGAAGATGACACTCTTCTCCTTATTACACCTGAACTTCTAGCTCTTTTCCCTCTTGACTACCTGACCAAACAAGCTTCTCGTATGACAAAAGAAGGTTTTCGCCAATTCCTTCGCACAGCCCTTATCAATGAAATAGACATGGCAGCTGTCATGGCGATAGAATTTGGATCACCACTTGCCTCCACTACTCCAGGAATCTCGTCCAAAAAAGCTCCTAAAAAAGAAGATACTGCTCCCGAAGTAGTTCTCAATGCCTGGAGTGGTAATACCTATGAAAAAAAACACGTCTCTCACGATAAACCCACTCTCCCAGAAGAGCCGCTTGAAGTTATTGAACCCGAACCAAAAGAAGAGTTCATAGATGAAAAAACTGGCCATATCTACGTCCAAGGCACAGATATCAGCGAGACACCCGTGCCACGCTTTGCTTTTCTTGAACAGTTTAGTGATATCAGTGCTACTCTAGGAGATTTTTTTTCACGCACCTTCCGCCGACAAAGTAAAAAACTTGCTCGCTTTAGTTCATTTGTTCTTTGGGAAGGTTCTCGTCAAGTAAGTCACCTGAAGCGCAAAACCACGAAAACGATTGCTCAAATCAGTCAGGATATACGAGAGAAGCAAGCCGAAAAAAAACGTCTCAAAGAGGAACTTCGTGCCTCTAGCGAAATACTCCTCTCACCAGAACCAGAGCCCATCCCAAAAGAACTTCCTTCTGAAACTCCCGCTCAAGCCAAAAAAAAGAAGCGTGTTTCTCTTGATGCTGCCAATGCGCCCCTTTCGATTCCAGTAGAAGAAGCTACTCCCTCTCTCGATGAGTATGCCAAGGAAGAATCCTCCACCACACTCCCTTCTACTCTTCGTTTTCGTAGCCTCTACCAAGAAGAATCCAAACTTACCAACAAAGTACCTACTGAAAAATCAAAAAGGCCTCTCCCTAAGATTTCTTTTTCTGGTGAAAAACTAGCCTCAACCTTTAGCGAGGCATCCGAAAAAATACTTTCTCTTACCAGACTTATCTTTCCATTTGCTCAGAAGATTTTCCTTCCCATTATTCAGAAAAATAAGTTTATTCTTATTGGCATTGTAGGTATTCTTGTGATCAGTTTTGGTGTTTTTTACTTCTTTTTTACTGGAGACTCAGAGCCAGAAAAAACAACTGCTCCTACTCCTCAAAACACAGAGGTATCAGCACCTGCTCCAGTTGTCAAAACAGAATCCACCAATCAGCTTTCTCCAGAAAAAATCTTTACCCTCAATAAGAATATTGTTGCCATCACTCTCCTCGATAGCGCTGCCTATGGGGCTACAGCTACCAGCGTTATCACTATTGAGAGTAACGAGGAAGTCACTGTCCCGAATATCAAAGGCGAAATCCGCTACATCGCTCCTATGGACGATCTTGGCCTCCTCTTTTTACTTACCAGTCAAAATGAACTCATCGCCTGGAGTCCCTCTACCAAAACTTTCACTCCAAACACCCTCACCCTTCCCCCGAATACACGTGTCACGGCTATCGGTACCTACCTCACCTATCTCTACGTTCTCGACCGTGGCAACAATCAGCTCTATCGCTACCCACGTACCGAGGCTGGCTTTACCGCTGCCACCAATTGGATGAAAGAATCATTTGAACTCACTGACACTGCTTTTTTGGCTATCAACGAGACCGTAGCCCTTGCCCCCTCTCGTGAACACCTTCTTTCTTTTGTACAAGGAAAAACCAATGGAGACTTTGTCTTCCAAGATCCTAAAGCTCCTATCGCTATTCAAGCCCTTACTACTGATAGCGACTTTCCTTTTATCTATGCTCTTGGGGCCAATAACACACTCTCTGTATGGAATACAGACCGTAAACTCACTCACACCTACACCCTAAAAGATGCTCCAAAGGACAGTCTCTACATGACTACTGACCCCGAAAACAAAACCCTTCTCGTAGGAAACAAAGATGGCAATATCGCACGCTATCGCGGCGTCATAAGCGAGTAAACAAAAACACCTCTTTTGCTGAGGTGTTTTTTTGATACTTCTATTTTAACTAGCCCTTTACCTTTAGACGATCCAGTATTTCTTGATTGACTAAGTTGGTATCGCGCCCATAGCGTAAGCGTGAAAGTTCTTTGAGGGCCACTGCTATCTCGCGACTTCCTTGGGTGGGCGGAAAGGTCTTCATATTAAATGGCTTGGTGAGCTCATTGTTCATCAGGAGACGAGCAAAACATTGGTAGTTATCGACATTGACGATATCTGCCGCAGTAAAGACTGGAGCAAACTGCTTCTCAAGAAATTCTGCATCATCTGGACCTACGCGAAACGTCACTAGTGATCCCACGTTACCAAACACGGCCTTGGAGATATCTTCTTTGAGCTGTCCGATAAACTGATGAGCCAGAACTAGTGTAAGCTTATACTTTCGAGCTTCGGAGAGAATCTGAGCAATAGAGCTTGTAGTCACGTTTTGAAACTCATCTAGATAGAGCGAGAACTCCTGACGCTCATCTTCGGCGATATCTGCTCGCGAAAGAGCTGCCATCAAAAGCTTGCCAACCACTACCATACCGAGTAGTCGTGCATTAAGCTCCCCTATACGTCCCTTGGAGAGTTTAACCAAAAGAATTTTCTTGGTGTCCATGATTTCGCGGAAATTGAGCGCGCTCACCTGCTGACCAATAATTGGCCGCATAAAATCATTGGCAATAAAAGGAGTGAGCTTGGAAGTGATGTATGGCACCATATTCGCCAAAGCAGCGTCACCTCCAGCTTTCTCTGCTTCGTTTTGCCAGAAATCACGCACGATTGGATTGGCACAGTGTGCCAGCTTCATGCGGCGAAAATCTTCATCCGCCAGCACTCGAGAAATCTCCATCAGGGTCGAGCCACTCTCTGGATGCTCCATAATAAGGAGCATAGCATTACGCATATACTGCTCAAACATTGGGCCACCCGTAGCCTTCATGTCGTAAAGCTGATCAAATATGCCAATCATTTCATTGATCACGAAGGTCTTTTGTTCTGGATAGCGTGGGTCAAACTCAAGCATATTCATACCAAGGGTACGCTCTGTATCCCCTGGATCAAACACAATCACATCTTGAGCTCGCTCTTTAGGGATGCAAGCTAGAATATCCTCAATAGCATCTCCGTGAGGATCAATAAAACAAAATCCCCGTCCAGCCTGAGCGTCACGCTTAGCGATTTCTTGGAGGAAGTTAGACTTACCGACACCCGTCTGTCCTATGACATAGAGATGACGGAGCCGGTCTTTGTCTCCAATTTTAATATCCGTCTTTACGCCACGATACTCGTTGAAGCCCAGAAGTGTACCTTCCTTCGGTACGTTGATTGGAGGTGGCGCAGCTCCAGCTTTGAGCCACTTAATCTTTGGTGTTTGCGTGGTAGAGATAGGAAAATGAAAAATACCTGCAATTTCTTCAGTGTTAAGAAGAAAAGCATGCTCGTCATCAAAATTACGGAAAATGTAGTGATATGCAGCGTCTTTGGTTTTCATACGCTTACGCACCCGAAAACGATTGACTTCTGGATTTTCAAACTGCCCAAAGGCACTCTCCATTTGACCAAGAATCTGTTCTGCACGGGTCTGTGTAGCAGCTGAAGCAAGGAGACGAAGATTGACACGGAAAGCTCCCTTGGCTGCTTTTTCTTCTATAGACTTAATCAAATCTTGGTCTTGCGGAGTAAGCTGCACTGGTTTTTTTTCACCTTCCGAAGCAAGGTTTGAATTGGTAGGATCAAGGCTGTTGATGACACCCTTTCCTACTGCTGTACCAAAATTCTGCAACTGACTCGAAGAATGCACCTCCTTGAGTTTTTTACCATCCTGAAGACCTCGAGCTACTTTACGTCCTTCGTGACGCCAAGAATCCCCTGCTGGCGCAAGCACTATCTGAATAGCAGCTCCCTCTTCTAAGTGATCCAATTTACTTAAAGCATTCGAAATTTCATTCATGGGATCTACTCCTAGATTGCGGTATGTCTTCAGTGGCAAGGCATGACTATGAGTAAGCTCCAATTCTGCAATAGCAGCGTGAGAGCCAGGAGAAAAGATTGTGTAGTCAGGCACACGCTCTAGATGAGCCTGTGGGAAAAAGCTATGAATTTGTTTTTCTACGCTTTCACGAAATACTCTTGGTATAGCGACGAGAAAAAAAATCTCTTCACTATCAGCCGGATTGGCCATTTCAAGGATAACGGTTGGTGCATGGTATAAGAATTTCTCAAAGAAGTTTCCTGGGTGCTTGAGGCCCGTAAGGGCAACGAGGAGTTGCTCCATAGCAAGTAACTCCTCCTTCCAGGCATCTCCTTTTTCATTTTGTTGCTCCCTTGGTCGTGCCACTTTTACAACTTCTAGATCTAATTCCAAAGAGCGATTGACTTGTCTTTTAAAACCAAAAAAACTTTTCACCACAAGTAGCCCACCAGAAATAAGGCAAAAAAAGCCTAAAACCCAAGCCATCGGTACCAATACCGTATTCACTGTAATTTCTACCATACCCTCCGTGTTTTTTTATTTAATCGCTTGATCGATCTTCTCATGAAAACGCTCAATCAAAGTATCTCTAAAAGTATCCAAAGCGTAAAAATCCTCCAGTGTTCGCGCTACATTGACCGCGTGTACGACGCCCTTAGTATCAGCTAGACTGAGGAGTTTATTGACACGCTCCTCCTCATCTACTTGTGAGAGCGCATGAGCATCATCTTTTACCTGAGCAGCGCTCGTAGCCTGAAGATTAGCTGTATGCGTATCAATACGGGAAAGAAGTTCATCCATCTTCTCTCCTTTTTTTTCTACTTGTTTTTCAAAAATCTGCTCTGCTTTTGGAGTATCGCCAACAAAAGACTCATTGGTAAATTTAATTTCAGCCGCCAACGAAGCATCCCCGCTAAATTCTTCTAATCGTTCATCCATACTCAAATATATTTTATCAACTAATTAGGCATTGAGAATGCCCATGTGCTTGTCCATATCTTTACGAAATTCTGTGACTACTCCTCGTACAAAAACAGGATAGTTTGGAATTTTTTCTTCAAAAAAAGCCTCCATCTCTTCTACGCCTGCCTCCTTGTCGAGAAGCTCCTCGTACTCACGAGCCCCCTTGTCTCCAAGTTTATCAATAGTAGCCAAAAAAAGGCGCTTCAAAAAAACCTCTCCGATTCTACCAATGAGCTCATCTTGCTTCTCCTTGGCTACATCTTCTAGGCCAAAAGTTTCGATAAGTTCTTGGCGATGCTGTTCGAGTACTTGATTCATAGTATTTTAGGTAATTTAATTTTTAGCAGTATTTTGAAAACCAAGCGCAATAAGGCGTCTTGTATACGTCTCAAAAGTCTCTAATCTACCCGGTCGAGCACTCTCTCCGTAAGTCTTCACCGCTTCGGTAGTCATTTCATGCAACCTCTCTATCTGACTCTCATGGAACGGTAGTGCTGTATCATACGTGCCATTTAAGACAATACTCTCATGTGCTGCTATGATGTCTCCCATTGGCACAGACTTCATCTCAAAAGCATGGCCTACTGGATTGTACTTTAGCCAATTAGCCGTCTCTGGTGTCGTAAGCACTCCTATACGAAAATTCTGAAGACTCTCTCGAAAAGTATTTGGATCAACGCCACTTTCCAGTACGGCACGGGTAGGATCTGCTGGCATATCCTCAACTACAAGATTACTACCACCAATTTCAACCCCCTCTAAGAGGTTTTCTGGAGCCCCTGTCTCCGCAGTCACACTTTCAGTTGCTGCTTCTGCTGCAGCTTGTTCTTCAAGTGCCAATCCATCCAAAAAGTGCTCATCTATTCGTGAAGGTGTCTCTTGTCCCAAGACAGAAGGCTCTGCCGTAGCCACCCCTTCTACTGATGCTGATGATGCTAAAGCCTCTACATTGACCGAGCCAGGATTCTGCCATTCTTCAGGAGTAAGCAGTTTATCAAATTGAATCGTACTACCTGGCTGAATAATATTTATATTACCCCCCTGAAAACCGTACTCAGCCTGAAGTTCTGGAGAAAGATTGGCTACTTTTAGAGCAATAATCTTCTCAAGAGCACCGATACGTTCCACTCTATCAGCTTCTGACATATCAGCTGGCAAGGATTTCTCCAAAATCCCCCAAAGACCCCTGCGTCCGTCGTCAGTAGTCACCTGATAATCATGCGGGATTCCAGTTATACCTGGGGCTCCAGCTTCGGCAACTCCCTCTACCTCTGTTCCAGCTCCGGCTCCGGCATCTCCTGATAAAGGAGTACTTTCTGGAGATACTCCACCTTGAGGAGATGAAGGAATTTCTCCTCCTACTTCCTGTTCCATGCCCACTGCTCCAGCTGCGCTACCAGCTGAGCCAGCTGCTTCTACTGTATCTGGAGCAAATCCATACGCTACAAGCTCTGAAATAGCCACTCCCCCAAAAGCTCCTGCTAGGCGAGACCCCCACTTACGCTTCGCTCGAGATTTACGTCGCTTTATAAGTTCTTGGTCAATAGCTTTCTCACTTACCTGAAGGTAAGCTTGCATTTTAGCAAGCAATTCTTCTGAAGTAAGTTCTCTTGAGTTATCTACAGCTCTCTCTAAATGTTCTTCTATTTTTTTAGCATTAGCGCCTTCTTGCCAGCGCTCAGCTATAGCATCAAGCTTTATCGCAGAACCAGAACCCGCCATAAAACGCCTCAACCAAACAACTGCAGGAATACCAATACCCATACCTGTAGCCCCAAGGGCAAGAGATCCAGAAAAAAGAGTAGCTCCAATGATAGCTTTTTTCTTTAAACTAAGGCCATTGTACCAGTTACCCATTCCTTCATACGCAGAAAGAATTTTTCCTCCCAAACCACGCTTTTCTTTGAGTACAGCCTGATACTCATTATCTAAACTCAAGGCTTCGCCAAAACTATTTTCAAACAAAAACTTTTTAAATTCAGCATCTCGTTCAGGTCCACTTTGAACTGATGCAATCTTTGCAAAAGACTGTTCTTGTATTTGCTTCTGAATAGCTCGGTACTTTTCACGCAACTGTACAAGGTCGGGATTTTCCTGTAGATTCTTTTCGTCTTCAAGCCACGGAAAGTGTAGTGCCAGACGCTTACGCTTATCTCTATTTACCACATCTGCTTCTACATAAGCTCTCCGAGCAGCGTCTAACGCCTGCTCAAGATTTTCTCCTTGTTCAAACTGAGGTATTTCTGCTGGCAGAGACGCCGGTACCACCTCTTCGTTCTCGCCAAAATTTTCCACTGCTAAACCAGCAGCCATAGCACCAAGAATTGGATCTGCTACCTCTTCAGCAATAACATCTATTTCTTCTTTACGAGCAGCATCCTCTCCTACAAGCGGCTTTTCTACCTTCTCTTCTTCGGTGTTAGAAGCAATAAGAGCTTCTATTTGATCCTGCGTGCCTCCCAAAGCCAAAAATTCTGCTGTTAGATCTTTATAGCTTTGCTCGGCTCTCGTAAGGTTTCCAACAGCTTCTTTGAGACGTTTTTCCAGTTTTGTCAGAAAAGCCCCAGTCTCTGGTTGTCCAGCTTCTTTACGTTTTTGTTTTTCGGCTTCTATACGAGCCTCCAAAGTCTCTTTTTGTGCTCGAGCCCTAGCTGCATCACTTGAGCTTCGTATAATTTTGTTTCCTACAGCTTCTCTGCGTTCTTCTTTTTCTTTTTCAGTTCTTTTGAGACGAGCAATTTCTCGAAGCATAGCTGGTCGCTCTTTTACTGGTGCCGTCTTGATATTTTCTAGCAAAACAAGAAGCTTTTGTTCATCTGTCAGTAGCTCACTTGCTTGATCCCCTACTTCAGAAGACTCTTTTTCTTCCTCAAATGGATTCTCTACTTTTTCCTGTGCTTTTATATCAGAGCCTTCAATTGTAGAAGCTTCTGGCTCAGGAATATCACTTGCTTTGGGAGGAATAAACTCCTTTTTTGGGCCTTTTCCTGATTGTCTTTCGATTATGTTGCTATGCAAGATAGCTCTCACATGCGACGGAGTATTTGGATCCTCTGCTCGACTAATAAGGGAGCTCAGATCTTCATGGCTCAAGGCTAAATTGATTGGTTTATCCAAATCTACCTTTACAGGAGCCCCTTCTCCTATCTTGACCTTCATGCTTGTTGGTTTGGCTATCGGTTGAGAAGTAGCCTTTACTGAAGAATCTGGCATTGCAGGCTTAATATGATACGCATTGCTATGGAGAACCTCTGACTGAATGGAATTTTTATCTTGTAATGGAACGCCTGTTTCGATACCTGAAAATTCTACCTTTACTGAGGCTATTTGTGGTTTTGAGTCCTTCAAAGCAAGTCCACCCTCTCCTGCTACCCGCGCTTGAGTGGACTCAAAAAAAGTAATCCTCTCATCAGAAGGATGTGGCACTGTTTCTGGTTTTTCTTCTGGTTTTTTCGTTGGAGGATGCTCGCCTCCAAAAAGTTTTGAAAAGTTCATTATTGCTTTCCGTTTGTTTTGATTTCAAGTATAATGATACCATAAAAGAGAAAAAAATTCCTCTCCTTTTCTCTCTTATACAACAAAAAAGAAAAATTAAAATAACACTCTCAATCTACTGAGAAAAACCACATATGCAACCTCATCGTAAACTCGTATGGATCGGTCTTCTTCTTATTCTTCTTCTTGCCCTTTTCGTTCGTAGTTACAATATTTCTAGTATCCCAAGTGGCCTGTATCCTGATGAAGCAGTCAACGCCATTGATGCTCTTGGGGCTATCGAAAGCGGTCACTACAAGCTCTTTTATCCTAATAACTACGGTCGCGAAGGACTTTTCATCAACCTACAGGCTCTGGCTCTCAAAACTTTTGGCTATACTGTGGCTGCTCTGAAATTTTGGTCTATTGTCTTTGGTACCCTGACCGTGCTCGGAATCTACCTGCTCGGTAAGGAAATTCTTCGTCGCAGAGGAGCTGCTCTCTTAAGCGCCTTTTTTATTGCCACCTCTTATTGGGCTATCAATTTTTCACGCATTGGCTTTCGAGCCATCATGACTTCTTTTCTTCTGAGCTTTACTTTTTACTTCTTTTTCCGTGGTATCCGCACGAAGCGTAGCCTCGACTTTGCTCTCTCCGGCGCACTCCTTGGTCTTGGCCTTCATACCTATATCGCTTTTAGACTCGTTCCTCTTATTTTTGTTCTCATTCTTCCCTTCCTGATACTTTCTTACGAAAACTTCCTCAAACAGTACTGGCGTCATGCCCTTGTATTTGCTTTCGGTGCCTTTGTAGCAGCATCACCTATGCTGTACCACTTCTTTATTGCTCACCCCGAAGATTTTGCTTCTCGTTCTACTGCTGTTTCAGTTTTTTCTCCTGAAGTAAACAAAGGAGACTTTGCTGGCACAATCACCAAAACCTTTGGTTTAAGCCTCCTCAAATACAACTTCTGGGGTGATCAAAACTGGCGCCATAACCACCCTCCTTACCCTATCCTCGATCCTATTAGTGGTTTTCTTTTTCTTGGCTGCTTTCTTTTTCTGATCACTCAGTCTGTTGCCCTTATTGGCCGTCGTCTCCGTCATCAGGATAGAGACGTTCGTCTTGTGCGTAACACCTTTCTTTTGAGCACTTTCTTTGTCATGCTTATCCCAGAATTTCTTACTGCCGAAGGACTCCCTCATGCTCTTCGTGCTGTTGGCACTCAAATACCTGTTTACCTCATGGCAGGTCTTGGAGGATTCTGGCTCTACCGAAAAGTTGAGCACTCTCGCACTCAAAGCAAGGCTATTCTTCTTTCTGTCTTTTTTATAGCTCTCGGTATCAGTGCCAGCTTCAATCTGACAAAATACTTCGTTTTCTTTGCCGAAAGCCCGCTCCAAAGAGAGGCCTTCAATGAAGATTATACCAATATGGCAAGCTATCTCTTGAGCCTTCCAAAAGAAACCAAGAAGTATGTTTTTGCTAATGCAGGTGGTACTAGTATCGATAACGGGCTGCCAGTTACTGCAGAATCTCTCTATTTTCTCACGTATGGAAAAATTGAAAATCTTATCTTCCTCAAACCAGAAACCACTATTACTTCGCCAAGCGTCATTATCCTTATGCGCTATGATGAGGCCCTCGCTCAACGCATCCTCGATAGACACCCTCAAGCTGAAATAAAAACTATCTACGCCAAACCAGACTCACCTATTACTTTTAATGCTATTACTATCCCCTAAAAAACAACTTCATCTAAAAAACACAATCTCTTAATAAAAGCTTATGGAATTTCTCAAAACACACAGTACAAAAATCGCTATAGCCATCCTTGTTTTCTTTTTTGGGCTCAACCTTGTTGTGTCTCACCAAGAAGCTACTACCATGGATGAACGCGCTCATATCCCCTCTGGTTATAGCTATGTGCGCTATGGTGATATGCGTCTCAATCCAGAGCACCCACCCCTCCTCAAAGATCTCTCCGGCATTCCTCTTCTTTTTCTCGATCTTGACTTTCCTCTGCAATCAGAGGAGTGGCAAAATGGAGTCAATGCTCAGTGGGTCATGGGTCAAAAATTTATCAGCTGCCTTGTGCCCGAAGAAGCCTGCAATGATGCCGACCTAGTAACCTTTTGGTCTCGTGTACCTATCGTTCTTGTAGCTGTTCTTCTTGGTATCTTTCTCTTTGTTTGGACACGTGAAATAGCTGGTAAAGTAGCTGCCCTTTTTGCCCTTACTCTCTATGCTTTTGATCCAAATATCATTGCTCACAGCCACTTCGTAACCACCGACATTGGTATCGCTGCTTTTCTCTTCTTTTCTTTTTACTACTTTACCCGTTTTCTCAAGGATCCAAGTCGTCGCAATATTATTACCTCTGGTATCTGGCTCGCCCTTGCCAACCTTGCTAAATTTTCCGCCGTTCTCCTTTTTCCTATCTTCGGACTCTTTGTTATTCTCTACGCCTTAAGTGTCACCAAACCGAGTGAAGAAAAGCTTTCTACGCTGCTCTTCAAACTCAAGCAAGTTTGGATTTATGGCTATAAATTTGCTCTCAGCGTCGCTCTTTGTTTTGTCTTGATTTGGATATTCTACTACCCACATACCATGAATATGCCTGGTATTAAGCTTGTAGAAGTAGCTGAACAAATGTTTCCAGACAAGCAACTTGGACCCTTTGCTAAAGATGTTATCAAAGCTACTTACGATAATTCTTTCCTTAAGCCTTTTTCTGCATATCTTCTTGGTGTCTTCATGGTGTTTGGTCGCGTGGCTGGTGGTAACACCTACTATTTTCTTGGTCAAGTATCCAATCAGGCCTCTCCATGGTACTTCCCAATTGTCTTTATTCTCAAAGAAACTCTCCTCTTCCTCTTCCTACTTGTGAGCACAACTCTTTATAGTCTTTACCGCATAGCAAAGCATTTCCGTGAAGAAAAGGTTACTAACTTAAGTCAACTTGGTACCGTTCTCGCTAACTCACTCAAAAGAAAGACTGTTCAATATGTAGGTGTCTTCTTTGTTCTTTTCTACAGCTTTGTCAGTATCACTGGCAATCTCAATATCGGATTCCGTCATCTTTTCCCGATTCTTCCATTCCTCTACATGTTTATTGCCAAGACTGTCTTTGACATCATCAAACGTCAAGAAGATGCTATTACACAGCGTATTAGCTACACGGTACTTGCTATCTTCACGTTCTTTATTGTCATGACTCCCTTCCTCTCCTATCCTCACTATGTCTCATACTTCAATGGTGCATTTGGTGGACATACCAATGGCTACAAGTATGTTACTGACTCAAACTACGACTGGGGCCAAGACCTCAAGCGTCTCAAAAATTTTGTCGATACCCATAATCGCTGCGCTGCCGGACAAGCTATCTCAAACGATGACTGCAGCCTCACTCTTGGTCTACCTGCTATCGATAAAATTCGTATAGACTATTTTGGAGGAGCGACACCTGAGTACTATTTTGGTGACAAAATGATTACCTGGCACGCCCCTACTCCTAAAGAGCCAGGCTGGTATGCTATCTCTATTGGCTTTATGCAAGAGAACCTCAGTAATCATGTAGGATACAAAGAAGACAGCTATGATTGGCTTGCTAAGTATCAGCCAGTTACTCGTACCGGAGACACTATTTTTGTCTACTACGTACCAGAATTTACCGAAACGAAGTAATCTTCTTAATATGATAAAAAGCACCCTGGAAAGGGTGCTTTTTATATATACTCTGAAGTTAGTTTTCTTTTGTTTTCTTCTCCTTCTTTTTTTCTTCAGATGGCTTATCTGTTGCACCCTCGGAATTCACTGCCTTCTCTTCATCAGTTTTCACTTCCTCTGAAGCGTCCTCAGGATTACTGTTTTTTAAAGCATAGTAAATGCGATTCTCTGTTCGCAAATCAACACTCCTAAGCTCCCCTTGTCTCTCGAGTGGAAACTCTTGATCAAAAAAA
>JAHBAT020000012.1 GCA_018499985.2 Candidatus Moraniibacteriota bacterium
AGATGTGTATAAGAGACAGGAAATGAATAATGGAAGGAGCCCACTGGGATTTCTTCAACTACATTCAAACCAACCTCTTCTATGGTTTTCTTTAATTCTTCTGGGGCAATACGTAATTCAAATTTCGGACCTACTGCCTGATGCTCGGGTTTCCACTCCATAATAAAAGCATGCCCTCCAGGACGAAGCACTCTTGCTGCTTCATTTAAGATTGTTTTTTTATCTTCATTTTGAAAAAGCATATCCTTAATCACCACCCAGTCCATGCTTTCAGCTAACAATCGTGATCCCCCCTCTTTTTCTAAGTTGACTCGACACGTCTCAAGATTATTCAAACCAAGGTGCTTAGCTCGACTGGCTACTGCCTCAAGAGCATGCGGCAAAATATCAAGAGAAGTCACATGACCCTCTGGCCCAACACGTTTAGCAAATTCAAAAGAAAAATACCCTGCGCCACAACCAAAATCTACCGCAGACTGGCCTGTGAGAATAGGCAGATGAGCAAGAGCCTGACTCGGATCAACAAAACTTGGAGCACTTACAGTAAGCATAATATATTTCTTTTTTAGTTGTCTCCAGTATACACTGATTATGTAACGAAAAAAAGAATTCTTTAAAGACTATGGGAAAAATTAATTGGAATAAACTTCCCGGAACACCTTTCCAAAAAAAAGTTTGGGAGGAGCTTGCTCGTATACCTAAAGGTACTGTTATCACCTACCAAGAACTTGCCAAACGTATTGGTAAACCCAAAGCCTACAGAGCTGTTGCCAATGCTGTCGGTAAAAATCCCCTTGCTCCAACCATCCCTTGTCATCGTGTTATTCGAAGTGATGGGACACTTGGAGGCTACTCTGCCAAAGGAGGTATCAAACAAAAAAAGAAACTCCTCGAATTAGAAGGAATCTCTTTTTAAGAACTTTTCTCTCTATTCCAATAAAATCGTATAAGCGGTTTTTGAAAAAGAAGAATATTGGGATGAAAAAGTGCCTTAAAATAACTATAACCCTTCCAAGAGGGTGGATCTCCTGGCATCCAAACAATACCTAGATTAATATACCGAATCGCTTTTTTGCGAGACTCAGCAATCCAATGATCTACTATTCCCACAGAGGCTGCTATCTTTTTGGCCTCTGGCAGGATAAAGGCCACTGGATAAAACGACTGACTGACGACAAAGTCATCAACCGTCATAAAGCCAGCCAGTATCTTGTCACTCTTTTTCTCTCGCACTACCAAAAAATAAACATCTTCTCCGTAAACCCTACAGTGTCTTTCTAATGATTTCTTAAAAAGCTTCTTGAGTGATTGAGTAAGAGTGCTTTTTTGATAAGCTTCTAAGAACTCTTTTTTTGTAGCCTCTTCAATAAAATACTCCTCTTGCGCAAGCCACTTTTTACGTTGACGTCTCACGTGTTCCGAACACTGCGACCAATTTTCATCTAAACCATCTTTCATATCAAGAAATGCGATAGAACTTCTTCGTAAAAACGGAAAAAGTGGCCACCAGCCTGGTGGTGTTTTTTTGAGACCTACCTGATGCCAAATCTGTATACCAAAGCCTTTTTCACTACTTTTTGCTGGCTCACTTTCGGTAGTAAAGTACTCAAACTGTATCCAGCCATAGTCACACAAGGCACCTAGGTACGGCACTTCACCAAGAAGCTTAATTGACTGAGTAAAAGACGCCCTCAAATACTTCCTCGACTGCGTTGGATGGACAAATCCATCTGGCAAAAATTTTAGAATGCTTTTGGGATGATACTGTATTTTCATGTAGGCTCTATATATCAAGGATACTCTTTTTTCTTCTTTTTTTGCTATACTACAAATATACTTCTAGAAAAAACTCGTCATGCAAACAGGCATTTATCAGCACTATAAAGGCAAACAATACCTCGTGCTTGGCAGTGCTCTTCTTGAAGACTCTCTTACTCCCGCTATCATTTATCAAGCCCTCTATGATGAGTATACTCTCTGGATTAGAGAAGAGAAACTCTTTGAAGAACACCTTACTCTTCCTGAGTATTCCTACACTGGGCCGCGCTTTCGATTTATACGCACCTGGACAGAGGAAGATGCCAAAAAATACCCCAAAGCCCTCTCCCCCTTTCCCCTAAATGAAATTCCTCATTAAGGCTTTACAGAAGGGCTTTTCTGTGATACAGTAGTCGATACGTAAGTATATTTTATTGTATGGCAATGAGCACCTTTTTTTCAAACTTGTCTACCTTACAAATTGCTTTACTAGTAGTTTTTTTGCTACTGCAACTTTTCTTTCTTGTCAGTATTTGCCTCCTCCTAGTTCGCAACAAACAGCAGGAAAAAAAGCTTGCTCTTTTCTTTGGTAATAAAGAAGCTCGCGATCTTGAGTCCATTCTTGTGGAACAGCTTTCTGAAATACGAGTGCTCGACCAAGAAATTCAAGAGCTTTTTGAGGTTTCTAATCGTCTACGTGACCTGAGCCTGAAAACCATCCATCGTGTCAGTGTTGAACGCTTTAATCCTTTCAAGGAAGTTGGGAGCAACCAGAGTTTCTGTGTAGCTCTTCTCGATGGCAAAAACACTGGACTCGTTCTTTCTTCACTCCATACACGAGAGGGAACGCGAGTATACGCTAAGCCCGTTTACGAGGGCCAGGCCAAAGGATTTCCTTTCACGGAAGAAGAAAAACAAACCGTTATCAAAGCTATTCATAGCCATAAATAAATCATCTATCATTTTATAATCTTTCGTCATCATGGAAACTCCTGTCAAAAACGTTACTCTTCCGTCATCAGTCACTGTCAAAAAACTCAGTGAACTTTTGGATACCCCCGTCAACGCCATCATTACCGAATTAATGAAGAACGGTATCCTAGCAACCATCAATGAAGAAATTGACTTCGAAACAGCGAGTGTTATCGCTTCAGATCTTGGCTTTGAGACAGAGCTCTCTCTAGAGGAGAGCAGTGAGTCAGTCATTACACTTGAATCCATGAACAAAATCCTTTCTGAAGAAAAGGATTCTGGTAAAAATCTTTCTCCTCGTCCACCAGTCGTCACCATTCTTGGTCATGTGGATCACGGAAAAACTACTCTTCTCGATACTATCCGTAAAGCAAGCGTAGCGAGTGGCGAGGCTGGAGGTATCACCCAGCATATCAGTGCTTACCAAGTCAAAAAACAAAAACAGCTTATTACTTTTGTAGATACTCCTGGTCATGAAGCTTTTGCGGCTATGCGCAAGCGAGGTCTTTCTATTGCAGATATAGCTATTTTGGTAGTTGCTGCTGATGATGGTGTTCGTCCTCAGACAAAAGAAGTTATCACCTATCTTAAAGAACGCAAGCTTCCTGTTATTGTCGCTATCAACAAAATCGATAAGCCTGATGCTAAGCCAGAGCGCGTGAAGCAAGAGCTTGCTGAACACGGCATTCTGTTTGAAGAATGGGGTGGTGATACTATTTGCAATGAAATAAGCGCCAAAAATAATATCAATATTGATAAACTTCTTGAAAGCATCCTTCTTGTAGCTGAAGTAAATGATTTCCGTGCCGATCAAAAACGTGATGGACTCGCCGTCGTTCTCGAATCACACCTTGACCCTCAGAAAGGCCCTATCGCTACTGTTCTTATTCGCACGGGGTCACTTAAGGTTGGTCAAGATATTGTAGCCGGAAAAACCTTTGGTCGTATCCGTCGCATCGAAGATTTTACTGGAAGAAGCCTCGAAAGCGCTGGCCCTTCCGTTCCAGCCACCCTTTATGGATTCCATGATACTCCTCAAGTAAATGACATCACCCATGTAGTCAGCAATAAAGGTCAGGCCAGACTCTACTCTCGAGAAGCTATCAGCAAAGACGGTCCTCGTCTTATTGCCACTGAAGAGACTGAGAATAAAAAACTCACCCTTGTTATCAAGGCAGACGTTCAGGGTTCTCTTGAGGCCATCCTTCAAATTCTTGATTCTATTCATTCCGACGAAATTTCTCTACAGATTATTGGTAGTGCTGTAGGTACCATCACTGAGTCTGACATCCGTATTGCCGAAACAGCCAATGCTCTTGTAGTTGGCTTCAATAGCGAGCCTACGGCTGTAGCTAAGCGTATGGCAGAAAAAAGTGGTATAGAGATAGCTACTTACAATATCATCTACAAGCTTGTAGAGAATATCAAGGATCGCATGTCAGACATGCTTCCTCCAGAGATTATCCGTACCGATTCCGGACGTCTTTCTGTCCTTGCTATTTTCAAGAACGGCAAACGCGATATGATTCTTGGTGGACGTGTCAGTGACGGAAAAATGCTCCGCGGATCATTTCTCGAGATTGAACGAGATGGAGAGGTTATCGGTCAAGGAAAGATGACCAATCTACAGCAAAACAAACAGAATGTTGATGAGGTAGGCCAAGGTAACGAGTGCGGTGTTGTTTTTGAGGGAGGTACGCGAGTTATGGTTGGAGATACTGTCATTGCCTACAAAGAAGAGGAGCGCAAGCGCACTTTGTAGAAATACTCTCGTTTTAGGTGCAAATCTATGCTTGAAAAAATTCCCCTTCCCGTGAAGGGTATTATGGATATTCTTGAAGAAAATCACTACCAGGCCTTTGTTGTTGGAGGTTGTGTTCGTGATGTTCTTATGGGACGAAATCCTAAAGATTGGGACATCACCACCGATGCAGAGCCCAATGAAATACAAAATCTTTTTCCTGAAAGTTTTTACGAGAACTCCTTTGGGACTGTCAGTGTCAAAGTTACTCCTTTTCTTGATACAAAAAATCCTGACCGTGAATACGACATTATCGAAATCACAACCTATCGGAGCGAAAGCGACTACACTGATGGACGTCACCCAAAAGAAGTTGCTTTTGAAAAAGAGCTCTCTCAAGATCTTGCTCGTCGAGACTTTACTATTAACGCCCTCGCCTACGGAAGACTCAATGGTCAATGGGAACTCATCGACCTCTACGATGGCGCTTCTGATCTTAAGAAAAAATGTCTCCGTACTGTAGGTAACCCAGAAGAGCGTTTTTCCGAAGATGCCCTTCGCCTCATGAGAGCAGTACGTTTTGTCACAGAATTTCGTACTCCAAGTAAAGATGACATTTGCCAATCTGATTGGATTATAGAAAAAGCT
The DNA here is from genome assembly GCA_018499985.2 of Candidatus Moraniibacteriota bacterium. GTDB lineage: Bacteria > Patescibacteriota > Minisyncoccia > Moranbacterales > UBA1568 > UBA1568. The sequence continues at coordinate 5,120 of JAHBAT020000012.1, forward strand.
ACTCTAAAAGCCCTCAAAAATCTCTCCAAAAATATTACCCTTATTTCTTGGGAGCGTATTCGGGATGAATTTTCAAAAATACTTCTTTCTTCAAATCCTGCCTTTGGTATTCAATTGCTCGAAGATACCGACCTACTTCAATATATTATGCCTGAGCTCCGAGAAGGCATAGACGTCACTCAAAATCTGCATCACATCTATACCGTCTGGGAGCACAACCTTCGCGCACTCCACACATGTCCATCGCCAAAACTTCATGTCCGTATAGCTAGCCTCCTTCATGATGTCGCCAAACCACGCACAAAGCGCGGTAATGGTTATCGTTCTACCTTCTACAATCATGATCATGTAGGTGCCAAGATGACTCATACTATTCTCACTCGTCTCCGCTACCCCAAAGAAATTATTTCTAAGGCCACTCTCCTCGTAGATCAACACCTCTTCTACTACAATGTCGATGAAGTTACTGAGGCTTCAGTCAGACGACTCGTCAAACGTGTAGGTTTAGAAAATATGCCTGACCTTATGGATGTTCGTATCGGTGATCGCCTTGGTTCTGGCGTACCAAAAGCAAAGCCCTATAAACTTCGTCACTTAGAATACATGATTGAAAAAGTTTCCAAAGATCCTTTGTCTGTCAAAATGCTTGCTATCAAAGGTACAGACCTTATTAACGACCTCGGCATTAAGCCAGGACCTACTATTGGAGCCATCCTTGATGTTCTTCTTGCTGAAGTACTTGAAGATCCTACCAAAAATACCCCTGCCCTTCTTCTACAAAGAAGCAAAGAACTCGAGCATGATTCCCTTGATGAACTACGACTCTTGGCCAAGGAACGTATCACAACAGAAAAAGAATCGGCCGATAAAAACATCAAAAAGAAGCACTGGGTTGAATAATCATTTTTAGATCCTCTCTATGAAAATTAAAATTGAACCTCTTACTGACAACACCCTTACCCTCATGCGAAGGGCTGGCTATACTTTTCAGCGCAAAGAAGGTGACGAGCAGAGCTTTGTCAGAGAACTTGCTCGAGGAGGCTATCCCCGCTTCCATGTATACATAAAAATAGTCAAAATGACTGCCTTTATCAATCTGCACCTTGATCACAAAAAACACACCTATGGCGACGAAACTAGGCATCATGGGGAGTACGAATATACGGGAGCAGTAAAGGAAGAAACCGACCGCTTATTGACGAGTTGGGGCGAACATGCGAGCATAGTATAGTATCCATTTATATGGGCAGGTGGTGGAATTGGTATACACGCTAGTCTTAGGAACTAGTGCTTCGGCTTGAGGGTTCGAGTCCCTCCCTGCCCACAAAAAAATAAAACCGTATCTGTTTGGTGCGGTTTTATTTTACTTTTAAAGAAGGGGGGTCGAACAGGAAGGGGGTCGGGGAAACAGATGTTTCTCCGTTTGGGGTGACCCAGATTTATTCTGGGGCTAGAGGGTGGAAGCCCTATAGAGCTTTCAGCTGTTCAGTCCCTCCCTGCCCACAAAAAAACTCCTCTTTATGAGGAGTTTTTATTTATCTAATCTTCTTTTATTCTTCGTGATGCCAATGCTGGCTCTTGCGGTAATGCCCCCATCAGGAAGGCTGTTGCAAAGAGAATAAGTATCGCACTAAGAACTATACGGAAGGCAAAAACTACTGAGGCTGGCACATAACTTACAATAGCTGCAAAATATTTAAGCGCTCCTCCCTGACCAGCAACGGAACCCGCATCTTGAACCTCAATCTGCATTTCTTTGGAGAAAGAGATCTCTGGTGAATCCAATGGAGAAATATTCCAAATATCATACAAAGCCCTTCTTAGATCATCTGACTGAACAATGCGCGCAAAAATCTGTACTTGTGTTAGGGTACCTACTGCACCAGTAATATCAAAATTAATCTTATCTATATCTGACTCTCCCGTCAGTTGTCCATTTACATACCATTCTCTCTCGGCTGTAGTTCCTACAAAGCTCGGTACAAACTCTGCCTGAAGAGTGACGTTGCTTCCGGCGGCAGCCTGAAGAATATTTTTACTAAAATCATTACAAAGCCCATCCGGACAACCCGTTGCTTGTTCGGTAATATCTCTATACTGACCCAAAAGCTTTGGCCAAGCTACAGCCTCATCTGAAGAAATAACATTGATCAAAGGCTCTACCACACGAAAAGCTCGTGAGAGGGTTACTGTTTTTCCTGAGGTCACGTCATTCGCAGAAAGTGTTACCGTGTAGGTATCACCTACTTGTCCACTCACCGGAAAGAAGTTTATTGCATTTTGCTCACCATCACTACAATCCGGCGAAACATTTGTTTCCGTACACACGAGAGGCTGATCATTGATACGCCACTGGAAGTTAGAAAGATCTGTATCATCTATACGCAGACCAACTATTTCATTCTTTATAACGCGACAAAGGCTACGATCGAGGGCATCGTTATTACAGATAATCCCAGCCTGATCCATCTGTACCCTCATTTTATCCCCCACTAAGACAGGGGTCACCCTTGTAGCAACAATCTTTCTTCCTGTTGAGACAAATTTTATAATCACGTCACTCTTTCCCTTACGGAGAACTCCGTTTTCAAAATTTTCGCTCGCTTTAAGGGAAAAGCGTAGATATCCAATATCATTTACAAGATAACTCGAAAGAGGCCTTCCCCCTACCGATCTCGTACGCGGAATATTCATAGCCAAAGATACTGTATCGAGAGCATTACCTTTTGTTGCTCGGAGTAGACCTGCATCCTGCAAGTCTTTTGTGATATTAGCTGTCGGCCCAATACCACCACTAAACTGAATATTATTACTTATCTCAACATTCCAATCAAAAAGGGTGTTATTGATATTTTTATTGCCATTACTAACCACTCCAGAAACCACTACCACATCACCTGAACCATCCCCACTTTCATCGTTGAGCGGCTCCCGCGGAGTAGCTGAGACTGCGACATCAAGATTGGTTGCTTGACCACCCTGGGCCGGATCAACAAGATTCCTCTCCAAACACTTATTTAAATCTACATCCGCTGTCTCAATTTCTACCGAATACCCCTTGATACTCTCTGTATAAACACCTGTATTCTCAACAACCGAGAGAGGACAATCCTGCTTTGGAAAAGCCCACATAATCATGAGACTCGCATTGTCATGCTTGGTAGGGATCATCGACGTACCCTCTACCGCTACACCTACTTGATCACCAGTATTATAGTTCCAAGTAAAGGTTGTTTTTCCAAAGCCCACTACACTTGCCTCATCTTTACTCCCGCTGTCAGCAGTATCTGGGTCATTTGGATCAGTTCCCCAAAATCTTTCTTCTTCGGCTCCGAAAGAACCGTCTCCAGAGGTTCTGCCTGCTCCCTCTGGAAAAAGATGCTTGCAATAAGGACTGACGCTCCGTGTAGTATCTGAGCTACACGTACTCAACGTTGTTCCGCAAGAACCCGTGCTATCTGTTTCTGGATTAGCTACACACTTTGGAAATCCAACGCTGCAGGTTGCCTGACCAGAATTACTACAAGCTGGCAAACCAGCTATCGTACAAGTTGATTCAGAGAGTTCAAAAGTATTTCCGGTTGCACTAGCGCTTCCTGTGGTATTACTAGTAGCTGTTGTATCCCCACCAGTCGAAGATGATCCTGAGGTTGAATTAGAAGTCGTTGAAGCATCAATATCCCCTGATTCCACTTCCTGAATAGGAATCATACATATTGGGGTCGTGCCATTTGGACAATCAAAATCAATATTACCAGCATCTGCCATTTCATAGTTAATACCACTCTGATTATCATGATAGTAGCAATAGTTTGGGGTATTCGTCTTATTATCACCTCCAAAACGAGCTTTATAGCCGTCATCATCAGAATCACTGCTGTAATTTGTCTGAGTACTGTCGTATCCATTTTGGACCTGCACACGTACAGCCTCTATCTTCCAGTCTTCTACCGTAATTCTACGATCTCCATCACGATCACAGAGCGTTCTCTTGGCTTGACTTGGTGAAGAATCTAAATCACAACCACTCCGCTTTAGGTACCACCCATAATAGAGAGCCTCTTCTTTATTACTGAAGTAGACAGGGAATGCTCTTGCGGTAATCTTCTCTCCTGGACGAGGATCTGTCGGACTAAATGAGAGGGTCACCTCTGGTACTGGCTGCTTATTTTGTCCCACATTAAATAATTCCCCTTGATCTTGCACATTTTCAAGATCAAGATGATAACGCTTTTCTAAATCAGTAGCAACCTTAGAAGGTGAGGGGATAGATACCCCGAAGAGAGCCTGGGCCGGCAGAGTGCCTACAAAAAAAAGCTGTCCAAAAAGAAGTAATCCAGCAAGTACTCTTTGTTTACGTGAAAATGTGTACATATTTTTAGCGAAGACTTAAGAACAAAACATCCGTCAAAAAAATAAAGAGACTACTTGCAAACCAGGCATACCACAAAGAGGCGGTCTTTTTCATCACCAATCCTGCCAAAATAGGAGTCAAAAGCAACGGGATAGAAGAAAAACTCACTCCCTCACCTAGCCATACTAAGAGCCAAAAAAATACTGCTTGCACACCAAAAGCCATCCAGGTATTCCCAAGCCAAAGATACTGTATCATGCCACGGAAGAAAACTTCATATACTAAAAATGTCACCGGTATAGCAATGAGTGCATACAAGACAAACCATCCAAAGTTATTTTCTACGAGGACAGGGAAAATTGTTTGTGAAGCCATTTGAGGAAAAGTATTATTTAATCCCCAGACCAAGAGAAAACCAAAGAAGGCTCCCAGCACTGACCACAGGACAGCCTTCACATGCTCTGCAGATTGGATGCCCAGCTTTGTAAGAGGTTCATCTAAAATATACCTACAGTATGCTAGTGGTAAACCAAGGAAAAAAATTATCGCAATAATAAATCCCTGAGTAACTGAACTCAAGGATTCTGTTTGTTCAAAAAAAGCAAAGAAAATGAAAGAAAAAGCTATCAGTGAAGCCGTTCCAATAAATCTTTTTTCTGTATCAGTAAATTTACGCATACGTTAATTTTAGTATAGCAAATACTTATCTCAAGATAAACACTCTGCTAATTTTTACGCATCTTTAAAGCATTATAAAATGCTGTCGCCTTCTCTATTTGTTCGCCTGTAAAATGTTTATCTACCCAATATATAAGCAACACTGTCAAAACCTCAACTGGTAAAAAGTTAATCCCAAAAAGAAAAGCCTCTATTATAAATCCACAAATAAAAATCACTGCTCGTCGAATGACAAATCTCATCTCTACAAGACTACTATTTGTCTTTGCTAGCAAGAGTAAAACAAAGATAAGGAATCCAAAGATAGCCGCTATCACAAAACTAAGCACTGGCAGAGAGAAGCCCACTAAATCCAGAAGATCTTTTAGGGTTGCTACTATTATAGCTGGAGAATAGCGAAAAAGTGTCGGCTTTCCCCTGTGTATTTCTTCTATTTTTTTTCTTGCAGACTCTTCTTGTATTTGTCTTTCTTGTTGCCTTCTCGCAATAAGTATTTCTTGATTTTCTTCAAGTTCCCTTTGGTAGGCTTCTTCTTCCTCCAATTCTCGCTCTTCTTCTAGCTGGATATCTTCATCCTCTTGCCGCTGAGCTTCTATTTTTTCTTCTCTACTTAGCCTATTTGATCGGTATGTATCTACCATACTCTTTAGTATTGATCGTCACTGGCATCAAAATCACGTTTAGCATCTTCTATCTCAAGTAATTGTCGTGGATCGGAGGTAATAATTTGATCTTCGCTATACGAAGCAATTACCTTAATAGCAGCATGCTTAGTACCTGCAAAGAAAATACCCTCTCCTACATTACTCTCCAAAAGAAGGAACTTCTCATGATCTGTTAGGTAAAACATTTCAGCTACAGCATCTATAGAGGTCGGTGACTGACGAAGCAAAAGCTGTAGGGAAGAGTTGGTAATAATTGGCTTACCGTAGCGTGAAGACAAGAAGTCTCCGATATCCTGAGTGATCGTAGTTAATCCGGTGTAGTACTTACGACAACGCTTAGCGATACCAAAAAGAAATGAGGCGGCGTCTTCATTTTGCATCATAACCCAGGCTTCATCCACAATAATCAAACGTTTCTTCAACTCAGAGCGCATTTGATTCCAAATAAACTGGAGCACTATATACATAGCCATCGGACGCAGCTCCTCTTCCAAGTCACGGATATTGAAAACTACCAGCTGGTTGTCTGTACTGATATTTGTAGGCTGATTGAGAAATCCTCCAAAGATTCCTTCTGTGTAGCGCTCTAAGCGTAGTGACAACGATTCTCCTCCATCCATATTTTGAAGTACCTGATGCAAATCAGACATCGTAGGAAACATACCTGGCTCCAAATCTCTCGTGTTTGTATGAGGAGTAATATCTCTCAAGGCATAGGTCTCGTGAATAGCTCGATCCAGAAGTGTATCTTCTTCGGGGGTAAGGGTACCCAGCATAATATGAAGCAATCCAATAAGATTTGCTACCGTACTACGAAAAATGCTTTCCCCATCTTCATCATCAACATTTTTTGGTAAATCAAAAGGGTTGAGTCGCGCATCAGAGTTTAGAGAGATCTGCAAAAAGCTTCCCCCTACTGCTTCACAGAGATGCTTATACTCATTTTCTGGGTCAATGATAATGACATTTGAACCAAACATCATCGAACGAAGTACTTCTAGCTTTACCGTATAACTCTTACCTGCACCAGACTTAGCAAAAACTACCATATTAGCATTCTCCAAACTAAAACGATCAAACAATACAAGGCTATTATTGTGACGGTTTATACCGTACAAAATACCCTGATTTGAAGAAAGATCAGAAGAAACAAAAGGGAAAGTTGTAGAAAGAGGCTCTGTATTGAGATTATTTGCCACATCAAGGACATCTAGTGCCAGTGGTCTGGTAGCGCGAAAACCCTGGTCCATACGAAGAATGGCTGGCTTGGTGTACACAAGCTGAGCCTCAAGAATAGCTTCTATCGACAAGCTTTTTTCGTTTAGATCTTTTTCATCTTCTCCATAGAGAGTGATGTATAAGCCGAAACGAAAGAAACGCTCTGTTCCTTGCTGAAGCTTGTCTCGCAAACCTTCAATATCTTCCATAGCAGTCTCAAGGACAGGGTTTCTGATTTTCCCCTCTTCAGCCTCAATAGTCAATTGTGACTGGACTTGGGTAGCTGATTTTCGAAGATTTTTGAGTATTTCACCGGTCTCAATAGGATGAATATACAGGGCTATATCCATCGCAAAATCCATATTGATTACCGGAGAAAACCAATTTGTACTCAAATATCTTGGATAAGCAATGACAAAGTATGTACGCGTCATCACCTCACCCACTTGCATAGAGTTGGTCATGATTTTAATCGCTGGAGGAGCGATAAGATCTTTAATTGTAGCTAGACCTTTCTCATAAAGATCCTCGCTCTCTTGTGGAGCTTTCGGAGAGCTCTTTCTCTGAAAAAAACCTTTTTTAGAAGGCGTGGTTGATTCATCTTGATTTGTCAGAGTAATACCTGGTAACATACTTAATTTAATTCAAGCTCGCTGACGTTATTTATATTTTGATTGGTGAATAGAGATGGGTTATAGCTTTGGTACAGCAATTCTATGATTTCTTCTGTGGTAAGAGGTGTCACGCGGACACCTGTGCCCGATAGAGCGGAGCTCACTTGCTCAACACGCTGATATAACTGACCTCGATAACTCTCAAAAAGCTCTCCATGAAGACTCGTCGTCTTGCCCGGAGTAAAGATACCTGCCAATCTATCCAGAAGACTATTTTTTTCATCTTCTGCTGGAGAAAAAGGCACGACAATATAGAAGTATTTAGACATGATATTAGACACTTCGGTGAGCTTCTTGATAAAGGTCTTATACTCTGTTATTTGAAAATGTAAGAGCTCGTTTTCTTGTACCGCTTCCTGCTCTTCTAAAAGATTTAAGTAAGGGTCGACATCAAAACGCTTAGAGCTGACCACAATCTGTACAGGAAAATCAAGGGTATTCAAAAAACTCTGATACTGAGCGATAATACCATCCTGTTCCTGACTCGATTTCAAATCAAAATTAAGAGAAGAGACCAGGAGAACCGCTCGCAAAGAACCATTTTTGAGTACCAAAAGGCCCTCTCGAATTTCTTCGACGTCTACATATCGTTGCGTACTTGCAGCGCTACTATTTTCTTTTGGTTTTAGAAATTCCATATCTTCATTCTAACACACTCCTCTTCTTCGTCTTACTTATGCTGATCAAGTATCTCTGCAATCTGATGCACCTTACTACCATCAAACTTCTTTATAGCTGACTGAGGAGCGACTTCTTCGATTTTTTCTGGCTCTCTAGCTGCGCTAAAACCATGATTGACTGGACGTTCCCAGACTGCCACTTTTGGCTGAAAAAGAAAGAGAAAGCCATGCATCACAAATTCAATCATGGAAATGCCATTTGGACGATAAAAAGCAAACAGGGCAAACACAATGATAACTGGAATTGCTAAAATAAAAAAAGTTGCCGTATTAAAAATACCATAGAGAATCATCAAGACAGCTCCCATGCCAATCATCCAGAGGATTTGCCTCCAAGTCAGTGGTCCGGCTATCTTATCTTCAACATCAATAAATTGTGGGACATTAAACATCATAGACGTTTCTTTAAAAATCTCCTCGGCTTACTGGTCGAATATGGAACTGATTTCTTCTTGGCTGAGTCTGTGTAGCAGGTGCCTCAACCCTCTTTTTCGGCAAACTTACGTCTTTTGCATCCTTTGAATCGGTAAACTGAATTCCTTCTTCTTTTTTCTTTGTTTCTTGTTCAACAGGTAGCACATGATTGAGTGAAAAGCTCACAGCTCCTTTTATTGGCTCTGGCTTTACCTCATCAGGAATACTTTCTTTTGTAAAAGCTCCTTTAATCCAATCTGGCTTAGGCTCTCTTTTGAGCTTTTCTGCCTCTTGAGTAAAATCAGGAGATACCGGCAAAGTCTTTTTTTCAGGCAACCATTGATTAGAGATGGCTGCCTTGCCACTTGAGAAAGCATTTTCTTGTGGTTTTTCTACTACAAGTTTTGCTTCTTCTTTTTGAGGAACTGTTCTTGGTGCAAAAAAGGCTGTCGGAGCTGGCGTATTTTTTGGAGTATTTTCTGATACTTTTTTCGCATCCACTATCTCTTCCTCTCTTTTTTGAGGGACAACTCCTTGCCTCTCCACGTGCATCACTGGAAAAACAATTACCTGCTTCTCCGTATCAATATCAAGTGCATAATTTTCTTCAATAGACTTCAAAATTAAATTGATGCGCTCTCGCTCTTCAATAGGAAGATTTTTGCTGTTTTCTGATCGGAACAAAAACTGTCCTCGTTCTACAGTAGAGTGCTGACCTATTCCAAGTTCATCTCTATAATACTTGATCCAATTATAAAGCGATCCTCTTACCGGCTCAGACTGAGACTTAATACGAATACGTGCACCAGTAATAGTCTGATTACCAAGATTTGGATACTCTGAAAGCGCCTGAAGCACTTGTAGCTTGCGAAGAGAGACCTGCTTAAGAGAACTCTTATCTTCGACTAGCTCTTCCTCTTCTTCTTTTTGGGGAGAAACTTTCAATGGAAAAATGTATTGCTTTAGATAGAAAAAAACATTTGTTGTTTTTTCTTGATTGGGTAAAATTTCTTTCAGGAGTACTGGGATATCTATCTCATCTATCTGGCCCAACTTAAACAATCGAATAGCCACACTCACCGCTTCAATCTCAAGTTCACTCAGCTGATTTTTCTCTTTCATTTCTACCAAAGCCTGTGGCAGTTCATCGCTCATGAGAAACATCTTTGCCTCTGGTGAAAGCGTTTTATATATTGTCCAAGCACCCCTCGATTCCTCAGGGCTTTGCACACCACCGTTAAGCTCTTCCGAGGCTAACATGGGATAATAAATTGCTTTGTCTATTTCTCCTTGTCCTATCATGGTTTTGGTTTTGGTTTATTTTCTCTCGCAGCTCGAGCACGATCTCTAAAGCCTTCTCTTTTGGCTTTTGTTTCTTCAGTTGCTTCTTCTGGATTTTTTGGCATGCGCCTCTTCACATTTTCCCATTTGTCGATCACTGGTCCAGAGCCATCTTCATACGCTTTTTCTACAATCTTCTGTATACGCTTACCTCTACCAAATGTCTCTAGCGCAGCCTCTTCA
>JAHBAT020000017.1 GCA_018499985.2 Candidatus Moraniibacteriota bacterium
ATCTATGCCGAGATGGACTATGCTCACCCTCAGTACAATCTGCGTTCTCTTGAAGGACAAAAGAAGATAGAAGCTCTCCAAGGATCTTCTCGCCTCTTTTTTGCTGGAGCACACCTCGGGTTTGGATTTCATGAGGATGGCCTCGTCTCTGCCAAAAAAGCAGTCGCTCTTCTTTCTGAAAAAGCTTCTCTCTAGCACCTTTCTATGTCTATCCAGCTCCTCACTGCCAAGGTAGCTCATACCAGACACTTCCCCAAAAAAAATTCTTTTTTGTATCGTGTTTTCTATATCCAAGTTCCGGTCACAAAAGAGCCGCCAACAGAAGTGCCTCTATTTTTTTCCTGGAATCATTTCAATATCTTTTCCCTCTACACCGAGGACCATGGCTCCAGAGAAACGTCAGGAAATTGGTACCAATGGATAGAACAGCAATTCAAACAGGCCGATATCTCTCTTCTCGAAAGCGACCGGATTAACCTTATTTGCCATCCGAGACTTCTCGGATACGCTTTCAATCCGATATCTTACTGGCTTCTTCATTCAAAGAACGGGGAACTGCGTGCTGTTCTTTGTGAAGTCAATAATACCTTTGGAGATACACACAACTACATCCTCTCTCACAAAGATGGCCATGCTATAGCTACCAATGATATCTTTCATGCCGAGAAAAAACTCTATGTCTCACCTTTTACCAAAATGTCTGGACGCTATGAGTTTTTATTTACTTCTACCAAAGAAAAATTTCAGTCTACGATTCTCTACTACGAAAACGAGGTTTTTACCCTGACTACCTCCATGGGAGGAACACTCGAAGCACTTTCCTCAAAAAATATTCTAGCCTCCCTCTTAGCATACCCACTCATGACAATTCTGGTCGTGCTAAGAATTCATTGGCAAGCTATCAAACTCTACTGCAAAAAAGTAAAACACACCCTCAAGATGCGTCCAAGAAACTACACTTCTGGCCAAACCACCAAGGGTGACACAAGCAAAAGCTAAACGCCCTTGAAGATAGCCAGGACCAATACCCCGAGACTTCCTGCTACAGGCGCTGATAAAGCCATGATATTCTGCCATGTAGGCTTACTGCGGTAGGCAAAGCCTAAGTATGTCAACGCTACAAGACCGAGGTACAGAGCGATATTGGCACACAAAGACTTGGCTGTGATACTGGGCGAAGAATACGCTAAAAGCACTCCCGAAAGAACTTCAAAAGCAGCCAAAAATGAAAGGCTTCTCACTAAATTCTGATAGGCCTCTTTTTGGTCTTTGATCAAGACAAAGACTGAGCGAAAAACAACATAGCCCGTAAGCACCCCTCCTGTGATATGTATTAAGAGTAAGTTTGACATGCGTTTCTTTAGAAAGTTATAAAAGTTTTTCGCCGAGGGCACAAGTAGCCACGATGTTTTTGCAAGTCCCATGCTCACCCAGCTCGTAAATATCAAGCGAGCGAGCCACAAAAGAAAACTCTCTTGCTGGTAGACCCTCCAAAAGAGCCTCCTCCCGAGGTTCCTTGAAGCGCGTCAAAGTCAGGTGTGGCCTGTAGAGACGAGCTACCTCAGCGCTGCCGTAAAGCTCTAGATTTTCTTGACGCTCAGGCGAAAGATCAGACCAGTCCTCTTTCTGTTCACCTTCTGGAGTGCGTACACGCAAAGGCGCGATAATAGCCAGGACTGCCTGATGGAGTTTCATAAGAGGCTCATCGAGCTCATAGCTCATATCAAGCCAACGATTATCTACCAATCGGTACTTATCCTGCCGAAGCAAAAAAGGTTCAAAGTTTTCTGCAATACTCTCAAGCATCAGAGCGACCCGAGGCAAGGCACTCTCTTCGAGTGCAATATGCAAAAGTGTCAGATGTGGAATATGTACACTCTCATCAAGCTCAAAGAAGGCTCCTCCTATTTCTTCTAAAGCAAAACGACTCACCTCACGAGCGACGAGCGACACTTCATCGCTAGCATCTATAACAATATTATAATTTTTGACCATACTTACTTAGCACCTTTTGGCAAACTCTCACAAGCCTCTCCATCTTTGTTGCCATCAAGTCGATTGGTGTCATTGGAAGCTCCTCCGGCCTTATCAAAAAACATCTGTGCTTGTGGCTGAGTATCAAAGTCTTCACAATTGTATTCATCTGTGGCTTTTCCCTGGCTCGCGTCAGTCACTATATTCCCTTCTTTGTCACGCAAAACCTTGGACTCCGAAAGAGACTTTGTCTCCCACATCTTCCCAAGATCATAGTCCGTATTGGAAACTTCCAAACCAAGACCCACAAAAAGTAAGAGCATAATACCAATCATCCAAACACGAAGCTTGGTAAAGAAAAAGGCAATCACACCCACAAGAACGATGAGTCCTACGAGAATACTCAGACGCACCTTCTTACTCTTGCGCCAATCAGCTATGTCTCTACTCGGAGCAGTAGGATTCTTCTTTTTCACTTCTGATTTTACTTCTGTCTTAGCCTCTAGGGCTTCATCTTGGTGTACTTCAGACATATCTCAAGAGTTAATAATTGCCCTTTTATTATAGCACCCCTAGCAAATACTGCGACGCAGAGCCTTTCTTCGCTCTTGATAGTCTGGGATAGTCTCACCCACCAAAGACCAGAAGCGCGGACTGTGATCAAAAGCTTTTAGATGACAAAGCTCGTGCACTATAAGATAATCTGCGAGCGGCTCTGGCAAAAACAAGATGCGGTAGTGAAAATTGAGATTACCCTTAGCTGAGCAGCTCCCCCAACGCGTAGACTGATTTCTGATCGTCACTTGATTGTAGGCGTAGCCGTAATGTTTATTCCAGTGTCGAAGCTTCTTCTCGACCAAAGAAAGAGCCTTCTTTTTGTACATCTGAAACTCTTTGTCAGACCCAGCTAGCTTGATAGAGGCTCTATCAGAGAGACTGAGTTCTTTTTGTTTACGGAGCACCCAGCTTGCCTGGGCATTGAGTATTCTCACGAGTAGCACCTTACTCGTTCTCAATGGTCCAGTCACTGTTACTCGTCCTTCTTGATTGACAAGAATACGTATCGTACGAGATTGAGCGCTTCTCCTTAAGACAACCTCTATTCCCTCCGGGTGTCCCGTAGGTTGCCAAAAGTATTTTTCAATACTTATTTTTTTCTTTGGTTTTGTACTCGGAAAAAGATTCATGGCTATTGGCAAAAAAGTGTTTATAGGGTATCATAAGCATTCCTCTCTGTGCAATCAGAGCAAACTCCTCTACACTAAATCTATATGGGAAAAAATACTGAACAACCTGTAGATGCGCCGGAAAGACTCGCTTTTCTTGCAACGAAGTATATCGGCTCTATACCATCGCTTATTCTCCACACCCTCTTTTTTGTGGGTATTTTTTCATTGTCACTTTTTGGTTTCACCTTTGAAAATATCCTTCTTATCCTTACTACAGTAGTTTCACTCGAAGCTATCTACCTCTCTATCTTTATCCAGATGACAGTCAATAAACAGGGTGAAATCATTCAAGAAGTGAGCGAGGATGTCGAGGACATCTCTGAAGAAATGGAAGAAATATCTAAAGATATCGATGAACTCCAAGAAGATGTCGAGGAAATTTCAGATGACGTGGAAGAACTTTCAGATGATGTGGAAGAACTGTCTGAAGAAATTGAAGAAGATGACAAAGAAGATGCCATAGAGCATGCACAAGAAGTGGCTCGTATCGAAAAAATAGAAGGCATGCTTGCCGAACTTCTCTCAGAAATCAAATCTATTCGTGGAAAAAAATAGTCCCGGCGCTGCACTGCAACACCAGGACTCGAATCAGTTTTGCCCCTCTTATTTTATTGACCCCTAGTCGGGATCAACCGGCACAAGCTCTGGGCTTGTCTCGGGCGAAATGATGAGAACCAGCGGATCTCCCGTTTCGCTCCTCTGGCAGATATCGCCCCGAATGGGTCGAAAATCTCTGCCGCCATGAGAGGCTTCGAACCGCGTATTGCAAGGCCAGTGGTCCGGCCTGACAAACATCGGCTCTGGTGCTCCAGGGAACACCGTTTTTTGAAAAAGGATTTGATGATCGGACGCAGTCCTCACAACAATCACCTCTTCCTGAGCCGCCCCATTGAAGACATCAACCGCTCGGGCTGGTATCATCCGTGAAGCTACTGCTTCTGTGTTCGGCTGACCCAGATAAAGAGCCAGACCTACCATAAAAGCTACACCCAAGCCATTCATGCCCATACACTACCCTCCGCACTTGAGATATATATAATAGCAGTTTATTGACATTTTGTCAATAGACTACTGGGTCCTCATGCTGATGCCACAAATGCTACTTTTTGATCACCTCCTTCTCCGTCTTTTTCATCGAGTACCAGCGTATTTCTCTTACAGAAATCCTGTGCCGGCTTATCGATTGTCTGGCCGTTGTGGTATTCCACATGCACGATAAACTCGCATTGCTTCACATCAGGCAGAAAAAATATCTGATCTACTCCTGACTGAAGATACAGCTCTCGTCGATAGAGTACTCGATGCTGACTACCTCTGGCATGGGCATCAAGAATGACTACTTTTGTCACAAGCTGACGAGAGTTATTCTGGAGACTCACGATACGTATATCTCTCGGGGCTTCCTCTTGCTGCTCCCTCCTTGATTGTGCCCCATCGCAGGCACCAAGCACAGGCATAAGCAGAAGACTCATGCCCCAAAGCACCATTGCTCTTCTAAGCATAGCCTTTCTCCCCTCTATGTTAATGAACCCATACTGATACCCCCAAGCCTACTAAAAAAAGACGCTTTTTGTCAAAAAAATAAGAGGGACTCACGAATGAATCCCTCCCGAGCAAATTCCCCCTCTTGTAGTTACTTGGTAGTGATACCCTCTGCTGCGGCTAATCTGACAAGCGACTGCCCGTCAAATGCCGGCGGATTCTTGATAAATGAAACCGTCCCCATAAGGACCAGAATTCCAAGGAGCAGCCCCGCTCCAACGCGCATGCGCAGCCGATCTTCTGTTCTCAAATTTTTCTTGTCCACCTCTACCCTCCTCTGTATTTGCTTCTGTCTTGAAGGTTCTCAAAACCCATAGAGTCTAGCAAACCTATTAGTTTCGTCAAGTTTACCCGCCTCTGGCGGGTCCGTACCCAATGTAAGTAAAGATATTTAGACTACGGCGAAATTACTTTTTTGCCAGCACTTTTTTGAGGTATTTCCCGGTGTGCGAAAAGGTCTTGCGGGCCACCTCTTCTGGTGTCCCTACGGCTACTACCTCACCTCCACCTATACCTCCCTCAGGACCAATATCGATAATATAGTCAGCTGATTTAATCAGATCCATATTATGTTCAATCACAATCAGGGTATTCCCCTTGGCTACCAAGCGGTCGAGAATCTCAATCAGCTTTTTGACATCTTCATAGTGTAGACCAATCGTCGGTTCATCAAGAAGATAGATGGTGCGCTCCACATGTTGACGGTATAATTCTGAAGATATTTTGACACGCTGAGCCTCTCCACCAGAAAGTGTCGTAGCTGACTGTCCGAGTTTCAGGTAGCCAAGGCCTACTTCATTGAGCGTCTTCAAGCGATCAGCAATAGCAGGGATATCGGCAAAGAAAGAAAACGCTTCTTCGACAGTCATTTCCAAAACTTCGTAGATGTTCTTGTGCTTGTAGCGCACCTCTAGTGTCTCCTTGGTAAAACGCTTCCCATCACAGACATCGCAAGGCACATAGACCGTCGGCAAAAAGTGCATCTCTACTGCGATAAAACCATTACCCTCACAGGTCTCACAGCGTCCTCCGGGACGATTAAAAGAAAATCTCCCTGGCTTCCATCCACGCACGCGAGCTTCTTCACTTGAAGCAAATAAATCACGTACATGACTCCACATGCCTGTGTATGTCGCTGGATTGGATCGTGGAGTACGTCCAATAGGACTCTGATCAATCATGACTACTCGAGATAGATACTCTGTACCGACAAAAGATTTACAGTTTACTACCTTGTTGGACTTATAACGACGGTCAAAGCGATTCTTCAGATTTTCATGAATAATTTCATAGAGAAGTGTCGATTTACCAGAGCCAGATACTCCCGTAATCACATTGAAGCGCCCAAGTGGCACGTCCACGTTCATATTTTTGATATTGAAAAGCTGACCTCCACGAATCTTGAGCTCACCTTTTTCCTTGGTACGACGCACACTCGGTATTGGTACTGATTCTTCGTTACGAAGATAACTCAAAGTCAAAGAGCCTGAAGTATTTTTGGGCGCTGTAAGAAGATCATCTAGGTAGCCAGAAACCACCACTTCACCTCCATGCACACCAGCACCAGGGCCAATATCCACAATATAATCAGAAGCGTAGATAGTATCTTCATCGTGCTCTACGATAATAATCGTATTGCCTAGATTGCGGAGGGCCTGCAAAGTTTCGATAAGACGGTCATTGTCGCGCTGATGGAGTCCGATGGTAGGCTCGTCAAGCACATAGAGTGCCCCCACTAATTGCGAACCAAGCTGACTAGCCAGACGGATACGCTGAGCCTCTCCTCCAGAAAGTGTATTGGCACGACGATCAAGAGTAAGATAGTTCAAGCCAACATTCAAAAGAAACTTGAGGCGACTCTCAATTTCACGAAGTACGACTGAAGCAATCTGAGTTTCTCTTTCTGTTAGTTTGAGCGTATCAAAAAACTCATAGCTTTGATCAATCATCATGGCTGTAATATCGACTATGTTTTTTCCTCCTATTTTGACAAACAACGCTTCTTCTCGAAGACGTGAACCATGACAGACATCACAGACCTCGTTACCAAAGAAGTGCTTAGTACCAAGACCATTACAAGCATCACAAGCTCCATAAGGAGAGTTGAAAGAGAAAAGACGAGGTTCTACTTCAGGATAGGAAAATCCATCATATGGACAAGAAAACTTAGAGGAGAGAAGGAAGCTCTCTTTGCCAATATGTATCCGTACAAGCCCTTCACTTTCTTCAAGTGCCTTTTCTACTGCTTCCGACAAACGCTCTCCAGAAGTCTCAGGAAATGATACAAATTCATCAAGCCAAATTTCATCGACAATAAAATCAATATCGTGTTTTTTGTTTTTTGAGAGAATGACCTGCTCACGCAAACTTTTACGATTACCATCGAGAAAAATTTCACTGTAACCACGACTGAGAGCATTGTAAAGGAGCTGGTAGTATTCCCCTTTGCGTCCACGCACTACTGGTGCCGTGATGATAAGAGGGATTGCCTCTTTGGTTTTTTTCTTCCCGGCTACTTTGACCTTGTCGCGCACAATAGTCAGCATCTCTTCAGTAGAGAGACGTTCTATCTCACGATTACAGAGTAGACAATGTGGGCGTCCCACGCGAGCAAAGAGTACACGGAGATAGTCGTAGATTTCCGTCACGGTCGCTACTGTAGAACGCGGATTACGACTGGCTGATTTCTGATCAATAGAAATAGCTGGTGACAGACCACTAATTTCATCTACTTCTGGTTTCTGCATGGTATTTAGAAACTGACGGGCATACGCAGAAAGAGATTCGACATAGCGACGCTGACCTTCAGCAAAAATAGTATCAAACGCCAAAGAAGACTTGCCTGATCCAGAAAGACCTGTAAACACGACCATCTTATTGCGTGGCATAGAGACGGTGATATTCTTCAAATTGTGAGTGCGAGCACCACGAACGACTATCTCTTCACTCGGAGTGATAATCTCTGTCTTTTTGATACGTTTTTCACTTTTAGCCATAAATATATTTTCACTAAGTGTGTAAGTCTACCACAAACACCTCCTTTTTTCAAGGTCATTCCCTCTGCTTTTGTACCAAGACAAAACCCCCTTCTAAGGGGGGTTGGTACACCTACCGTGCCAAGAAAAGCTTACGGCGTAACTGGTGTTTCTGTCTCAGTGGCTTCTTCTCCAAAAGCTGCTTTGAGTTCCTTGCGGGCAGCTTCCATAGTCGCTTGGAAGGCAGTCTTGGCAGACTGAACAGCTGCATTGCGAGTAGCAGCCAAAGCCTTGATATCATCCCCTATCTTATCTGTATTCTGACGAGTATCTTGTAAGGTCTTTCGGGCAGCTTCCATAGCGCTCATGAAGTTACTTCGTACTGTGGCTACTTCTGTCCCTTTTTCACAGTCACTCTTAGCGGTGGCGAGAGCGCTTTCTACTGACTTCTTGAATGTTTCATGAGCGGTAGAGCCAGTATCTTTACGCCCGGCTACGAGAGCATCCACGCTTTTGCGGAAATCTGCAATAGCCGCATCTACTGCTGCCTGGCGAGTAGCTACCGCTGCCTCAGTAGTAGTCTTAAACTTTTCTACCGCTGCCTTCTCGGCATCAGTATCAGCACGCTCAAGTAAGCGAACATACATAGCTTCACGACGCTCTTTGCTCTCCTCTCTTTGGTCTACACGCTTCTCTGTGCGCTCAGTACGATTCTTTTCGATTTCAGTTACACGGCTATTCTTGCGCTCTACAAACTTATTGCTACGCTCATCTACTCGAGAGGTAATGTTTGAAGCGTGCTCAGTAAAGCGTTCACAAAACTTGGCCTGACGCTCTGCTTGATTCTCTTCTCTCTTTTGCTGACGTTCCTCTTGACGCTCTTCTCGATTCGCCTGACGCTCCTCCATCTTTTGTTCACGATTAGCCTGGCGTGTCTCTACGCGCTGTTCACGGTTTGCTTGGCGCTCTTGTACATAAGCTTCTCTCTCAGCTCGACGACTACCGCCCTCGGTGCCACTTTGTGCCAATGCGACGGCCGGACTTCCAAGAAAGCTTACAAGCAGAAATACTGCGCTTATTTTAAATTTGGTTTTCATCATATGATTGGCTTAAGTTATTTAGACTTTCGCTATCTCTTTGGATTTCAGCAGTCTCTGCCTCAATCTCAGCATCGAGAGCTTGCGCGTCGAGAGCTGCCTCACTCTCAATCTCATCCGCTACGCCACTCGGTGTAGTAGGAATTGGTTTTGGAGCTTCTTTTTTCTCCATCATTGCTTGCGGAGTTTCCAGGTCTGACTCCATATCTGAAGTTTTCACCATGCGTTGATACACAAAGATGATCACCGATACGGTCAGCACACCACTCAAAACTCCTATGAGAATTTTTTGTCGATCCATAGTGTTTGTATTACTTTTTAGCTTTTTTATTATAGCACCTTTCCGAATGCCTAGTGTCGCTTGGCCTTGATTTTCTTGATTTTTGGCGCTGGATTTTCTTTTCTCTTTTTCGCTAGTTTGACCTCAAGTGAGCGGATTTCATCGCGGATAATAGCTGCCGTCTCAAAATCCAAGGCCTTAGCGGCCGCTTCCATCTCTTCGTTTTTGAGCGCAAAAAGCTTATCCGGATCATTCATGAAAATTTCTTCATCTAGAGCCATATTGGCACGCACCGCCTTATCGTGATCGCTATCAAGCTGTTCGGTGATATCCTTGATGTTCTTCAAAATAGTCATTGGGGTGATGCCATGTTCTTTGTTGTAAGCCAACTGCTTGGCACGACGACGACTCGTCTCTCCAAGAGAACTCTCCATAGCCCCTGTCATACGATCAGCATACAAAATCACTCGTCCTTTGGCATTACGAGCAGCGCGTCCAATAATCTGAATCAAAGATGTTTCTGAGCGCAAAAAGCCCTCCTTGTCGGCGTCGAGGATACCAATAAAAGTGACCTCTGGGAGATCCAGACCTTCGCGGAGAAGATTGACTCCTACGATACAATCAAACTCACCCTTACGAAACTGTGTCAAAATCTTGATACGATCTATTGTCTTGATATCACTATGCAAATACTCTGCTTTGATATTTTTTTCTTTGAGGAAGCGGCTCAGGTCTTCAGCCATTTTCTTGGTCAAAGTAGTAGCGATGACACGACCACCAAGAAGAATTTCTTTTTCTGCCTCAGTGATAAAGTCTTGGATTTGTCCCTCATAGCTTTCTTCGGGCTTAGGCAAAACTCCCCGAATCTCCACTTCTGGATCGACAAGGCCTGTCGGACGGATAACCTGCTCAGCGATATTGCCACTCACTTCTCGTTCATAGTCAGCTGGTGTAGCTGAAGTGTATATGGCCTGCCCGATACGTTCCTGAAACTCTTCAAAACGGAGTGGGCGGTTATCGAGCGCGCTTGGTAAACGAAAACCAAACTCTACCAAAGTTTTTTTGCGGGACTGATCTCCAGCATACATACCACGAAGCTGTGGAAGAGTAACATGCGACTCATCGATAATCGTCACAAAGTCTGGGGTACCATCAGGCTTATGCAGAAAGTAAGAAAGAAGCGTCTCTGGAGGCTCTCCAGGAAGCTTGCCAGAAAGGTGCCGTGAGTAGTTTTCAATACCATTGCAATAACCAATTTCTTGCATCATAGCCAGGTCATACGTAGTGCGACGCTTGAGGCGCTCTACTTCAAGAAGCTTCCCCTCTGCTTCTAGTTCCTCTAGACGTAGTTTAAGCTCTTCTTTGATAGAGGCAATGGCTATTTCTTGCTCTTCTTTATTAGTTACAAAGTGTTTGGCTGGAAACACAAAAATAGTCTCTGGGGTTTCGAGAATTTCCAACGTTACTGGATTCATCTTTGTGATATGTCCGATAGTCCCTCCGATAATTTCAATCAGATACACAAACTTCTCTGAGATGGGCATGATTTCTACACGATTACCCATGCTCCGAAACTGACCAGGATTAAGATCAGCATTAGTGCGCTCAAAATGCACAGCCACTAGTTTATGGAGAAGTTCACTACGCCCCATAGGCATCCCTACTTCAAAACGCATATTTTTCTTTTCGTACTCTGCTGGACTACCCAAACCATAGATACACGAAACCGATGCCACAATAATAACATCCTGCCTGGTAAGAAGCGCTTGGGTGGAGGCGTGACGTAGACGGTCAATTTCTGCATTAATCTGCGCGTCTTTTTCGATATACGTATCCGAGACTGGTAGATACGCCTCTGGCTGATAATAGTCGTAGTATGAAACAAAGTAATGCACGGCATTGTCTGGAAAAAACTCCTGATACTCCTGGGCAAGCTGTGCAGCTAGAGTCTTATTGTGTGCAATAACCAGTGTCGGTTTGCCGATTTGTTGTATGACATTGGCCATCGTGAAGGTCTTACCTGAACCAGTAACACCCAGAAGCGTCTGAGCTTCATGGCCAGCATGAAAACCCTCAACAAGTGAAGCTATAGCTCCCGGCTGATCACCAGCTGGTTTGTATTTTGACTGCAGAGAAAAAGGTGACGGCATAGTTTTAATTTTTACGAAACCATGTTTTATACTCCCTAAAAAAACGTACGAGCTTCTTACCTTGTCCACGGAAAAGATAGAGCACGACCAGAAGCGCCACGATACTCATACCTACTCCATCATCTACAAGTATCTTGTACTGCTGAACTGATTTCCAAAGATGAGCCAATGAGGCAATGCCGACATATCCCACAAAAAGATAGAGAAAATCTTTACAAAAATTACCCAAGAAAGAAGCCAGGAGAAATACCTGCATATTCATCTTAATGACACCGCAAGCAATAGAAGTAATCGTCACCGGAAAAAAAGGCGTGGCACGCATAGCAAACAAGACAAGACCATCCTGAAAATGCATCCCGTTAAAACGCTTACCGATACCCTCTATTTCCTCATGCCCTACACCAAAGAAGCGCTTGAAGTATGGTACCAAAATATCCTCGAGCTTATCACCAAGCCAATAATAGAGATATGCCCCAAAAAGACGTGCAGCGCTCCCAAGAAGAGCCAGTCCCATCAAATACCAAATCCCATGACCCTCGATGAGCGCTGCTGATCCAGCAATACCCATCACTATAGTAGCTGGAATAATACTAAATATTTCTTCTAGTGCTGAACCAACAAAAACAAACCATGGCAAAGGCACGGTCATAACAAGCATCTGAAACCATTGTTCAATAGCGACTAAACTTATATCCATATCTATTTCATTAGCTACCTAAACGACACTACGCTCCCTTAATCATACATTAAAGAAGCGTAGTTTACATCTATTGAGCCCTAAACGCTCTTTTTTACTTGTCGAAATCAGCGTCTACAAAGGTAAAGGCCTTCCCTTTCTTATCACCACGACCAGTACGGCCGATACGGTGAACGTAGTCATCGTAGGTCTCTGGAATATCAAAGTTGATTACGTGACTGACATCAGGAATATCGAGACCACGGGCAGCAACGTCAGTAGCTACCAATACCTGCACCTCATCACGTGTAAAACGCTTGAGCGCACGACTACGAGCAGACTGTGTCTTGTCACCATGGATAGCATCCGCCTTAAATCCACGCTCTGACAAGTGACGGACCAACTGTTCGACACCACGCTTGGTGCGACCAAAGATAATGGTCTTGGTCAATTCTGGATCAAGAAGAATCTGATGGAGCAGATCCACCTTCACATCACTCTTACTGACACGTACGACATCCTGGATAACATTTTGTGAAGTGGCTCGAGGCTTAACAGTAAACGTAAGTGGGTTGTGGAGAAACTGTTGTGCTAGCTCATTGATAAGCTTTGGCATAGTAGCTGAAAAGAAAAGCATATGCCGTGGCTTACCAATAGAAAGAAGCATCTTCTTTACATCTGTAAGGAATCCCATATCAAGCATACGGTCCACCTCATCAAGTACTACGGCGTTGAACTTAGTGATATCAAGCTTCTTGCGTTCAATCAAATCCAAGAGTCGTCCCGGCGTACCGATCACGAACTGTGGCTTACGAGCCAATCCTCGCATCTGTTCATCGAGAAACTTTCCTCCGATACAAACAGTTGAACCCATACGAAAACCGTAGGCAAAAAGCTTCAACTCACGATCGATTTGCTCTGCAAGCTCACGAGTCGGTGTGATGATAATGCTTCGGTGATTTGGGTTCTGAAGAGTCTTGTGAATCAATGGCAAAAGAAAGGCTGCTGTCTTTCCAGTACCGGTATTGGCTACACCGATAACGTCACGCCCTTCAAGGATCACTGGAATAGTCAGACCCTGAATTGGTGATGGTGTAGTCAGTTTACGATGAGCGATATTTTTCTTGATACGCTCATCAATATGAAAATCATTGAAGTGGGCTACTGGGCTTTCGATAACTGGCAAATCACCCTCGGCTACATGACCCTTGGTGATACGAGTCAAATCAAATCCAATCTTCCCCTGTTTCTTCTTGTGTTTGATTTCTCCTCGTCTTTTTTTCAAAACGAATTTCTTTTTAGCTGGTGAGGCTGGGCGAAAACGCTTACCTCGCGTAAGTGGTTGCGACATAGTGTATGTACTCTACTAAATATATTATCTTGCAAAAAACGGCAAGATAATACATTGAGACAATGTCTTCACTTGCGAGCTGATAAACGCTGTAAGTTAGCTATTTACCAGAAAGAGCTCTCTAGGAGCAACGGCTTTTGCTGGCCATCAAAATGAGGCTAGAAAAAGCTCATTTATACGACTCCTTATTAAAGCAGGATTTTTGAATCCTGTCAATATTTTAAACGAAATTATCACTCAAAAGGCACTGCTATAACTTTTTTTTCAATACTTTTACGCTCTTTGTGCTTTGTGCCTGATGCATAATCGGCGATAGCATCAAAAAGCACTCGCTCGCTGTAGCGGTACAGGGCACCTCTTTTGGTCCCAGGATCATGAACAATAAATTCTTTGGTTTTTGCATCATACCCAAGGACTACGAGCATATGTGTTTCTGGCCCAGGAGCTGTGAAGTATGGGTTCTTGAGCATACGCCCATCCGTAGGAATTACGAGTAGCTCTCCCTTATCCAAAAACTCTTGTATTTCTTTTACTGATTGCACATTTTCTACCCGACTCGTGGTGATACTGAAGTACTCTTGCAGGATAGTATTTGTATCGACAGCTGATGTATCATAGCTGTGACCAAATTTTTTGTCTTCAAAATCCATGATAGCGAGCATCTCCTGTCTTGGATTGACGATTTTTTTGTCTCGAAGGAAACTCCCCACCATGAGCAAACTTGCCTCTTCGCAAGCGTTCTGAAAACGCTCATCTTCCCAAGTAGCCTCTGGCGCCTGCACCACAAAAGTCACATCCAAAGGATTACGCTCTAGTGCACTCTCTTTTGCTTCGGATATACTCTCCTGTTGTGCAGGTATTGAATCTGCTTCGATAGCAAGCTTTTCTTCTACTTGCTGTTCCTCTACCCTCTCTTCTTGAGACACCTCCGATACTTCGCCATCAGTCCGATACTCTCGATAACTGACCCAAAAAAAGAAGCCGATGATACTCAAAAGAGTAAGAAATGGAATCCAAAATTTATTCATAGAGAAAAGCTTTCTGACTTTCAAGTTTATCTTTCACAAATGCTGCTATCTCTACAAGGTTTTCCCAGGAAACATTGTTTCGTTGATCACAAATGCTCGCAAATGCCTCCTTATCTTCTGCACTGAGCACTGGCGTATTTGGCTGCTCACCCATCAAATAGTACATAATTGAGCGAGGATTTTCGACATGACCAAGACCAAGAGAATGTCCCAGCTCATGCGAGAGAAGCACTGCCAAATCCTCCTTATTTTGAAACTGATAAATATTTAGATCCTTACCTCCATAATCCCCCTGATCGAACACTCCGCCATCTCCCTGATAGCGTTCCTGAAACTGATCTACTTTCGCATTAAAACTCTCTACCACTTCTTGCTCGTTTTTAGCTAATTTATTGAGACGATTAGCGAGAGTATTCACCACGAGCCTTTTCTCTTCCAAATCAACACTTTGCTTCTCAAGCCTTTCTGACTCTTTGTCGATACGTTTTACATCAGATTCAGTAGCTTCACCACTCTTGTTCAGGCGTGAAACTTCTTTATTATAACTTTCGAGATCTTTCTCATAGGCTCTTACTTCTGCTTCATAGCTTTCTGATTTCTGGTTATACTCCTTCTCTAAGAAAGTATATGTTGTATCAATTTCACTTTGCTTTGTATTGAGTTTTGCTTCTTCATTATCAAGCTTACTGAGTTCCTGGGTGCGCTCCTGACGCTCATCATAAATGAAATTGATAGCGATATCACCATGTGCCTGGTCCCACTCAAAAAGCTGTCTTTGTGCCAATTTTTCCCATGGCAAAATGGATTTCTCTACTACGCCTTGAATTTCTTCTTGGGTAATTCCGAAACGCGAATCCACCTCACCAATACGATAGGTCAGTATCTGTTTACAAGGAACCTGACGCCCCAAAAGGTAAGTGCCACCAATCAATATGAAACCCAAAAGATACATCTGCAAAATCCACTTCATACAAATATTTTAAAAAACCACCCGTAGAGAATTCTGGGTGGTTGTTTTAGTTATTCAGCACTTTCTTCCGCTGGCTCTAAAGCGTCACCTGGTACCGGTATGGCGTAATCTACGAAATAACGGATATTGGCTTTTTGTTTTTGCTCAGTAAGCCACTTACCTACTTCTACATCAAATTTCTGACTTTTAATCTGCTCTTTTACTTTGTCTCGAAATTCATCCTCAGCCATACCCTTTGGCGCCATAGCCTTTGTCTGCTCAAGGTATTTATTTACCTCTTCATCGGTAGCGACAAGCTTATCTGCCAAAATTTTCTCAAGGGCTTTCTGAAGAATGATCTGCTCACGGAATTGTTCCATAGTCATACCCTGCTGGCTCAAAGCGGCCTCGAGGGTACTTCCCTGGGCAGCCATCCGCTCTTCAAGGGTGCTCACTTCTTGGTCTACGTCATCACCGCTGATACTAATGCCCTGAAGCAAAGCTTGTTTTAAAATAATCTTTTTGATAACCATTGTGTCCAACGCTTGCCCGCCAGAGCGCTTTTCAAGTTCCTTAATAACAGCAAGACGACTAATCGGTTCACCATCTACAATAGCGGCTACAAAAAGACTGCGTGCAAGCGAACCTATAAGAATCAAAACGATCACGACTAGCGCGATAGTAAGCAACTTCCAGTGTCTGGCAATTTTTTGCTTTACGGTTGAAGCTGTTTCAGATACCTCTTCAGCTTCTACTACTTCAGCATCTTTTGTTTCTTCTGGGGCTTCAGTCACTACTGCTTCTGTTGTAACTTCTGCTTTTTCTTCGACTACAACTTCTTCTTCTTTTTTGACTTCTTCATTTCCCATACAGGTAAATTACATGAGTTATTCTCCTTTTAGTGTAGCGGAAATGCCAAAAACTGTCTAAAAAACACCCCCCCCCCATTACTCGTTTATTCTCAGAGCTCCTGGAAGTACCATTTGAGCAGCTTCCTTAGTAAACTCCACTTGATTATCCATAGAGAGCAAGAGTGCCAAGCTGTATGATCTCAGCACATACTGGCTCGAATCCCTCCCATAACCAGGAATACGACGCCGATCATTACCTTCATTATCTTTTCCTACTACCGTAGAAGCAAACTTTGTCATGGCCCAGTATACGTCGTATCCAAAGCCACCCTCATAGCCATCCCCAACTATTTCAAGTAGAGCCTCCCTCGTAGGGTACACTCTGGCGAATTCCTTGACTGCTGCTACCAGTCTGCCCGGGCCACTGTTGTAGCTATTCACTAGTACTGGTGCCAGAAAATAACGTCGAAACATTTCTCGATTATTATCAAAGATTTTTTCACAAATCACATCGAGGGCTCCGTTATCATGATCGCGCACAAACTGATAGGCACGCTCAAAAAACTCTCCGGCTCCCGTTACCTGATGATCAAAACGCAATATATCTTCTCTCTCATACCCAAGCTCACCTGACCACGTAGAGGGCATAAATTGCATAATACCCATGGCTCCTACCGAACTCTTGGCATCGTTTATGTATTTGGACTCTTGTGCAGCTAGTCCAGGTATCAAAAACTGCAATTCTTCGCGGATAGCCTCTGGCACCTTTTCCATAGATTTACCTACGTGATCACGGAGGTACTCATAACGAGAAAAATCTTCGTGTCCTACCACTTGTTTATGAGCAAAATGCTTCACTACATCTACGTAGGTCTCTCCCTGAATATCTTCATCTTTAAGATACTCTGCATTTGCTAACTCTCGAGCAAGAAAAAGGAGATTCATCTGTCTTGGCAAAGAGTTACCTAAGTCACACTGAGCCCCTGGAAATTCTTGGCATTTTTTTGCTCGCCATGCATCAAGCCAAGCCTGATTGATATCACCTATCAAGATACCTGTTGCCTCTTCTTTTTCACCTGGCGAAATACCGTCGATAGGTTCAAGCTTTACTGGTTCTCCCAAGGGTAACCCCTCTTCATCTACAAACATCACTTCATCGAGTTTGAGCTCTCCATAAAACTTCAGGTACCCAATTATTTCATTGGTAAAATGTGTACCAAATTTTTCTGTATTTTGTTCTGGAGATCTTTTTGCTTCGGGTGAATTTTTATTTTCCTTTAAAATACTTGCTACCTCAAGTCCAGCCATAGCCATTCCGAGTCCACCAGCGCCCACCAAAAACCTTCTTCGACTTACCGTATCGAAGCTCTCGGATTTTTTGACTGACGCACGAGGTTTTTCGTATGACATACTTTTAGTATAAAGCCCTCCCTCAAACAAACCAAGACTCTAGTCAAAAAACCACTTATTGTAAGAAAATACCTTCTCAAACGTCATCTTTTTTAGGACGCCTTCCCTACTTTTATGTCAGCAAGGGTACTATAATAAAGAGAGGAATCACCAACAAGCAAAAACTTTTATGAAAAAATACCTCATCCGAACTTTTCTTCTTATTTTTGTCCTCGCGGCTTTTTTTGGACCTTTCGCAGCTATCATGGCTATCGAAAGCAATAAGCGTGATGCCGAAAAACTTTCAGCTGCCACAGAAGCATCCGATGCTGTGGAAGCACGCTATCAATACTACCAAGATATCAACCAGACCAAGGCTGATCTCAAAAAAGCCATGGACGAGGCTAAGGCTGAATACGAACAACTCCTCAAAGATCAACCAAGCCTTATCGACAACCAAAAAACCACTACAACCAAAACTACGGTTAAGCCTGTGGTAACTCAAAAAGTAGTCCAACAAAAAGTCGCTAAACCAAAAGCCTCTAGTAAGACCAAGTCATCTTAACATTTTGTATGCTCTCTCTTTCATCAAAAAAAACCGTAGGTCTCTTCATACTCTTTCTTTTCCTTTGGCATATCCAGTTCCCCCTTACCTCTTCTCAAAAAAATTTCTCTTCTTTCATGACTGCTATCGCAGATGAAGAGGAGGAAGAGGAAGATGAGGATGAAGAGGATGAAGAGGATGAAGAGTATGAGAAATCAAAACCCTCTACCAAAACCATTGATGTTATTCAAAATATTACCGAATACAAACCCGTTACAGAAACAGTGGTAACTCTTGATGATAGCTACCAAAAAGATACTGATGGAGATCAGCTGGTGGATGCCATCGATCCAAACCCGCTCATCAAACAAAGTGAGTACTTTACCGATACTGATGGTGATGGTGTACCCAACGCCCTTGATCAGCATC
>JAHBAT020000022.1 GCA_018499985.2 Candidatus Moraniibacteriota bacterium
GGCGTCAGATGTGTATAAGAGACAGAAATTACTACTTGCCCCGTACAATACTGAAGATTATACCGTCTAAAATAAGTTACAACGTAAGACGAAGTCGACAGAAAATAAAATCTTGTGAGAAGAAAAAATGTTTTTGTGTTGTTTGGGGTTGACACTTTTATTTTTTTCACTATGCATTTACAAAAAACAATGTATAATAAATGTACAGAGAAAATTTTCTCCGTCACATACAAATAAAAATAAATTTGTAGTGTAAAACTAAAATTCACTTGAATTTTTTTTCATAAACTTATGAAATCAAAAACGAGTTACTGGAAGGAGGTGAGCACTATGGCAGTAGCAAAAAAGAAGACCGCCAAGAAAGCAACCAAGAAGGTAGCTAAGAAGGCAGTAAAGAAGGCTGTAAAAAAAGCAGTAAAGAAGACTGTAAAAAAGGCAACCAAAAAGGTAGCTAAAAAAGCAGTAAAGAAGACTGTAAAAAAGGCCGCTAAGAAGGTAGCAAAGAAGCGCAAATAGTTTCGAGCTAACCACTTATGGTTAATCAACAAAAAATCCCTACATGTAGGGATTTTTTGTTTGTCTAAGAGTCTTTTTAGGATGAAGAAAACTTGATAAAACGCTCTCTTCCAGCGAGGTCTTGGATGACGGTAGTGACCATAGGGGAAAAGACAGAAAGAAGCTCGCTTAGTGTATTGGTTTGGCTTGGATCTATCTCAAGAAAGAGAGAAAAGTTGGTAAGTTTTTTTTCTTGTATTTCAGTGATAAGTCTCCGGTAGTGATCGAGTCCATCATGGCCACTTTCGAGCGCTATCCGTGGTTCAAAGTTTTGGACATCTGGCTCGGTTTCCTCATACATCTTTGTCGGTACATAGGGAAGATTGGCGATGATGCAAATATTTTTTTCTTGAGGCAGAATAATATTTTTAAGTAAATCACTTTCTTGAAAGACAACAGAAGTATTATTGAGAAGCTTTTGATTTTCTTTGGCTACCATCAATGCATTAGGGGAGATATCGGTACCAATATACAAAAAATCTTTTTGCAGAGACATTTCTTCTGCGAGCGTAAGAATAATAGCACCACTACCGGTACCAATATCAAATACGGCAGCAGGGGATGAAAAAGTTTTTAGATGTCCAAGTACTTCTTCTATCAACACCTCTGTCTCGGGTCGAGGAATAAGTGTAGCGGGCGTGACCCGGAAGTCTCGACCATAAAATTCTTTGTGGCCAATGAGATAGGCTACTGGTTCATGATTCTTTCTTCGTTCGATGAGATCTTTTAGAGCCACTTCTTCTTCAGAAGTGAGGTCGTGTTCAGGATGAGCCAGAAGAAAGACTTTGGGTTTGCTGGTTACATGCGAAAGGAGTACAAAAAAATCCTCAAGTGCGATAGCAGAAGTAGCTACTTGAGGATGAGTATATATTTTTTGGATTGCGCCTATGGTCATGTTATTCGCGACCGTTAGCTTGCTGGTCGAGTTTACGACGGATATCTTCATCTTCGAGAGCTGCCAAGATGTGCCCAAATTTACCACCAAGAATTTCTTCGAGATTGCTCCAGGACTCCTTGATGCGGTGATCAGTGACGCGATCTTGAGGGTAGTTGTAGGTGCGGATTTTTTCGCTACGGTCTCCAGTGCCTATCTGGCTACGACGAGCATCGCCCACTTCTTTGTTTTGACGGTCAATTTCTTGCTGAAAAAGACGAGAACGGAGCACTTTCATGGCGCGTTCACGGTTTTTGATTTGAGATTTTTCATCCTGACAACTGACTACTAACCCAGAAGGAAGGTGAGTGATACGGACAGCACTGTACGTCGTGTTGACGGACTGCCCACCAGGACCAGACGAACAAAAGGTATCGATACGAAGATCGCTTGGATTGATAGTTACTTCCACTTCTTCGATTTGCGGAAGGACAGCCACAGTAGCAGTAGAGGTGTGGATACGGCCAGCTTTTTCGGTCTCAGGTACACGTTGTACACGGTGGACGCCAGATTCATACTTCATTTGTTGGTAGACAGAGACCATAGCATTGCCACGATTGATTTCAAAAGTAGCTTCTTTGAAGCCGCCCACGGCAGTCAGGCTTGAGTTTAGGAGCTCTACGCGCCAACCCATAGTTTCGGCGTAGTGGGTGTACATACGGTAGAGCTCGGCAGCAAACAAGCTTGATTCATCACCACCAGCACCTGCTCGAATTTCCACGATAATATCCTTACTGTCGTAGGGATCTTTCGGGAGAAGGAGCTTTTTGAGCTCTGCCTCGAGGTTTTCTTTTTCGGCAGCATGGGAGAGGTTTTCTTCGATAGCAAGGCCTTTGAGTTCTTCGTCAGCTTCAGAATCATTCAAGATTTCGGCATTTTGAGCCATGCTTTTTTCGAGATAGCGAAAGCGATTGACCGGCACCATAATAGTGTCGAGCTCAGTTTTTTTGCGTCCCAAATCAGCCAGTTTCTTGGGATCAGATCCAAGACTCGGGTCGTTTAGGGCTTCGGTAACAGAAGCAAACTCTTTTTCGATGTCTACAAGGAAGTCGTACATACAGTTATTATACTAGAAAAATAGGTAAGTATTTAAGAAAAAGCCGACCAGGGGAGGTCGGCGGGTATTTCTTGGTAATGGAAAGAGTCTAGCAAAAAAGGAATACCAAAAATACCAGAGAGTAAGCTAGGCTTCTTTGGTGGTTTTCTTGGCAGGAGCAGCCGTGCCAGAGGCAGGTAAACTTTTTTCAGCCTTTTTCTTCTTGCTATCAGCTAATTGCTTCTGAGTATCACTTACCTTAGCAGTGAGGCGCTTGAAGCGATCTACACGGCCACCAGCATCAATAAACTTCTTCTTACCAGTGTAAAAAGGGTGACAGCTAGAGCAGATTTCTGTGTTCATCTTTTCGATGGTAGAGCCAGTAGTAAGTACTGCTCCACAAACACAGGTAACGGTAGCTTCTTTGTGATATGTTGGGTGAATTCCTTGTTTCATAGGGTTTGAGAAATGTAAGTAGGAGTGTAACACGGACTTTCTAAATTGACAAGAGCACGGAATCTGCTATACTTGGTCCTGTATTTCGCTTTTACTGTAAATGCCTTAACGGCCAGATAAAAGCTTTGAAATCAGACATATTTTTTGTGGCCGACTCCTTCCTGATACCAGGCTTCTGGTATTTGGAGTCATCAATCCAAAAAATAGGTGGTGGTCTAACTCACATTAAGGAAATTCATTATGAATGAAGAACCGAAAGGAGCTGTAGCTTCTCCTTTAACCACAGCTACAGAAAAGGGTCATTATTTTGGCTCATTTGATTTTGCTGGGCACGAGTTGACTCTTGAGGGTCTTCTCAAAGCAGGTGTACACTTTGGTCACCTAAAGTCACGTCGTCATCCGCAGATGGATCAGTATATTTTTACTACCCGTAAGAATATCAACATCCTTGATCTTGCTCAGACTGAAAGCAAGCTTACAGAAGCTTGTGATATCTTGAGCGGAGTAGTAAAGGCTGGTAAGCCAGTACTTTTTGTTGGTATGAAGAAACAGACCCACGATACGATTACTTCTATTGCCAAGACTCTAGAAGAATCATTTGTGATTGACCGTTGGTTGGGAGGTACCCTTACTAACTGGGGGCAAATTCGTGGTCGCGCAAAGTATCTAAAGGAAATGCTTGAGATGCAGGCTGCTGGTGAATTCAAGAAGTACACCAAGTTTGAACAAGCTAAGAAGAATGAAGAAATTGAGCGCTTGATCAAAAAGGTAGGCGGTATTCAGGATATGACTGAAATGCCAGGTGTTATTGTGATTGCTGACGTAAAGGAAGCTGAGCTCGTGATTCATGAGGCTCGTCGTATGAATATTCCGCTTATCGGAATTGTGGATACCAATACCAATCCAAGTCAGATTGACTATCCAATTCCTGCTAATGATGATGCTGTATCATCACTTCGTTATATTTTCGGAACTCTTGGTAAAGCAGCTTTGGCTGCTAAGAAGGCTCGTCAGGATGCCAAAGAAGGCAAGGCAGCGTAAATTAAATCGTCAAAATCAAAACATATGAGTCAAATGGAATTGATTAAGTCTCTTCGTGAGCAAACAGGTGCTGGTATCGTGGATGTCAAAAAGGCTATCGATGAAGCTAATGGCGACAAAGATAAGGCCCTTGAAATTCTTCACAAACGTGGCCAAGATAAGGCGGCTAAGAAAAGTGATCGTGATACACATGAAGGTATCGTGGTTTCTTATGTGCACTCAAACAAGATTGGCGCCATGATTAAGCTCTACTGTGAGACTGATTTCGTAGGTCGCAACGAAGAGTTTCTAGAGCTTGGACGTGATATTGCTATGCATGTCAGTGCCCTTGCTCCTCGCTATATTCGTGCAGAAGATATGCCACAAGAAGAAGTAGAAAAAGAAAAGGCTATTTGGAAAGAAGAGCTTCTCAAAGAAGGTAAATCTGAGGATATGCTTGAGCAGATTCTGATCGGAAAAGAAGAAAAGTTTCGCAAGGAGCATGCTCTTATGGAGCAGGCTTTTGTGAAGGATCCAAGTAAGACGGTAGGAGATGTAATTACTGAAAAGATTCATAAGATTGGAGAAAACATCCAGGTTGGAGCTTTTGTCCGCTATGAAATGTAAGCGTTTATCCAAAAACGCACTCTAGTGTAGAATAGAAGTATTAAACATCGTCGATTAAACTCCCATGCTCTATCTGATTGTCCCACCTATTATTATTGTTCTCGCTATCATCGGACTCTTGTGGTATTTGTCACGTAAAGCCAATGATCCTTTGGTACAAGAGCGTGTCCATGAACAGGAGGCTCGCGCCAATAAGCACTTTCTCGGTCTTCGAGAATGGAGCCTCCGCTTTTTGGAAAAATTTGCACAACGCTCAAAGAACCGTTCTTTGAGAATGCATAATGCTCTCCATAATTGGCTTCAGTCTATTCGTGAGAGTCGCAAGAAGGTGGCTGAGGAAAAGCAGTTAGTAGGGGAGGAGCAGTATGAAGAGAGTGAGGAGGATAAGATAGAATTTTTTGAGACGGTCACACCGAATCAAAGAGAAGAAATGATAGTCGACCCAATCCTAGAAGAAGTGCAACAAAAAAATTCTTTCGCTATTCCATTTATGCGTCGTCATAAGCGTGATGGCCAAGATGATGCTCCGGCGCCAGTAGAGAAAGTGCGCATAGTGGCAGCCAAGGTGGCTACGGATATCACAGAAAGAGAAGAGCGTCCAATGGTAAGTGCCAAGGTAGTAGTGCCTGATACACGTAAGAAGAGCAGTAAGGGAGGTTCGTCAGAAGAGGATATGATTGGGAGAATTGCTACCAATCCAAAGGATTTTGAAGCCTACGAGGCACTTGGAGACTTCTATATGGAGTCTGGTAATATCAAGGACGCCAAGGAATGTTATCGTCAGGTACTCAAACTCAGTCCGGTACAGAGAATGGTCAAAATCAAGATTCGTCGCTTAGAAAAGCTCTTAAGTCAGAAGGGGAACTAGTGTTCTTGAGGGAAAAGCAAAAGTACGATACTATATGAGGGTGCTTTTTTCTCAATAAGCCATCTTAGCTCAGTTGGTAGAGCAACGGTTTTGTAAACCGTGGGTCGTCGGTTCGAGTCCGACAGATGGCTCAATTAAAAACAGGTCGAGAGATCTGTTTTTTGTTATTCATTGTAGTATACTGTAAGTGACTAATAACCATTCACATTATGCCAAGTAAAATAATTTTAACAAGAGATACTATTCGTCAGATATGTCGATCGTATAAGAATGGTCAATCAGCACAAAATATTGCCACAGCAAACAACCTTACTCTCAAGGTGGTATATTCTACTCTCAAAAGAGAAGGAATAGAAAGAAGGAAGCCAGTAGTATATAATAGGCAGCGTTTTGATCAGACACCAAAGAGCTATTATATTAAAGAAAAATTCTCTCCACAAGAAAAAGAGTTATTTATTGCTGGACTCATGCTGTATTACGGAGAAGGAGCAAAAACAGGCAATACGATAGATTTTGCTAATTCTGATCCGAAACTTCTCAAAGCTTTCCTTTCTTTTTTGAGGGTTATTTGTACTATTGATGAGAGTAAACTCCGATTTTACTTGTACTGCTTTTCAGACCAAGATGCATCACAACTTATTAGCTTTTGGGGTAAATATCTTTGCGTGAGCAAAACGCAATTTACTAAGCCGTATGTTCGACCAGCTATCAGGTCTGGAAAGAGAAAGATGGTTTACGGACTCCTGCATATTCGGTATAGTGACAAGAGGCTTTTGCAAGAGGTCTTGAAAAAAGGTGAGAACCTGCTATACTCCTTGTACAACTTAAAATAAATGGGTCGGTGGTAGAGCGGTCAATTACAACAGACTGTGAACATTGCAGCTCTAAGAAGGAATTCTTAGATGAACTCTTGGGGATAACGGTGAAGGCTAAGTCCATAAAAAGATATGCTAATACCGTGGGAACTCGAGCATTAGGCTTGAGAGCGCCGTAGAGACTAGATACCTGAGCACCGAGAACCGGTGAAGATATAGTCCATGCCGTATGGAAACATATGGAATTAATGAAATCTGTCGCCTTATGGCTTCGAAGGTTCGAATCCTTCCCGGCCCACCAATAAAGTATCCTGTGCCCGTATGGGTACAGGATACTTTTATTTATGGGAGGATAGGGAGAAAGCCAACTGCTTGGCTTTCGTAAGGATGAGAACGCCGGAGTGATGCCGAGCGAGCACGTGAGGCCACGAGGCGGTGCCCAGCCCGAGGAAGTGTGACGACACGACGAGAGGCGAGGGCGAATCCTTCCCGGCCCAGTCTGCGGAAGCACTATTGAACGTAGGCCGTAGGCCTAGTATTCGAACCTTCCTGGCTTATTGATAGCTTTTATAGGGATGAGAAGTTTATGCTCGGAAGCAAAGCTTCCGGGTAAATCCTTCCCGGCCCATTTCTGATATACTGAAAGTGTTCTTGCTATAAAATGATTATAAAATACTGACTATGAGTAATTTAGAGGCAAACACATTTTTTGATATCAATAAGCTTCCGCCAGAAAAAGGCTTACTCCTTTTTGGTTTATCTATGAATAAGTTGCTCAACAGACAAGATGCTGAGCATTGTATGGAAGATATACGGCACCTAGGTACAGATAAGATTAGCAGACCAAACGTAGGCCTCAATTTTATCTATAGCGATTTCTTGTACCTCTATAGTGATAGGCCAGCGCCTGAACTGAAACATTCATTTATGAATCAGGTTATCCATCATAGGAATAGTATGCAAAAGCTGATTGAGAAAAGTCATATGGAGTTTCAGATTCAGCATGCTTTCAATTACATGGTTTGGAATCAGCTGTATGTCGGCACTAAAGATTTTAACAATCTCTTCAATAAATTAAAGAAAATATATGCGAGTGACGAGAAATTTCAAGACTACCTAAAAGAAGACTGCGCTGCCTTTGGAAGAGAGATAGGGGATAATCAGGTCAATTTCTTTTTGGAGGAAATTCTCATGATGTATCTTCTGAGCAAGAATCAGGTAAAGTTGCCAAACGAATATATAGAGAATAACCAGAAATGGATACTCTGGTGCTACCCTGGCCGCCCACTTAAGAGTGAGGTGTATATCCATCAATTAAATCCATTTAATCTTGATTGGCCAGAGAATCCATATCAGAGCTGTCAGTATGATTTGGAATCAAGGCAATTGATTGATTTTAGACGAGTAGATCTAGAGACGTATAGTGTTAGATAAATCCATTATTCGATATGCAACAAGTAAACAGTTGGCACAAAGAACTTGAAACAGCAAAAAGCATTGCTTATGAAGCTGGCACAATTATGCGTCAGTATTTTCATGATGGACAAGAAAAAGAATGGAAGGATGATGGCACGCCAGTCACTATCGCTGATGTAGCTATCAATAGATTGGTGATTGAGCGCATAAGCGAGGCATTTCCTGATGATGGCGTGATAGGTGAAGAAGAGAGTAACGCAGGGTACGGCATGGGCCGTAAGTGGTTTTGTGATCCTATTGATGGCACCAAGGCTTACACTTGGGGTGTGGCCACGGCTATGTTTTCTCTGGGCCTTGTGGTAGATGGGGTGCCGGTAGTAGGTGTCGCGTACAATCCTTTTATTGATACACTTTATGCAGCCGCCAAGGGCCAAGGAGCTCACTGTAACGGTAAGCCAATCCAGGTCTCTCAGAAAGAGCTTCATGTCGGTACAATAGCCCTTACCAGTAACCTCGAGAAGTTACGGGGACAAAACACACTTTTTGAACATCTGGTACAAAAAAATATTCGTACAGCTTCATTTAGCGGAGGAGTGTGTAAGTGTGTTTTGGTAGCTAGCGGGCGTTTTGAGGGGTATGTGGAGGAAATGCTTGGTGCATATGATATCGCTGCTTCACAGGTGATTATAGAAGAAGCTGGGGGCATGGTGACTGATTTGGAAGGCGGAGCTCTTCAGTACCTCAAGCCTTTTCGAGGAGCGGTTGCTTCAAATGGTATAGGGCACAGTGAGCTTATCGAAATGCTTGGCGGTAAAGCGGTGTAGAGGGTTGCTTATAAGCCAAAAAAATGATAGCCTAGTTCTGTTACAAAAAGCCTTGGTAGTTCAGTGGCAGAACGCTTCCATGGTAAGGAAGAGGTCGCGAGTCCGATTCTCGCCCAAGGCTCAAAAAAGACCATACTTGACGGAAACCGATTTTTTCGGTACACTAGGATAGTTTTAAATAGACCGAAGAAAGCCTTTATTATGGGATACATCAAAGATACGATGGCAAAACTGAAGTGTAGCGAATGTGGACGTATTACTCACTATACTCACCGCAACAAAAAGAAGGTGAAAGAAAAACTTTCTCTTTCTAAATATTGCAGCTTCTGCCGTAAGAACAATATTCACAACGAGAGTAAATAAGCCTTCCGCCTTCGGGCGGATTTTGCTATCATAGTGGAGCGTTCAAAAATGCGGGCGTCGTATAGTGGTAATACAGCGGTCTCCAAAACCGTCAACGTGAGTTCGATTCTTACCGCCCGTGCTAAAAAATAATATGTCGCCATCGTCTATCGGCTAGGACATCAGGTTCTCATCCTGGAAAGCGGGGTTCGATTCCCCGTGGCGATACAAGTAATAAAAAGTCCCTTACTGAAAAGTTAGGGACTTTTTATTGTGTGCCCCACGAGGAATCGAACATGAAGGGGGTCGGGGAAACATTTGTTTCCCCGTTTGGGGTGACCCAGTCCGCCAGCTGGCGGATCTGGGACTAGAGGGCGGAAGCCCTATAGAACGTATTTGCCGCTAGGCAAAACGTAGGTTGTTCGATCCCCGTGGCGATACAAGTAATGAAAAGTCCCTTACTGAAAAGTGAGGAACTTTTTATTATATGCTACGGAGAATCAAGTAGACGGAGGTAGGTGTATACTAAAAATAGACTCTTATTATATTCTCTATGCACCTAAGTCCGTATTGGTATGAAAAAATTATTCGGCCACGTTTCTTTGTGGTCAAATATATACAGAATGTTTTAGAGACAACTTTTGACTTTCGAGGTAAAAAAGTTCTTGATTTTGGTTGTGGCACTGGGTCAAATAGCTTTATTTTTGACCAAGAGGGTTATCTGGGTATGGATG
Source organism: Candidatus Moraniibacteriota bacterium (assembly GCA_018499985.2). GTDB lineage: Bacteria > Patescibacteriota > Minisyncoccia > Moranbacterales > UBA1568 > UBA1568. The sequence goes on from JAHBAT020000022.1 coordinate 9,628, forward strand.
TAGATGCAGAACGCGTCGATTTGGCACGTCAATTACATCCAAAGTATACATTTCAATATCTGAAAGATGGGAGGATAGCAGCGCCAGACATGTCTTTTGATTATGTTGTTATTTTAGCTACCATTCATCATGTATCAGATGAGGACTTTTCTGTATACGTGAGTGAATTCAAAAGAGTCCTAAAGCCAGAGGGAGTAATTGTTTGTATTGAGCCAGTGCTGGATACAAAAACACCACTCAATAATTGGTTTATGAATTTCTTTGATGATGGACGCTATATACGTTTTGAAAGCCAGTACAGAGACTTATTCCATGGATTTGAGGTAGTTGTGCATAGACGATTCAAGAAAAACGGCTGGTACAATGAGGTATTTTTTTCGGCGAAACCAAAAATGTGAGGATAGTTTTCTTTTTTAAACTAAAAAAGGTACCATAGAAAGGAAATATAATAAAAAATATGCAGAACAAAAACTTACGATCGTACATAGAAGAAGCTCGGGCAAAGAGTATCGCTATTGGGCACTTCAATTTTTCTACCTTTGATGTAGCCAAGGCTATTATCAAAGCTGCCAAAGAGCTGGATATGCCAGTGATTCTTGGTCTTTCTGAAGGGGAGCGTGACTTCGTAGGAGTACATGAGGCCGCAGCGTATGTGCGAGCTATCCGAGAGCACTTCTATGCACCGGTGTTTCTCAATGCCGACCACACCTATAGCTATGAGCGAGTGGTAGAGGCAGTAGAGGCAGGGTTTGATATGGTGATTTTTGATGATGCCGGAGGGGACCTCGAGAAAAACATAGAAGAAGCTAGTCGCTGTCGAGAGTTTGTCACTGAGTACAATAAAGCCCATGGTACGGATGTGCTTTTTGAAGCAGAGCTTGGCTATATCGGCCAGTCATCAAAGATTCTCGAGAGTCTTCCAGAAGGACTGCAGATGACCACTCCAGAAGACGCGAAGAATTTTATTGGGAGAGTACGGCCCGATCTCATAGCTCCAGCAGTGGGCAATGTCCACGGTATGCTCAAAGATATGCCAGATCCAGAACTTGATAGTGCACGAGTCGGAGAAATTTTTGCCGCTACTGATATTTCTATGGTGCTTCATGGCGCTTCAGGTAATACCAAAGAAGATATCCAAGCCTGTATCAAAAACGGGGTAGTGATAGTGCATGTCAATACGGAGATTCGCGTAGCCTACAAAAACGCCTTGGTCAAAAATACAGTCAGTGAAGAATTGTCACCATATAAATACCTAGCTAAGGTAGAGGAAGAAGTAAAAGAAGTAGTCAAAGAAAAAATAAAGGAGTTTACTTTTTTGGTGTAAAAATGAATGAGTATCAAAAAAACCAGAATCAGAAGAGTGAATGAAAATCCTGTCGGCGATGGCCCGGTAGTGTATTGGATGAATCGAGAAATACGAACCGAGGACAACTGGGCGCTTCTCTACGCACAAGAGCTTGCTCTCGAGCACGAGCGGCCATTGGTGGTGGTATACAATCTGGTCTTGGGGTACCTGGGTGGTGGAGTACCGCAGCAATTTTTCAAGCTTCAAGGACTAGAAGAGGTAGAGAAAGGCTTACAAGAAAAAAATATTGCTTTTGCCCTTATCAATTCTCAAGATGTAGAGACGTCAGGTAAGGATTTGGTGAAATTTTTGGAGGATCTAGAGCCAGGAGTAGTGGTGACTGATTTTTCTCCCATACGAGCTCAGTTAGATTGGGTGAAGATGCTTGGTAAAGCACTTGAGTGCAGTGTTCAGATGGTAGATGCTCACAATATCGTGCCAGTCTGGATAGCTTCGCCCAAGCAAGAATATGGAGCCTATACGCTTCGGCCCAAGCTCCATAAGTTACTCTCGGAATATCTAGAGGATTTTCCAGAACTACAAATACACCCATATCCTCTGACTCAGCAAATGCCAGACATCGATTGGGAGAAGTTGTATCCAAAGCATGATGAGGGTGTGCTGGGGGTATTTGTTGGCGGTAGTGTGTCTGCTCGCGATAGGCTAAATGTTTTTTTACGTGAACGTCTGCCGGTCTATGCAACCGACCGCAATAATCCTCTAGCAGATGCGCAGTCTGATCTGAGTCCGTATCTTCACTATGGAATGCTTGCACCCGAGAGAGTAGTACTTGAAGTTATGAAGCTTCTCGATGCTCCTGTAGAGGTAGTGATGCATGCCAAGAAAAATAAAGCCAAGGTCGACGAAAATGGACCTCTTGAACTTATCGATCATGCCAGTGCTTTCCTCGAAGAGCTTGTCGTAAGAAGAGAGCTTTCTGATAATTTTTGTTTTTATAATAAATCATACGACCAGGTAGAAGGATTTCCAGAGTGGGCTAGAAAGGCTCTTGATAGAGAGCGCTCTACTAAGAGAGAATACCTTTATACAGAGAAAGAGTTTGAACAAGCACGGACTCATGATGAACTTTGGAATGCTGCAGAGAGAGAAATGATGACAACTGGTAAGATGCATGGCTATATGCGTATGTATTGGGCCAAGAAAATTCTTGAGTGGACCAAAAGTCCAGAAGAAGCTCTAGAAATAGCTATCTCTCTCAATGACCGCTATAGTCTCGATGGCCGTGATCCCAATGGCTACGCCGGTATTGCTTGGAGTATCGGGGGTGTCCACGATAGAAGTTGGTTTGCTCGTCCAGTCTATGGCACGGTCCGTTATATGGCCCGAAGTGGTTGCGACAAGCGTTTTGATACCAAGGCGTACATTGCCAAATGGCAAGAAAGAGGGTAGTCTAGGCTGACGCGGAATCCATAAGATGGAATCTGGCGAGGCTTTGAGAAGAGGGACAGTACATGCAAAAATATACGAAGCAGTTTTTGGATCTTGCCCTGCAAACGGGTATTATCCATCAGCAAGGTGAAGGCAACTGCCTTCATATCGATCCATTTTTTCAGGGTAATGCTCATGCGGTCGGTCTGGCTGCTCGGGCTTGCCGAGAACTCATGAAGGATGCTCGGTACCTCGACATCTGCAATGCGGGCATGCTCATGGCCTTTGATAATCCGACATATCCGCTTCTGCCGGTGACGGCTCAGGCTTTCCATGGAGGTGATGCCAAGGGCTTTGTGCACTATGCAACCTATAATCGATACAAGCTTGGCGAGCGTCCCAACGGTGATCAGTTTGTCATCTTGAGCACCATGGAAAATGAAGTGGAGCTTCGAGGGGCAATCGAGTTCATCGGCAAGTACTTGGGGACTTGCGTGGGGGCAGTGATGCTCTATTCGTCGGCATCTAGCCAGGAGCAAAACCGGGACATCGGTATCCCTGTGCTTCGAGTGATTACTGAACAATATGCCGAAGCCTATCTGGCAGATCATACCAATAGCGAAGGTGTTTTTGTCCCACCCAAGGGACGTGAAAGCATTCTCGACTAGGGCTGTCTCAGGGCAAAAAGGGCGGGGACACAGAGCACTGTGGACCCGTCTTTTTCTTTTGACTTTTCTACCGCGAGAGAGTAGACTCTCACGATGTGCAAAACGCACATCTTGGAGGGCAGAGGGCTCTTTGAAAATTTCTCATGAGTGGAGGATTTATGGATATCTATATTTCGCCATACAAAATCCTCACTCAGTTTGAGTGCGGATCACAGGTTCGGGATTTCCCATTATATGCAGGGCAGTATACAGAAAGAAAGCCGCTGGACTCGATTGAATACAAAGGATTAAGCAGTCCAGTTACCTTTCATCGCAAAGGGTGGCTTGGGTGGCAGTCTCTTAATCTGCCGGAAATGTTTGAGTACGCAGCGCGGCGGTTTCTGAGTGAGTTTCATACTCCACAGGACATGTCGTTTGATTGTTACTCATTCGCTTGTTTGGCGGCAGGACTGCCATTGCACCATAAGGAAGATATGCTTGCTTTTTGGGAGGTAGAGAAAGTAAAGACGCCCTTTATGGTTGGTCGCAAGATTATTTTTTTGGTTGATGAAAATCGCCAGAGATTTGGTCATGCCGCTCTTCATATCGGGAATAACTACTACCTTTCTGTTCAGGGCGCTGGAGGAAGTTTATCTGTATCGAAGCTGCGTCATCTGAGAAGGCAGTATAGACAAAATCATCCAGATATATTGATTGCAAAGCCAAAACAAGAAATGCTAGCGTCCCGCTAGTATCAAAATAAGAAGTGGATAGGAAAACGGAACAAAAGAACTGGCTTCCTGGAGGAGCTCACTTGATTGCTGAGGGAGATCCTCGGCAAACCCTCATCAACTGTCAGGGGCTCTATGAATGTCCCGTGGATGGTGATGGGAGTCCGCTTGGACCACTGGTCGGCTATGCCGGCAAGTATGGTACCGGCGATGGTCAGGAGAAGAATTATGTGGGCCTGGCCTACTACAACTACTCCATGGCCGACCAGTGGCCAGCAGTCAATCGCTGGTTTGCTCGATGCCTGGTCAATGGTCCGGTGAAGGCTGACGAACCTCAGGGTACCGAACCTTATCGTTGGCAGTCGAAAATGGTCATTCTCGGCGCGCCGATGGCTGGCATCAAGTTTTCGGCTGCTCTGGCGGAAGAGCTCGGGTGTCGGCATATCTTTGCCGAAAAGAAGACGCTCAAGGCTGGATTGCCTGGTGAGCGTGACGAAGAAGAGCTTCGCATGCTCCGCTACGATATCCATCCGGGCGATCTGGTGTTCATCGGTGAAGAGCTGGTCAATAACCTTTCGACCACGAAGGATCTTGTCGCGATCATCGAAGAAGCTGGTGCCACCTACATGGGCATCATGTGTGTCATCAATCGCTCTTGGCCAGAGGTACGCCAGTTTATGGGCAAACCCATCTACAGCGTGCTTCATGTGCCGACGCCGCAGTATCGGCAGGACGATTCGATGATCTTGGCGGCGCTCGGTCGCGGCTTTCCGATTATCGGCAAGCCCAAACATGACTGGACTACGCTCAGGGCAGCAATGGATGAATCGGCTCCTACTGAGGATGATCGGTCCATCGACGAGGGCCGAGACTTCGGTCCTTTGCCGGGGTAACTCTCGGCGAAAACTGAAAAAGAGACGGGAACACGCAGCGCGTGGGCCCGTCTTTTTCTTTTGTTTAGAGGATAGAAAGGTTTGAAATATGTGCTAAAATAGGGATAACTGATGAAAATGATATGGCTACACTGGTATTTGATATAGAAACGGTAGGAGCAGATTTTGATGGTTTGGAGGATACCACCAAGGAAGTGCTGACACGCTGGATTAAGCGTGAGAGTGAAAGTGGAGAGAGTTACAACGCGGCTTTGACTGACCTCAAGGAAGGTTTGGGCTTTTCTCCGCTTACGGGGGCTATTGTAGCGATTGGAATTTATGATGCCGAGCGCGAGCGCGGAGCGGTGTACTTTCAGAATTCGCCAGGCAAGGATATCAAAGATTTTGAAGAGAACCGTTGCAAGTTTGAGGTGATGAGTGAGAAAGAGATGCTTATTCGCTTTTGGGCGATTGTAGAGAAGTATGATACGTTTGTCACCTTCAATGGACGCAGTTTTGATGTGCCATTTCTTATGATTCGTTCAGCTATCCATGGTATTCGTCCTTCCAAAAACTTGCTTGCCAATCGGTACCTCAATTATCAGCCAGGCAATTCACGTCATATTGATTTGCTGGATCAATTGTCTTTTTATGGAGCGCTTCGTCGCAAGGGGAGTTTGCATCTTTGGTGTGAGGCCTTTGGTATAGAAAGTCCTAAAACTCAGGGTGTAGATGGCGATGATGTGAAGGGCTTGTACGAGAGTGGCAAGAGCGATGTGATTGCCCGCTACAATGCTCGCGATATCATCGCTACTACCAAGCTTTACGAGCATTACAAGAACTTTTTGCAGTTCAATTAAAGGGCTTTTGGACAGTGCTTCTCTATGCTATACTTTTCCGCATGAGCCCAGATGCCAAAACTTTAATCACGGATTTCAAAAAACGCCTAGAACCACAGATTGAGGCGTTTTTTGTGAATGCTCGCCAAGAAGCTGATCTCAAAGATCCCTTTATCAGTGAGGCCATAGATCACATGGAAGATATAGTTCTTTCGGGAGGTAAGCGTCTTCGAGCAGCTCTTATGTACTATAGCTACCTTGGGGCCGGCGGAGAAAACCGAGAAGAGATTTTGAAATCTTCTGTCAGCGTGGAGCTGATTCATGCGTTTCTCTTGGTGCATGACGATATCATCGATAGAGATGATCTTCGTCATGGCGTAGCCACACTACATGCACGCTACAGCAAAAAGGCCAAAAAGTTTTTTCCAGGCAAGAATGCAGAACATTTTGGAAACTCCATTGCCCTTATCTTGGGGGATATGCTCTATGCCTTTGGTAATGATGTGATCTTCCGGGCTGATTTTCCGAGAGAAAATGTTTTCCGAGCCCTTTCTTGTCTCCAGCGGATAGTGACACATACTGTGACAGGACAGGCACGTGATATCTATATTGAGTATCAGGGTGGGGCTACAGAAGAGGAAATTCTTTCCATGTATGAAAATAAAACCGCCCGCTATTCTATTGAGGGACCGCTACACTTAGGGTGGCTTTTGGCAGGAGGTGATGAGCAGGTGCTGGAGCTCTACTCAAAGTACGCTATCCCAGTAGGTATTGCCTATCAGATACAAGATGATATCCTAGGAGTCTTTGGTGATGAGCAGTCTATTGGTAAGCCAGTCGGATCTGATATTGCTGAAGGCAAGTATACTCTACTTGTAGCAAAGGCTATGGAACTTGGAACAAATTCACAAAAGAGTGAGCTTGCGCGTATTTTGGCTATTGGAGCAGGTATTACAAATACGGATATAGAGACCTTTAGAGTGCTCTTGCGCGAGACAGGCGCCTTAGATGTTTGCCATGAGAAGGCTCGGGCAGCTACCGAGGAAGGACTTGCTGTTTTGCCTGAGCTCAAAAAACACCTTACAGAAGAGGCTTTTCAGTTTCTGACACTGCTTACAGCTTATTTACTTGAAAGAAAATCATAGGCTTTATGGATATCGTCCCACATCATGTTGTTATTATTCCTGACGGTAATCGTCGCTTTGCCAAAGAACTTGGGAGAGAGCCTTGGTATGGTCATGAACTAGGAGCCAAAAATACCGAACAGCTAATCAAAAAGGCTCATACTTTAGGTATTCGAGAGCTTTCTTTTTGGGGCTCATCACTTGAGAATCTCAAGAAGCGTCCATTGGAGGAAACAAGAGCGCTCCTTCGTATCTACGAAACATACTTCAAAGAGCTTCTTGGTAATGCTGATATCCATGAAAACAGGGTAAAGGTACGCTTGATTGGGCGTTGGCGTGAGCAGTTTCCAGAGAGTCTTAAGGAAACTCTCTTTAAAATTGAAGAGGCTACTAAGAGCTACGACCAGTACGGCCTCAATTTTTTTCTGGCATATAGTGGTGATGATGATATGTTGAACGCAGTGAAAACCTTGAGCTTGTCGAAAGGTGAAGTAACAAGAGAGTCTCTCAAAGCAGCACTGATGACCGCTGAGCTACCGCCCGTAGACTATATGATTCGTACCGGAGGTGATGCACATCTGTCAGCTGGCTTTATGATGTGGGATACTGCTAATAGCGAATTATTTTTTTCTGACCTGATGTACCCAGCTTTTGAAGAAAAAGCCTTTGAAGAAGCCATTTTTGATTTTGGAAACAGGGCCAGACGGCACGGAAAGTAAAAGGTTTACCCGATCCCAATTTAGGGAGGGGATGCATCTTTTAGCCTAAGATAAGCCGAAGGCGACAACAGAATGATTCAGCTGATTAGGTGGGAATGAGAGAGGAATTGGTGGCGGGTTGACAATTTTTCAATACCCCTCTACAATAGTCATACATTTGAAAATTGCATAGATAAGGGTAAAGAGGGTCACTATACCGCGTACAGGATTGAGGTCTGACAGAGAAAACCATACCGCCTCTTTTTTTGCGTTTGTAAACGCGCTTTCTTACACTATTACGTGCAACCAAAGAACAAGATATGGCAAAAAAAGACATGATCCGCTTCGAGGGTGAGGTACTAGAATCTCTCCCAAGCACCACATTTCGCGTAAAGCTTGATAATGGTCACGAAGTTCTTGCTCATATCTCTGGTAAAATGCGCGTTCATTATATCCGCCTTCTCCCAGGAGATCGCGTTATCCTAGAAATGAGTCCATATGACCTTTCTAAGGGACGAATAGTTCAACGATTGAAATAAAGTATATATAAAGTATGAAGGTTCGAGCTTCTGTAAAAAAAATTTGTGCTAACTGTAAAGTTATCCGCCGACACGGTAAAGTGCTGGTAATTTGTCCTACTACTCCTAAACATAAACAGCGTCAAGGCTAAATCCATATGGTAAGAATCGCAGGTGTCAACATCCCAGATAACAAACGCGTAGAGATTGCTCTTACGTATATTTACGGTATTGGTCTTACAACCAGCCAAAAAATTCTCAAGGATCTTTCTATCAGTCCTGATACACGTACCAAAGACCTGACTTCAGAAGAGGCAAATAATCTTCGAGAAGTTATTGAGAAGAAGCATCGTGTAGAAGGTGAGCTCCGTCACTTAATCAAGCAGAATATCAAGCGTCTCAAAGAAATTGGTTCATTCCGCGGTAGCCGTCACCAAAAAGGACTCCCTTCTCGTGGACAGCGCACCAAGACCAATACCCGTACAGTACGAGGTAACACACGTAAGACTATGGGTAGCGGACGTAAGAAGGCAGATAGCAAGACATAATATTCTATGACTGAAGAACTAAAAACAACTGAAGAAGAAGTAGTTGCTACTGAAGTAGCCGCTGAAGGTGATGCTCCAAAGAAGCGCGTCAAGAAATTGAAGCGTCAAATTGCCAAGGGTCGCGCTACTATTCAGTGTACCTACAACAACACCATTATCTCTATTAGCGATATGAATGGTGCAGTGCTCGGATGGTCTAGTTCAGGTCATATGGGATTTAAGGGAGCCAAGAAGTCTACTCCATACGCAGCTACTCAGGTAGTACAGGACGTAACTGAAAAGGTAAAGAAGTACGGTGTAGTAGAACTCGAAGTGTTTGTGAAGGGTGTAGGAAGCGGTCGTGAAGCTTCTATCCGATCTTTGGCCAATAACGGTTTCACCATCGTTGGTATCAAAGACACAACTCCAGTTCCTCACAACGGTTGTCGTCCACGTCGTCCACGTCGTATCTAAAGTTCTAAGAATACTATGGCAAAAAATCTTGATTCAAAATGTAAACTCTGTCGCCGTGCTGGTGAAAAGCTTTTCCTTAAGGGAGATCGCTGTAACACCGCTAAGTGTGCGATGTCACGTCGTCCGTATGCTCCTGGAGTACATGGCCAGAACGCCCGTCGTAGCTCAAGCGAATTCGGTCGTCAGTTGGCTATGAAGCAGAAGATTAAGCGTATCTACGGAGTATTGGAGCGTCAGTTCCGTCATCACTTCGAAGAAGCTTCTAAGCTTTCTGGTATCACTGGTGATCAGCTCCTTTCTCGTCTCGAGCGTCGCTTAGACAACGTAGTGTACCGTCTTGGATTCGCTACTTCTCGTGCTCAGGCTCGTCAGCTCGTAGGTCACAAGATGTTTGAGGTCAATGGTAAGCGTCAAAACGTAGCTTCAGCTGAACTCAAAGTAGGGGATGTGATCAAAATCAAGGTGACTAAGGCACAGAAGAATTACTGGAAAAACCTCTCTGAATCACTCGCCGCTAAGCAGGATGTACCACACTGGCTTTTCCTTGATGCAGCAAAGGGTGAAGGAAAAATCATTGCTCTTCCAACTCGTGAAGATGTCGGAGTAAGTGTAGATCCTCAGATGGTTGTAGAATACTACTCTAAGTAAATTTAAATAAGTTATTTCATTAAATTGTTTCCGGTGCGCAACCAATGAAGAATAGGTCCGGCGGTGCATCCGAAACCACAAATGTATGTTGGCGATTACATCACCACAAGAGACAAAGTACACAGAGCTAGCCGCTAATCACGGTAAGTTCGAGATTCCTGGATGCTATCCTGGATACGGTACTACCCTTGGAAACGCTCTTCGTCGCGTTTTGCTTTCTTCTCTCGAAGGAGCCGCTGCTCATTCTATCAAAATCCAAGGTGTGTCTCATGAGTTTTCTACTATTCCTGGTGTCATGGAAGATGTAGTACAGATTATCCTCAACCTTAAGCAGGTACGTTTTCGTCTTCATGGCGAAGAAGCTATCAAAATTACTCTTAAGTCAAAGGGTGAAGGCGTGGTGACTGCTGGTGATTTCAAGACTACTTCAGAAGTAGAGGTAGTAAATCCAGAGCAAGTTATTGCTACTATTAGTGATAAAAAGACTGAATTTGAAATGGAAGTAGAGGTGGGTAAGGGTCTTGGTTATGTACCAGCAGAAGCTCGTGAGCGTGAAGAGATTGAGATTGGTGTTATCGCTATCGATGCTATCTACACTCCAGTCAAGCGCGTAAACTACGAAGTAGAAAACATGCGTGTTGGTAAGCGTACTGACTTTGACAAAATTACTCTTGAAATTCTTACTGACGGCAGTATCACACCTACAGATGCTTTCCAGAAGAGTGTGGCTATCTTGGTAGATCAGTTCCAGTCACTTCAGATTGGTTCAGCTAAGAAAGAAGAAGTAGTTTCAGAAGAAGTAGCCACTGAAGAAGAAGCTCCAAAGAAAGAAAAAGCTACCCGTAAGAAGAAGGCCACTGAAGAAGTGGAAGCATAATTGTCTCTAGAAGATTTCTCGTATGAAACACCAAAAGAAGGGCCGTATATTTGGCCGCGAACGCAATCAAAGAAACGCCTTGATGAAAACTCTTCTTGGGAGCCTTATTATGCATGAGCACATGGCTACTACTGAAGCTAAGGCTAAGGAAGTGAAGAACTTTATTGATCAGTTGGTCAATAAGGCTAAAGTAGCTCGCAAAGATGAAGCTCGTAAAGTAGCTCTTATCCGTGATCTTCGTAAGCATATTCCTCTTATGGCAGTAAAGAAGCTTATGGGAGACTTCACAAATCGTTTTGAGACTCGACAGAGCGGGTATGTACGTGTAATTAAGACTGAGGCCCGCAAGAGCGATTCTGCTCGTATGGCTATCATTGAATTTGTATAAAGTTATGGCATCAAAGATTAGCTCAAAAAATACAGATCGCAAGTATCATCTGATTGATGCTCAAGGTAAAGTGCTTGGTCGCTTGGCTACTGAAGTAGCTACCATTCTTTCAGGTAAGCGCAAGGTAGACTACGCTCCGCATATCGATGGAGGTGACTTTGTAGTTCTTATCAATACTGACGGTATCATAGTGACTGGTAACAAGACTAACGACAAAGTATACCATCGTTTCAGTGGTTACCCAGGAGGAATCAATAGCATCAACTTTAAGGATCAGATGAAAAAAGATTCTCGCAAAGTTATTCACCAAGCAGTGTATAACATGCTTCCAAAAAACAAGCTACGTGACCGTATGCTTACTCGTTTACTGAAATACAAGGGGGCAGAACACGATAACAAGACTATTCATATCACCCACGAATAAATTCTATGGCTACAGCACCGAAGAAAACTATTGCTAAAAAGACTACCGCAGTGAAAAAAACTGCTGTAAAGAAAGTAGCTGCCAAAAAAGTTGCAGTTGCCAAAGAAGCTCCTGTAGAAACAGTAGCCGCCAAGAAAGTGGCTGCTCCAGCAGTTAAAAAGGCTGTAAAAGTAAGCAGCGATGAGCGCTACGTATACGGTGTTGGTCGTCGCAAGACAGCCGTTGCTCAGGTGCGCCTCTACAAGGCTAAGGGTGAGCCAATTCACATTGCCAATGGCAAGACAGTACGTGAATACTTTGGTACTCAGTCTCTTGAAGACAATGCTCTTTCTCCACTCAAGCTCGTAGGTCTTGAAGGAGAAATGATGGTATCACTTCTCGTGCGCGGTGGTGGTAAGCATGGTCAGTCAGATGCAGCCAAGCTCGGTGTCGCTCGTGCACTTCTCGTGCATGACCCACTCCTTCGCTCAGTTCTCAAGGCTCAGGGAATGCTTACTCGTGATGCTCGTTCAGTAGAACGTAAGAAACCAGGATTGAAGAAAGCTCGTAAGAGTCCACAGTGGTCTAAGCGTTAGTTTCGATATTTTACAGCCCCGCCATTTGGCGGGGTTTTTGCTTTTAGGAGGTAAAAATGGTAGGTTATCAATAATTAGTTCCTACACAAACAAGGGGAAAAAGTATCATGCATAGACATGCAACAAGAGGTGAAATTGAAGCCTTTCAGGCTGATAAGACAAGACTCTTCGATGAGCTAACAGAAAGAGCTCGGCAAGGTGACTTTGGTGCCTTTGGAGAGCGTCAGAAGATGCTTTCTCGGGATCCGGTAGACCTTGGGATAGAATGGCAGCGATTTCAAGGAGGGACCTAGCTATGGGAAGGCCAACTAAGAATGCTTTTCATGGAGGAGGTCGTCCAGTTGATATGGCCACTTCTCCACAGGCTGATATGCGACCAAAGGGAGCTATGACACCAGAGGCCTATCAGGCGATGAAAGCAGAGAAGCGCAAAGGTACAGCTGAAAGGCGTGCCAAAAAAAGCGCTCGCAAAACAGGTACACGCAAGAAGAAGTAGTTATAGAAGAGGAGAAGAAAATGCGGCAGTTTAAGCTTGGTCCGAGGGGTCGTACTGCAAAAATAACCCCTCTCAAGAAAATGAGGCTACGAAAGAAGCGGGGACTACCTGCTGAAATTTTTCTCAGCAAGAAACCCAAAAAGAAGCGCTAGAGAAAACCGAAAGAGAGGTGGCTATGAAATCAGAGCATCTGAAATCCGTCATTTGGGCACTGCAAAGCAGCGTTTCGCATATGACCTGGCGCTCTACTATGTAAAGAAAAAAAGACTCCACTGAGAAGGGAATTACGCATGTCTGGAAGCAATGCTAAGAAGAGTATTCGGCGCAAGCGTTCGGAGCTTAGAGCGAAGCGGAGTAAGAAACGTAACGCAGAACAGACTCCTTTGGTCATCCCGGCGATGAATTATCGCGGTAGCGATGGCAAGCACATGAAGGTGGTCTTGACTGGAAACCCCAGATCCAGGTAGGGATTCATGTGAAATGGGCAAAGAAAAAACGGCAGGGAGCTAATATGTTCCCTTGCCGTTTTCTTTTTCTCTCAGTTTTTAGTTGGTATTGAAGCCAAAGAGGGTGACTGCCTCAGGGAAGTCGATACCGACAAGACGGTTCTCACCATCTATATTTTTGATAACATAGACACGATCTTCATCGAGCCGGGTAAAGACTTGAAGAGGTGCAGTAGGAAGAGTGATTAGCGTGCCGATATTGCGGTAGTCTCGATTATCGAGTTCTGCAAACATGATATGGTTGCCGTTGGCATAGATGACATGCTCGTAGTCTTTGGCCCATTGGACACCAGTAATAGGGTTGGAGAGTCTGACGATTTGCTGGACACTGCCAATTTCACGAATCGGTTGCACCTCCCATTTCTCAAGAAAAGCGACAGAAATATCAGTATCGCTATAGTAGAGAAGCTTCTTGCCATCGTCTGAAAATTGAGTACCACGGATGCCAGTGCCCATAGAGACCATATCAGGGGCCACTTCCTTATTGAAAAGCCAGAAAGTACCAGATTTTGGCTCTAGGAGACTGATACGCTTCTCATCGTAGATAACGACAAAGTATTCCTGATTGGTATTAATATCGATAGGGGAAGTAGTAATTTGGATACTTTCTTCTTCTTGGTAGTTGTTGCTGTCGAGCGGATAGCGCATGACGATACCATGAGTAGAGAGGGTATAAGCACGCTCTGAAGAGATATCGTAGGCTACGATATCAGAGTACATAGAGATAGGCTCTAGGGGAGTGACTCGAGTATCGACACGAGAGAGGGTTTGCTTGTCGAGGTAGATGAGGGTAGCGCGCTCCTTGGGATGCCAGCGCACATATTTGCGACGGTTGTCTTCTGTAAAGAGATTAAGCTTAAATGAATCAGTAGTAGCAGCATCCACGACGTAGTATTCACGCTTGCCAGCATGCATGACTGGGATGAGAAGCTTCTCAGCTTCTGGTGACCATTCGACACCATCTGACTGGACATCAAGAAGATCAGCGTCAGGGAGAGAAAAAACCTGTGCGTATGTTTCTGTTTCGGTGTTGTAGGCTGTAACAGTGAGTTCGTTTTCTTTCTTGGCAGCCAATGCGATGACGTTTTTCTTTGGTGAAGGAAAAGCGCGAGTGACTGAAGCGGTATCAGGAAGAGTGATTGGATTGGCAGGATCTTTGCTCAAAAGGACGTTCCAGTACTCGGTAGATTTACCGCTCTCGATGATGACTTTCTTTTGCCAGGTAGTGTAACCAGGGGCAGAAACTTCTATTTGGTAGGCTCCGGGAGCAAGGCCACCGATATGAGAGGCTTTGTTGAGGATGCCTAATTGGCTATCTGGTACGGTCTCGCCGTTTATTTTGATATCTATGAGGTCAGGGTTGGAATCGATAGTGAGTGACCCAGTATAGACAAAAATCCCTCTAGTAAAGCTAAAACGATAGCCAAAGGTATAGAAAAGCACAGAGCTTACGGTCACCAAAAAAGCGATGACAAAGAGCCAAAAAACGGTGGGACGATGAATTTTCATAAGTGATAGATTCGCTAAAGTAACCCTATTGTAGCCGAGAAAAAAGGAAAAGTCACGTCTTTTGGGAGGGGTTTTGATTTTGACAATCAGCCTCTGGAAAAGCTAGACTGACACCATGGATACACTTATCAAAACCCTAGGTATTACCCCGAGCTTAGCAGGAGATTTATCTGTCTTACTTTTGTTTGTGGGAGCGAGTATCGGACTCGGATTTTTTCTGGGGCGTTCACGGCTTATCCTTATCTTGATGGATATCTATATTGCACGAGCCCTTATGACCGTGCTCCCAGCCTCTGTCTTTGCTTTTAGTCCATATGGGGGAGTAATTGTGTTCTTCGTTCTCTTTATCGGACTCTTTTTGATAGATAGAAGGCTTTTTGATTTACACCTTTCGAATATCGGGACGGATTTCTTTTGGCGTATTTTGGTGACCGGTATTCTTGTGACGGGACTTCTCATGAGTAGTACCTTGTATTTCTTGCCAAAGAAACTAGCGCTCGATTTTCTTTCACTTTCTGTTTACGGATATTTTGCAAGTGCTACGGCCCTCACGGTTTGGATGATTTTACCACTTGTAGGACTTTTGTTTATCAATCATCGCTTGAAGTAAAAAGTTTTATAAAAAGTTGAAAGGGCCGGAAGTCGTGTTTGACTCCCGGCCCTTTTTGTTCGTATGTAGGTGAGGTGCTTAGCGAAGTCGGCGTTTGCGCGCACGGTATCTGCCACGGATTGCCTCCTTACCGAGTGATCGCCAGAGCGCACGCCAGACAAAGCAGAAAATAAGTATTCCTACACCGAGAATCAGAAGGCGAATGGCATCCATGATGTATCTCTCCTGTATAGTTTTTGGGGCCGGAAGTCGTGTTTGACTCCCGGCCCCAAGGTGCCCTCAGTAGATGCCTGGATATTTCCGGCGCAATTCTTCTTCGTCCATGAGCCCAAGGCGATGCCAGAAGGCTTTGAAGAAGGCGCGACTGAACCAGCCGAAAAGGCAGGGTGCCAGCAAGGCGGCGATGAGCTTGCCAACGCTGACTGGCCAGTAGATAGCCCACAGGGTGGGTATCACGGCAGCCAGCATGCCGACAACCAATCGGCCCCATGGCAGGCGAGGATATTTTCCCGGACGCTCGAGCCAATCGGCGAACCGATTGAACAGAGTATCGAAATCTTCGTCGGTCATGCCCCACCAGTCCACCAGGATGTACCCCGAAAGGAAGGTGATGAAGGCAACGGCGAAGTAGTAGGTGATATCCGCACGGGTGTTGTCGATGCTCTGTGAGAGCATGAAGTGGACAAACCCGATGATCATCAGCACGGAGCCAATGATGCTTGCGTAATGACGCTTGTTCATGCTAATTCCCCCTAAGTTTGGAAAAGGTACTGTGACTTAATTATACGCTTATTTAAGCATTTTGTCAACCCGTGTGACAATTCTAAGCTTTAACTGAGCTAATGTAGAATCTTAAGACGTAGTCGCCTGCGGCTTTTATTTTTTTAAATGAGGGAGAATTTTTTGTCGGAATTTGTTACAGGGTCAATGCCTAAAAGAGGGTTTTGATTGACTCAAAAAGAGGGGATTTTTGGTCATTTTGGCAAATGGCTGAAAATCGGGATATTTTCCTTGACAGGTATTTAAAAAGCCTCTATATTAGATAAGCAATCTATTGCGTATGAGGTTGCTTTTTATTTACTCTTCAGAGTAAAGCTCATTTACTCTTTATGGAGTAAGTTAAATAGAAAAACGCAAACGAACTTTAACAATATGTAGATGAGCCGTTATCCCATACTTTTTTCGAATGAGTAGTGGGATAACAAACAATAAACAAATCACAATTTTTTGTGGTTAGTCCTGTTGTTCTTGTTTTGTAAGAAACAAGAAGTACAAGTACGGAGATCCTCTTCTAAATCGGTAACCACAGGTTACCAAAAAACGAGACATCCTTTCGGGGATGCCCTGACCACCGATAAGTTAGTGGCAGGGTAACCATCTTAATACTTATTTTTTGAGAGTTTGATCCTGGCTCAGGATGAACGCTGGCGGCGTGGATAAGGCATGCAAGTCGAATGGGTTTAGGCCCATGGCAAACGGGTTAGTACAGCATAGGAATCTACCCTTGAGTCGTGAATAATTTGGAGAAATCCAGAATAATACACGATATTCTCTACGGAGGAAAGATTTATCGCTCAAGGAGGAGCCTGTGTCCTATCAGCTTGTTGGTGAGGTAATAGCTCACCAAGGCTATGACGGGTAGGGGGTGTGAGAGCATGACCCCCAACATTGGAACTGAGACACTGTCCAAACACCTACGGGTGGCTGCAGTCGAGAATATTCCACAATGGACGAAAGTCTGATGGAGCGACGCCGCGTGCGGGATGAAGGCCTTTGGGTCGTAAACCGCTTTTATTAGGGAGCAATTTCGATGAGAGTACCTAATGAATAAGAGGTTACTAACTCTGTGCCAGCAGTAGCGGTAATACAGAGACCTCAAGCGTTATCCGGATTTATTGGGCGTAAAGCGTGTGTAGGCGGATTAATTAGTCAGATGTTAAATCTCGGGGCTCAACCCCGAACTCGCATTTGAAACGGTTAGTCTAGAGTATGTGAGAGATCAGTGGAATTTATGGTGTAGTAGTGAAATGCGTTGATATCATAAGGAACACCCAAGGCGAAGGCAACTGATTGGCACATTACTGACGCTGAGACACGAAAGCGTGGGGAGCGAATAGGATTAGATACCCTAGTAGTCCACGCCGTAAACGATGCATACTAGGTGCTGGGAGAATCGACCCTTTCAGTGCCGCAGCTAACGCGTTAAGTATGCCGCCTGGGAAGTACGAGCGCAAGCTTAAAACTCAAAGGAATAGACGGGGATCCGCACAAGTGGTGGAGCATGTGGTTTAATTCGACGATAAGCGAGGAACCTCACCAAGGTTTGAAATCTAGCTGCAGAGCCCAGAAATGGGATGTCCTTCGAGGGTGCTAGACCAGGTGCTGCATGGTCGTCGTCAGCTCGTGTCGTAAGATGTTCCGTTCAGTCGGGAAACGAGCGCAACCCCTGTAAAGTGTTATACATGTCACTTTAGACTGCCCTCTCATTTGAGCATAATGTAATGCATTGTGAACAAGTGAGAGGGAGGAAGGCGGGGATGACGTCAGATCAGCATGGCCCTTTGACACCTTGGGCGACACACGTGCTACAATGGCCGGTAATAAAGGGTCGCCAACCAGCGATGGGGAGCCAATCCCAAAAACCCGGTCTCAGTTCGGATTGCAGGCTGCAACTCGCCTGCATGAAGCTGGAATCACTAGTAATCGTTGATCAGCCACGCAACGGTGAATGCGTTCTCGGATCTTGTACTCACCGCCCGTCACACCAAGAGAGCCGGCAATACCAGAAGGCCCTGTGTCAAATCGGGGACGACGGTAGGGTTGGTAATAAGGGTGAAGTCGTAACAAGGCATCCGTAGCGGAAGCTGTGGATGAATCACCTCCTTTCTAGGGAGTATCGGTGTACAACTTCTTGATCCTAGATCAGAAGCACAACCAGAAGGTCGCATGTCACATATTTGATATTTATGAGCGCTTCGGCAAACATAGACGTAGTGACAAGCATCAGAATGATCTCTGTACGTGTACTAAACAACAAGGACTAACCACAAAAGTTTGCGATATTGTATATTGTTATCAAGCTCTTTTGCAATTCTCATCAAAGGACTTTTACCCGTCCTCTGGCGGGAACCCAAAAGATTTTGATTTATTGTCATAAGCTCGCCCTGCTTGCAGGTAAACGAGCCTTGGCCTTAAGCCATAGTCTCACACAACTCGACCTTAAATTAAAGGAATTTTTTTTGGTCTTGATGTAGGTCACAAAATCCGCTGTAAAAAGCGGATTTTGTGTTTTGGGTAAAAAAATATAATTTTAAAAATGTAAGAGTAATTTTTTTTATTTTACAAGTATGATATAATTTGTTTACTTACATAGTATTGACAAAAATAAAAAAAAGCATTACTATAATATCTTATGGAAAAAGCATTGAACAAAATTTATCGCTTCTTTTATCCTGCTTTAATGCCTCATCAAATTAGAGCAAAGTATAGAATTCCTCTTTCTATTACTGTAGATGTTGAAATAGTGGATGGCTACTTTGTTGCAACATGTAGTGAATTGCCAGGTCTAATTACTGAAGGTAAAGATAAGCTGGAGTTATTAGAAAATTTTAATAACGCTGTTTTGTCATACTACAATGTGCCTAAAAGAGATGCTGATTTCATTTTTAATCGAATTGATAACGAAAGAATAGTTGATGGAAAATCATTAGTCCTTGCTTAGCTTATGGGAGCGAATGATTTTAATTACACAAAATGTACTCGGGCTTTTAAAAAGCTCGGTTTTTTTATAGAGCATTGTAGAAAACATGATAAATTTATAGCTCCAAACTCATTAAAAATATTAGCTGGGCCTGGGTTTATAATGGTGCCGCGGCACAGTAAGCTGCATTGCCAAAATGCAATTAAGAAAGAATTAAAGGTAATGGGAGGAGAAAGGTTATTAGAAAATTTTCTAAAATACATTTAATTTTTTTGTTTTATAGTTGTTGACAAATAGCCCATTTCGGGCTATTTTTTACAGTTCATTAACATCAGAAAAAGGGGAAAGAACGTGACGAAAAGCCAACTTTTGAAAATTGAACGCCTCGACCAGGCGCTCTGTGTCTGGGAAGAGGCTATGTGGCTCTGTGCCATCAAGCAGCGCGCTTCTCGGGCCAAAAATAAGCGCGAGATAGGCAAGGAGAAAGACAGTTCTCTGTGGCCGCCTCTCGAAGGGCCACTCATGCACCATAAGGGGTTTCGGCGGCACTTGCTTGAGATGGGATCAATCGATGATTTCGACTTCGAGCGCTTTCAGCTGGAGCCCAAGGCCGGCTGGGTGGACGGCATCCAAAACAGTGCGTTTTTTGCAAGCCAGCTAGCTGCTTGGACGCATGCATCGAGGCGGGTCTACCATATCGACAATGACCTCAAGGCTCTTTTGGGGGCGACGTCGCTCGAAGGTCTTCATCTTAGTGATATCCATTTTCCTTTCGAGGCATTTGGCGTCAGTCTGGATGATCCTATCGAGGGTGAAAACGGGCTCAAGTACGACTTCGTTCTCTTTGCTCCTGTGAGGACGGTAATTCAGGGTGTGGTGCGCAAGTTCGTAGCTATCCGCATCTACAGTACCAATCTCGAGCAGGAGCGCCTGATTCCGCGTGAGGCTATCGACAAGATGGTGGCTCGCGGGAGAGCAGAAGAGGCAGAAGCGCTTTTGCGGAGAAAGGCGAGCCGTATCAAGCAGCCAGACCTCGATACCATGAGCATCTTGGCCGACACTAGTGACATGGCGCTGACCGAGCTCATTGGCCTCGCGGTCAAACCTCAGACAGCGCAGGCCTATCGCATTGTATTCGGCCTCATGCTGTATCTCAAGATGCTTGCAGATGCTAGGACGCATGTGAGTGATTGGCAGGGTGCGGAAGGTCGGTCTCGACCGCTTTTGTCGCCAGACAAGCGAGCGATTACCGATGAAGCCCAGGTGTGCTACGTCTCGTCCGTGAGAAAGCTTGGCGCAGAAGAACGCCAGGCACTCAATTATTTTGCCAGTGGCAAGGTGAGTGGACACGAGATGCCGTACCATTTCCGTGAAGGGCACTGGCGGCGGCCACCAGGTAAGGGTGATGACCCTACTTGGCCGAAGACAGTACTTGTACAGCCCACAGTGGTGCGCAAGGACCGCAAGCCAGATGATGCTATCGCTGGCGGCAGTCTCGTCTGTGTGAAGTGAATAAAAGGTTTTCCAGGTGTACCTCAAACACCTGGTTTTTGTTTTTCTGGAGTATAATAAGAAAGTAATATATTGCACTAAACATATGGCTAAAAAAGCACCAGAGTATGTAGATGGATATGTGATAGCCGTGCCAAAGAATAAAGTAGAGGCATATCAAGAAATGGCAACCAAAGCCTCCAAAATATTTATAGAACACGGAGCGCTCGAGGTACGTGAGTGTGTGGCAGAGGATGTCAAAAAAGGGAAACTGACTTCTTTTCCGCAGAGCGTTTTGCTGAAGCGTAATGAAGTGGTGATATTTTCGTGGGTGGTGTACAAGTCTCGTGCTGAGCGTGATAAAACAGTGAAGAAAATCATGACAGACCCACGGCTAGAAAAGATTATGGATATGACCACCTTTGATGGTGCCCGTGTCATCTATGGTGGATTTACTACTCTTGTGAGTGCTTCCAAATAAAAAAGAACATCTCTGAAAATCCGTCTTTCAAGACGGATTTTTCTTTTGCTACAAAGAGGGAATTTACCAGGCAAGAGTCTCTTGACAATAATGGTCATTCAGAGTACAGTTTAATGTCTCCTATTTAACACCAAGGAGGGGCTGTGCTTTAGAGTTTTTCTCTAGAGTAAGGCTTTGTACTGGGCTCAAACAAGTTATAACGTATGACTAAAAAGACAAGGCACAAGAAAATTTCTAAACATCGGATTACCCAAAAAAGACAGTGGGGGACAGAGCGAGAGACAACTCCGCTTTCTCATATACACGAAGAGCCATCGAGCCTAGTGATTGGCTTTAGTCGTCTAGCAGTGGTGATGACGGTTGTTTTTTGGTTGATGTATGTGACGTCAGTGATTATTCGTCAGCTTATCGATGGTCCACAGAATTATCAATTCATGGCCGAAGCTTTTGGATACCTGGTGGTAGTTACTTTTCTTACTTTTTCTGCTCTCATGTATCTAGTAGCTCGTCAGGGAGCTCTTCAGCGTTTTGCAAAACATGTACGCACCCCTCGTGCTATCCTCGATAGCCACTTTGCTAAGCATCAGTCTTCTATCACAGTGCTTGTCCCTTCATATAGCGAAGAAACACAAGTCATTCGCAAGACCATGCTCTCTGCAGCTTTGCAGGAGTATCCGCATATTCGAGTCATGCTTTTGCTCGATGATAATCCCAATCCAACAAACAGGGAGGATGTGTCTCGCTTGCATGCCACACGAGCATTGGGTGATGAAATTATGAATCTTCTTGCTGCACCGTATGCACGCTTTAGTGATTCTCTTGCGCATTTTGAACAAACCTATAGCGATAAAAAATCTCTCAAAGGTACGGCTGTGACGACAGTGGCTTCTGAGTATCTTTGGGCAGCTAACTGGCTAAATGAACTGGCAGACAAAGAAGTGGTGGAGGATCATGTAGATGTCTTTTTTGCTGAGCAGGTGCTCGGCGAGCTGGCAAAGGACTTGCAATTGGTAGGAGAGGCACTTATGGCTTCACACGAAGAAGGCGTGCATCTA
Source organism: Candidatus Moraniibacteriota bacterium (assembly GCA_018499985.2). Lineage (GTDB taxonomy): Bacteria > Patescibacteriota > Minisyncoccia > Moranbacterales > UBA1568 > UBA1568. The sequence goes on from JAHBAT020000022.1 coordinate 31,552, forward strand.
TCTACAGAGCGTCTTTTGCAGCTTCATCGTAGATTGACATGGATTTTTGGAGCAGAGCTTAGCTACTTTGAGAGAAAGCGTTATGCTTCACTTTCAAATGAGCCAAATAAGGCTATGAACCTGAACTCATACATTGGTCTGATGGGTGGCAATTACCGAGAGGAGCACACAGCCAATGGAACCGTTCTCGTGCCTGTTTCTGATGCCAAAAAAGCAGACATAGTCATACCAGACAGCGACTTTTTACTGACACTCGATGCAGACTCTGTATTGCTTCGTGAGTACTGTTTACGCCTCGTCTATTTCCTACAGCAACCAGACAATCAAGATGTAGCTGTCACGCAGACCCCGTATTCGTCATTTCGTGGAGCCTCTACTCGTCTAGAGCGTCTCTCTGGAGCTACTACTGATATCCAGCATATTTTGCACCAAGGCATGAGCTATTATGGAGCTACTTTTTGGGTAGGCGCCAATGCGGTTATTCGTAAATGTGCCCTTGAAGATATCGTGGAAAAAGAATGGGTAGGAGGATTTGAAATCAAAAGATACGTACAGGATCGTACAGTGATTGAAGATACAGAATCAAGCGTGGATCTTGCTCTCAAGGGCTGGAGATTGGTGAATTACCCAGAGCGTCTCAGCTACAGTGCTACGCCGCCAGACTTTGGCTCTTTGGTCATTCAGCGCCGTCGCTGGGCCAACGGAGGACTTTTGATTCTTCCGAAGCTCTGGACCC
>JAHBAT020000021.1 GCA_018499985.2 Candidatus Moraniibacteriota bacterium
AAACCATCTTAATTTTCCCCGTAGCTTTGATGTCATTCCTCGTGAAGTTTTTTTGAAAATCCCAAAAAAACCCCCGCCATATACGGCGGGTCTTTTTTTAAATTGGGTATTACTTTTTTCGATGGAGCATCTTTCCAAGAGGACCAAGGTCTTTGGGGGTCAAGATTTTCATGTGCCAAAGGAAGACAAGATGGAGGCTGAAAAGAACAGCGGAAAGAGGTATAAAGGTAAAGACAGAATGAGGAAGGATGTAGGCAATGAAGCCAATGAGGATACTTGATCCCAAAGAAACAAAAAAGGCCTTAGGGAGAAGGGAAATCTTGAATTCATGGACAAGAGCTATAAGGATGATAATCATGAGAAAAAAGGATGTGAGAGTAACTGCAAGGGAGGCTCCAGGAAGTCCAAAACGGGGTATGAGAGCAAGATTGAGGCCGGACATGAGTACAAGGCCACCAAGACTGGCATACATAGGGATAAAGATTCTGCCAGCCCCTGAAAGAGCGAAAGAAAAAACATAAAAAACGGTCAGGAAAATAGCCCCAAAAATAAAGATAAGGTAAGGTGTAAGAGCTTCGGCGTACTTGGCTCCATAAAAGAAATGGATAACCTCTGCACCATAGACATACATGAGGGCGAGCATCGGACTTAAGATGATAATCATCAGACGAAGAGATTGTGTTACGAGGGATTTTGTTTCATCGTCAGTTTTGGCTGTTTTGGATTTAGCAATAGCAGGAAGGAGAATGATAGTGAGGGCATAAAAAAGAAAATACGGAATACGGCCGGCTGTAATAGCGGCATTGTAGAGACCAGTGAGATAATCATCTTGAAGGAGGGCTTTGACAAAGTAGAGATCAGCAGTGAGAACAAGTTCGTAGAAAATAAGAAAAAGCGTAAAGGGCCAAGCATATTTGAGAAGCTCTTTTCTGGTAAAAGAAAAGTTTACATCCTCGGTCTTTGGAAGACTTGGAGTCACCTTGAGGATATCGTAGAGAGAAGCAATAAGGAAGATGATGAGTGGGGCAGCGATGTAGCCAGCTACCGCTCCAGCTACGCCCCATACGTAGCCAAGTCCTATGATACAAAAAATACGAGCAAGTGAACGGAGGGTCTTGAGACTGGCTTGGAGGCGAAAATAGTGGAGGCCAGTATAGTAATAAAAATAAAATGAAGCCGCAGCAAAGGCTGGAATGATAAAGGCAGAAAGCTTGAAGAGTGGAGTGAGGCTCGGATCACGAAGTACGGTAGTGGCTATAAATGGCGCCAAGAAATAGAAGATAACGGTGACCGGTAAGATGATCATGATTTGAAGAATGATAGCCTGGCGCTTGATAGCTCGCACTCTGTCAGGGTGATTCTCAAAGACCTCGCTTAAGTACTTGGACATTGCAGTGGGTACACCATTGCCGATAAGGACGATGAGCATGGTCGTGAGAGTGACGATAATTCCAAAGCGTCCATACTCAACTGGCCCCAGGATGCGCCCGAGAGAGGCATGGATGACGTAACCCGCGATATTGAAAATAATCTCAGAAAGAGTAAGCCAGATAAGGGCTCGAGAAAAATGCTTCATAATTTTTTGTGCTCGCCAGATAGACTAGACATAATGTTTGCGAGAATAGTCTCTTCACTTTGAGTAGCATCAATAGAAGTAAGGCAAAAGACGGTATTGTATTTTTGGTACAGCTCAAGTTTTTCTTCGAGATATTTCTCACCTTGTTCGGGTACACGACTGCGACTCATGATATCGGAAGCTTTGAGGTCAAAGAAAAATACCTGATCAGCTTTAGGGATGATGTATGTAAGGCATTGGATACCAAAGGCTATAAGCTTTGATTTTTTTTCTCGATTTAGATACTCGATATTGATGAGGGAGTCATAGAAGGAGCGGTCAGAAAGAATTGTATCGTAGCCATCGAGACGAAGAGTGCGTTTCCAGAAGTGAAAGCGAATACAGTCTAGGATCATGAATTTTTCACGAAGGATAAGGCTCAAGAGGGAGGCTTTGGTGACGGCTTTTTCTTCACCAGGAGCAAAGGTTTTTTTGGCACGAAGAAGTCGAGAGAGACGGTTAGCGAGAGAAAACTCAATAGCATGAAAATAGGCCACCTTGTGACCATTGGCTAAAAGCGCTTCCATGACTTTCTCTACCTGAGTAGACTTGCCAGAGCCATCTACTCCAGCGAGCGCTATAAATTGTATTTCCTGAGAGTTTCGCATATTTTCTTATCTTATTCCCAGCCAAATTCGCTGTAAAATTTTCCCTGGGCAATATTTTCGAGAGCAGCTTTGACATAGGGAATGGTATTTTCGGGTAGAGCATCTAGGGTATACCAAGATAAATCATCACATTTCTCCGGTTCATGGTTTACGATGTCGCCGTCCCATTTTTCTGAAACAAAGTAAGTATCGATATAGACTCGTTCAGTTTCGGAGTTTCTATGCATGATGTGTTTTACGCTTGTGTGAGCTGGATCCGGAATGATACCAATTTCTTCTTTGATTTCACGATAGAGTGCTTGGGTAAAGTTCTCACCAGCTTCTACATGTCCTGCAGGAAGGGAGTACTTACCGTCATTGAAGCCAGTTTGGAAACGACGCTGAAGCAGGACAGAATCACCCTTTTTGCAGACTATGTAAGAAGCAATAAATGTATGAGGTGTGTGTGCCATAAAGTATGGTTTATAAATCCTTCGGAGTCGATGACAGGGTACTAATAGTAAGGCTATTAGTACATGATAACAGAGATAGGTTGGAGTTTGACAACAGGCTTGACTATATCGTTCTCTACGACACTCTCGATGACATCCTCAGCACGTTTGTACTGAGAGGCATCTTGTTCGATGACTTTCTCGGAGCGGCCGTTGTAGAGTTTGACACCACGAGATTCCATTTTGGCTTGAAGCTCTTCGCGTGTCTCAGGTACGACATCATCAGTGGCTTTGGTAGCCTTACCCGCACCATGGTTACATGAGTAGAAGCTCGACATATTACCATCTTGACCTACACAGAGATAGGCCTCGGTACTCATAGAAGTAGGGATAAAAGCTGGTTCGCCAGTATCTTTGAAGACAGGGTGATCACTCATGCGGCTTTTGCCGTAGGCGCGACTAGTACCATTTCTGTGTACCCAGACTTGTTTGTCGTAGTGCTCTTCTTGGCTTACAAGGATGTGGGGCATGTCATAGAGAAGGTCAGCCTCAAGTTCTCTCCCAAGAACTTTTTCGGCGGTCTTCATGAAGTTGTGTGTGATAGTAGCACGATTGGCATGTGCAAAATTAGAGCAAGCTTTACGGGCCTTCATATAGAGTTCACCATCAGCGCCAGATCCATCGAATGTGATAAGGGGCTCTTTCTTTCCGTGATCAGACTCACGAATTTTTTCGGCGATAGTATTGATGGTCTTGCGATACGGTGTACGCCAAAAGAAACGACCAATATTCATAAGAATGGCGGTAGAGAGGTGTTCGCGCTTCTTGGCGGTAAACATATACATAGTGTATTGACCAAGGATACCAGAACCACAATGAACCATAAGAAGGTACTGGCCTTTTTTGAGGTTTAATTTTTCTGCAACCTCAGGATCAATAATATCTGTCACCTTCATGAGATCGAGAAAGTGATTGCCAGCAGCTCCGATGATGCCCGCTCGAAATTGAGCGAAGAAAAGAAAAAGTGAAGGAATAAGGTTTTTGATATCGCGACGACTCGGTGGAGTATCAAAGAAATTGCCGCGATCAATACTGTTTAAAGCTTCATTTTTGGTTTTGATACCAAGATAATCGATAAGGGGATCTATGCCGCCACGAAGAATATCGATGATGACTCCAAAGGGAAGGACAGTGCCTACGTATTTTTTGGTAGGAACAGTTTTGGTGGCTGCCTGGAAAATAGCGTCAATTTGCTCTGGGGTGACATTGGTCTCATCGAGGTCAAGACGCACAAGACGCATACCACAGGCTGGGTCAGAGTCGTTGACTTGAGGAAGAATAAAATTCTCTGAGGTGACCGTGGTGCCAGTGGCATTCTTACGACCAGGCTTGGAGTGCACATCAGCCATAGCGGCGATGTGATGGAAGACGGCATCATTGCTGGCGACACTTTCGAGTTGAGTGAGAGTGGATTCTCCAGGCATGAGTTTTTCGCCAATATGAAAAACTACAGGCACTTTCATTTTTGGTGTCTGGAGCTCGCTTCGGTGTTCGGTAATTTTTTTGAAATATTGTTCAAACATACAAAATCAGTTTAGGTTTTAGAGTTGGCTATAAATTTCCTCATACTGAAGGGCAGTTTTTTTGAGGTCAAAATGATCTTTGACATAGCGTCTGGCGTTTTGGCCGAGACGTTCGCACTCATGAGGATTATCCTTTAGATAAGCCATTGATTCAGTAAATTTTTCCCCTGAACCGGCTTCAATACTAACACAAATATCAGGATTAGAAAACTCAGAAAATTGGGGTAAATCACTGAGGATTACGGGTGTGCCACAGGCATAGGCCTCGATAATTATGAGGGGTACATCAAATTTTCCATTGAGATTAACCACTGGAAAAGCAATGACATCAGCAGAGTTGTAGAGACTTGGCATATCTGGCACAGTATCTGAATAGCCAATGAAAGCGCTTACCCCCGCAGCCTCAAAAGAAGCCTGGACCTCTTCTTTTTTGATACGATCAGCTTCATTTTTGATACGATTAGCAAAGATAAAGCGTATAGAAGTTTCTGGATTGCTTTGAAAAAATTGGATGAGGCTAGCTACAAGCATATCGGTAGCACCAAGGCGCGTGTACTCACCAGGGTACATAACAAGAAAGTGACTCTCATCAAATCCAAGACTTTTGATGAAGTCTTTATTTTTAGGAGCAGACTGGTATTTATCGAGATCAATACCAGGGTAGATGCGGGTAACGTTGTCAAAACCAAGAGCATTGAGAGAGGCTTTTGTTTTGTCGGTATAGACCACAAGATGGTCTGCAAAGAGGAGTGAACGGAGTTCTTCTTGGGTGTAGAGATCTTGTCTAAGGGTAGCAACGGTTTGAAGGGTCTTGCCTTTGGTAGGAAAGGCGAAGCGCTTGATAAGACTGGTATTTTGTTTGGTAGGAGTAAACAGATAGTGAGTAATATCAAAGCGGTTACGAGCAGCACGAAGAAAACGGAAGAGAGCTATCTTGGCGTTCAGGTTGAAGTGACTTTGTGTAAAAATAGGTACCTGTGTAGCGGTATCGGGGAGGCCTGTGAGAGCCTCTTTGGTAGTGAGTAGTGATAGCTTGTGGTTTTTTACTTCACGACCAAGAAAGTAAGCAAAATTTTTGGAAGCTTCATCCCAAGGTGGTACGAGTGGGCGAGTGGCAAGGAGAACGGATTTAAATTTACCCAGTTGAGCTACTTCGAGAGGTTTATTTTGTTTCTCAAATAAGAAGTCAGTCATAGAATTAAGGATTTTTTGTAGAAGCTAGAAATTATTTATTTTTACTTGAAGTAGTGCTACTGGGCATAGAGCCTTTAGTTTTATTTTAATTTATAATTGCGAAAAAGCTCTTGCTGCTGATCTTTGTGGATGACTCTGACGGTAACACGCTCTACCTCGGGAGTCTTTTCTGGAGTAATAAGAAGGATGCGATTTTCACCAAGGGGAGCCTCGAATCCTTGTTCTTCAATTACTGTATCTCCAGCAAGAATTTGGTACTTAAAGTGAGTATCCTCAGTGTAATTAGAGACCACGATATCTATATTTTTGACTCGGTCAGGACGGATAAAAGAGATAGTCCACCAGTTTTTGTTGGCCTCTTGGTCGAGCTCATTTAGACTTCTTTCAAAAAGAAACGCTGAAGAAGTGATAAAGAGGACAAAAAAGAGTATAAGGAGGAGGCGATTAGACATAAAAAGACTAGTAGTTTTTTTGGTAAATAGTCACGTAGCGTGAAGCGTAAATCTTAGAAAATTTCTTAGAGCTATTGAATTGAGCGGTGTCACGAGATGACTCGACCATGACGAAATTTACGCCAGTTCTTTGAAAGCAGCGATCACCGTCTTTGGTGTTTGGGGTAGAGATCATAGCTAGGGTGCATTGCTCTCTGTCGGGGTTGGTTTCATAGCGATTGAAATAGGCTCGAGAAAAAGGGTATGAATAGCCTCGCATAAAAAAGAGTTTGATCCAGGCATCACCGACGATGAAGTTGTGATCCTTGATGATACGGTCATCGGTACTGGTGTGATTGGAGAGGTATTGGCTGGCATGCATAGTAGCTACAAGGGGCTCAGCTTTGCTTGTCTCAAGGAGAGTAGCTCCATTATCTAGGCTTCCTTCAGAAAGAGCAAAAATAAAGATAGCGACAAAGCTGCCAAGCATAATAACTTTAGGGAGTGCTAGGTGTTTTTTTTGCCAGTAAGCAAAAAAGGCAAGCAAAAAAAGGACAGCGCTTATACCAAGAGGAAATGAAAGATAAGCCCCGATACGACTCGAAGGAATATCTACAAAGAGAAGATCTGGACGAAGGGTCATGACGAGAAGAATAGCAGTCCATCCGAGAAGAAAACTCTGAGCATAGTGTTTTGAGCGTATAAGGAAGCTCAGGAAGAGTACTCCCATAAGAGCAAGAGCAAGGCGTACGCTGCCACTTGAATTGGCAATCTGGAGAAGGGTGAGACCGGTGCGGGTAGTCTTGGTGGGGGTGCCAACCGCAGTATCTATAGCACTGTTTTCGATATATGTAGGCATCGCTACAAAAAAGAAGAAAAGAATAGCGAAAGTGAGAATAGCAAGCGGAAGAGGTTTGGCCAAAAGACTAAACCATGTACGCAAAACTGTAGAAAGGGATTTGACATGCAAGAGGAGGTGAATAAGAATGATGGCTGTCAGAACAAAAAGGAGGATAAAGGTGCTTAAGTGATGAATGTAGGCAAGGGTAAAAGTGAAAAGAAGACCAAGGCCTAGGAAGCGAGAATCACGATTACGTAGAGCACGATAAAAACAAAGAAGAATGAGAGGGATAAAGAGATTGCCGAAGGTATTGCCAATAACTCCTCCACTGACAAATTTTGCCTGAGGTGAAGCAAGGGAATAGAGTGGGCCAAAAAAGAGAAGTGTCAGGAGAAAAGCATTTTCGCCATTCCAGATATGGGAAGCAAAAGATGAGCGAGATATGCCGCGCACAAGATAAAAGCTGAGGGTGGCTAGGGCTAGAAGAGAGAGAATATTGATCAGAAAGAGAAAAAGAATAGGAAAGGCCCCGAAGTAATTTGCTTGCGAGTAAATCTGAAGAGCGGCCAGCGTGAGATGCTCTCCGATAATAAAATCAGAAATAGGTTCAGGTTCTGTGACCTGGATTGCGCCATCGACTGTTACAATATTTTGCTCAGCATAGTAAGGAAGCTCACCGCTTTCCGAGATAGCTTTGGCCCAATAGAGATGATGACCAAGATCAGTAGCGGTGGGGATAATAGTATTGTGAAGATAGACTGTCTTTATAAGGAAGGTGGCTAGAATAAGTGCAACAAAGACAATTGTTTGGTGACGATTAAAGCTAAGTGGAGGTTCTTCTTTTGGTGTATCAGAAGAGTCACGTGATGAAGTAAAGCGAGAAAGAAGAGAAAAGACACCAAAACAAAGAGCACTTCCGACGCCAATAAGGAGGGTTAATGAAAAGATATTAAAAGAAAAACCACGATGACCAATAATCTGCATGCCAAATATAAGGAAGCTCTGACTCAAGGCAAAAGCAAAGAGGATTTTTTCCCAGACAGAAAGAGGGGAGCGTTTGAGATTGAAGATACCTGAAAGCAAAAAAAGTCCTATCCCAAAACAAAGGATAAGGAGGGTAGTCAAAAATGGCAGAAAAAGTGTAGGAAACCACATATACCCCTATTGTACCTGGGTTTTCGTGTTTTCCAAAGCCTCAATATAGAGCTCGCTTACTCTTTGCCAATGAAAGGTGTTTTGAGTGTAAGAATGAGCTTTTTGGCTCATTAGTAGGCGTTTTTCTTGCGATTGGCTAAGCTCTAAAATAGCCTGTCTCCAAGCTTCGGTATCAAGTGGAGGTACAAGGAGTCCATTTTCATTTGGGATGATAGCATCTTTGAGACCTTCGAGTTCGGAGGCGATAACAGGACGACCCAGGAGAGCTGCTTCGATGACGGCAATACCAAATCCTTCCATGTCACCCGGTACGGGAATATTGGGCTGGATAAAGATATCAGCTGTATGCAAAAGAAGATCTCGATCCTGATCGCTGACACGGCCAAGAAGGATAACACGGGATTCTAAAGAGAGTTCTTTGAGGGCTTTCTCGATAGTTTCTCTTTCGGGACCATCTCCAGCAAGAACGTAAAAAATATGAGGCGGAAGGGTAGGGAGGATTTCCCGAATAAACCAGTGAGCACCTTTGCGCTTGGCAAGTCTTCCGGTAGTGAGAAGGACTATGGATTGTGACGTATCTTTTTTGAGGAGGTTGGTCAGATCTTGGCGCGTGTATTTGTCGGGGGTGTAGGAAAGGTCTGTGCCATTGGGTATGACATATACCTTGTCGTTAAGAAGACCTTGCTGAAGAGCTATAGTCTTTGTTTCTTGGCTAACAGCAATATAGTTATCAAGGCTTGGGAGAAATATCTTGACCCAAGCATTTTGATAGAAAGCGTTTTGATAGGTGAGATCTAGACCATGAACAATAGAAATAATTTTCTTCTTGGGATAGAAAATTTTGACAATAAATCCCAGTGCAGCTAAGACGCCATCACCAAGAAGAATAGCGTCGTATTTAGAGGCCTGTATGAGTGTGTAGATGATGGCGTACGGCAAAAAAAATGGAAGAAACTTCTTGCCATGAGTATTGGCAAGGGTATGACAATCACTGATTTTCGGCAACCATACCGAAAGAGCATAGTTCTGATTTTCGATACCACCGGTGACAGGTGGATAGGCTCGTGAGATAAAGAGGATTTTCATAGGCATAGTCTAGCTTGTTGCTTGGTCAAAATCAATAAGATAAAGCCGGGGTGCTTTTGTAAAATCGGGCACTCCATCAGGCTTTCTGAAAAATCTTAGTACAAAATTGCCTTCATGAGGGTGACCATGATCTATATTGAGTTGCTCTAGACCTTCAAGAATCTTTTCCTCCATAAGGAGAATTTCTTTCTCAAAAAGAGAGGGATAGAGCTGTTCCCAATCATACATATTAATGTCTAATACACCGCTGGCAACATCAATCAGGTGATCTTTGTTTAGACGGTAAGATTGGATAGGTTCGATAGGAACGTAATCAAAACCAAGTTCTTGCCAGGTAGTATGTCCCTCGAAAGCTTTTTTCCAAGCCAAAAAAGTTTGGGGAGTCATGTGGCGTAGGATGAGCTTTTCCTGCAAAGTGCCACCAAGTAGCGTTGTCTTTGATCCGCTCTTCATAAACTCTTTTCTTCCGAAACGAGTATTTTTTAATTCGGGATAATTAAGGTACAGTTTAGGTGCAATAATCAATCGAGCAAAGAGAGGGTCTTTCAAGAAAGCAAGTTGTTCTTCTAGAGGAATAGCATGAAGAAGTGTAGGTGACTGAAGAGCCTCTTGTTTTAGGGTGGCATTGTCTGATGTGAGCGCGGTGCGGAGGAGTGCTATCTGTTCATCTGAAGAAAGGGAGGCAGCGGTATAGATTTTTGTAAGGAGAGAGAGTTCTTCTTCAGAAAATCGAGGCGACATTGCCTTCTCTTTATTATCTAGCATTGATTGGTCGGACACGGACTGAGGTTTCCGGAAAGATTCTTTTTTGTGTTGTTTGATTTCAGTATCAAAACGTTGGCTTTTTTTGTAATGCTTGCTATTGGGTGACAAAAAACCAGAGACAGCATACATCTCTTCTGGGAAAGAGGGAGTCTCTGTTTCTGGTTTTTCAAATTGAGGCAGGAATTTTGGCTCCATTGAGTAAGAAGGAGAGAGTTACTTCTGGTAACGGTCTTTTTTGACTTGGTACATCAAATCCTCTGTGAGGCGACGTGAAGATTTGATCATGTCAGCAATAAGGGCAAAGACAAAAAATTGGAGTCCTATAAAGAAGCTTCCGCCCCCAAACCACAAGTAGTTTCGATAAGGTGAGATTTTGAGGTCTTGCGAGTAAAAGACAAGAAAGGTAATAAAGAAAGCAATGCCGAGAAGCATGAGAAGAAGTCCAGGGATACCAAAGAATTTCATCGGACGGACATCGCGGATGGCACGAATGATAATACGGAAGCTGTTGTTGACGTAGCTCCAGATGGTTTTGACGACACGGCTTTTGCGACCCTCGTAGTAGGTAACTGCTACTGGTACCCACTTGATTTTGAGGTTTTTACCTAGAGCATCAATGATGACCTCTTGAGTGTAGGTGTAGTCTCCAGGAAGATTGAGGCGAAGAAGGGTTTCTCGGCTATAGGCACGAAAGCCACAGGTTAGGTCTTTGATCTTTACATTCATGAAAGAGCCAATGAGTTTGGCAGCAAGGCGGTTGAGAACGTCTTTGATGAAAGGGATGTTTTTGGCAGCCAGGTGATCAAAGCGGTCAGCGCTCACCATATCTACCTCGTGAGAGAGGATAGGCTGGATGATTTTTTTGATGTCCTCTGGATCAAACTGGCCATCAGCATCGATATTGACCATGATGTCGGCACCATTTTCGAGAGCGCGTTCTACGGCGTGGCGAAAGGTCTTGCCTACGCCACGATTGACACCGTTGGTATAGACCAGTTCAGCGCCTGCTTCTTTGGCAATGGTAAAAGTAGCGTCTTTGGAGCCATCATCGATGACCTGGACCAAGACTTCATCGATACCTTCAATCTGGCGCGGGATACGCTTGATAGTCTCGGCAATTTTCTCAGCTTCATTGTAAGCAGGTAGGTTGACGATGAGACGCATAAAAGTAAGATTATTATTTAACAACTTGTTTTTGGATAAAGAGCTTTGGGTTGACGCACTCTATCTGACAAGTTGACTTGATAGCTTCGAGATCATCTCGGGTGCTTTTTTCTAGTATATCAGCTTTACAGCGTTTGAGATCTTCTTGGCAGGAGTTTCTGCGTTCCTCGACATAGTGCCAGTTTGGTTCATAGCCAAAGTAGTTCAGTACAAACGTACTTACTACCACAAAACCAGTAATCCAAATAATAGTGCGAATAAGGAACCAGATCATAGACTAGCGGCCGATACCACGGTAGATAAAGCTGTCACCGTAAGCCATGAAGGCATCACGATTGAGACAGTTCTTGCCATCGATAATAGCTTTGATATTGTGTGTCTCTAGAAGTTCAGGAGTGAGGGCTTCGATAAATTCACGGTGGTTAGTAGCGACTACGAGAGCACCACACTTGGAAAGGATTTCTTCGAGACTCTTTGAGGTAGAGTGCTCAGGCAAGAGTGGGTCAAAGGTTTCTACAATACACTTGTGAGCAGTGAGTTCTTTGATAATTTCTTCAGCAGGGGATTCGCGGAGATCAGCCACATTGGCCTTGTAAGAAAGTCCTAGCACACCAACAGTAGTGTTTTTCATCGGGAGCTCCATTTCGTTTAAGGCGTCCTGGAGTCTCTCTACTGTGTAGGCAGGCATGGCGTCATTGGTCTCGATAGCCAGTTTCAGGAAGTTGTGATTGAAACCAGACTCCTTGGCGCGCTCTACAAGATAGTGAGGATCTACTGGGATACAATGACCACCGACACCACAAGAAGGGTAGTGGGCCATAAAAGCAAAAGGCTTGGTGGCTGCACCATCGATGACGTCTTTGACATCGATACCCATTTTATCAAAAGAGCGAGCGATTTCGTTGACGAAGGCAATGTTGATATTCCGGAAAGAGTTTTCGAGAATTTTCACAGCTTCGGCCTCGCGGATATGCTTCATCGGGCGAATTTCTGCATCTACTATAGAAGAGTAAAACTGAACCGACATTTCGAGACCAGTCTTGTCAAAAGAACCAACGACACGAGGAATATTGGTGACGTTCCATTTGGGGTCACCTGGATTGATACGCTCTGGACAGTGAGAAATAAAGATATCTTCACCTATAGTAAAACCATGAGCCTCAAAAATAGGCTTAATAACTTCTTCGGAGACGTAGGGGTTGACGGTCGACTCGAGGACTACGAGGGCACCTTTTTTGGTATGAGTAGCGACCATCTCAGTAGCGCCAATAACGGGAGTAAGGTCAGGGTGTTTCATGGCATCGACTGGAGTAGGGACTGCAATCAAGTGGACATCAGCATCTGCAATAGCAGAAGCATCAGAAGTCAGAACAGAGAGGGGAAAGAGAGCAAAGTTTTCTTCGAGGTATTCATCACTGAAAGGCTGCTTACCGGATTGGAGTAGAGTCATCTTGCTTTCATCCACATCGACACCGATTACTTCGTAGCCACGTTCCTGACAACGGACAGCAAGAGGAAGTCCGACATAGCCGAGACCAATCACAGAAACCTTTTTCAAATCGTAGCTTTTTGTTTGTTCCATAAAATGAGGTAAATAATTGCTCTCCTGATTGTACAAAATATGCCCATTTAAAGCAAGAAGTGATTTTGTCTAAAAATTCAAAGGGGCCGAACATGCAGGTTTGCATGCCGGCCCCCTTGGGGTGGACGGATGTCCTAGAAGGTGGCACGAATGCCGACCGCGAACTGGGTAGCGCGCGGATCACCATCGTACTTGCTCACCGGTGCGACCAGATTGGCCGTGAGCGAGAAACGTTCGCTCAGGTGATATTCACCCGACACGCCGGCAGTCACGATGGGATCGAGACCGAAGCCGGTTTCCCTGGTGGCGTAGAGCCGGAGGTCGAAGCTGTCCGAGACAGTCGACGAGAAGCCGAGCTGAAAGCGGGTAGCGTCTTCCTGGGCCCAGGTGTAGTGGCTGACCATGAGGTCAACCGTGCCGATAGGTGTCTTGTGCGAGAGCGAACCCTCGAACTTGACGATATCGTCGCCAGCCAGGCTGAAGTGTGAGACAGTGCCCGTGACTTCAGTTTTCTCGTCGAGTTCAATCGAGCAGGAGAATCCTGCATCGAACTCGTCGCCGAGACGACTGCGAAGGGTCTTGGATCCCCAGAACTGGATTTCGCACGGTGACTTACCCAGCGAGATGTTGAGCGATGCTTGTACCGCAGTTCCGGCGGCAAATTCCCGGCCGTCTTCCTGGGAATAGTTGAAGCCATCATCGTCGATATACGACGAGACGACGGCGATGTCGCCCGAAACTTCTTGCGCCAGAGCGACGCCAGGAGCCGTGAGGCAGGTAGCGCCAACGAGGGCGAGAAGCAGAGTACGCATGTGAATTCCTTCCGATTGTGATAGGTACTGTTTCGGTGTGCACAAAGAGGCACTCCCGGTCGCAAATAGCAGTCTATTTTTTGACCTTTTATTATACTCCTAAAAACCAGTTTTGTCAACCCCGTACCATAAGGACTGTGCTAACCGATAAGCAGATATTTTTAAGCCGTTAAGGCGACTACGTCTGAAGTTTAGAAGGCGAGTTTAAAGTATTGTTGATGGTACTGGGGTCAATACCTTGTAAGGCAGGGTTTAGGGCTCTATTTTTGGCTTTTCATGGTATACTTATGACATATGCGAATCGGTATCAATGCCTCATTTTTACGTAAACCAGGGACTGGTATTGGCCAGGTAACTTGGCATTTCCTAGAAAGTCTCGGCAAGCTGCCAGAGGCTAAAAATCATGAGTTTTTTTTGTATACAGAAGAAGAGGTGTTTTCTCCAAAACTTGGGCAAAACTTCACTATCAAAGCGGTCATGCCAAAATGGCGTCGAGATGACCAAATCCGTAAATGGCTCTGGGAGAAACAAGTCTTACCGAGAGAAGTGGTAGCAGATACTTGTGATGTCTTTCTGTCTCTTTATCAAAGTGCAAGCATTATGCCTATCCCACATGTGGTACTCGTGCACGATCTTATTCCAGAGGTTTTCCAAGAATATCGAAGGACATTTCGTCAGAAGTTTTTTTGGAGAGAAGTGAAGCAGGCTTTGCGCAAAGCACGTCTCTATATAGCAGTTTCAAAGTACACAAAAACTGACATGGAGAAGCTCCTTCATATTGAGGCCCAGAAAATCGCCGTCTGTCATCCGAGTATAGACCCTCTTTTTCAGGAAGAAGTTTCCATAGCAGAAAAAGCGCGCGTAATTTTGAAATATAATTTACCAGAAAGCTTCCTCTATCATGGAGGGGGTACGGAGATACGCAAAAATACAGAAGGAGTGCTACGGGCTTACAGAGAGCTCAAGAAAATTCTGGCTAAAAACGAACTGCCGAAGCTAGTGATTTCCGGGTACGTGCATAGCGCCAAAAATAAACTGGCTACCCCAGTAGAAAAACTGGTAGCAGAATACGGTCTTTCAGAAGAGGTGATTGTACTTGGCTATGTAGCCCAAGAAGATATGGCGGCCCTGTACTCACTGGCGCGTCTTTTCATCTATCCAAGTCGGTACGAAGGCTTTGGTTTGCCAGTACTTGAAGCTATGACAGTAGGTGTGCCAGTGATCACTTCACGAGTATCGTCGCTTCCAGAGGTAGGGGGCACAGCTGTCCTCTATACGGAACTCGATAATCCACAGGCATTAGCGCTTCTTATCAAGAAAACACTTGGAGATGAGTCAGTTTTGAGTAAGATGAGTGAAAATGGAAAACTAATAGCTAAGCATTTTACCTGGAAGGAATTTACAGAAGGGGTACTGAGACAAACGTTACACGTATGCAGACAGAAAAAATAGAAGCTTTTTTGGAAGGTATTGAAGGCTGGTCTTGGGAAAAGATTGGTCTTTGGGCAATGCTTTTTTTCTTTAGTGGTCTAGTAGTGGTGCTGACCTATCAAGAAAAGTTGCCGCTTGATATTGATCATTTTTCTTTTCTTTTTTTCCTTCTTCTCCTTTTTGCTTTGTATCGACCACGCTTGAGTTTTTTTGCGTTGGTGTTTTTCTTACCATTTGAAATTATCAATCTTGCGCCTTCGGAACTAGGATTGGCTTTGCGTCCCTATCAGCTTTTGACAGTTACTACTCTTTTGGCGATTGTGCTCCATATTTTGGGTGGCAAAATGAACCCCAAAAAAATTCACTTTATTGGACTTGATGCGCTACCGATAGGTGTTTTTATGGGTTCTGTCTTAGCAATACCTGGAGCCTTGGTACCGGCCATTGCGTTTAAGCAAGCGCTGATCTTGGCTTCGTTTCTCACACTTTATACAGTAGCGCGTATCTTTTTGAAGAGTGCCAAAGTAAGAGAGGAGGCTCTAAACTTTTTTTATGGAGGAGCATTGGTAGTGATACTGGTAGCTTTTTGGCAAAATATTCAGGATAAATATGGTCATGTCAGTCATATGGTTATGGCTGGGCGACCAAACAGTACTTTTTTTGAGGCAGACTGGCTCGGATTTTTTTTGGCAGGGGTAGCTCTTTTACTTTTGGGAGAATGGGTAGTGGGTACACGCAAAAAACAAGACACCCAGATTGAACATATGGCACTAGTAGCACGATGGATATTCTTTGTGCTCACGGTTATGGTTTTGATTATGACGGTTAGTCGGAGTGCGTGGCTCGCTTTTGTCGTGGGTATTTTGATGTTGTTTGTCACGGAAGGATATCGGGTGCTTCGAGGGGAGCGTAAGTGGAAAAAATATGCCATGAAGATTCTTTTGGCAGGAGGTCTCTGTGTCATAGCCTTGACGCTGGTGCTTCTTTTTCAGTTAACACGTTTTCAGATTAGCGAGAGGGCAGAGAGTACTACCAATGGCTATCAAAACATTACGGTAGCTTGTGAAAGAGAAGCTTCGCTACCAAAAAGAATAGAATCGGTAGAAGAGCTTTCTCTATACGGATGTAGACATATTACCCTTGAGGCAATAGAAGAAGAGAAGCAGGTGGGGAAAAGTATCCAGGAGGTAGAGCGTCGTGACCCAAACTTCTCGATTCGGAGTCAAATTTATCAAAAATCATGGGAGACTCTGAAGACGCACTTTGTGTTTGGAATAGGCCTCGGTAATAGCTCTCAATTTCTTGGTCTTGACGCCCAAGGTGCAGGACTTAATACAAGCAACCTTTTTCTTGAGACATGGCTGGCTAGCGGTTTGTTAGGAGGGCTTTCGTTGTTTCTTCTTTGGATAGTGCTCGGTATTCGTTTTGTCTACGGTATCGTGAAGGGATCGTACCCAGAGCGCTATATGCTTGGTTTCGCGCTTCTTTGTGGTATGACAATATTTAATCTTTTTAATGCAGGTATGTTTCTTGGCAGTTTCTTTTTTCTTCTCGCACTTTTGGTGACACTTTCAAATCCTCCAGCTGATTATAAGTTTAATCCGCCGACTGACCATAAAAAAGTATAGATATGCTACGTATCGCTATTGATATTCGTATTTTAGGCAAGAAGCGCACTGGCGATGAAACAGTCTTTTTTGAGTTGACGAGAGAGGTACTTAAGCAAGATTCACAAAATGAGTACTTTCTTCTCACAAACGAGAGTGATGCTAGCGCACTAGAAATACTTCAAAAACGCTTAGGCTTGAAAAAAGAAAATCCAAAACAGCATCTAGTAGTCTTGCCGGCTACAAATCGATTTGTCTGGAATGGTGTGACGTTGCCACGTTACCTCAAGAAGGCTGCGATTGATGTTTTTCATACGCAGTATATTTTGCCTTTTTGGTTGCCGAAGGATCTCAGGGTAGTTAATCATATTCATGATGTTTCATTTTGCGCGTATCCAAAGCTTATTAGTAAGAAGGATTTATTTTTCCTGAATCTCCTCATACCACGCTCACTGAAAAGAAGTGATGCTATTGTGACACCAAGCGCTTTTACCAAGGCGGAAATTATAAAGTACTACGGTGTGGATGATGCAAAAATCCATGTTATTTATAACGCTCTTGGGAGTGATTTTGAGACAGAGAATGTGAGTACTCTCTCAGATGATGAGCTCCGACAAAAGTATCAGTTGCCGGAGCAGTATCTTTTGTATGTAGGTACTTTGCAGCCACGTAAGAATATTCCGTTTTTGCTCGA
This sequence comes from Candidatus Moraniibacteriota bacterium, assembly GCA_018499985.2. Lineage (GTDB taxonomy): Bacteria > Patescibacteriota > Minisyncoccia > Moranbacterales > UBA1568 > UBA1568. Next base: position 17,000 of record JAHBAT020000021.1, read on the forward strand.
TGCTTTGGCGTGCCTTCAGAAAAAACTGCCAGCCACACACTTGGTATTGGTTGGTAATCGACGGGGGCATCACTTCGATAGTGAAATTGACCAAAAAATTAAAGAACTACACTTAGAAAATACGGTAGTTTTTCCTGGTTATGTAGCGGCTGAAGATTTGCCACGGATATACCAGATGGCAAGCGTCTTTGTTTTCCCGAGTCTCTACGAGGGCTTCGGTATTCCTCTCCTTGAGGCGATGAGTATGGGTGTGCCAGTAGTTGCTTCGAATCAGGCTTGTCTTAGGGAAATAGGGGGTGATGCAACTCTCTATTTTGAGCAAGGACAGATTGACTCGTTGGCTGAGTTATTGTACTCTTTGGAGGTTGTAGGAGCTCAAAAACAAGCTCTTATTGAAAAAGGAAAGCTTCGTATCAAGGACTTTTCTTGGCAAAAAAGTGGCACAAAATTGATTGCCCTTTACCAGTCTTAGCCTGGTGATAAAAGTAAATCGTTTTAATGAAACAATCTATGAATTTTCTTCCTCGTAGAAATAATCCCAATCAATCCAAAGAAGTTTCTTCCACTAAAAAGCGTACCGTGCGTATCGTTCTTTTTGTTTTGGCTTTGGTAGCGGTGGCTTTTGGAGCTTTTGCTTTAAAAACTGGCTTCGCGTTAAATAAAATTACCCAAGGAGATGGCAATATCTTCAAGAGCCTTATCAAGTCTCTCCCAGGCGCTGACAAAAGTCTTGAGGGAGAGAAAGAAGGCCGAGTCAATATTCTTCTTTTGGGTATGCGCGGTGAAAACGTACCTGGTGGTGGATTGCTCGCTGATACGATTATGGTGCTTTCTATTCACCCTAAAGATGCTTCAAAAGAAGGTGATGTGAGCAAGGCTTCACTGATCTCGATCCCACGTGACCTGTATGTCACTGTGCCAGGCGGTAGCGAACAGCGTAAAATCAATGCAGTTTTTGCCTTAGGCGAAGAGCGTCGTCATGGCGGTGGTGGTATGGAAGATATGCGCACGGTTATCTCGCAGGTTATTGGTCAGCCAGTACCGTATGCAGTCACTATTAATTTTCAAGGCTTCACTGATGTAGTCAATGCTGTAGGTGGTATTGATGTGACCCTTAAGGACCCATTTACAGAAGCTCTACAGTTTAAGGAAGCACAAGTATGTGATCCGTATGTCTACACAGAACCAACCAACCCTCCGCAGTTTCAGCATAAGTACCACAAGCGTAAGGATGGGACAAAATACATCGCTAAGTCTTACCCGCTTTGCTACAACAAGAATGTAGAGTGTGGTGGTGAGTTTTCTCTGCCAGCTGGTATCAATCATCTTGATGGAGAGAAGGCGCTTTGTTATTCCCGTGCCCGTTATCAGACCAATGACTTTGAACGTGCTGCTCGTCAGCAGGCGGTGATCCAGGCTATTAAGGCGAAGGCTTTGAGTGTCGGTACACTTACTGACTTCAATAAGGTCAATGACTTGATTGATAGTCTTGGTAACAACACGACAACTAATCTGGAAGCTTGGGAGCTAAAGCGTGCATTTGAGCTGTATCAGGCTATCGGAGATGTGCCGATTAGCCAGAAAGTGCTTTCTGATTCAGAAGAAGGATTACTCTATACTCCGCCAATGACCGAGGCTTCAGGCTATATCCTACTCCCACGCGGTGATAACTACGACCGTATACACGAACTTTTCCGAAATTCACTTAATTAAAAAGTGAACAATAGAGCGTATTGCTATGGAACCATTGGAGCTCTCGATTGCTATCAACACCTATAAGAGCCCAGAGCTCCTCCGTCTTTGTCTTGAGTCTATAGATCGCTATATGCCACAAAGTGGCGTGCGCTATGAAGTACTTGTAGTAGATAGTGCTACGGAAGAGGTGACGGAGATGCTGATGCGAGAAGAGTTTCCACATGTGCGCTTTCTTCCATTTCAGGAAAACGTAGGTTTTAAATCTCTTATCAATACCTCGCTCGATGAAGCCAGAGGGGAATATGTTTTTCTTATCAATGGAGATATTATTCTTACTGAAGGGGCTGTTCCAGAGCTTTTGGCCTACATCAAGAATCATCCAGATATTGGTATTCTTGGACCAAAGCAGTTCAACTTCAATGGTTCTATTCAGCAGAGTTTCTTTCGTTTCTACAGGCCGATAACTATTCTCTACCGACGTACCTTTCTCGGTCGGTTTGGTTTTGCCAAGAGGCACCTGGCCTGGTTTGCTATGGAGGAAGTAGGTGATCCCAAGGAGCCTATTTCAGCAGAGTGGGTTATCGGATCAGCACTTTTTGTAAAGCGTAAGACCGCTCTGGAAGTAGGGTATATGGACAATCGCTTTTTTATGTACATGGAAGATGTAGACTGGTGTCGGAGGTTTTGGGAAAAAGGTCTTCGGGTTGTCTACTACCCAAAGTGTTTTGTATATCACTACCATGCCAAAGGGAGTGGTAGAGGCGGATTTATTCGTTCGCTTCTCTCAAACAAGCTTACCTGGTATCATATTCAGAGTGCCTTTAAGTATTTTTGGAAATATTACGGCAAAAAGTCTCCAAAAATTTTCTAAACTATCAAAATATTGTATGGATGAAATCAAAAAAACAGATGAAGCGGTGATTCAGGTACAGGAAATAGATGAAAATACATACCTGAAACAAAAGAAGCTCTTTCATAAAAGCTTTCTGTTTTTCCTGGTCGTTTTTTTGATAGGGGGAAGTTTTTTCTTGGGCTACAAGAAGGGTCAAGAAAATGGAGGAGGTTCTACTGGTGATAATAAGGTTATTCCTCCATCAGAAGCAATATTTATCAATAAGGATAACAGCGATAAGACGATTGACTTCTCTCTTTTTTGGAAGGTATGGTCAATTTTGCGAGAGAAATATGTAGACAAAGCAAACCTAGATTCCACAAAGCTTTTTTATGGAGCGATTGACGGAATGCTTGCAGCTACTGGTGATCCGTATACGACCTTCTTTAGTCCAGAAGAAAATGCGGCTTTTAAGGAAGATATATCAGGTACCTTTTCCGGAATTGGTGCCGAAATGGGACTCAAGGATGAAGTGATTACAGTGATTGCGCCACTTGATGAAAGTCCTGCAGAAAAAGCCGGTTTGCTTGCTGGTGATAGAATTATTCAAATCAATGGAGAGAGTACAACCAATCTTAGTCTTGATGACGCAGTCAAGAAGATTCGTGGCGAAAAAGGCACAGAGGTAAAGCTTACTATCTTCCGTGATGGCGAAGAAGCAACTCGGGAGGTAGCTATTGTACGTGATACCATCGTGGTCAAAAGTGTACGCTTTGAGATGAAGGAAAACAACATCGCTCTTATACGAGTCAGTCGTTTTGGAGATGATACGACAGAAGGCTTTGCTGATGCAGTTAAGCAGGCAAAAGAAAAGGGCGCTCAGGGTATCGTGGTAGATCTTCGTAATAACCCAGGAGGGTACCTGGAAGCAGCTGTGTCTATGGGAAGTCTGATGCTTCCAGCTGGCAAGATAGTGGTAATGGAAGAAACCAGCAATGGTACTCGTAAAGAAATGAAGACCAAGGGCGGTGATATGATTTCTTCGCTCAAAACAGTAGTGCTTATCAATCAGGGAAGTGCCAGTGCTTCAGAAATCCTTGCAGGTGCTCTCCGAGAAAATCGTGATAACATCACCCTGGTAGGGAAGAAATCTTTTGGTAAAGGCTCTGTCCAGGAGTTGATTCCAGTAACTAAGGATACGGCAGTCAAGGTAACGGTCGCTAAGTGGCTCACTCCAAAAGGTAATCAGATCAACCACGTCGGTATTAGCCCTGATGTGGAAGTAGATATCACACGTGACGACCTCACAGCCAAGAAGGACCCTCAGATGGATAAGGCCTTAGAGCTTTTGAAATAAGTATGAAAGGAAAAATTCTAATTACAGATTCACTCTTTATATTTGCAGAACATGAAAAGCTTTTGCTTGATGCTGGCTATGAAGTAGAGCGACTTGATAAACCAAATGCTACAGAAGATGAATTAAGAGAAGCTGTTAAAGGTAAGGTGGGATACATTCTTGGTGGTATTGAAAAAGTGACAGACAAAGTAATTGAGGAAGCAAATGATCTTCAGGCGATTGTTTTTACAGGAGCTGATGCCAAGGCTTTTATTCCTGGTTTTGATTTGGCAACAAAAAAGAATATTGCTATTGCCAATGCTCCAGGTGCTAACCGGGAAGCCGTAAGCGAGTATACCATTGCACTTTTGTTAGGTATGGTAAGAAATATATTTGAGTTAGGTAGAACAGGAAAGACATCTTTTCGGACTTCTAGTTCACTAAATTCTCTCACCGTAGGAATTGTCGGTATGGGTAATGTAGGTTCTCTTGTAGCTGAAATTCTCAAAGCTTTAGGGACTAAAGAAATTCTTTATACTAGCCAATCAAGAAAATTAGAAATTGAAGAAAGGTTGGGACTGAAGTTTGTTTCTAATGAAGAGCTGTTTAAAGAAAGTGATATAGTGACGCTCCATGCATCCAAAGAAGCGGGTGTAGGGTTTGTTGGAGCAAGTGAATTAGCGACTATGAGAGACGGTGCTATTCTTATTAACTGTGGTTTTACTGGAGGTATAGAAACAGAAGCTCTTTATAAAGAGCTATCTTCTGGTCGTTTACGAGCCGCACAGGACGATCCAATAGATGAAAGATTTAATGCACTACCTTTGTATAATTGGTTTTGTTCAAATGCACATACTGCGTATAATACACATGAAGCAAATAAAAAAGCGAGTGATATGGCTGTAGTGTCATTACTTAATTTACTTTCAATAGGTAAAGATACTTATAAAATGAATTAATAAAAACGCCCTTCATCCGGAGGGCGTTTTTTGTATGAACGAGGAGTTCTTATGGCTTGATGGTGAGGGGTGAATCTGGGCGAAGGTGGTTGTTGCCACGGAGGGTTTGAACACTGTAGATATTGAGATCAAAGAGTCTGGTACCACCACGGAAGGATTCGAGTTCGTTGCCTCCGTAGACGATAATTTGTTTGCCGGAAGGTATTTCACCAGCTCTTTTTTCGAGTTCAGAAAGAGGAATATTGATAGCTCCTTCGATATGACGCTTATTGTAGTCTTCGGCTTTTTGTACATCGAGGAGATAGAGAGAATTTCCAGGAGCAAGAAGGGGGGTCAGGGCTTCTAGGGTGATGTAGGTGACTTTTGACTGATCGACAAAGTCTCTTGGATCACCTTCTGAAATCACCGAGTAGCCCTTGCTGTCCCAATCTTCAAAGCCATCAGCAAGGAAGATGAAGTCGATGCCTTTTTCTTTGAGGATATTGGTGACTGTCTCTTCCGTAACGACGTTGTCCTTGTAACTAATAATAACTAGGAGAGTATCTTTTTCTGGGGTCACATTGGCGACATTTTCTCTCGGATAAGAGCGACTCTTGGGGATGTGTTTGCGGTTGTAGTCATCTTCACTACGGACATCTACAAGGAGGAGTTTGTCTTGGATAGTCATCTTGCGTTGGAGTTCGGTAGCAGAGAGAGTTTTCTTTGCGGTAGGGGTGTCTTGGTCTTCTACAGTGAGGATGCCTTTACCGTCAGTGGAGGTGCGAAAACTTTTGACAATAAAAAAAATACCCACAAAAACAATAAGAAGCATGCCGCTCGCGAGAGCCTGAATATTTTTGCGTTGCTGTGATCCTGCGCTTTCCATAGCGAAAGAGTGTCAAAAAATTATTTGAGAACACTTCCAACAAAAGAAGGGTTACCTTTGAGAAAGGTATCCGCACTCATGCGATTACGACCTTCGAGTTGAAGTTCTTCTACTATTATAATACCACGCTCTGCCTGAATAGCGAGCTTGTTTTCATACAAAAGAACAGTGCCATGGATAGAGGTCTCTTCTTTGTCATCGATAACACTGATAGTGTGAAGCTTGATACGCAGCAAACCATTTTTTTGGGGCCAGAAAGTAAAGATACCCGGCCAAGGAGTGAGAGCACGATAGCGATTGTAGATACTACGAGCTTCTTCGTTCCAAATGATTTGACCATCTTGGCGTTCGATAAGCTGACAGAGACTTGAGCCTTTCTCTGGCTGAGGAGTGGCACTAATCTTTTTCTTGACCCAGAGAGGCAGAGTCTCAGAAAGCATCTTTTGTGCTAGTAGGGTGAGTTTGGCAGTGAGTTGTTCTACGGTTTCATCGGGACTGATTTTGACTGTTTTTTGAACAATGATATCACCTGTATCCATACCAGCATCCATCTGCATAAGAGTGATACCGGTTTCCTCCTTGCCATCAAGAATCACATTTTGGATTGGAGAAGACCCTCTGTAGAGAGGGAGGAGTGAAGCATGGACGTTCATGGCTCCAAAGCCAGGAAGTTCAAGGAAGCGTTTTGGAAGAATTTTTCCGTAAGCCGCTACGATAAGGATATCTGGTTGCCATTCTTTAAATTGAGCATAGGCCTCATCATTGAGTTTTTCTGGCTGTAGGATAGGAAGTTTGTATTCAAGAGCGAGTTTTTTGACAGCGCTCACGCTCACTTCTTGGGTGCGTCCTACGGGCTTGTCTGCCTTAGTGATGACACCCACAATATGATAACCATCTTCAATGAGGGTCATGAGGAGTTCGGAGGCGAAAGGTGGAGTCCCCATAAAGACGACTCGAATTTGAGGGGCAGGCGCCTTGGCAACAGCTGAGGGGCTTGTAGTTTTGTGTGTAGTAGCGGGAGTGTTTGTTTGGCCGAAGAGTTTATTCCAGAGTCCCATAGAGTTTTTTGTATTTTGGATTTTGCTGTTGTTTACGGTAGCGGTCACATATAAGTATACCATCAAGATGGTCTACCTCATGCTGGATAACAATGGCGAGAAAACCAGTAGCGCGGAGTTTCTTTGGAAGGCCTCGCTCATCTTGGTATTTAAGAGTCAGTGTCTCAGACCGAACAATAGAAAAGTATTGACCAGGAAGACTGAGGCAACCTTCTTCAAAAAGGACTTTTTCTTCAGAAAGAGTGGTAATCTCTGGATTGATGAGGGTGTAGACTTTGCCATCTGCTTCGGCTACTGCCATACGGATAGAGCGGCCTATTTGAGGAGCTGCTAACCCTACGCCACGTTCTTTGTACATGGTTTCTATCATTTCTGGTATCAAAAGTTGGATATCCGGAGAAAGCGGATCCTCAACAAGAGCGGTTTTGGTTTGGAGCATGGGGGTGCCTGCACCGGTAACAAGTTTGAGCATGGGAGTAAAAAATATGAATCAAGAGAAATGAAGGGGATCTGGATCTATATGGTATTCGGCAGCTTTGGTTTTGAGGTGAAGCAAGAAATCAGCAGGCAGCGGCAGAGGAATCTTTAGGAAGAGGGTTGTCTGATTGGCCTGAGGATTTTTCTTCGGAGGAGCTTGATGGACCTGTAGGGCAGGAAACTGCTCTTGAAGTTTCTCCCAGGACAGGGTTTTGGTTTTTCTTTTGGCCGCTTCCACAATAGGTGTAAGAGCATAAAGATTGGCGTAGGGCGGATACTTGAGAGTTTCTCGGTCTTTGAGGAGGCGAGCAAGGAAGTCCTCATAGCTCGTCTCGGTCATTTGTCGAAACAGCCGATGCTCTGGCTCAAATGTCTGGATAAATACAGGCCGAGAGTCTTTTTTTAGCTGTGCAATGGTTTGTAAAAAACGCTCATCTCCGCGGAAATCCGTCCCTGAAAGGAGGTTGTCCGCGTCAATAATAGCAACGAGACCGGGTTTCGGCAAGGGCAATCTCTTTTGGAGCATATGGGTACCAATAAGGATGCCAATTTTACCATTCTGTACGTCTTGATAGAGTGTTTTTAAATCCTTGTGCTTGCGTATAGTTTCGCCGTCAAAGCGAGCGGTTTTGGTATAGGGAAATAAGCGCTTGAGCTCTTGCTCTATGCGTTCACTCCCAATGCCACGAGCCCAAAAAGAAAGGTGCCCACATTCAGGACAAGAGGGAAAGAGTGATGTCTTGTAGTCACAACCAGGGCAACTGTACGAACCATTGCGCTCTTCTCGGAGAGCGTGACCACTCTTGGTACAACGAAAGATTTTTTTGCAACCAGCACAGACCGAATAGGCAGCAACGCCACGCTGAGGGATAAGAAGGATAGATTGTTCACCGCGAGTAAGGCTTTGGGAAAGATGTTCACGAAGCTCTTCGCTAATAGGAGAAAAGTTTTTACGAAAACGCTCGAGCCGTAGGTTGATAAGATTGATATTTTTACCAAGAGGAGTAGCCTCAGATTTTTTGGTAGGATTGAGATGAAGAAGGGTTTTTTGTTGAATTTCCTCTGCGCTTTCTAGACTTGAGGCTCCACTCGTGTAGAGAAGGCAGGCCTTATGAAGGGAAGCAAGGGTAGTTGCTACAGCACGCCCCTGGTAGCGTGGACTCATATCCCATTGTTTGTATCCCTGGTCTTGTTCTTCGGTCACTACCACAGCACCAAGATTTTTGAAGGGTGCAAAAAGACCTTGGCGAGTAGAGAGGATTATTTTGGCATCACCGTTTTGTATACGCGTCCAATGTGTAGCATATTCACGTGGAGTGAGGTGACTGTGTAGTACAGCAATATCTGATGAAGCAAAGTAAAGATGAGCTTCTTCCTCCAAAGGTAAAAGATGAAGAATTTCTGGTACCAAAATAAGAGTCTGCTTATTTTTTTGTGCGAGTTCTTTGGTAAGAGCAAAGACAATAGTGTGCCGGTCGTTTTCTGAAGTTAGGAAGCCTGGTTTTTTTGAGGTGAGAAATTTTTCGAGAGACTTTTTTTCGGGTACCGAAAGAATAGGTGTCGTGAGGGTAGCTTCATCGGAAGGGATTTCGATAAGCTTCTTGGCTTTTTTGGGGATGGCATGACGAAGGACTCTCCCTAGTGGAGTAAAGTAGGTAGCACTTATCGATTCAGCAAGAGTTATTTGTTTTTCTGTCATGAGATCAGGCTGAATGATTTCATGGATACCTTTGACCCATTGTGGGGCACGAGAAGGCTTGGGGGTACAGGTAAGGCTTATACCTTCGATGGTCTGACTACCAAAAGGTACCGATACAAGACTACCAAAGGGTACTACCACGGAGCTTTTGTAGGTGAAGCGTGGAGAGCGTGCCAGAGGAAGCTGGGTCAGCGGAATAACATCAAGTAGGTAGGAGAGTGTAGTCATATAGACCTATTGTAGCAAGAATAGGGAGGATAAGACAGAGTTAAACTTGATTTTTAAGCCATTTTGGGGTAGGGTAGTCCTACATAAAAAACTGTATGCAACCAAAATATCGTCGTTTATTTATTGGTCTTCCGCTCTCAAACCAGCTGAAAAAGCGCTTGGCTCGAGAGGAGGCAATTTGGCCAGAAATAGCTACTCTACCGACTCGCAGCGAAAACCTCTCTGTGAATCTTATGCATCTCGGATTCCTTTTGGAGGATGATATTTTTGAGGTATCTGAGAAGATCCGTCTGGCGGTAGCCAATATCCCTACTTTTGATATTTATTTTGAAAAGATAGAGCTTTTTGAAAGTCCAGAAAATCCAAAAATGATTTATCTTACTGGGCAGGGTAGCGAAGAACTCCTTGATTTGCATCGAGCATTGGAGT
>JAHBAT020000016.1 GCA_018499985.2 Candidatus Moraniibacteriota bacterium
GCGTAATTTTGCGCCACTTGTTTCCCCATCTATGCAAACGATTACCCTTGAAGCAAAGACGCGTTCGGCGAAAGGCCCTAACGCCACAGTGCTCCGAAAAGAGCAGATGATTCCGGCCGTCATGTACGGACACGGTGTTGAAGCGCAGAGCCTCGCTGTTCCATTCGGAGATTTCCGAAAGGTCTATCTTCAGGCCGGCATGTCCAGTCTCGTAGATGTGAACGTCGACGGGAAGACGTCTGTGAAGGCGCTTATTAAGGATGTGCAGATTGATCCGCTCACGATGCATCCGATTCATATCGACTTCCACCAGGTCAACATGAAGGAAAAGATGACGGCAAACGTCCCACTCGTCTTCATCGGAGAATCCGCAGCTGTGAAGGTGCTCGGCGGTACGCTCGTGAAATCCCTTGACCACGTTGAGGTCGAATGTCTTCCAATGGATCTTCCACATGCTATCGAAGTCGACCTCTCCGCACTCGCGACCTTTGATGATATGATTAGCATCGGCAGCTTGAAGCTTCCAAAGGGCGTCGAAGTCTTGAACGAACCAGAAGGTACCGTTGCAACGGTTGATGAACCGTTGACGGAGGATGAGATGAAGAAGCTCGAAGAATCCCAGCTCGGAGATGTAACGGCCGTGAAGTCTGAAGCCGAGTTGAAGAAGGAAGCCGCCGCAGCACAGGCCGCCACTGAAACAGAGGCGAATGCAACCAAGTCTTAATTTTTCGGAAAAGATTCGCGGCTTTGCAACGAAGGTTGCGAGTCGAGTCACACGGTCCTGGCGCATAGTTGCGCTCGGGGCCGTTTTGATTGTCGCTCTTTCCATCGGGCTTCTCGTTTTTGCACTTACGCCAAAAGCGTCGACACCATCTCCAGTTGCGGAAACTCCGGTGGAAAAACCGGCGTCTTCTTCGATCTTCGCGCGTACGCTTGATGGTGTTGCCGTCGCTGACGCATCGTCGACGACCTTGTTGCCGATTGCGGTGATGGTGGAAAACAGCGCGGACGCATGGCCGCTCTTGGGTCCGGCGAAAGCGAATCTCGTGATCGAAGCTCCGGTTGAAGGAAGTATCACGCGATTCATGTTGGTGTTCGACGCATCGGCGACGACCACGCAGATCGGTCCGGTGCGCAGCGCGCGTCCATATTACGTACAACTCGCAGATGGACTTGGGGCGCTGTACGCGCACGTTGGCGGAAGTCCGGAGGCGCTTGATTTGTTGAAAACGCTTGATCGCGTGACGAATTACGACGAGTACTATCATGGTCCGTCGTTTTGGCGTTCGGCTTCCCGTGGCGCGCCACATAACGTGTATACGAGCATGGAGAAGTTGAATGCGGCTGTTGTGAAAATGGAACTGACACCGCCGGGATTTTCGTCATGGACGTATACGGATGACGCTTCGGCAACAGGTACGCAGTCTGCAACGGAAATTAGCGTTCCCTACCAAGGGATTTATCGCGCATCATGGACATATGATGAAGGGACAAAGATGTACACGCGCAAGCAGGGGAGTACGATTCAAAAAGATGCGGATGGTGAAATTGTGACAGCTCGAAACGTTGTCGTCATGGAATCGTCAGTTGTCGTACTGGATGGCGTTGGCCGACTATCGGTCGGAACGATCGGAAACGGTCCGGCGAAAATTTTCCATGATGGACAGCAATTCGATGGCATATGGCGTCGTTCCTCCGGGGAGCATCTCCGATTCGAAACCGTAGACGGTCGCGTGATCCCGTTCGCGCGAGGGAAGACGTGGATTTCCATTTTACCGAAAGACTAAAAGATATTTGCGCGCTTTACGTTCGCTTCCTACACTCTTGGATGGCTAACGGCTAATTACTCTATGACTCAATCCATCAAAATTACTGGCGGCGTACCGCTTAAAGGTGAAGTTCGCGTTTCCGGAGCGAAGAATGCCGCGACCAAGGAACTTGTGGCTTGTTTGTTGACGTCTGAAAAAGTGACGTTGATGAACGTTCCGGATATCGGCGACGTGAGTGTAACGATCGACATGCTTCGCGGGCTCGGTGTGAGTATCGAACGCGAGGGTGATCGCGTGACGGTGGACGCTTCGACGTTGACGTCTCCGGAAGTCACGGAAGCATTTAGCCGCAAAAATCGCATTCCTATTTTGCTTTTTGGTCCGCTTCTTTCACGATTCGGAACAGCAATTATCCCGGCGCTTGGAGGATGCAAGATCGGCGCGCGTCCTGTGGATTTTCACCTCACGGCATTGCAGCAGATGGGAACGGATATCGTATGTGAAGATGGTGTGTATCGCGCATCTATCGAAGGTGGTCGTTTACATGGTGCGGTGATTGAACTCGCGTACCCTTCGGTTGGTGCAACGGAAAACGTGATGCTCGCCGCGGTGCTTGCCAAAGGGACCACGATGATTCGGAATGCGGCGATTGAACCGGAGATCAAAGACCTCGCCATGCTCTTGCAGTCCATGGGCGCGATCATCCAGTTGGACGTGAATCAAACGTGGATCATCGAAGGCGTGGAATCTTTGCATGGCGCTACACATCGTGTGATTCCGGATCGCATTGAAGCGGCGTCGTTCGCCGTGGCATCCGTGCTCACGAAAGGCGATGTGCTCATTCGCGGTGCGGTGCAGGATCATATGATCTCGTTTTTAAACGCCCTTCGTCGCATTGGTGGGGATTTTGAAATGACATCGGAAGGCATTCGGGTTTTCCGCGTCGGAGAGATCAAGCCTTCCACGGTTGAAACGGATGTCTATCCTGGTTTTGCAACGGATTGGCAACAGCCGTTTTTGATTTTGCTCACGCAAGCGGATGGTGTTTCGATCGTGCATGAAACCGTGTACGAGAGCCGTTTCGGGTATACGGATGCGTTAAATGCGATGGGAGCGAATATTACGATCCATACCAATTGTCTTGGTGCAAAAGCATGTCGTTTCAGCTATCGAAATCATCCGCATAGTGCGGTGGTGGTTGGTCCGACGCCACTCAAAGCGGCGAAGATCGAAATTCCGGATTTGCGCGCGGGTTTTTCCTATCTCGTTGCCGCGCTCATTGCCAAAGGTACGAGTACGATCACCGGCGTTGATTTGATCAATCGCGGATACGAACGCATCGTGGAAAAATTAAAAGGATTGGGTGCGGAAATCGAGGAAGTCCAGTAGTATCAGTAGGGGCGAGTCTAAGACTCGCCCCTTTTTAAAATGCGATCTCGATCAATCGATCTCGTTTGGCGAGATCTTTGTGGATGCGGATGGTTGCAAGCGGGAATGTGTCTTTTGCGAGTTTCAGAATCGTCTTCGCTTGCGGCGGATCGAATTCCGTAAGGATGAGTTTTGGATTCACGTCCAAGTCTTCGGTGATGCTTGTGAAGAGTTTTTGGATGAGATCGAGTCCATCGTCTCCGGCGTAGAGGGCTTTGGCTGGTTCGAACGCCGTCACGTCTTTCGCGAGTTCTGTCTCGTCGCTCGTAGGGAGATAGGGGAGATTCGCGAGGATGACGAGCGGTGTTTCGTGTTTGCTTTTGATTTTTCGTTTCACGTCAGGGGATAGGAGGTTCGCTTGAATAAATGCCATGCGTTTTTCGACATGGTGAAGTTTTGCATTTTTTTGCGCGGTCTTAAGGGCGCGCTTGCAAATATCGGATGCGATGACCGTAGCATGCGGAAATTCAAGCGCCGTCGTGATCGCGATGGCACCGCTTCCGGTCCCAACGTCCCATACGGTGAATGCATCGTTTTTTTGACGCCGTTCTTTTAGCGTGTCGATCATCAATTCCGTTTCCGGTCTTGGGATCAGGACGGTTCGATTCACGAAAAAATCGCGGCCGTAAAACGCTTTCGTTCCGATGATGTACGCGATCGGTTCGGCGGTAAGTCGTCGTTCCACGAGCGTCATGAAACGTTTTTCCAGGCTCGGGGTCAAGAAATCCGTATCATGCGTGATGATCCATGTTCGGTCTTTTTTCAAGACATGCGCCATCAGAAGCTCCGCTTCAAGCCAACCCTGTTCTTGGTCGGCGATGCAGGTGATTTTCTTCGGTTTTAACCGTTTTGCGGCTTCTTTTAGGAGCGTGGAGACGGTTTGGATGCGGATCTTGCCAGACATATCAAAAAAGTGTACCATCTCGGCGGTCACTTATGGTACTGTGTGGTGAGTGATTTTCAATTTCACATGGACGTTTAGCTCAGCTGGTTAGAGCGCACGATTCACATTCGTGAGGTCGGAGGTTCGATCCCTCCAACGTCCACCATAGAAAAGCTCCTCGAAAGAGGGGCTTTTTATTTTTTCTCCATGATCCATTGACGTCCGTTCCTCCCATCGCTACGCTCTCTCCACTATGTCAGAGCATCGTGAACCCGTTGTCGTTGCCGTTTCCGGCGGATTTGATCCGATCCATATTGGGCATGTCCGCATGTTTCAAGATGCGGCAAAGCTTGGCGATCGACTCGTGGTCATTTTGAATAATGATCATTGGCTCCGTTTCAAAAAGGGTCATGTGTTCATGCCGCAGGAAGAGCGGAAAGAAATCATCGAAGCGTTTGAGTGCGTATCGGAAGTGGTATTTACGGGTCATGGTCCGGATACGGATGATTTGAGCGTATGCGACACGCTCCGCGTCGTTCGTCCGCATGTGTTCGCGAATGGCGGGGATCGAAAACCAGATGGCGTTCCTGTTCCAGAAGAAACGCTTTGCGCGGAATTGGGGATTCAGATGATTTATAACATCGGTCGTGGGGGAAAGGTGCAATCGAGCTCGTGGCTTTCGGCAAGCGATCGCGCGGAACGTCCGTGTTTTTGCGGATCGAATGCGAAATATGTCGAGTGCCATGGAAAAGGGTTGGTGAAATAGGTGGCGGTTGCTGATTGGGAATTGCAATTCCCAATCAACCTCCCTTCCCGCATGGTATTATAGATTCCGTGATGTCATGGCGATCATGGCGTGAACGGTTCACGCGCGGA